>DAOLZQ010000001.1:0-179931 GCA_035426385.1 Saprospiraceae bacterium
GTATGTTTTGGAGAATTATGATAAAAATCCTGAGATCAAATATTTGGTAGATAATACTGAGCTATTCTTTATGCCATGTGTAAACCCGGATGGCTATCTCTATAATCAAGCTCAAGCACCGAACGGTGGTGGTAACTGGCGTAAAAATAGAAATTATGATACTGAAGCTCCTCAGGGTGTAGATCTAAATAGAAACTATGGGTTTGCCTGGGGGTATGATGATTCAGGCTCCTCACCTGTACCTACTTCAGATACATATAGAGGCTATGACGGTTTTTCTGAGCAGGAAACAAAAGCTGTTCGCTCACTTGTAAAATCGAACAATTTTAGTTTAGCTATTAATTATCACTCTTATGCAAATGAAATTATCTATCCCTGGGGATATAATCCGGCCAATTGTATTGATAGCCTGACTTACATATCATTTGCAGAGTTACTTAGTAAGTATACTGACTATGGATATGGGTTGAATGTAGAGGTGCTTGATTATCCTGTTAACGGAGCTGCAGATGACTGGATGTATAATCAGGGGACGCCGAATCATCCACTGATCTCACTTACGACTGAGTGTGGCGCTGCTGAAGATAATGAAGCCAATAGCTTTTGGCCCACTGTGGACCGTATCGTACCTATTTGTGACGAGATGTTGTCTCAAAATATTACCTCTATGTGGTTGGTGCACAATAAAGTGAGTGCTAATATTGCTTCTGAAAAGATAATAACTCAAACCTTTGATACTCTACAGATTAATGTGACTCGGGATGGTCTTTTGGGGGATCCGGTGAGCATACGTATCAGCCCCGTCAGTAATTCTTTGCAGCCCTTCGATAGAGAGTTTACATTTTCAAAACCACACTTAGAGAAACAGGTCTATTCTGTACCTTTTTATAATACTAATCCACACGCTAAGGTTCTATCTTTCAAATTGGCCATTGACTATGGTGGATACATACATTTTGATACATTGACTGTAGATGTAATGCCGGCAAAAGTGATTTTTGCTTCTGACGGGAATGATTTATCTCTTTTTCAGTTCATTTCTTCAGAAAATAATTGGGTTATTACAAATAAGGAGGCTTATATAGGTACTTCTTCTTTTGCTGTTACGAAAAATGAAGAATACGACAAGGCTTCTGACAAACAATTGATCACCAAAAATAAAATCCAACTTCCCAATGATAACAATCTAAAGTTATCGTTTTTTGCAAAGTGGTATATAGAGAAGAATATCGATTATTTTAAAGTGTATGCCTCTGAAGACGGGCATTTCTGGTCTCCACTATGTGGTAACCTAACCACTCCGGGTTCATTAGATCAAATTCTTGACGAGCCCGTATTGGATGGATATCAACCGAACTGGGAAAATGTGCTCATGGATTTGACTGAATATGCTGGCAAATCTGTATACCTGAAATTTTTATTCCGATCCGATGCTCGCTGGAATAAGACTGGAATATTCCTGGATAAAATCAGAGTTTTGTCACTTTCTGAGATTGTAGCTAATGACAAGGTTGATGTGTCTTCATTTCGGATTTATCCCAATCCGGCTACGGACGTGATTAAAGTGGAAGGAAACTTTACTCTAAATAGTAGGATTGAACTGTTCAATTCAAATGGTATAAAAGTATTAAGTGAACCACTCTCTGGAACAAGCTCTAATATTGAGTTCTCTAAAATGAACTTTCCCTCAGGATTTTACATTTATAAGATCAGCTCTGAGGGTAATTTACCAATAACGGGCAAATTAATTATAAATTAAAATTTGCAATAGACAAACAAATTTGTACCTTTGCAACTCAATTAAAAAAAATACCGCGGAGTGGAGCAGTTGGTAGCTCGTCGGGCTCATAACCCGAAGGCCGCAGGTTCAAGTCCTGCCTCCGCCACCAATTCGAAGCCCTACATTCTAAATGTGGGGCTTTTTTTATCTTAGCCGTATAATCTGAACTGTTGGTAAAAATCGGTGATATCAATCTTGGCGAGTTTCCCTTATTACTTGCGCCTATGGAGGATGTAAGTGATCCACCTTTTAGAGCATTGTGCAAGGCGCAAGGTTGTGATATGCTCTATACTGAATTTATTTCAGTTGAAGGATTAATCAGAAATGCAGATAAAAGCATACAGAAACTGGATATTCGCGATGAAGAGCGCCCGGTAGGGATTCAAATATTTGGTTCGGATGTGAACTCTATGACTGAAGCTGCTAGAATCATCGAGAGAACTAAACCGGAAGTACTGGATATTAATTATGGTTGCCCTGTAAAGAAAGTGGTTTGTAAACTAGCCGGGGCAGGTATACTACAAGATATAGACAGGATGATCAATCTTACACGTGCTGTGGTAAACTCAACTTCGCTTCCTGTGACGGTCAAGACTCGTTTGGGCTGGGATGAACAAAGCATCAATATAGTAGAAGTCGCAGAAAGGTTACAAGATATTGGTATCAAAGCCATTTCTATTCATGGCCGTACCAGAAAGCAAATGTATACTGGAGAAGCAGACTGGACCCTCATCGGAGCAGTAAAGGCAAATCCACGTATGCATATACCCGTATTCGGAAATGGAGATATTGATTCGCCTGAAAAAGCAAAACTGTATCGCGATAGGTATGGCGTAGATGGAATCATGATAGGTCGCGCCACCATTGGAAATCCATGGATATTTAGAGAAATTAAAGCACATTTAGAAGGGTTACCCATTCCTGAGCCACCCACACTGGATGAGCGCATCGAGGCTGTATTAACTCATCTGAGCCGGTCTATTACCTGGAAGGGAGAAAGAGTGGGTCTAGCTGAAATGAAGCGACATTATGCTAATTACTTTCGGGGATTACCCTCTGTCAAAATTTTTAGAAATAAATTAGTCCATGCAACCAGTTATAATGAAATAGTGGATATCACTGCTGAAATTAAGAATCAATACTCTTCTGAATTGATCCCGGTATAAGCTCTACATATGATATTATATTTTAATCTATCCGACGAAGAGAAGTATGCTTATGATTTAATTCAAAGGGCGACAGCTACGATGGGGGTCGAGGCTTATGTGATAGGAGGGTATGTAAGAGATAAGATATTAGGTCGGAAGAGTTATGATATAGATGTAGTGGTAGTAGGTAATGGGATAGATTTTGCAGCAATGATAGCATCTTATATCCATCCTGCACCTAAAGTAGCCTACTATAAGACCTTTGGTACTGCTTCCATTCGCCACAAGGATTTGATTATCGAGTTTGTAGGCGCCAGAAAGGAATCCTACTCAGCTGAAAGCAGAAAACCCTCGGTCGAGAATGGTACACTCTACGATGATCAATTGCGACGAGATTTTACAATCAATGCGCTTGCCATAAGCATGAATCAAAAAAATTATGGTGAGTTGTTTGATCCATTTGACGGAATGGAACATCTGGAGCAAAAGCTAATCAAGACGCCTTTGGATGCTGACGTCACTTTTTCAGATGACCCGCTCCGCATGATGAGGGCTATTCGCTTTGCGAATCAACTTAATTTTACCATCGATCCTGATACCTTTCAGGCAATAAATAGGAATAAAGAAAGAATAAAAATAGTCAGTGCCGAGCGTATCTATACTGAGCTGGACAAGATAATGCACTGCGATAAGCCTTCAGTAGGATTCAGATTGTTATTTGAGAGTGGTCTCTTGCAGTTTATCTTGCCTGAGATGGTCGAACTTTCAGGAGTTGATTATCAGGATGGAAAGGGCCACAAGGATAATTTTCTTCACACCATGGAAGTATTGGATAATCTGGCTGCAAAGTCCAAAGATGTCTGGCTCCGATGGGCAGCATTACTTCACGATATAGCTAAGCCACCTACCAAAAAATTTGAGCCTGTTCAGGGATGGACTTTTCATGGTCATGAGGTATTAGGTGCATTCATGGTACCAAGAATTTTTAAACGGATGAAAATGCCGTTAGACCAGCATATGAAGTTCGTCCAGAAGATGGTCCGGTATCATTTGAGACCTATAAGCTTGACCAGTGAAAATATCACAGATAGCGCGGTCAGACGTTTGTTGTTTGATGCTGGAGATGATATAGACTCACTGATGCAACTCTGCGAAGCTGACATCACTTCCAAAAATGAGCGAAAAGTAAAGAGACTTTTGGAAAATTATGAAATGGTCAGAACTCGACTGCAAGAAATCGAAGAGAAAGACAGGCTTCGCAATTGGCAGCCACCCATAGATGGTCAGGTAATTATGGAAACATTTGAAGTAAGAAGCGGACCGATTGTAGGTGAGCTAAAGAATGAAATAAGAGAAGCAGTGCTTGATGGAACGATAGAAAATGAATACAGAGCTGCATTTGATTATTTGTTAGATCTGGGTAAAAAGAAAGGACTTAAATTTAAAATAGAACAAGAGTAAGCATTTTACACTTTTAGAACGTTTACCTCGCAAACAACCACTGATGAGATTAATTCGACTTATATACTTAATGATTCCAATTGTGCTGATGAGCTCTTGTTCAAAGGATGACAGTAATTTCTCAGATGCTAATCAATTTGCCAAAGACAAAAAGTTGATCTACTCTTATCTTTCCTCACACCGCATCCAGGCTGATTCTACTCCAGAGGGCATTTTTTATAAAATTGATTATGCGATAGATACACTACCACAGGTTGCTGTAAATAGCAACTCCAAGGTAACAGTAAATTATACAGGATATTTTATAGACGATCGAATCTTTGACTCTGCAAACAACGTCACGTTTAAGTTGAGTGAAGTTATCAAAGGATGGGTTATTGGTATGGCCTTACTGAAAGAAGGGGAAAAGGCTAGACTATTTATTCCCTCCAGGTATGGATATGGCAATAAAGGCAGCTCAGAGATACCGGCTAATTCAGTATTAATCTTTGACGTAGAACTACTTAAAGTAGAAGGTTAACGAATTAGAGTTACACTACCAAAGTAAAGCTGTGAGGCTTTGTCCTCAAACTCAACTTGAGTTACATAAGTATAGACACCTGGAGGCATTTCTTTTCCTTTATACCAACCATCCCAACCAC
The DNA here is from genome assembly GCA_035426385.1 of Saprospiraceae bacterium. Classification (GTDB taxonomy): domain Bacteria; phylum Bacteroidota; class Bacteroidia; order Chitinophagales; family Saprospiraceae; genus Parvibacillus. The sequence goes on from DAOLZQ010000001.1 coordinate 5,031, forward strand.
GTGCTGTTCCGTTGTGATTTGGAGCAAGATCTTTTTCCTCATACATACAGGCACCCCATCTATCGAAAATGCGGAAATATGAAATCTTAGCCACACCCGGTCCTGTATAGATTTCAAATTTATCATTAATACCATCTCTGTTAGGTGAAAAGACATTAGGTATGAAGACCTTACGACTCTTATCTACGATCACAAGTGTAGAGTCTGTTGCTATGCAACCATTGACATCTGTAACCTTTACTGTTACATATGAATTTTCAAACGGTGACGCAAAAGTGGCATCACATGAGGTACAACTCAGTATTCCTCCAGGACTCCATTCGATGAGGTCAATAGGGAAGACTGCACTGATTTCAGGACTTAGTAAGACTGAATCTCCCAGGTTGACTTTAACTTCTTCCGGAAGAGATACAAGGATAGGAAGCGGTTCTTTGACGGTAATATTTTCTGTATAAGTACATCCATTTTCGTCATAAACAGTTAGTAAATGGTCGCCTCCGGAAACCATAGCCGGAGTAAATACGTCCAATCTTGGCCCATTATCTATACTGAATTTATAACCCGGCCCCTTACCCCCTGTGACATTATTGATGTCAAACTTGGTCTTAAAGCCTGCACATTGCAACTCTGCAATGGGATCGTATGTCACAGTCATTGCAATAGGTTCAGTAAGTTGCACATTGACTACATCTGTGCATCCTTTGCTATCAGTCACACTTATCTGATAATTCCCTGCTCCGAGATTATCAGCAGAACCATTATTTCCACCTACACCGGGTATCCAGTTATAATTAACTGCTCCGGCATTTCCTCCTGAAATCTTTATTGAGATTTTTCCATCATTGGCGCCCGCACACGTAATGTCGGTTGTATTGTTGGAATCTACTACTGCTACGAACAGGGCAGGTCCTCTTATTTTAAATGAATCACGAAGAATACAATTCTTACTGTCTGTGATAGTCAGTAGGTAAGTTCCACTAGATAGATTACTAAGGTTGGCATTACTGCCTACAGACGGTAACCAATTGTATGTGAATCCACCATTTCCTCCTGTGGCTACAAGGTTGATAGCACCATCCTTTGAACTAAAGCATGATTCATCTTTGATTTTCGTAGAGACTTTGTCTACAATGATGGCTGGTGTAGAAGGAATAAGTACTGAATCTATCCTTGTACAGATGCCGTCGGAGATAGTCACATATTGCATTCCACCGTTCAGTTTAGTTGCAGTCGAAGAAGTACCTGTATTGGTTTCTCCACTGGACCAAATGAAAGTGTAAGTAGCTGCATTACCCCCACTGGCATTGACCTTGGCTTGCCCGTCACCTACTACTGCATCATAACAGGAAGAGGGTTTGATACTGGCAACGTCAAAAGCAGTTATAATAGACGGATTTTCTGGGATTATATATGTTTTGACTAATGGAGGACAGCCTGAGGCATCAGAGATACTTACAGTATATGATCCTCCTGCCAAATTATTTTGAGTGGGACTATCGGGCCCGTTATTACTCCAGTTATAGTGGTAAGGTATAGTACCCCCATTGACCATGATCTGTATTGAGCCATCCTTGACACCGGCACAACTTGCCGGAGTGATGATATCGAGGGCTGACAATGTTCCTGCCCCTTGCAATTCCACTGTATCGATCAGATCACAACCATTGGCTGTCTTTACAGTCAGTATATATATACCCCCTGAGAGGTTTCTGATTTCAGAAAAAGCTATTGTCTTTGTATTGCCTGTCTGAACGGGTGTTCCGGCATTACTGCTCCAAGTTATGGAGGTTATCTCATTACCTGCTGAAGCGGTGACTTGCGCTTTAATAATTCCTCCTGCACCACCCTGACAGGCAATGGTCTGAATTGTATCAAACTGGATGAGTGGAGCATCCTTCTTTTTAATATAGAATGTGGTATCGGCAGTACACCCATTTGCATCTGTGATAGTCACATAATAGGGTTTACCTAAACCCCCTGCGCCTGAAAGGTTTACCAATTTTAAACTTCCGGCATCTACATCTTTAGAAGTTGTTCCATTAGACCAAGTGAAACGATAAAAGTTATCAGGATTACCTATAAAGGGAACTGCTTCACCATTGACAAACACAGTTATTTCACCACTTGGATTGCCTGAACAATTATCTGGCTGGTCGCCAAAGAAAAAGAACTGGATTTCTCCAAATCCACCTACGTGGTAGCTCCTCACTATGTTACACAAGCCTCCATCAGTAATCGTCACCTGGTAATCGCCTTGAGGCAGATTGGATACGGTGCTTGTAGTAGCTGTATTATTTGGCGTCCCGGCAGAAGAGTCCCACATAAATGTATATGGTCCGGTGGACACCCCATCAGTAGTAGCTGTGACAATAATCGCTCCATCTTTGTATCCAAAACATTTTGTATCAGTGATACCCGCAGAGGCATTTAAGACAATTCCCGGATCTAAATCAAAAGAAGTTACTGCCGTACATCCATTAGAATCAGTAATGGTGACGCTATATTGACCATCAGCCAGACCGGAAATAGTACTTGTCTTCACATTGTTTTGAGTTACACCATTACTCCAATTGAAATTATAAGTATTGCCACTGAATGGTGTGCCTCCGCTAGCGCTCTCAGTAATCGAGCCGGTGTTTACGCCTGAACAACCGGGGTTAACTATTGTGGGGGGTAAAATAGAAATTGATTTTTTGTCTAACACAAAAGTATCTAACTGCTGGCAGCCATATGAGTCAATGACTTTGACTGTGTAGCGCCCATTTGTCAAGTTTCCAATTGCATTTTTATTAAATTCAAATGTATTCCATTCGATGCTATATGGACCTACGCCGCCACTTAGGTTAAGTGAAATGCTTCCATCCTTATTATAAGAACAGGAAGGTAAGGAAAGAGTCTCAGCGATTTGAATGGGTGGCGCATTACTCACTTGAACGGGAATTGTAATGTCTTCAGATAAAGAGGAATTACTTACGCGAACGGTATAATTACCCGGTGTCAAACCTGATTCCAGGTGTGGAATACCCTCATTAATTACTTGTGGTAGTCCTCCATTAAAGTAGTAATTATATTGAGCTTCAGGACCATAAGCTATCACAGTGATTGTGCCACTTCCACCGGTAGTACTACATATTCTTATATCAAGAGTGAGCTGTTGTGGAGCGGTTATAGTGATTTTCCCATTGTTTATCTTGGGATTGAAAGTCACATTATTATCATCTACGAAATCGATTTGAATAGGAGTATTTGTTATTCGAACATCTGTCATAGTGCCAGGTGTTCCTACGGCATCAAAGCAAAGCTGGAATAAGACTGTGTTGTCAGGTAGGGTAGTACCGATACCTACCGGATTACTCCACAGGAACCTAATCTCACCTAAAGCAACATTGACCATGCCAAAATTACCACCCAATGATAGATTCAACGGATTGGTGCCAAAGTTTATAGTGGCATTTTTTAATTTATTAGGATCAAAATTGACCGAGAACTGCGCGCTGATTACCTGTTTAAAGTTAGCTACTGTGACATCTAGACATACATTGTCATTTTGAGAGACCGTAGCCGAGGCTACAGAAACAGTAATCTCATCATAAGGCAGTGAAATAAATTCGGTATGAGTGCAGCTATATCCGTCATTAATCGTGATTTTATATCTGCCTGCCTGAGGAACTGCAAACTGAACTTTCTTGCCGTGGGTAAAGGGTGCGTTTGAAATATTGGCTTTGACCGAAGGATTGCCTACCAATTCCATTGTAATAGTGTAATGGGCAGCCGCATTAAACTCAGGAAAACCGCCGATGATGTTGAAACTGCCCGAAAGCGCGGTGGGTGATGTAGTCTTGAAATTGATAATCTTCACTTCATTTAAAAACACTACTGGAAAAGCTGCCTGAGTAGATACTTTGATGCAGGAGCCACCGCCTTCATACTCGCCTTCATATTCTCCATCGACCAGTTGATATTTATCAAAAGTAGAAGGTGCCAGCCAAAGGACGAAAGGAGAACCACCGGCGAACAGATCGTTTATCCCACCATCATTATTCAGAGTGATATCTCCATTGGGTGTGCCCATCAGATACCAGAATTTCCCCGCTCCTGGAGTTGGATTAGAGATGTCGCAATCCCCTTGTATGGCTGCAAAATCATTACCGTTTATAGTAGGTTTGCAACTATACATTAGATAACCTACCGCAGAAGGAGTGGCTGGTACAGGATCACCTGTCTGAAAATCACCATCTTTATTATTTTGAATGAAGATTTCATCTCCGTAGCATAAGAAGAGGGTATCAGGCGCTCCGTTGTTACTTTGTCCTACAATGGGTCCGAAGGAGACAGTCCCTGCACTTCTGGAAATACAGTCTCGAACACTAAGGGTTGAAGCCTCACTTGTGGTTGTTGTTTTGGGCTTTTGAGCTATCACTGCACTCACACTGCCAATAATCAGCAATACTGTTAGAGAGAGGTTAAGGAGTTTTTTTGGAAGGAGTCGAAGTGAATTCTTCGAATTTATAGTGGTCGTTTTTAAATTCATATGAAGGTACAGTGATAATTGTAAAGAACTGTTTTTGAGCAAATACGTTGCACAGAAATGCTAGAAAACAGATGCAAAATTAATATATATTTACAATTTGTAATATCTAAATTAGATTACAAAGAGCAATAAAAAGGTGCCGGGCTTAATTTCATCGCAAAATTAACGTTAATGATTCAACAATTGATATAAACAGGAGTTATTATACGTTAATTGTTGTGGAATTGTATTTTACATTTTATTTTAAGGTACCTTTGTCAAGGTGCAAATAAATGTGTAGTTATTTATGTCATTAATAGAGAAGGTAAAAATAGTCCTTTATAGGGTTGCTGAGAAGGGTCTTGAAGTGTTTCTGGTCAACACTGAGGCGGATGAGATTCAATCTCACCTGGTAGAAGTTTCTGAGCAATATCTGAATGAACTTCCCTTAAGATTTAGTGGTACAAATCAATTTATTGAATTGGAGCCAATCGAACTCGAGGGCGAGGATACTAAGATCAGAGCCATTGCCATCGAAGGAGATTGGTATGAAACACCTTCTCTCAGAGCTAATCTAAAGGACGACTATATTTTCCTAAAGAAAAGATTATCACAAACCATTCCTGACTTTGATTCGGGAGTTTTTGTCTCTATGCGTGATTTGGTAGGAAAGGCTATGAAGTCGGAATTGAAATTGCTTAGAGAACTTAAGGAGGTCATAAGTGACCGGAATTCTGTCAGAGATATTTAGATCAAAGTATATCCCCTTTAAACGATAATGGCAATAAATTAGCAATACCGATTATTTTTAAAATGTCACCTTCGTCCCCCTGAAGAATAAAATTGATGGGATGCCCGGGCTTTTCTACTTCATTTAGTAATTGACGACATCCACCACACGGGGTTACCGGGTGCGAAACTTTACCTGTTCTACTTTTTACTTTAATTGCTACTATTTCTATAGGTTCATTATTGCCCGAATTCCTGTAGGATGTTAATGCAGCACCTTCTGCGCATATACTTAAGGGATAAGAAGCATTTTCCATATTTGCACCGGTAAATATGGTGCCATCTGAACACGAGAGTGCCACACCTACTTTGAAATGAGAGTAAGGCGCATAGGCATTGTCAGTAATTGTCTCCGCCGCTTTCATAAGCTCTCTTTCACGGAAAGTAAGTTCCTCTTCCTGCAGCAATTGATAATTTATTTCGATCTTTTGTTCTTTCATAAATTCTGAAAATATGTATTCAAATATACTTATTTGTCCTGCATTCTATCCAAATCCAAGTCTCTGTGCATATAAAGTACATATGAAATGATAAATTGGTTTATTATTGACTTTAAACGTAAAAAATAACAATATTTTCGCAGCATGAAACGAATTGTTCTCTTTGGTGCCGGCCGCTCATCTTCACACCTAATTGATTATTTGCATAGTCAAGCTATTCAAAATGATTGGGAGCTTGTCATAGCAGATAGTAATTTAGAAGCCGCGACTGAGAAAGCACATAGGAGAATTAGATGCAAGCCATTACACCTTGAGATCGAACAAATAGAAGACAGAAGAAGGTTAATCAGCAGTGCCGGCATGGTCATTTCGATGCTACCGGCTATGTTACACTCATTAGTGGCAGAGGATTGTGTGGATTTGGGTGTAGATTTGGCTACGGCTTCTTATCTGAGTGAAGAAATGAAGTCATTGGATGAATCCGCACGAAGTAAAGGAGTAGTCTTAATGAATGAACTGGGCCTCGATCCGGGACTTGATCACATGTCTGCCATGAGATTATTTAATAAAATCAGGCAAGAGGGTGGGATAATTAACTCATTTAAATCTTTTTGCGGAGGATTAGTAGCTCCTGCATCAGATGATAATCCCTGGAATTATAAAATTTCCTGGAATCCCCGAAATGTAGTTTTAGCTGGTACCGGGACCGCAATTTTTAAATGTGAAGGCGAAATAAAATTACTACCATACAACCGATTGTTTAAAGAAATCGAAAGGGTAGACATACCTGGTTATGGTGAGTTGGCTATGTATTACAATCGGGACAGTGTCAAATACATTGATCTGTATAATTTAGGCGGTATAGATACAATGATCAGAGGTACTTTTAGATCTGTCAGGTATTGTAAAGCCTGGAGCATTCTGGTAGATTTGGGTATGCTGGATCCCAGCAGCCATATTGAAGGAAGTAGTAGTATGACTTATCAGCAGTTTACAAATGCTTACCTGCGGTTCGGTATTCAAACAGATAACCGTGGCCGCATTGAAAATACTTTGGGGTACCTATTGGATGAAGAAAGCTATCTTATGTTGGAATGGTTGGGTCTGTTTTCATCCGAGGCTATTGGCCTGGATAATGCAAGCCCGGCGCAGATTGTTGAACGATTAATAGTAGATAAATGGCTTTTAAAGCCATCAGATCGCGATATGATCATAATGCAGCATGAAATCAAATATATAATAGAGGATGTGGAGCATACCTGTATCAGCACTCTCAGACGAGATGGCCGAGATAGTACTTACACTGCAATGAGTGAACTCGTGGGGTTACCTTTGGCTATCTATGTCAAACTACGTTTGTTGCTTGGAATAGGGCAGCCGGGTGCTCATATACCCTTGGAAGAAGGCATTTATGAGCCAATATTAACTGAGTTGGAATCACTCGGCATAGTATTTGATGAAATCTGGTCCTGAGAATGACAACTGATATCGAAAAAAAGCCTTTTTTCAGTGATTCTATCAGATTATTTCAGACGTTTAATATCGTCCGGCAAATTGCGGTCATCGGGGGAAGTATTATCCTGGCCAAGAGTGCGATGAGTCTGACCAATATTGGAAATTTTGAAACACTTAATTTCCTAGGTCAATTTATGAGTATATTTTGGGTGAATGGACTCAATCAGGCCTTCTTGTCCATTTACCCCAAAGTCAGTGATAGTCAGAAAAATACGTTTATAAGCAGTGTTTTCCTATTATTTCTAATTGCGTCTCTGTTCTTCTCCATCTTACTGGTATTGGGAAAGAATCTGCTACTTCCTTTTTTGATAGAAGCCAGATATATTGAAGGACTGTATTGGTTTGCGCTGTATAGCTTTGCGAATGTACCCGCGATACTAATTCCATCAATTCTGTTATTGCGCAATAATTCGGGTGAGCTACTAAGGTTCACTATCTTCTATTTTGTAGGTTATGTCACTGTTTTTATCCTCAATTTCCTGTTGGGAGGCCAACTCATAAACCTGCTTATACTGCTGAATGTATTTGCTTTTTCGTTGCTTGGATTATCCGGAATAATCTCCATCAAACCTAACTTTAATCTGGTGAGCAGAAAGTGGTTGAAGCGTCTTTTACTGATTGGCTCGCCCTTGATTGGTTACTCTATATTGGCGGGGTTGGCTCCATTGTTTGACAACTGGCTGGTACAGCGTCTGTATGATGACAAGGCGATGTTTGCCATCTATCGATACGGCGCCAGGGAGTTTCCACTCACCATGACGCTGGCTATAGGGCTGGGTACTTCGCTTTTACCTACCATTAGTAATGATCTGCAGCGAGGACTAGCCCAGTTAAAGCTGAGAGCTTCGCGTTTATACCCGATTACATTTGGGACTTCCATTTTATTGATCATTGGATCTAAATATTTATTTCCGATCGTATTCAGCAGTGATTTTGTCGCTTCTGCGCCCATTTTCAACATTTTCCTACTCATCATCATCAGCAGGATGATCTATCCACAGAGCATCATTCTGGCCCTCAAACGGACTCGGATACTGCTGTATATTTCTATTATCGAACTGTTTGTCAATGTGGTCGCCAGTTTTCTGCTGGGAATGAAATTTGGTCTGATCGGCATAGCTTATGGAACTGTAATCGCCTTCACCGTAGAAAAGTTACTTCAGATGTGGTATCTGAAATGGAAATACAGGCTTCATCCGGCTGATTATACCAGCTTGGGTAAGTTCGCACTGTATAGTCTGGGCTTAGTAATTGCTTTCCTCCTGTGGGGAAGTTAAATCTTTTTGTTAGCAGGATTTGGAAATGTGTGATGAAAAGATTTACCTTTGTCGCGCTTCTGAAGGGAGCAGTCATATTTGACATAGTTGCGGGAATAGCTCAGTTGGTAGAGCACGACCTTGCCAAGGTCGGGGTCGCGAGTTCGAGTCTCGTTTCCCGCTCCATCTTTTTTACCCGGGTGGTGGAATGGTAGACACGCAGGACTTAAAATCCTGTGACTGTTGAGGTCGTGCGGGTTCAAGTCCCGCTCCGGGTACTTTGTATTTATTTTGTTTGTTAACTTCTGCTATTCTTTCCAATTTTCGCTCTAATTGCCCCATCAATTACTTCTATCAGTTTAAATCTTGATTATTTTTCTTGTACTGATACTCTTTTTAGTATACACAGAGATCAAATAAATTCCACTTTTCTGTGTACTAAGGTCTATGGTCTGATCAGATTGTTGTAGGATAATCTCGCCACTTAGGTTATGAAGTTGAATCATCTCTATAGGTTCGTCTATTCCATCAATTCTAAAAGTACCTCTCGTAGGATTGGGGGAGAAATTAAACCCATTGGCTTTACTTATCTGAGAATCTACTGATTGTATACCATCAAGTGTAAACTGGCTAAAAAAGCGCCAAATTTCTACAGAGGCACTGAAATCGAAATTAGTGGGTCCGACTATAAATTCAAATGGAAGGAATACAGATGAGCCAGGCCAGGTATGCCCTCCACCAATAATTTTATAAAATTCTACAGTGGTATGACCTACGTCATCGGTATAACCATAATGGACTACAGTACTTTTATCTAAAATATTTATATTAGGCAGGTTACCTACTTCAGGATTTGTCAGGCACTTATTATTGTCTACCCAAAATTTAATTAAAGTATCAATAGGTATTTGTCCTGCTCCGGCTCCATCATAACCCACGACAGGATCAGCAGTACCATGAATGTCCATAACGGGTATCACCCGGCCTGGGTTACAACTCTCATATTGGGAGATAAGCATACTACCGGTCACAGAGGCAATCGCAGCAATCTTATCTGGTAGATTGCATGCCAGTGCATAAGACATAAACCCTCCCATACTCATTCCGGTCGCATATACTCTCTTTGCATCGATGTTATAATCGCGCGATATGGTATCAATCAGATTGGATATAAACTCAATATCCTTGGCGCCTGTCGCATCTTCACTAACATTCCAGGTTAGCAAACCACCCGCAGAGGGTGATCCCTGTGGATATACTACGATAAATTTGTTGGTTTCAGAAAGTGCAGAAAAATCACTCAACTGTAATTGCTGAGTCATGTTTGAAGTAAAACCATGCATACTGATGACCAGAGGAACTGAACTTTCTGGACTGTAAGTGGAGGGTATATAAATAGTATAGGACCTGCTGATTCCATCTGAGATGATCTCTTTGATAAGTGTCTGTTGTGCGGAGACTCCTGCAATGGTAAATGATAAAAAGAGAAAAATGAAGAAATTCCTAAGCATGATTTTTTAATTTGAGTTTAGTAAATATAGGGAAGAACTTTTTAACAGGTTTATTCTTTTGCCGGATATATTTCTATAGTGCCATCCTTGAATATTAATTCAAACTTTTGCGTAGCGTTAAACTGTGCCAAGGATGTAACTGGTTTCTCCTGCTGTATTAACAAGGTATATCCTAACTCTAATATTCTTCTTGGGTCTCGATTTAATATTCCTTGATACAATAGGGTAAGATTATAGTACCACTTCTTAATGAAATTATTAGATGAAGCTTGCACCCCGGAGTATAAAAGATTTAATTTGTTGTTTCCTCCGTTGAGTAATTTACTTCCGGCATGTTTTACACGCAATTCTACAGTTTTAAGCTGTTGAAAATTGTTAGTGACTATCCGGCTTGATAAGTTTTCTATTTCTGCAAGTAATTGACCCAAAGATTGTAGGAAGTTAAGATTAGAGTCTATCAGGTATGAGGCCACCGCCGTAGGTGTTTTTAACATTATTGCCGCTACCATGTCAGTAGCTGAAATATCTATTTCGTGACCTATACCGGTAAGTACGGGCAACGGAGATTCACTGATCTTTCGACAGATTTCATAATCATTAAAGTCAGATAGGTCAATCTTTGACCCACCACCTCTTATGATTATTATTGCGTCATATGAATCGCTTTTGAGATAGATGTTGTCCAGATTCTGCAGCATTTCAGATTTTACCCTGTCACCTTGCATAATGTTATCATATAATTGTAAATCAAACTTGTATCCCCAGATATTCTCTTCTAAATGCCTTAAGAAGTCCTTCCAGCCGGCAGCATTGGGGCTTGAGATTACCGCCAGACGCTTGAACGCAATAGGTAAGGGTAGTGATTTATTTTTTTGTATCAGTCCCTCTTCTTGCAAGCGGCGAAGAAGCAACTCGTTTTTCAAGTCAAGTGCTCCTCTGGTAAAATTAATATCCAGATTGCTTATCCTGAACTGCAAGCCAAACCGTTCGTGGAAATTAGGAGAGCCGAGTATCCTTACTTGCATTCCGGGCTTCAAAATTTGCTCTGCTTCTGAACCAAGTGACTTGAGAATGAATTCAAAATCAGCTCCCCATATCACCGAATTCATCTGGGCCTGTACGATATCAGAATCTCTGTCTTTCTGGATCAGATGGATATATCTGTGTCCTCCTCTGACTGCAACTTGAGCGATTTCCGCAGTAATCCAAATGGGTTGCTGAAAATTGAGCGCAATAATCCGCTTCAATTGGGTATTTAGTTCGAGCAAAGTCAAAGTGTTACTTTCCATTTATAGCCTCGAATAGATTATTATGGGGAAATTATATACAGTATTTTCAAATCGGGTCTGTACTATATAAGTAGATGGTGGTAGTGGGGGCAATAGTAGAGGTTCGTATGAGGCCTGTTTTCTGACAAGAATTAACTGTCCCTTCAAATTGTAGATTTTGATGTCAATCAGTCGGTTTTCAAATCCATTAAAATGCAGACTTGAGCCACTAGTTAAAAAATTAGGATAAATTTCCGCACTAGGTTGAGAAACATATTTTTTGGATAGATTAATCTGAACGAGTGAATCACTGGCTATTTCAAAACTGCTGGAAGGCTCCTGAAAATACATATGCTTAAAACTTGTTATATATGAATTTTCCTCAGGGTCTAGGTCATGCACCCATTTTTGAGGAATAGCCTGATAATATGCCCTTACATACACTTTTAATCTTTGATTGCCGGGTCTGGGGATCCGATAGTAAACTACATCAGTACCCGAGCCTTCTCCGATTGCACTATGGTTGAAATCAGGGTCGAGATTTGCTGCACCAACTATAGAGGTAGTGTCCTTAGTGAAATGCCCGTTCTTCCAACCACGAGGTGTGAGCCTATTATCTTTTAGTGGGACCACTGCTGCTGTAAGTATAGTAGTTGGTTTATTATTTATGTCGCCAGGCACTAATTCATATATTTGTGTCTGATCGTTTTGATTGATGACATTATAATGCTCCTGGAAACTCTGGTCACGATGGATTAAATTTCCCTTTTGGTCTATAGCGCCTGACTGAAATAAGGTGTCACCATTAACTCCATCCACAACATAAAACCGAATAAATAATCTTCTGGAGGGATAGCCTGAGGGCAATTTATGCCCCGCTTTGTTGATTAGTAATATTGAGAAATCCATTGAATCTTTCCCATAGTCTTCAAAGCTGAGGTTTAAATCTAGCGTATTGTGCCTGAGCATCATAGTATTGTAGGCAATGGCAGAATCAAAGTTAGCCTCTGTCGCAGGTAATCCTAGACTCTCTCGGTTATTTTTCAACATATTCAGCATAAATACATTTCCTCCGGAAAGTTGGTGCTGAGCAAATGGTGATCTGGGATCTAGGCCTGAAACACCGCTTGAGATAACTACCGGACTGTTAGCAGCAGGCATATGACAATCTTGACAGCGAATTTTTTCAACTGAGTAGCTAGAATTCAGCCATTCTTGATATACTGCCTGTTCTACAAAACCAAAGGAACGGCCAGGAACTTCAGTAATCAGTGAGTGACACTTGCCACATAGTCCTGAGCTTGAAATGTGTGGACTATAAGTAGGATATAATCCCGTGTATTGAGTCATGGTAACTCCATAGGGATTTGGGAAAGGGCCATAAATTACACTATCCGTATTATAGTGTAAATAGCCACCCGGTATTTCGAAAAGCTCTTTATTTTCAAGTGCATGGCAAGACACACAGGATACACCATCAAGTGCCAGTGTATCCGATAGCATTTCCTCGAATGTAAGGGTATCCCCTGTAGTCAATAGTTTCTGATACATACCCATCGGCGCATGGCAGTTGATACAGGTTCGCTCAATGATCTTTTCATTTCCGGGATGAAGATTTATTTCCTGTTGTACTTTGGCCCGCCAGAAAGGATCGCGAGTACTATTTGCCATCATAGATCCCGCCCAATCATCTATGATATTTACATCTTCCCCTGTCTCGGTTAACAGTGCTTTTTTCTTCATATCATGACCATGACAGCTTACACAATGCTCAGATGTAAAGAAATATACTGCATGTGCAGAATCGAATACTGTCTGATGTATGTTTGCAAATTGAACTTTTGTCAAGCCTTCCTTGCTCAATGACAAAGGAAGTATTGCGGCTCCAAGCATGAAGCCGATGAGGCTTACAGACATTATAAATATTCTCATAGCACTGAGTCGGTTATATTAGATATTTACAAATATATCATTTCTCGTTATCTAAAAGTATTTTACAATGGATATCAGGTACCTGTAACACTAATTCAAAAATCCTTTAAGTAACAACTATGCTCCTATTACACTCGGTGAAAGAACTATTTACCCGACGCAGACGGCTGCTTGTCGATTTTATTTTATGTGCTCATTTTCAGAACTTACTTTTACGGAGTAATACATAGGGAAATATGAATTTCTTTTATCTAGTCAAAGAAAGTAGTATCCAGGCATTCCAGGAGATGAGGAGCAACAAACTGCGGACCTTTCTCTCGCTGCTTGGAATCATGATCGGTATCTTCTGTATCATTGCTGTACAGGCTGCCGTGCAGTCACTCGAGAACAATATCCGCAGCAGTTTCGACAAACTGGGAAATGATGTAATATATATCGATAAGAGACCTTGGATAGAAACGTCAAGCGAAAATCTATGGAAGTATGAAAATAGGCCTATGCCGTCAGTGCCGGACTATAATGCAATTATAAAAAGGAGTAAGCTTACTGATATGACGTCCATCTCCAGCTTTATAGGTGTCCGAGTTGCCAAGTTTCAAAATAATTCAGTTGAAGGGACCTTTATCCTCAGTGCTACTGAAAATTACAGTAATATATTCAGTCTAGATTACTATAGTGGTCGATTCTTTAGCTTCAATGATCTAAAGCACTCTACCAATACGGTTGTAATAGGGTATGAGGTAGCATCAGGACTCTTTGGAACTATTGATGCGATAGGTAAGCAAATATCTTTGGGAGGCAAAAAACTAACAGTGATAGGAGTATTGGCAAAATCAGGAAAGAGTTTGATCAATCCACTCAATTTCGATCAGGCGGCTATTATTCCATTTACACTGACGTCTTATTTCGCCAACTTGAATGGGGGCCGAGTGTTTGTTCAGCTCAATGCCAAGGCTAAGAAAGGGGTTAAGTTGGCTGATTATAGGGATGAAATCACCGGAATCCTGCGTTCTGTGCGTCAATTGAAACCGAAAGAAGAAAATAACTTCGCACTGAATGAATTATCGCTGCTGAACAATGCTTTTGATAGTATATTTAGTGTGATGAGATTGGCTGGTCTTATCATAGGAGGATTTTCAATATTGGTGGGTATTTTCAGCGTTGCCAATATTATGTTTGTGTCAGTCAAAGAACGGACAAACCTCATAGGGATAAAAAAAGCGGTCGGAGCTACACGCAATATAATTCTTCTAGAATTTCTGATTGAGTCTACCGTCCTATGTATTATTGGTGGTGTGTTGGGTCTGATACTAGTGTATATTGTACTAGCGATAGTGAGCAAATTTGCCGATTTTCATATGGCAATGTCAATGTCAAATGTTTTGGTGGGGCTAATATTGTCCGCTGTAGTGGGTTTAATGGCTGGAGTAATACCAGCGTTTTTAGCTGCCCGACTAATGCCGGTAGATGCCATCAGACAAGGTTGATGTGATGGTACACAGACAATGCATATATACCTGCTGTCTCTGTGCGAAGCCTGCTGTTGCCAAGTGATATTATTTCTGCGCCTTTTGCTAGGGCCAAATTTATTTCATCTAGTGTAAAATCACCTTCAGGTCCTATAATTATTCTTGTTTCAATACCGGGCAAAATAGCTTCTTTAAGTGTCTTCTTTTCTATTTCCAGACAAGAAGCAATCAAAGTCGGAGTCTTTTCTTTGAATAATTGGTTAAAAGGAAGTTCAAAGTGTAGTTGAGGTAAAAAAACATTGGTGGATTGTTTCATAGCCGAGCGTACTATGTTTTCTATTCGTTCAGTGCGGATATGAGTCCGCTCTGAGTTTCTGGAATTGATGAAGCTGATTTCATCTATTCCTATTTCTACGGCTTTTTCAACAAACCATTCTATTCTTTCAGTATTTTTTGTTAGTCCAATAGCTAGGTGGATGCGTCCTTGCCACTTAGGACTCATTATATCTTGGGTGATTATCTTTAGCAGACCATCATTTGCAGTAGAAGTCAAAAGTTCTGACGTGAATATTTGACCGCTGCCATCAATTATTTGCACATGCTGACCAGCCCTTTTTCTTAGACTTCTTGTCAAATGGCGTAGTTCATCTTTATCCAAGTAGATCCGCTCATTACCGATATTTTTACCCCAGAATAATTGCATAACTTACTTTTTTCTCAATAAATAGACGGTTAAGAATCAATTATTATTTTCAATCCCTACCTCCATTTACCCCTTCTTCAGGCGTTACTTAAAATATATGCAAATTAACTCTAATTTTGCAGCCTTAAATAAAGGAACTTTATCATTGGGATCTTGTTCTTTCTAACTATAATCTTTAAAAGCTATACATGGAAATATTAACTATGATCGCCCAGCTGATACTCAGCTTATCTATCTTAGTCATTCTGCACGAATTGGGTCATTTCATTCCGGCCAAGCTATTTGGCACTCGAGTAGAAAAATTCTACCTATTTTTTAATCCATGGTTTTCACTGTGGAAAAAGAAAATAGGCGGTACTGAATATGGCTTAGGCTGGCTGCCACTAGGTGGTTATGTGAAAATAGCCGGTATGGTGGATGAAAGCATGGACAAAGAGTTTATGAACAGAAAGCCGGAACCATGGGAATTCAGATCTAAGCCGGCTTGGCAGCGTCTCATCATAATGATTGGTGGAGTTACAGTCAATTTTGTATTGGGCTTCCTAATTTTCAGTTTTTTGCTGGCCAGGTATGGTGAGGCATATTTGCCCTCGTCCGAACTTAAATATGGAATTGCCGTCAATCCACTGGGTGAGCGTATTGGCTTTAAGGATGGAGATCATATAGTTAGTTTGGATGGAAAGCCTTTTGAGAAATTCGAACCTGGACTTGTAATAAAAGATATCATGTTGGCTAACCTTCGCGATATTAAAGTATTGCGGGACGGGATGGAAACAGACATACATATAAGTCAGCAAGCAGTAAGCGATATCTCAGCACACCAGAAGGAAGCCGTGGAATTTGCTACAGTAAGAATGCCTGTTGTCGTAGGTGAATTACAAAAAGGATCAGCAGCAGAAGCATCAGGAATGAAGCCGGATGATAAAATCATCGGTATAAATAATAATCAAGTACTCTATTTCGATCAATTATCAAGCAAGCTGGATTCACTCAAAGGAACCGCTATCACTGTAAATGTGGAGAGGGGAGGGCAACCATTGGCTCTTGAAAATGTCGCAGTAAGTGCAGATGGTAAACTTGGTTTTACACCTTATGGTCCTGCAAAATTTTTCAACTTTAGTAGAAAGAATTATTCTCTCGCTGAGGCTTTACCAGCTGGTGTGGGTAAAGGAGTTAATTTTCTAGGGGATCAGTTAAAAGGATTCGGCCAGATGTTTTCCGGCAAGATCAAAGCGTCTGAGTCATTGGGTGGCTTTGCAAGCATCACCAAATTATTTCCACGCCAGTGGGATTGGGAGCGATTCTGGTATATTACAGCTATTCTTTCCATTATCCTCGGTTTTATGAATTTATTGCCCATCCCTGCTCTAGATGGCGGATATATCATGTTTCTTATTTGGGAAATTATAACGGGACGAAAAGTTAGTGAGAAAGTGATGGAAGTGGCTACAACTATAGGCATTGTTTTACTCCTCATTCTTATGGTCTACGCTAATGGACTAGATATACTTCGGGCCTTGAAATGATATTTTTGAAATACTAAATTTTTGTAAGTTTGCAACTCATTATGTACCTGCCTCTGTGGCGGAATTGGTAGACGCGCTGGATTCAAAATCCAGTGATAGTAATATCGTGAGGGTTCGATTCCCTCCGGGGGTACTAAGGAAAAGCAGTCTGTTTAGGCTGCTTTTTCAGTTTTAACCCGATCTATCTCGGCTAAATGTCTCTACCATTAAATAAGATGACATTATCAAACACAAAGAAATAAACTTAATATAATAGAGATTCAGGAGTGGGTCTATGAGTCAATTCGATACTGCAAGCCTGAGAGGGTAGTATCATCTATATGATATTGATATCAAATTGTGTGGTCTCACCAAGAATCGAACTTGGATCTAGAGTTTAGGAAACTCCTATTCTATCCGTTGAACTATGAGACCTGATCAATTGATTAATAAGGAGACAAATGTATTGAAGTTTTACAAAAATTACTCTATCAATGTAATGCTGAGGTTGAAATTGATCCTATATGAATTTATTTAATATGATCAGGAAGTATTATCTTGTCTCTTAATTTCACCAACATCTAATTATTATTGCCAATATGTTTAAAACAGTGAAATATTATATAGGTCTCTTTATCGTTCTGTTGGGTCTATTCACTTCTTGTAATTCAACTTTTAAGGGTGCCCGTACAACTGCTTTGGGAAATGAAGTAATTGATAAAGGTCAAGTTTTCGAAACGATAAAATCGGATTTAAGTGATGCTTGGAAATTTTATATAACCAACGCTAGCGGATTTGATGAACTCATGCCACTGAGTAATTCAGGCAGAAACATTGGCTTCTCTTCACTTTTATTAACCCCACTTTCCGCCTATCAGACCCTAAAGATTGCAGGTTTGAACAGTGAGGCTGAACAATGTGCAAAATTAATCCTAGATCAGCTCAATTTGGATGTTGATATGACATTGGAACATGAAACACTGGTCAAAAATGTTTTGGGCGGACTTCTGAGTATATATGAAGTAAATAAAGAACCTGCTTTCCTTCAGCTCGCTAAAAAACTCGCTGATAAAATGGTTCCGATTTTCAATACTCCTACAGGTATGCCCTGGCGGTACATTAACCTAATGTCGGGTCAAGTGTCTGGTGATGAGGTGACTACTGATCAGGGAGGGGGCTTCCTATTGGAATATTATAAGTTGAGTCAGCTGACTGGTGAACCTACTTATTACCAACGAGCCTTAAAGGCAGTCAAATCCCTTATCGCTAAACAATCTAAAATAGCTCTGTTGGGAAGCACAATAAATGTGAGAAACGGAATTTGGTCCAACCCTGAAGCCACTATTGGATATACCAGCGGCGATTTTGAGCGTTCCTTGCTTACTGCTTCTAAAGTGGTAGGCGATGCGGATCTAAAAGCCTTTGCGAATATACATCTGGCAGCAATTATGAAATATTTACGCGAAACTACCAACTCCGGAACATGGTATGAAGTCTCTCAGATGAACTTAGGAACGCAGGTAAATTCTATTTTTCCACTAAATGCCGCTTATTTTCCCGGTGTAATGCGTCTTACTGGGCAACAAAAGGAATATAATCAACTTTTCGAATCAGTTCTAAGAGTTTGGTTTGAATATGGTATTGGTCCGGAAATGCTTGATTATAAAACGATGCAATTAGCAGGCTCATCTTATAGATTACAGGGTGAGCCCTTGGAGTCTGCCCTTCTTCTATATAAGCTAACGGGGGATGAACGAATGATGAGAGCAGGGTACAAAATAATAACCTCAATTCAAAAATTCTGTAGGGCGAATGGCGCATTTGCTGCTCTAAAAGATGTACGGAATCTGGAGAAGATGGATGAATGTGATTTTTATTTCTTTAGTCAGACACTTAAATTTCCTTTATTGTTATTTCACCCGGATGGGACATCTTTTGATCCTGCCACCCAATATATTACCAATGGAGGGTTCATATTCGCCAAATGACCTCTGAGAAGCTAGACAATGACTATCTTCGCACCCCGATATAACACTGGAAATGTCTGAAGTAAAGCCATATAATACAGATCTTAATAAAAAGGCAGAAGTCGAACAAATGTTTGACAACATTGCAGGCAAATACGACTTGCTCAATGGAATTCTCTCAGTAGGTATCGATAAGATATGGCGAAAAAAAATGATTCGTCTCTTAGGTAGATATAATCCTGCTACTATACTGGATGTAGCCTCAGGAACTGGGGACGTGGCTCTGGAGGCTGCTCGTACTCTAAAGCCTACACATATCACCGGGACCGATCTAAGTGAGAAGATGCTTGATATAGGAAGGGATAAAATTAAAGCCCTTGGATTGCAGGATCTCATCAGTATGGTAAAAGGTGATGCTGAAAATTTACCGTTTGGAGACAATTCATTTGACGCTGTTACAGTGGCTTTCGGTATTCGAAATTTTGAGAATCTGGATTTAGGACTTAAAGAGATGAATCGTGTACTTAAGGTAGGCGGGCATGCAGCGATTCTCGAATTTAGTAAACCCAAGTCGTTGATATTCGGGTCGTTATATAAGTTCTATTTTAAGCAAATACTGCCTCGTATCGGTCGGTTGACCTCAGGAGATTTTAGAGCTTACTCATATTTATATGAATCTGTACAACAATTTCCCGATGGAGAGGCGTTTAAGCAGCATCTAAAATCTGCAGGCTATACTGCTGTAGAAGAATTCAGATTATTGGGAGGCATATGTACGATTTACTTCGGTCAAAAATGAAAAGTTACTTATTTATCACCTTCATGATATTGAGCACAGTTGCTTTCGGTCAGAGAAAGCATGACTATAATAGTTTGAATTATCGTGACTTTGCTGCAAAGCCATTCTTCTTTGGATTATCACTAGGTTATAATCAGACAAACTTTAAAGTCTTTCGTTCGGGCAATTTTTTGGTTTCAGATAGTATACGTGGTATTAATTCAGCCTACGGTAAGGGGTTTAATGTCAGTGTTATTTCTAATTTAAAGATTGGAGAGTTTATTGATTTTCGCCTGTTACCTACATTTACTTTCACCGATCGGATATTGAATTTTGATGTCTTTAATACGAATGATGTAATTAGCCGAAAAGGGGAGAGTGTAATCATCGAATTGCCATTTCAGGTTCGCTATAAGACACAGCCGTATAATGATGTACGAGCTTTTGTGTTGGGTGGTGTGAAATACACTTTTGATGTATCTAATAAAAATAGAAACCGTGAAGCAAATGATCTACTGCGGATTGCACCTACAGATTATGCAATTGAATTTGGTGGTGGTTTGCAGTTTTTTATGCCATTCTTTATATTTTCTCCGGAAATCAAATTCAGCCACGGCCTCAATAATTTACTTTTATACAATAATCGGGTGCAGACTTCCGCAGTTATTGATAAATTATTTTCGCGTACCTGGACAATCAGCTTTCACTTCGAAGGATAAAAATTTACTTAGGTCTGATCTCGTACATAGTATGACTGATTCCCAAGTTATCAAGCGTAGAGTGTAACTCATATCCTGCCTCTTCTACACAGGTTAAGAGCTCTTCAGAACCATACATTTTACTATTACCATTGGCGATTGCAGTGAAATATAGACTGGTCTGCTGTAAGCTGAATGCTGATGCTTCGAATTTCTGTCTATCCCATAGAGTTTCAATAATGTATACTTTGCATCCCGGAGCCACAGCCTTTTTAATTTTCCTCAAAATTTCAGTTATTTCTGTAGTGGAAAAACAGTCCAGGAACTGACTCATCATGATAGCGTCCGCTACCCCGGGAAACTGTAGGTTATCGTCAAGTACATTCATCGCATGCAGTTCTATCCGATTTTTATATGAGGATGAGGACAGATACTCTTCAGCATGTGTTAATTGAACAGGAAGATCACAGATGGTCATTTGCACCTCAGCGTCATATTCGCAACACACCAGGCTGAATTTTCCTGTATTTCCACCAATATCAAATATCTTCTTTGGCTTACCAGCAAATATTATAGGCATTACTTGTTTGAATGAATTATCAGAGTAAAAGTGATCAAAATTAAACCAACTCGTCTTTGCAGGTTCTGGCAGGATAGAAAGTCCTTCGTAGATGCTATCCCAATTGCCGAGCTCTTTCAACCCGGCAGGGTAGCCCTTGTCAATGGCTTCTTCCAGATGATCCATCGCGCTGTAACATACATCTCTACTGAAATTCATATTAATCCGGGTCATTTGATCCATATCGATAAACAGCCCTACTTTGGTAATATAGTATAGATTTTTTTGTAGAATACAAACCTTAGCACCCAAGCCTGCTTCTAATAATACACGCACTCCATATGGAGATACCTGTGTAGCCTCTGCTATGTCTGCGATTGTAGCGCCCTGCTTATTGTGCTTTCTGAGATAACTTAGGATACCCTTATCACGCAGCAATGCTACAGCATGAAACATAATAGGTGCAAAGGCAATGCGCTGTGCTTCATTTATAGCATCTAATGCTGATATTTCAAGTGTTTCAAATGTTGCAAAAGTGTTTTCTCCAATTTCTCCTTCCTTCATTGATTTATATTTAATTAAGTAGGCCAAAAGTAAAAAATATAGAGAGATATTCTGATTTCAATTGAAGTAGGCAACAGGATTACAGATCAGTTCGTCTTTATGATAAGTTCTGCCTAAATTGATACCTTTGAAAAAACATACATTCCATTATTGAGATTAATTTACCTTATAGGCCTGTTTTTGGCAGTTGGAAACCTGTCAGCACAATGTAGCTTTGATATGAAGACCCATATTGGGTCTGAAGCTGATATTTTAGTACAGGGAAATGTATATGGCGCCTTTCTCAATGACCTGGCGGCCCCGGGTCAGGGAGTTTGTGAGATTACACTTCATTTTAAACATGAATATATCTCCAATCTGGAGATAGAATTGATCTCTCCCGCCGGACAAAAGGTCAATCTGGTAGGTGTAAGACAGACCAACACCAACACGAGTGGGTCGATTTGGAATGTCACCTTTGTGAGATGCAGTGTGACACCTTCACCTGATGCTGGAGTGCCTGCTAAATGGACCAATGCTGCTCCCTGGAGTATAGGAAATACCTATGCTGGAACTTACCATCCAAATTTGGGCTGTTTGGAAGACTTTAATACCGGTCCTGTTAATGGAACGTGGGTTCTTCACATCACTAACGGCTTATTTTACGAAGGTGATTTTCTTGGCTTCAGTTTAAAATTTTGCGATGATGCGGGCATTACTTGTGTCACCTGTGATCCTAAAGAAAGAGAACTGACTGCCGGTAGGGTTGACTTTTGTCAGAAAGATTCGCTCTTAGCTAAATTCATTCCGTCCTTTACCCATCCCAATGGAATACCTGATTCAATGTATGAATCCTCCTTTTTGCTTATTGACAGAGATAAAATTATAGCTATTGATTCAATCTTCAATGGAAGCCAATTACTCCCGGGGAAATACATTATTCAATCAATTACATTCCTCAAGCGCTTTAGGGTAGAGGTCTTTAGTGCTTTATATCAACCTTTCTCTTACCTTACTACAAAGCTTGACAATAGTGTGATATGTGGTGGACTGTCCTTAGACAGTATTGAACTGAATATTCATCCTACTTATGATCTGCCTTTAGATGAAGTGATAATATGTGCAGGTGATACCTTCTTGTTGGGGAATAAAGACTACTCCCGAAGTCAAATAATCAGGCAAAATTTCCCTACGGCCTTTGGCTGTGATAGTATCATCAATATAAAGCTGACTGTGCTGAAGCCTGAAATCATAATATCAGTGGACAGTATTGATTGTAGTGACAATGTTGCAGACCTATATGTAACTTCATTGATACAACCCAATGTCCCTTTTCAACTGATACAAAGAGGTTGGTATGACACAAATGACAACCTGCTTAGTTCAAATGATACGTTACGAACTATCATACCTGGTACTTATCGGTTCAATCTTACTACGCTTTACGGAAATCTTTTATGTAAATGGGATACCCTAATAGAGGTTCCCTCATACAAATGGCGGCCTAATGTGCCTGTACTTAAGGTTGGCCCTATTTGTTCAGGAATGCTAAGCCAATTGATAGTTGATCAAGACACCCTTAGTACAGGCGCAGTTTGGTCAATAGAAGGTAATGGGCTAATATCCTCTCATGGCGATACAGCAAATGTCTATTGGACTCAGCCCGGAAGCTATGAAGTTTGTGTACACTTCCAAAGCCCATGCGGAAATAGCGATACTTTGTGTACTGTCATAAAGGTCAATCCAATGCCGGCTTATAGCATTCTATTTGATTCTGTGACATGCGATGGGTATTTCCGGGGAGGTATTCTTGGGGCGAGCGCTATGTTAGTTTGGAGTGATCTATCGGGCACTTCTGTACTCTATTCTGCTTCTGATCACTACTATGGAACACTCAATCCGGGTATCGATTCTACTTACATAAGATTAGAAGGAGAGATAGCAGGCTGTAGCCTGATCGATAGCGTTAAGGTAAAACGAATACCGGCCTTTTATTTTTCAGGATTTGCAGATACCACAGTATGTTCAGGGAGTAGGGTAACCTATAACTTAATTAGCAATATTGTTCCTTTGGACATAGCATATCGCCTTAATGGTGTGCCTTCAGTGTTTCATAGTGAACAGTATAATTCTACGTTATCATGGGAGGTCACAACTGATCAAGTTTTAATAATTGATAGTGTCAATACTTCCTATTCCGGTTGTCGACAGACAATAAGTGATACTTTTAAAATAACTGCCCAATCACCTCCTTTTGCATCTTTTTCACCTGACCTGACACTTTGCAATGGGCTAAGCCCTACAGGTGAAGCCATTTATTTTCCTGCTGATTTCATTGTGAGTGGTGATGTAGATGGAGACTGGAATTTTTCTTCTATTACCGGACTGATTATGAGAAATGATTCCATTGATCTAAGCAATGTGGTCGCGGGTAGCTATTTAGTGTTTTTCCAAACGACCTCAGGTAAGGGTATCTGCTCTGAACAGTTCTATACGCTCAGTATTAAAGTAGTGGATTGCATTTGTCCTCCACCGGGAGATCTTAATATTAATAGCGGACATAATCAATTTTGCATTGATACTTCATCGATTGACCTTAATTTATATTTCGACATAAAGATTGCGGGTAGGTGGTATATATTGGATAGTAATACCATGACAAATAGTCTTTTAATAAATAGTATTCTACCTGTCCGAACTTTAAACGAGGGTAATTATCGCCTCACTTTCAGTGCCGATCAGGATTGGGCAGGTGCTTGTCCTGACTCCATCAATTTTGAGATAGTTATTCATAAGAGATTATTTGCAGGATTAGACTCTACCCTACAATTCTGTGCCGGAGACAGTACATCGATTTCATTAAATTCATTGACGAGAATGTCCTCCTCAGGCGGACAATGGATTCCTTTTCCAGCTAATTTTCCTGGATTAAGTAAAGCTTATGATCCATTTTCTAAGAACTTAAAAATTATAGAATTAGGGCCTGGAATATTGATTTTTAAATATATCACCCGAGTTAATGCCTTTTGCCCGGCCGATACTGCAACTTTTAAATTTGATATTCATCGAAAACCTTCTATTAGCCTGTCCGGAGACGAGTATTTAAATTGTCGCACTCAGGAGACACAACTCCAGGTGCTTACTGATAGCTCGAATATCTTCAAGTGGTATTTTAATGGGAATTATGAGCCTGCATTTGATGAGGTTATGACCCGTAGAGTTGTATTGGACGGTGTTTATAAAATACTGGCTATCGACACTGTCTCTGGTTGTAGTGGTGAAGCTTCTATTGAAATCTCACCTTCAGGACAAGGTGTGACATCTTTTGCTGTTGTCTCCGGCAAGACGTCATGTAACGATTCATTATTCAGCCTGGTAGTTAGTGCTGCTGTGGGTGGAAAACTACCACTGAGCTTTCGGGTAGATGCCGGAGAATTTCTGCCTTATCCCCAGTTTTATAGTTTAAAAGCTGGATCCCATATAATAACTATCAGGGATGCCGCCGGCTGTGAAAGAGACACATTAATTAGGATAGATCCAAAATTGAAATTTTCCCTTTGGCTAGGGCGAGATACAGTAATTTATGAGGGGGATTCTGTTCTGATCAACGTTCAGAATAGTAGTAATTTGCCAGGTTTAGACTACAAGTGGTTGGATAAAGATGCCCTGGTGGCTTCGAGTGTTGACGCAATTCTAGTAGAACCGGATGCAACCACAGTATATTCTGTATACTTCACTGACGCAGATGGATGCACATACAGTGACGAATTACGCGTAGTAGTTAAGTCTGCAGATGAGTTTTATGTCCCCAATTTATTTTCACCAAATAATGACGGTATAAATGATTATTTTTACATTCCTTTCAATAAGCGCATCACCTCAATTCTAAAATTTGACATCTTTGATCGGTGGGGAAACCACTTATTTGGTAAGGCTAATATCTTACCAGGCGATGAATTTGCAGGGTGGGATGGTACATTTCATGGAAAGGTGATGAATCCTTCAGTGTTTGTATTTAAATTAGTCTATAAGAATTCAAGAGGTGAAATATTAGAAAGATTCGGTACTTTTGGACTTATTAGATAATATTAATTTATATAAACAATTAGACTTCAGCCTCTAATATTAATATTGGGTTTTACTTTCTGTATTACTTCATTGTTTAGCCCTGATGCATGTGATGCACAGTGTACTGCTGTCTTCCAAAGGTCAATTCCTGATAATACTACCTCTCAATTTTTTGTTGAAATCTCAGGTGCCGCTTTTAACCAATTGGGTATCAATGGACAAGGTTTATGTGGAGTACGAATCAGATTTGATCACCCCAATGTAAGTGATCTTCGGTTGGAATTACTTTCACCAAGTGGGCAAAAGATAACTTTGATAGGAGAACCGGGAGGGGGATTTGCTACCAATGGTTCTAACTGGGATATTACCTTTTTACCCTGCTCCGGTACACCACTACCAGATATTGGTTTATTGCCAAAATGGGCTAATAACGCCAACTGGCAAAAGAACACGAGCTATACAGGAAGCTATTTCCCCTATACAGGAAACTGTCTTGAACAATTTACTTCCGGTAGTGTCAATGGATTATGGACTGTTCAGATTACCGATGACAATGCGCTTGATGTGGGCAGTATAAAAGAGATCGAGCTAATTTTTTGTAAGCCTACAGGTATCAATTGCAGTGGATGCTTCAAGACTGCCGGGATTATCCGGGATACCACAATAGAAGCGTGTGAACAGTCCATTGATCTAAATCTAACCCTAACCCCAGATTTTCGGTATGGTGGTAATGGAAATGGCACTACTTACGCTTGGGTGATAGGTAATAATGATCGTGTTGTTCGAATCAGTAATGTGCCCGACTTGAGAAATTTTACTGCCGGAACCTATACTGTGTATGGTTTTGCCTATTCCTCTGCAGACTCCAGTAGACTGCCTCTAGCGGATGGAACAATAGATATCAACACTTGGCGTAATCAATATTTTAAGGGGCATCCCTCTATTTGTGGTGATGTGACACTCCAAAAAGCTACTGTGATTATCCGGCCAAATACCCATACACAAAAAATTATTGAATTCATCTGTCAGAATAATCCAATCAAGATTCAGGATAGTATAATTACCAAGCCTGGATTTTATGTTTTTAAATATCAGAATTCTTATGGTTGCGATAGTATATTTGAGTACACAGTACGTCCGGTTATTTTCCAAGCTAACTTAACTTCTTCCGGGTTATTATCTTGTTCGGCCCCTGTTGCCACTATTTCAGTTAATGCTATAGATCCTCCTACCGGAACCACTTATACGTGGTATACCATTTCAGGCCATATCATCGGACCCACTAATGATGAACATATAGAGGTCGATTATCCGGCAACGTATTATGTAGTTTTAGAAAAACTTGGATGCCGTGACACCATTTCAATGGTTGTCAATCAGGACAACTCACTTCCTAAAGTTAATGTACAAGCGGCTGTTTTGGATTGTAATCACAGAATGGTAAAGATTCACGTAACCACCAATACTTCCCTAGTGAGTATTAGCTGGAAGGGGCCTGGTGGCTATACTTCTGATCTGGCTGATCCGGAGGTTAATTTGCCCGGCAGTTACACCGTTACCGTTACCAAGCCAGATGGTTGTGCACTAAGCAAAACTCTGGAAGTATTGGGAGATTTTGCACCCCCTCCAGTTTCTATTAATGCAAATACTAAAATTTGCGAATTTGATACACTGATATTGAATGTAAAAGACCCGATTCCTGGTGTAATGTATAGTTGGACTATGCCAGATGGGATGGTGGCTAATAGTTTATCTCTTTCGACTCCTCTAAATGGTGATTTCAAGCTGAGCGCAACAGGTGCTAATGGTTGTGACACACAGATTATTTATCGGGTTAATTATCAATTCAAAAGCCCTCATCTGCTTGCATTTGATTCTATAATCAACTGCACCCATCCACAGATTAGATTGCCCGTCACTTCTATTGATGGAGATCTGGTCATCAATGTGACCGGTCCGGGAGGATATCGTGCAAATACCCTTGATACCCTCATTGATAGGGCGGGAGTCTATACTATAACTGCGACAAATGGAGGTAATTGTACAGAAAGCAAAAGGATTACAATTCAAGCAGATTTTCAAAAGCCTCAACTGACTATATCTCCGACTGCTTTTGGCTGTATGCAAGATAGCTTAAGAATTACTGCAACCGTTGCACCGGTTAGTTCTCAGGTTAGTTGGAGTGGCCCAAATAATTTTTATTCTGATCAAGTGCGCCCCTTGGTCTTTGAATACGGATGGTATTATGCCGCAGCTATCCTGCCCAATGGTTGTGAAGACCGTGATTCTGTCTATATAGGTATCATTGCCTCCAATCCAAAATTCAAATTAAATAATGATACGATCTCGTGTGATCAAGATTCTGCACTTTTGGTTCTTGATATCACCTCTCCTCCCAATACAACTTTCAAATGGAGTGGTCCTAATAGCTACTACTCGGACCAGCCGCAGGTAAAAGTAGGGCAGCCAGGAAAATATTGGGTAAAGGTCATCTCACCCGGTGGGTGCTTTACAAAGAGATCTGCTATAGTAGAGGATTTTACATCTCCTCCAAAAGTTGAAATTATCCAGGATAGTATAAATTGCTTTCGGGACTCTGCCCTAATATCAATAGTGGATACATCACTTTACCGAGATTTTTGGGTCATCACTCATCAGGGAGATACAGTACATAGGTTTGCTCCTTTTGTAACCAAGTCTCAGGGTACATTTCAAATTCATGTCGTCAATCACTTTGGTTGTCAATTGGATACCTTCGTCCATATTGTGCCGGATGAAAAATTAGCTACTATTACTTTCGACTCATTTGCTATTACATGCAATAATCCGCAAGTGACTCTTTCTTTGAAGTCTGACGAGCCAATAACCTATTATAAATGGATATTTCCGGACCAATCAGAGCATTTTGAAGTAAATCCAATTACAATAAATCCCGGAAATTATACAGTTGAAACAGCTGGTAAAAATGGATGCAGGCAGGTATCCAACTTTATAGTGAGTCAACATAATTTAACTCCCCGGGTAGATCTTCCGGATAGTTCTTATTCGTGCAAAGAAGCTCAACTAACGCTTAGTTATGCAACCGATGCAGAGGTTATATCTACTTTATGGCGAGGACCACTTCAATTCAACTCTTCAGAAAAATCTCCTACAGTATCTGTTACAGGTAAATACTTCCTTACTATTACAGATAAATATGGATGTACTGCCATTGATAGTATGCTGTTAACACTCAGTGATGCGCTGCCTTCACTTAGTGTTACTGATGATACGCTAACTTGTTCTAAGCCTCTACTCGTTATTTATCCTCAATCTAATGCGGGTAATCCTGTCTTTACTTGGACTGATCCATTGGGCAATATACTATCGGCTGACTCACTCGTTGCCTCAAATGCAGGCCAATATTTTCTATCTGTCATCGATTCGAACTTTTGCGTTGTACGTGATACTTTTGGGTTGATAGCAGATACTTTAAGGCCGCTTATTACCCTAAACGACCACTATATACTCAATTGTGCTGATTCAAATCTGATACTAAATCATGCTTCAGGTAGTTATAAAGACATCAAATGGCTGCAATCAGGTATAGGTGTTATTAGTACTGATACTTCCGTTGTGATTGCATCTCCGGGAGATTATCAATTCATTCTGACCGGGCAAAATGGTTGTATAAGCAGTAGAAATTTTAGCGTAATTAGTGATTTTCAGAGACCGCTTCTAAATGCTCACGGTGGCAACATTGATTGTATCAACAGTAAAGTGCGTCTGATAGCGCAAACTGACATTCCAGGCTCAGAGCTCATTTGGGATATTGAAGGCACTTTGATACATGATAGCGTGTATGTGGTGAATAAACCCGGTTTGTATTCGATTAGCGTCATCAGTCCTAACGGGTGTAGAAAGGACAGTATAGTGCAGGTTCTGCTGGACACACTTACACCTCGACTCATTACACCAGATGGTTCATTGACTTGTGATTCAATTGATTTTGTATTGAGGTCTGAAGTTTTCCCTGTCGGTGGCAAATATGGATGGTTTGGACCAAATAATTTTTATTCTGACCTGCCTGATCCTCGTATCTATGATACAGGTACATATTATTTGTTTTATAATTCACCGGGTGGATGTCTGTCAGTGGATACCATTACCATAGATGATCAGCCTCAACATCCAATTTTTACCCTATCAGTTGATTCGATTACCTGTTATAGTCCTGAAGTACCTATATCTTATCTGTCTTCAAGCTTTATAGAAAAATTTATCTGGAATGGGCCAGATGGCCGGATTTCAACCGATTCCGTATTTCAAGTTACCGGTTCAGGTATAGTGTATGCAACTTTATATGGTGATAATGGCTGCGCAACCATTGATTCAATTTTTGTTCCTATTGATACACTTTCACCTCTTTCTTCATTTTCATTCATAGATTCTATCTATTGTGAGCACCGGGAGATTAAACTTTTTGGTGTCGAACCGCCTCCTGGAGAAGATTATTCCTATTATTGGACCACCCAGGGTGGTAATTTAATTTCTTCAGATTCACTTCGTGATATCTGGGTACAAGATATAGGCTCCTATATTTTAGTGACCACTAATGAGAGAAATGGATGTACAGAATTATATGCCGAGAATATCAATGAAAAGCCCAATAGACTTAAGGAGATTCAAGCTGACGTGCAGTCAGCAGATTGTATTGGAATTAACAATGGGTCAATTTTGATCACCGGCACGCCCGGATCACATGGTGAAATGAAATATTCACTCTATAATGACTATTATGATCCGAATACGTTTTTTAATAAATTAAAACCAGGTATTTTTATTTTTAAAGGGATAGATACTGCGGGATGTTATGTTGAAGATACTATTGTATTACCTCAGGCAGATACCTTCAGTGTTACCTTGAGGAATGATACAATCATATCACTGGGCCAGCCGATTGACATAGTAGCTACCTTCGAGCCATCAAATAGCGTCATTGATCAAATCATTTGGACGGGAGCACCATCCAGCTGCATCAATTGTACTCAGTTTACCGATTACCCAATAGGGACTATCTCATATATTGTAGATGCTATCTCCGATCGGGGCTGCATCGCCCATGCAGAGCAAAGAGTATCAGTGCGAAGTAGTGATAATATTTTTGTTCCTAATGTTTTCACTCCAAATGGTGATGGCAAAAATGATAAAGTAGAGATAAGCATAAATTCAAGTGTCGACGCAATTTTAATGTTTTATATCTATGATCGCTGGGGAAATCAGGTGTATGGAGCAGCAAATTTCACACCGGACCAAATTCCCATAGGGTGGGAGGGAGATTTTCAGGGTAAACCCTGTAACCCTGCGGTGTTTGTCTATTTCATACAGTATCGGTTGACTGATGGAAAGATTTTAGTCAAGAAAGGAGATATTACCTTATTGAGGTAGTCCTCTCTAACTATTTATTACTCTCTTCCTAAGTCATTCTTGATTCAGATAACCTAAGTATAGGTGGATTTTGAAGATAAATTGAGTCGATTTAAATCTTCGTTTATAATTATGACACAAT
This sequence comes from Saprospiraceae bacterium, assembly GCA_035426385.1. Classification (GTDB taxonomy): domain Bacteria; phylum Bacteroidota; class Bacteroidia; order Chitinophagales; family Saprospiraceae; genus Parvibacillus. The sequence goes on from DAOLZQ010000001.1 coordinate 36,090, forward strand.
AGAAATAAAATAAAAAAAACATTATCTTCGCCCAAGTAAAACAGTGATTGCTTAATATTTCAAAATTATATATGATTTTGAAATTATTTTTGAATTTCTAATGTTACAACTTTAATAATGATATTAAATTAATCAGGAAGAATAGTAAAACGCACCCATATCCCACCTTATCAGTAATTTCTAATTTTTAAATTTATATTTTTCGATGAACATTTTTATTGCTAAATTAAGTAGCAGCACTACTTCAGAGGGTCTTGTTGAGATTTTTCAACAGTTCGGCGAAGTAAAGAATGCTAAAGTTATCATTGATCGCGAAACCGGAACATCCAAGGGATACGGCTTTGTCGAAATGGCTAATGATGAAGAAGGAGCAACCGCTATCGCTGAGCTGAATGATTCAGAACTTGACGGTAACGTGATTGTTGTCAAAGAATCTCAACCTAAACCTGCCGGTGGCGGATTTGGAGGGAGAGGAAACTCAGGAGGCTTTCGTCCAGGCGGCGGTAGCAGCGGAGGAGGTGGTGGTGACAGGTTCAAAAGACCATCAAGACCATTTTCAAATGACGGCGGTGACCGTAAACCTTTCAGAAAAGATTTCAAAAGCAAAGGCGACGGTTCCAGATTCTCTAACGACGAATTCTAGTTCCACCCACTACTAAGTAAAATCAAATGAAGTCCCGGCTTAGGCCGGGTTTTTTATTTTTTTGAAAATCTTTGATCAATTGTACAAAAATAGTAACCATAGTGTTACCTTTGCAGTCCATTTGTAAAAGTATGAATTGGAATGGGGTATTTATCACAATTTAATCTGCCATTAAGGTCATGGGGAATCGGAAATCATCAAGTAAGTTTTTCCTTGGATGACCGATTTTTCCTGCAGTTTGAAGGCGGAATATTAGATAATGGTCACTTTGAAGTGATTTGTCACCTCAATAAGCTGTCAGATAGTATGATGTTGAATATGTCCTTTGATGGACATACAAAGACAAATTGTGACCGTTGTTTGGCTCCAATCAGTTTGCCACTGAGGGGCATGACCACTTACCTTATTAAATTTGACGAAAAAGATCTTGATGAAGGTGAGACCATCTTTATCGACAAAGACAAATTAGACTGGAATATATCCACACTTATCTGGGATACCATTAATCTGGCGGTTCCTTTAAGTAGAGTTTATGATTGTGAAACTGAAGATCCCTTACCATGTGATACAGTAGTATTGCAAAAGATCGATTGGATTACAGACCCCGAGGAAGAAGAAGTATCTACACTCCGGAGTTTGTTAGATAATCTATCTATAGTAAAAGAAGAAGAATAGTTTATAATAAAATATTTTTGACATGCCAAATCCTAAATGGAGACATTCTAAACAACGCAAAAGAAAGCGTCGTACTCACGATTCACTTACATTGCCTACACTCGCAACAGATAAAACAACCGGTGAGGTACACATAATGCATCGAGCTCATACCTCCGATGGGAGTCTGTATTATCGTGGTAAAATGGTAATTGAAGGCGTTAAGGCAGAAGAAGCAGAGACTGAAGATTAGGTCTCTGAAGCTCTGAGGAAGTGTTGACACACATATTCCAATAACTTTTCCGGCATTAATTTGATTTATTGCAGGCATTAAAGTATAGACACTTGAATGCTATTGTATTGAATTTGCCTAATCTATGGTGAGTTCTATATTATGCTATGAGATTAACCCACCATTTTGGTAAATTCAGAATTTACCCTCGATAGAGGATTTAGTGGTGTAAAATGCTTACTTCAGCTGCTATTTTATTGGTTACATTATTTAAATAAAGCTTTACTCACTATATTATAATTTACTTTAGGTGGGTTATAACCTTTCTTGTTTTAATTTTCATTATTTAAGCGTAACTTTTCCTAATCTGGTCATAAATCCTAGTCCTATTTTGCATTGTGAAGGATTTTGATTTATAATTTTTATTTTTACACCGCATTAAATTATTGCGGTATTTATGATTAAGAAAATTGAAACAGATTTGGCTCCAGCAGCCATAGGTCCTTATAGTCAGGGAATGTATTGGAATGGGTTGATTTTCTTAAGTGGTCAGATCGCCCTTGATCCAATGTCAGGTCAACTCGTAAATGATAATATCAGTGTAGAGACACACCAAGTACTAAAGAATATTCAATCATTGTTAGCCAGTCAGTCACTTACTATGGCTGACGTACTTAAATGTTCAGTCTTCGTGACAAATATCAATGATTTCGCAACCATTAATGAGATTTATGCCGGCTATTTTACAGGAGACCGGCCGCCTGCACGTGAATTGATTCAGGTAGCCGCACTTCCAAAGAATGCAAGCATTGAAATTTCTGTAATAGCAGCTGAAAAAAACTAAATGAAGATGTCAAAAACTGTGTTGTCTTTAATTCAACCTACGGGTGACTTGCACTTAGGAAATTATTTTGGTGCAATCAAAAATTGGGTCACTCTTCAAGATTCTTATAGATGTTTTTTTGGTGTGGCTGATTATCACACTATGACCATGCCTTATTCTCCTGCATCCTTAAAGGCCAATACCTGGGAGATGGCATTTAGATTAGTTGCCTGCGGAGTAAAACCGGAATCTATTTTTATTCAATCCTTGATACCAGAGCACACCGAATTGTGTTGGATTCTGTCTTCTGTATGTTCATATGGCGAACTGACCAGGATGACCCAATTTAAAGATAAAAGTATTCAGACCAAAGATCAGTCAAGCGATGCTTTTGTATCCGCCGGATTACTATATTATCCTGTGTTACAGGCTGCTGACATTCTGATCTATCATGCTGATTACGTGCCTATTGGCAAAGATCAGGAACAGCATTTGGAACTTTCCCGAAATATTGCGGCACGTTTTAATTCGATTTTTAATTTAGATTATTTTCAATTTCCGGAATCTTTGCATACTGAAGTGCCAAAGGTACTCTCTCTTGCTGATCCTGAAAAGAAGATGAGCAAGAGTTTAGGTGAAAAACATTACATCAATTTATTTGGTGATGCAGAGAAAATACGAAAGCAAGTACGGAGTGCTGTAACAGATAGTGGGCCATCTGTGGATGGTGGTATGAGCCCGGGAGTTCAGAACCTGTTCACGCTGCTAAAAGCCTTAGGTAAGACCGAAATATATAATTTCTTCGAAGAGGAATGGAGGCAAGGTGCTATCCAGTACGGAGCTTTTAAAAATGTGGTGGCAGATGCGATTATTGAACTAACGGATAAAAGTAACAAGCAGCTAAAAGCCATTAAGGAGGATGCCCCCCATTATACCAACCTTATATATGAAAGTTCTGCCTCCATTAGAAATATTGCTAGACAAACATTGCAAGATATCCGAGAGATTACAGGACTCACTACACAAAAATGGCCTTCCTGATGAAGCAATATCTTGCACTACTCAGTGATATTTTAGAAAACGGTCAGTTAAAAGAAGACCGAACTGGAACGGGCACTAAGAGTATTTTTGGATATCAGATGAAATTTGATTTGGCTGAAGGGTTTCCAATGTTAACTACTAAGAAACTTCATCTCAAATCTATTATATATGAATTATTGTGGTTTCTATCTGGTGATACCAATATAAAATACCTCAATGATCATCAGGTTCGCATATGGGATGAATGGGCGGACGAACGAGGTGACCTCGGACCTGTGTATGGCAAGCAATGGAGGAGCTGGGAAGGAGCAGATGGAATTGTGTATGATCAAATATCTGATGTCATAAATCTCATACAAAAAAGCCCGAACTCCCGCAGAATGATAGTAAATGCTTGGAATGTTGGCGATCTGGACAAGATGGCGTTAAGTCCTTGCCATTGTCTCTTTCAATTTTATGTCTCAGAAGGTAGGTTATCCTGCCAATTATACCAAAGGTCAGCTGATGTCTTCTTAGGAGTTCCTTTCAATATTGCTTCTTATGCTGCTTTAACTTTAATGATTGCTCAAGTGTGCGGGTTGAAGCCGGGTACATTTGTACATAGTTTTGGTGATGTACATTTATATATGAACCATTTGGAGCAAGCTCGAATGCAACTAACCAGAACGCCTAAGATTTTACCGCTTCTTGAGATTAATCCAGATATCTCTTCAATTGACGAATTTACTTTTGAAGATTTTAAGTTGGTTGGTTATACACCGGATCCTCACATTAAGGCCAAAGTATCTGTATAGCGTTGTTCTTTTCAGGCTTCTAACTTCAAACTTTTCACATTTTTAAGACTCCGATATAGGTTAGATTTTACATATCTTAAAGTCTAAACTATGCGTTTTTTTTTGGTAAAAAACAAACAATTTTTTTTAGAAGGCACATTATATTATCATAATTATTTAAGCTAATTTGTAATTAGTCTAAATAAGGTTGTTCGCTATTTTAATTGTTAAAATATTTAACACTTTGTTATTTTTGTGTCAAATAATACTTTGAGAGCTTTTTACAAATTAAGCATGAAATATTTGAAACCGCTTGTGTGGCTTAGATTCTCCTCTATAGCCACGTTAATTATCTTTGTATTTTCGTCATTAACTTTGTTTGGGCAAGGTAACCCTGATAAAGGCAAAGATCTGTTTAAAGCCAATTGTGCTGCATGTCATAATAAGAACATGAAGGATAAATTAACTGGACCTGCCTTGGGTGTAACTTTGGCTGATTGGTCTGCTTATCCGCACAGTGACCTTTTAAAATGGGTGAAGAATTCCCAAGGTCTGATAGCTGAAGGGCATCCCAGAGCTTTAGAATTGTGGAATCAATACAAGCCTGTAGTGATGACTTCCTTCCCTACACTTGCAGATCAGGATATTGAAGATATATTGTCTTATATTGATGGTGTAGCGAAGGGCACATATGGTGTGCCGGCTGTCGTACCTGGAGCAGCTACAGCAATCCAAAGTGAGAAGCCTGAGAATACCAATTGGGTATATTGGGTACTATTTGCCGTATTTGGACTTGTAGTTGTCGTATTGTCAAACATTATCCGTAACCTTAATTCAATCTCCAAATCTAAGGACCAAGAGATTATAAAGGAAAAAACACTGTTGGGTACTTTAACCAGCAAGAAAATGCTTGGATTAATTATCCTCGCTATGATAGTGCTGGGTAGCTTTACAACAGTCCAAAATGCAATTCATCTGGGCCGTCAACAGAATTATCAACCTACTCAGCCCATTAATTTCTCTCATAAAATTCACGCTGGTGATAATAAAATAGATTGTAATTTTTGTCACGATGGTGCACGAAGAAGCAAGCAATCAATTATTCCGGGTGCAAGTACATGTATGAGCTGCCATAAAGCCGTTAAAAAAGGAACACTTTCGGGCACTTCTGAAATTACAAAAATTTATGCCTCGATAGGATTTAATCCACTTGCAGATACTTTCATTACCCACTATGATAAATTACCTGAGAAAGAAGTGGAACAGATATACCAGAAATGGATTACTGATCAATACATCGATGCTTCAAGTGCTACATTGTCAGATGCCAGTGCCTTTGCTCGAAATCAGTGGTCAGATATCGTGAAGTCAATGACCAGCAATACCAAAAGCACCGTGAAGGGGCCGATAGAGTGGGTGAGAATTCACAATCTACCAGATCACGTTTACTTTAATCACTCTCAGCACGTCACTGTAGCTGGCCTTGATTGCGCTAAGTGCCATGGAAAAGTTCAGGAAATGGATGTTGTACGTCAGTATAGCCCACTATCAATGGGTTGGTGTATAAATTGTCACCGTGAGACTGAGGTGAAGTTTGCGGATAATCCTTACTATGATTCATATATTAATTATCATAAGGAAATAAAGGAAGGCAAAAGAAGTAAAGTTACGGTAGAAGATATTGGAGGCCTCGAGTGTCAAAAATGTCATTATTGATCATTAGAATTAAAATTTCCAAGAATTACTAAACACAATTCTTTTCGAGAATATGAGTGAATTAAAAGAAAATTATTGGTCTGGAGTAGAAGAATTCATCCAAGATGAATCTTTTATAAAACAAACAGAGAGTGAGTTTTACGATCTGCCAATTTTGAATGAACTATCAGAAGGAAACACCGGAGTTGAATCTAGTCACAGCAGGCGAGATTTTTTAAAGTATTTGGGGTTCAGTGTTGGAGCAGCAACGATAGCGGCTGGGTGTGAATCTCCTATTCGCAAGGCTATTCCATACGTTCATAAGCCTGATAGTATAGTGCCCGGAATAGCGAACTATTACGCTTCTACTTTTATAAAGGGCAATGATGTTCTACCAATCGTGGTGAAGACTAGAGAAGGCCGACCTATTAAGATTGAAGGCAATACACTTTCAAATTTTTCCAATGGTGGTACAAGTGCTCGCGCACAGGCATCCGTGTTGGACTTATACGATACTGACAGACTAAAGCAACCCGGAGCAATCAACTCACGTGGTTCTTTTAATAAAGTAAGTTGGGAAGACCTAGACACTGCAGTTATGGGAAAGTTGAATCCAGCTTCTAAAGTAGTTATACTCTCCAATTCGATTTGCAGCCCATCTACCTTGGCTGCTATTTCTACATTTACCACTGCATATCCCGCCACCAGACATATAATGTATGATCCGGTATCCTCTTCTGCTATTCTGATGGCCAATGAACGCTCTTTCGCAAAGCGGATTTTCCCTGGATATAGATTTGATAAGGCAAAACTAGTGGTGAATTTTGGAGCTGATTTCCTGGGTACATGGGTGTCACCTGTTGAGTATGCTTCTGCTTGGGTAAAAACAAGAAAACTGAAAAATTTTGAGAATCCGGATATTTCCCGTTTGATTCAATTTGAAAGTAATATGTCCTATACCGGTGCTAATGCGGATAACCGGATGTTAATAAAACCCTCTGAACAAGGATTGGCAATCGCCAAATTGTATAATTCTGTAGCCGCTCTCACAGGTGGTGGTGGTATCTCCGTCAATGGCACACTTTCAAATGCAAAGGCCGAAAAATCTATTGCTTCAGTTGCAAAAGATTTGGTGACGAAATCCAAAGCAGGGCAGGCAACTTTGATAATCTCTGACTCTAATAATGTCGCAGAGCAGATGCTCATCAATAAGATGAATGATATATTAGGTAATTATGGTAAATCCATTGATTTGACCAATTATTCTAATCAGCGTAAAGGAATAGATAAAGATATAGTTACCCTCATTACAGAAATGAATGGAGGTAGTGTTGATATGGTAATTGTGTTAGGGGATGCTAATCCGGCCTATGATCTACCAGATGCAAAACAATTTACTGAGGCTTATAAGAAAGTACCGGTCAGAATAACTTGTACTATTGCGCCTAATGAGACATCCTCTGTTTGTACACATTCTGCCCCTGACCACCATTTTTTGGAATCTTGGGGTGATTCTCAGCCGCGAAGAGATGTATATTCAGTCATGCAACCTACTATAGCACCACTGTATAATACTCGTCAGTGTGAAACATCTCTGCTCAAATGGGCTAAGCATCCTATGGCAGCGCTCGAAGCAGGTACAGAGTATCAAACTTTTATTCGTGAGAATTGGAAAAGTTCTGTTTTCACTGTGCAGAAGGACTTTTCAAATTTTGATAATTTTTGGGATAATTCACTACACGATGGTATAGTAGAGTTTCCTGCCGCCGCCGGATCAGCAACTGTTTTGGCTGATGTTAGCGGCCTTGGTGGTTCCATTACTGCACCAACTAAAGGCTCTGTAGAGGTAAAATTATATGAACCGATGGGTGTGGGAAGTGGCGCCTTCGCAAATAACCCATGGTTGCAAGAAATGCCTGACCCTATAACCCGTAGTGTTTGGAACAGTACTTTACATGTTCCCATCTGGTGGAATGGCGACGATGATTTTTTGGTATTTAAAGATTTTCATACAGATGGTCAATTAGCTACTGTAGCGACCCATCTAGCAAAAATAGAAGAGATTCCTATCGTCCGTCAGTTCGGACAAATGAGAGAGACTATTGGTATGCCGCTCGGATATGGCCGAAGTATGGGAAGCCCGTCGGCTGTAGGTGTAGGTCAATATGCCTATAACTTCATGACCAGAGATGGAGACGGTAACATCCAGTATTGGTCTGATAAGGTTACGGTTACTCCCACGGGTGGAACTGATGGCAACTATGCCAGTGTTCAAGATCACCACACTCTTGGTGTACGAGGTAAGGATAAGAGTGGTAAGGAAATCAATGTAGATGAAAAAGCGATAATGAATATCGGTAATGGCTATCAAGGAAGCTTGACAGACCGATCTATTCTGAAGTCTGCAGATCTTAAGAACTTAGATGAGCGGCTTAAAGAATTGAAAGAATTCCGCACAGAAGCTGCATCACTAAACAATGAGACGCTTTATACCGGATTTGATTATTTATATAAGCAGGGACATCACTGGGGTCTTAGTATTGACTTAAGCGCTTGTATCGGTTGTGGCGCTTGCCAGGTAGCGTGCGTATCAGAGAATAACGTACCTATCGTCGGAAAGCATGAAGTACACCGTCACCACGAGATGACCTGGATGCGAATAGATAGATATTACTATGGAGATGTAGAGTCTCCCCACGTCTTTTATCAGCCTATGATGTGTCAGCATTGTGATAACGCTCCATGTGAAAATGTGTGTCCGGTTAATGCGACCAATCACAGTGCAGAAGGACTAAATCAAATGGCTTACAATCGCTGTGTGGGTACAAGATATTGTGCCAATAACTGCCCTTACAAAGTGCGTAGATTTAACTGGTTAGACTATTCATCAGCGGATCTTTTCGTTCACAACGAAAATAATCCTCTCCCGGATGGTAAAACTAAATTTTATGAGGACAACATCATCAGGATGGTATTGAATCCGGATGTAACTGTACGATCCAGAGGCGTCATCGAGAAATGTTCACTCTGTGTTCAGCGTATACAGGAGGGTAAATTGAAAGCTAAAATAGAAAAACGAGATTTGCGAGATGGAGACATCAAAACAGCTTGTGTAACCGCTTGCCCTACTGGTGCAATTCAGTTTGGTGATCAGAATAAAAAAGACGGTTTACTGGAAAAGCATTGGAATGATCCGACTACCTATTTTGTACTGGAAGAAATAAACACCAAGTCAAAAGTAGGTTACAAAATGAAGGTGACCAATCAGAATAATGATTTAGTTTGAACAAGAGATATTTAAACAATAGAAAAACAAATACTGAATGTCAGCAGTAATTTCTCCGATCAGAGAGCCTTTAATCATGGGCAGCAAAACATATCATCAGATTACTGAAGATATTTGTTCGCCTACTGAAAAAGCACCTCCTTTGCAATGGATCTTAGGTTTTATAGTGGCAGTTTCACTGCTCTCCTTTGGTGTTTTTTGTATTCTGTATCAAATATATTATGGTGTAGGTGCATGGAATCTTAATAGGACTATAGGATGGGGCTATGACATCACCAACTTTGTGTGGTGGGTGGGTATAGGACATGCTGGAACACTGATCTCAGCTATCTTGCTCCTCTTTAGACAGAAATGGCGTACCGGGGTAAACCGTGCCGCAGAAGCAATGACCATTTTCGCGGTTATATGTGCTGCCTTATTTCCTGTTATACACGTAGGACGTATATGGATGATGTTTTTTTTCTTCCCTTACCCGAATACAAGGGGATCACTTTGGGTGAATTTTAATTCACCTCTGCTTTGGGATGTATTTGCGATCAGTACTTATTTCACTGTATCATTACTGTTTTGGTACACTGGCCTAGTTCCTGACTTTGCCACCATCCGAGACCGTGCATCAGGGTTTAGAAGAAAGTTCTATAGCTTTATTTCCTTTGGTTGGACTGGTGCTGCTAAACATTGGCAGAGATTTGAATCTCTGAGTTTAGTTTTAGCTGGTATAGCTACCCCTCTGGTACTTTCAGTGCATACGATAGTATCCTTTGACTTTGCTACTTCAGTCATCCCCGGTTGGCATACCACAATATTTCCACCTTACTTTGTAGCCGGAGCAATATTCTCAGGCTTTGCGATGGTGCAAACATTGATGCTGGTAACTCGTAAGACACTAAAACTTGAGGACTATATTACTATCAACCACATCGAGTCGATGAACAAAGTCATCTTACTTACAGGTACAATAGTTGGTATTGCTTATTTAACTGAATTATTTATCGCCTGGTATTCTTCTTTTGTTTATGAGCAATTTGCATTTGCCAATAGGGCAGCAGGTATATACTGGTGGGCTTATTTCGCTATGATGGGTTGTAATGTACTTTCGCCACAAGTTTTTTGGTCCAAGAAAATTAGAAGAAGTTTATGGTGGACCTTTTTCATGTCTGTCTTCGTAAATATCGGTATGTGGTTCGAGCGATTTGTGATTATTGTCACTTCGCTGGCGCGAGATTATTTACCTTCAAGCTGGAGCTACTATTACCCAAGCTGGAATGAGATAGGAATATTTACAGGTACACTTGGCATCTTCTTTACTTTCTATTTGATCTTTGTTCGAATAGCACCGGTAGTAGCGATTGCAGAAATCAAATCTATTCTGAAAGTTGCTGGCGATCAATATAGATATAGCAATACTGGAACGGGACACCATCATGGACATACTTCATTTGTGGCTGATGATGGGCACGCTGACGAAGATGGTGAATCTACTGTAACCCATCATTGATAAAACTGAGAAATTAAGAAAATGGAACATACAGATAAGAAGGTACTTTTTGGGCTATTTGATGATGAAACTCAATTATTGTCTGCTGTCAAAGAAGCAAGAAGTCATCACATGAATATTGACGACGTGTATACACCATTTCCGGTGCATGGACTTGATCAACTATTGGATTTATCAGAATCCCGCTTACACATCGCAGGTTTTATATATGGACTGGTGGGGACACTAACCGCTTTTTTAGGAATGACCTGGATATTTGTACGTGATTGGCCTATAATCTATGGCGGAAAGCCTTACTGGCCGGTCCCATCATTTATACCCATTACTTTTGAGTTGACAGTATTGTTTGCTGCTATTGGCATGGTTGTAACTTTTTATACCATTTGTGGAATGGGCCCCGGTGTGAAAGCGAATACACTTCATGATAGAATTACTGATGACAAATTTTGTATTGCTTTTGATGTGAGTAATACAACTGATGAGGAAAATAATGCCTACCACTCTCTGTTTCAAAAATATGGTGCTTCATTGGTAGATACAAAATTGGTTTAATGTATATGAAAAGGAATCTCTTAAGAAATATGAATATACTGAGCTTCTTTATAGCTATACTGTTCTCCAGTGCATTCATTTATTCCTGTTCTCCGGCTAAGGGTGATCGTCCGGGACATGAGTATATGATGGATATGGGACACTCTATTGCCTATGAAGCCAATACGATTGATGAGTTTTACTATAATAGGTGGAACCCGGAACAGTATTATAAATTATCTCAACCACGGACTCCTGTGGAAGGTACAGTGCCCCGTGGTGACCTGGGTATTTCCAAATATTATGGTGCTGAAATGCCTGAAAACTATCGGGCTGCACTACAGACTGAGACTATGAACGGCTATGTACCCTATTACTATAAGGATACAGAAGCTGAAAGACTTCGGGCTATTAAAGAGATCATTAATAATCCTCTGCCGATATCCAAAGCAAATTTGGATAATGGAAAGAAATTATTCAACATAACTTGTGCTATTTGCCATGGAGAGAAAGGTGATGGTGCAGGGTATCTCGTTCGTGATGGTGGAAAATATCCAGCTCAACCTGCCAATCTGGTTTCTGATGACTTTATAAACTCTTCTAATGGCAGATATTATCATGCCATTATGTATGGTAAAAATATGATGGGTTCATATGCGGATCGCTTGTCCTATGAAGAAAGATGGCAAGTTATCCAATACATTCGCTCTATGCAGGCAACTGTGAAAAGTAAAGTATACAATGAAACAGAGAATACATTCAATACTACGGACTTTGTAATGAGTCAATCGAAAAAAATGAGGAGTATGAGTGATGTGGTGATGCAGCCGGATAGTGGGGTTGTGACTACCAAAATACATGTAGGTCAGACAATAGATAGTACTAAATCTGTCATTAAGAAGAAATAATATTTAACCTGAATTTATTCAATAAGATAACAGAATTGTAATAAGAATGGAACAATTCATTTTTACATCGAAACAGCGAAACGCCACATTTGTAATGATGGCAATTGGTTTGCTTTGCATGATTATCACCTGGATGACAGATGATGCATTACACACTCGATTTTGGACTAATTTCCTCCACAATAGTGTATTCTTTACCGGTATCGGTTTTGTAGCATTGTTTATGATATGCGCGAGTATAAGTACCTACACCAGTTGGTTTGTAGTTTTTAGAAGAGTATGGGAAGCCTATTCCTTATTCTTGATCGTAGGTATTATCTTGATGCTCATAATCATAGTAGGATTATGGGGCAATTTCCATCATCTGTATCATTGGTCAGATCCTCATGAAGTATCAAAAGATATAATTCTGACCAACAAATCATCATTCTTAAACCCCGTTTGGTATACCGCAGGGACCGTGATTATTCTTGGAGTATGGTATTACTTTGCAAAAAGATTGACTAGTATTGGACGGGATGAAGATTTACACGGAACCAATGATTATATGCAGTATAAGAAAACTAAATTTCTGGCTGCTATTTTCCTTCCTATAGGTGGTTTTTCAAGTGTGGCCGTAATCTGGCAATGGTTGATGTCATTAGACGCACATTGGTACAGTACGATGTATGCATGGTATACTACTGCTTCATGGTTTGTCGCTATGCTTTGCATTTCCGTATTGATGATAATATTTCTGAAGAGTAGAGGATATTTGGAACTTGTCAGTCGTGAACACTTGCACGATTTGGGCAAATATGTATTTGCATTCAGTATCTTCTGGGCATATCTTTGGTTTAGCCAATTCATGCTAATTTGGTATGCCAACAACGGTGAAGAGACAACTTATTTTAATCAACGAATGGTACATTATCCGGCGCTTTACTGGGGTAATTTGATAATCAACTTTCTATTGCCTTTTCTAGTCTTGATGCGAAATGATACGAAACGCAAGATGGGTATTATGGCATTTGTATGTATAGTCGTATTTCTCGGCCACTGGTTAGATTTTTTCCAGATGATCAAACCAGGCGCACTACATACAGCTACAGAAGCCCTTGGAGCAATGAACTCTCATGGAGCTGAAGGCACTGCGGTTCATCATGCTGCTCCAGGATTCAGAATGGGCTTTACTATTCCAGGACTTCTTGAATTAGGAACTTTACTCGGTTTTTTAGGATTATTTTTCTATGTATCTTTGAGTAATCTAACTAAGGTTTCTTTAGTACCGGTCAACGATCCTTTTTTGCATGAGAGTATTCATCATCATGTACAATAAATTAATTTAAAAACAGTCGAATACAGTATAATAAATGATTACATTATTAATAATTGGTTGTATTCTTTTGGCGGGTACTATTATTTTCCAGGTCGCCAGGATCAACGAAATGATCAAAAGCGCGCGGGGTGAAGAGATCTCGTCGGAAAAATCAAACAATGCGAGTGCTGTCGGAATAGTAGTTTTCGGTATAGCTTTTTTGGTACTGACTATCTGGTCTTCTTGGTATTATAAGAATCAGATGATGGGATATGGTCCTCACATATCTGCCTCAGAACAAGGAGTAAGTATTGACAAATTATTCAATGTCACGTTGATAATGACTGGTATAGTTTTCGTCATTACGCATATTTTGTTGTTTTATTTTTCCTGGAGGTATAGATATAAGAAAGGACGCAAAGTTCTTTTTATGCCACACGATAATAAACTGGAAGTAATTTGGACTATAGCACCATCTATTGTAATGGCCTATTTGGTCATAAATGGCTTAGTAGTTTGGAATAAAGTAATGGATACAGTAAAGCCGGGAGATAACCACATTGAAATAGAAGCGACAGGAATGCAATTTGCCTGGATTCTTAGATATCCCGGTCTAGATAATAAATTGGGTACACGCAATTTTAAATTGATAGATGGTACAAACGACCTTGGGCAAGATTGGAAAGATCCTAAAAATTGGGATGATTTCAAGCCGGATGAGCTCGTACTCCCAAAAGGAAGAAAAGTAAAAGTTCGTATCAATTCACGTGATGTGTTACATAGTTTTTTCCTCCCACACTTTAGAGTAAAAATGGATGCTGTACCGGGTATTCCCACATCCTTTGTATTTACTCCATCTCTTACGACTGAGGAATACAAGCAAAACCTGCGTAAGTATCCCGAGTGGAATGTGCCTGCTGATCCTGCTGATCCGACAGGAAAGAAAAAGTGGGAAACATTTACATATGAATTAGCTTGTGCTGAATTATGTGGCTCCAGCCACTTTGCGATGAGAAGACCTGTACGGGTGGTTAGTGATGCAGAATACAAAGTATGGGTGAAAAGTCAAAAATCATATTACATGGAAAATGTAAGAGGAAAGGACTTTGATCCTAATAAGGGTAAGACTATTTCGATTGATCCTGCACCCTCTACTACTCCTGCGCCTGAGGTCAAAAGTGATTCTACGGGTGGGACAAAAACAGAAATTAAAAAAGATGGAGCTGATACTTCATTAAAGAAAATTAAATAGATTCTATTTCCAATAGTATAAATTAAAATAAAATGGCAGAACATAAAGAATTGACATTAGATCCGGTCGATGAAATCATCGAAAAGAACGGCTATGATGATCACTTCCATGAGCACCATGAGGCGGACAAATATCAATCTAGTTTTGTAAGCAAGTATATTTTTAGCCTTGATCATAAGACGATTGCAAAGCAATTTTTAATTACAGGAATGGTCTGGGCTCTTATAGGAGCAGGTATGTCTGTAATTTTTAGACTACAATTGGGCTTTCCTGATTCAAATTTTCTCTGGTTGAAACCACTGCTCGGCAATTGGATTGTCGTGAATGAAGCAGGAATAGGTTCATTGTCTAATGAATTTTACTATGCTTTAGTCACCATGCATGGTACGATTCTCGTTTTCTTTGTGCTTACTGCAGGTTTGAGTGGTACATTTAGTAATTTATTAATTCCATTACAAGTAGGTGCACGAGATATGGCATCTCCTCTTCTGAATATGATGTCATATTGGTTTTTCTTTTTGTCAGGAACCATCATGATGTTTTCATTATTCCTCAATACTGGGCCTTTCTCAGGAGGCTGGACAGCGTATCCTCCACTCAGCGCTTTGCCTCAGGCAAGCTCTGGGTCAAAAGGTGGAATGACACTGTGGCTGGCTAGTTTAGTATTCTTTGTGATTTCGGTTCTACTAGGTGGTATCAATTATATTACTACTGTTCTAAATCTCCGGACAAAAGGTATGAAAATGTGGAACTTGCCACTTACTGTGTGGGCGTTCATGATTACTGCTATCATTGGTTTGCTTTCTTTTCCCGTCTTATTATCCGGCTTTTTACTGTTGATATTTGATCGCAGTATGGGTACCAGCTTCTATTTGAGTGATATTTTTGTAGCGGGAACCGCTCTTGAAAATGTAGGTGGAAGTCCGATTTTATATCAGCATCTATTCTGGTTCCTCGGACACCCGGAAGTTTATATTATTATTGTACCTGCTATGGGCATTGTATCTGAAATCATGTCCGTACATGCTCGTAAGCCAATATTTGGTTATAAAGCGATGGTTTTCTCTATGATGGCTATTGCATTTTTATCATTTCTTGTTTGGGCACATCACATGTTTATATCTGGGATGAACCCTTTCATTTCCAACTTCTTTGTATTATTCACGCTGATTATTGCCGTGCCGTCGGCGGTCAAAGTATTTAACTGGCTTGCTACACTTTATGGAGGTAATTTGAAGTTTACAGCACCTATGTTATATTGTATTGGTTTTGTAAGCTTTTTCATCAGTGGAGGTTTGACAGGTATATTCCTTGGTAATTCAGCTATAGATATTCCGGTACATGATACTTATTTTGTTGTAGCGCACTTTCACATAGTAATGGGTGTAGCAGCATTCTTTGGAATGTTTGCAGGTATTGCCCACTGGTTCCCCAAGATGTATGGACGGTTCCTAAATGAGACAATTTTAAAGATCCACTTCTGGATAACACTTATCGGTGCATATGCTATTTTTTGGCCTCAGCACTATATGGGTATTGGTGGAGTACCAAGAAGATATTATCGCTTTGATTCCTTCGATACATTTGCCGGTTGGAGCGACTTGAATAAATTTATCACTATTGCAGCTATCTTTGTTTTCTTTGCTCAAGTGATGTACGTAATTAATTTCTTCGTAAGCATATGGCGAGGTAAAAAGGTTACAGAAAGAAATCCGTGGCGTGCAAACACTTTAGAATGGACTACTGATATAGTACCTGTTCATGGAAACTGGGCGGGAAATATTCCTACAGTGGAAAGATGGCCTTATGACTATGGTAAGGATGGTAAAGAATTCATTCCTCAGTATATTCCATTGGAGCCGGGAGAGAAAGATTCTCATTAAATAGAATATAAACAGCTTAAGTGAGTAACGAAGTTAGTATTAAAGTAGTACCATTTTCATTTGCCTGGGCCAATGATCTGTTGATCTTGTTCAAATACAGGCTGACTAGTTTTGTGGTATTTTCTGCAGTGATGGCGTTTTTTGCTTCTTCTCAAGGAAATATTAATTGGTCTAATGCAATTCTATTACTTGTTGGTGGCTTTTGTATAACTGCTGCGAGTAATGCTCTAAATCAGGTACTAGAAAAGGACTATGATAAGCTAATGTCAAGAACGGCAGATAGGCCGGTAGCTGCCGGACGTATGAGCAGTGCTCATGGTGTTTTAGTAGCGGGGATATTTTGGATAGCTGGTTTAGTAGTACTTGGTTTTATAAATACAACTGCTGTAATACTAGGTTCAGTAGCTGTGGTAATGTATGCTTTTATTTATACTCCATTAAAACGGATCTCACCAATTGCTGTATTTGTAGGTGCGATTCCGGGGGCTATCCCTCTTTTGATAGGTAATGTCGCTGCAGCAGGAGAGATTAATAAAATGGGAATTTTCTTGTTTGCAATTCAATTTATCTGGCAATTTCCTCATTTTTGGGCTATTGGCTGGATGGGTTATGATGATTATAAATTGGCTGGATATAAACTGATTGCCTCTCGCGATGGTGAGAAGGACCCTATGACGGGAATTCACTCAGCTTTATATTCACTGCTTACTATTCCGCTTGCTGCATTTGGTTATTATAATGGCTTGATCAATATGCCAGTAATGATTATTTTAATTCTAGTGGGAATCGGTTTTGCCTGGTATGGCTATGATTTATATTTGAAAGGAACTCGGCTGGCGGCTAGGCAACTGATGTTTGCCTCCCTTGTATACCTGTTTGTGAGTTTAGGAGCTGTTTACTTAATTAATATGTTTTAACTTATGGAGGCTAGTTCTCATAATTCATTTGTACATCCGCTCAAATTTGCACTTTGGACAGGAATAGGCAGTATCATAATGATGTTTATTGCCTTGACAAGTGCTTATATAGTAAGGCAAGCAGCTGGAAACTGGCTCGAGTTTAAGTTACCCTCAATATTTATGTTGAGCACATTCACTATTTTATTGTCTAGTGTGACACTACAAATGGCTTATTCAGCATTCCGAAAAAGGCAGGAGAGTAGTTATAAGTTATTACTGTTATCTACCCTCGCACTTGGAATGATATTTATACTTTTTCAATATCAAGGTTGGCTGCAAATGCGTGCTACAGGTATAGAGTTAAGTGGGAATCCTTCTGGCTCCTTTGTTTATATACTCAGTGGACTTCATGTCGCACATGTGATTGGAGGATTGGGTGTATTGTCTTTAGCTTGTTATCATGCCTTTACACTACCTTATAAAGTTACAAAAAGAAGATTGTTGCGATTACAACTTACTTCACAATATTGGCATTTTGTTGATATTTTATGGATATATTTATTCATATTTTTTATGATACAGCATTAAAATATTTGATTAATAAATTTCTGAATTAAATTAATGGATACTGATACTTACACTGCCGATCCTCAAACACAGGAAACCGAAGCACAGCATCTATGGGATGGTGGCAAATCGCCGATGAAGGTGAGTTATGGCAAAATGATGATGTGGTATTTCCTGTTATCTGATGCTTTTACATTTGGAGGATTTCTGATAGCCTACGGAGCATTGAGATTCAGTGTACCTACATGGCCATTGCCTGATGTAGTGTTTTCTACATTTCCCGGAGGATTACATCACAAACCTTTGATCTTTGTGACTTTTATGACCTTTGTGTTGATTTTATCTTCAGTTACAATGGTAAGAGCAGTACAAGAAGGAAAAAGAGAGAATAGGAAGGGTGTGGTGAAATGGATGTTGCTTACTATTATCGGAGGTCTTACTTTCTTGAGTTGTCAAGCTTGGGAATGGACCAACTTGATTGCCAAAGAACACATGTCATTGACTACTAATCCTTTTGGAACTCATGTATATGATGGAGTTTATCTAAGTGAAGATGGTAAAACTGATGCTAAGAATGAGGAAGGTGCAATTGATGCATTTACCGCTGGTCATACATATCTTATTCATAAAGTGGATGGGGAGTGGCACAAAAGAAAGTTCCGGATCACCGACGGTGATCTGAAAGGCGAAATAGCTCAGGAATCGTTCGGACCTAGAGCTTTTGGTGCATTGTTCTTTTTCATTACCGGGTTCCACGGATTTCACGTCTTTTCTGGGGTGCTCTTCCTTACTATAATTATGTTAAATGCTGCAGGAGGGTTATATATTCGCCGCAAGAATGGATATGAGATGGTAGAGAAAATAGGTCTATACTGGCACTTTGTAGATCTGGTGTGGGTATTTGTATTTCTTGTATTTTATCTATTATAAATTAGAAAAATTAAATTACAAATGAGTTTATCATACGAAGATGGAAAGAAAGTAGTGGTCAAAGGAATGATCCTACTCGCCGTTATTACCATATGTGAAGTTTTTATAGCCCTCATAGGCAATGGTCATGTTATACCCGGCTTTCATCTCCCTAAATGGATTATGTATCCGGCCATGATTTTGCTAAGTGCTTATAAAGCATATTATATCGTATATGAGTTTATGCACATGCGATATGAAATAAAGAGTTTGGCTATGACTGTTTTATTACCCACAGTTTTACTGGTATGGGGTATCATTGCCTTCTTGCAAGAAGGAAATGATTGGAAAAATAGAAGACAATACATAGAACTAGTGAGCAGCGAGGGTTATAAATCAGGAATATTGGAAGCTACAGATGCGCTTCCTACTGCACCGGCTGATCAGAAAGTCGAAGATGAAACTGTCACGCCGGCAGCTCATTAATCTATTTTCCTACATATAAAATCCGATGAAGCCAAAACCTGGTGTTTTAGTTGCCGTCTTTCTCTTGGTTGTATTGCCATTTATTTCCTGGCTTTATTTGGATAAGGGCTTACAATTGCGGTTAAAGGGATTAAATGAGATGAAAATTAAGGAGGCAGCACCGCTTGTTTCTCCTCCCTCTCTCTTCAGTGAAGATACTTTATTAGGAAAGGTGACCATTTTCATATATGGTGACTCTATCCATACTGATGGACAACTAAAAAAGATCATTGAGACTATCTATAATCAGAACGATGGTACAAAAGAGGTTAAGATCAGGATATGTCAATCAGGTGATTTAAAAAGTATTGGGTTACCGGACTATTTTGAAAAAGGGAAATTCATTGCAGCAGTTCCATGTATAGAAATGGATTCATTTGTTTCTGCACTCACTAAGGTAGATTCAATGTATACCGGCCCTGGTATTATAAATGCATTGGTGGTGGATAAAAAGGGATTTGTCCGAAAAGCCTACAATCTGAATAGAAAGGATGATATAAAAATGCTAATTCGACATACAGCCATCTTAATCCCGGAGCGTAGACGTATTAAGCCACAATTAGTACGTCAGAAAGATGAAGGCTGATCCCACTTTAAATCGCATCAAAGCAATAGAGGCACTTAAGCGATGGAGAATAAAAATTCTCTTGGTAAGTGTAATTGTATTTTTATTGATCGTAGCTATGGGTCGTATACAGATAGACACCGGCTACGATCTCAGCTTCTTGGCGGCGTTTCACTCTACCATCAATTTTATTACTTTTTTTATCCTGCTCTATGCTTTGATAATGATTAAGAGAAAGAGAATTCAGGCGCATCGGAAAGCGATTATGTTGGCTATGGGGATGTCAGTCTTATTCTTACTATCTTATATAGTTTATCATATGACTGTACCTGAGCTCAGGTATTGTGGGCAGGGCAGCCTGCGTATTATATACTTCATTATTTTGAGTACTCACATTATATTATCTGCTATACTATTGCCTTTTATATTGTTCACTTTTGCCAGAGCATACTTAGGCCTTTACGATATGCACCGTAAAATGGCAAGATGGGTAATGCCTTTTTGGATGTATATAGCTATTTCAGGCCCAGTTATTTATGTAATGCTCCGCAATTGCTAAGGATTTACTTCTTTAATTTATTTACTACAGCGGATCTTTGTACCTCTTAATTTCTGATTTTTTCTTTATATATACTTGGTAAATTTCTTCCTAATTGATCATAGTCTAAACCATAACCTATGACGAATTTATCTTCGATTTTAAAACCAAATCGATGTATCTCTACATCCACCTTGCGTCCAGAGGGTTTGTCTAACAAGGTGATAATTGTAACTGATTTTGGATTTTCAAGTGATAAAATTTCTAATAGTTTTTGGATTGTCAGCCCTGAGTCTATAATGTCTTCAATTACGACTACGTCACGTCCTTCGATAGATCTGTTCAATCCGATCACTTCACTAACTGTTCCTGAAGAGCTTACGCCCTGATATGACTCCAACTTAATGAAAGTGATTTCGCACTCGTTTTTAAATGCTCTGATTAGATCAGCAGCAAAAAATACAGATCCATTTAAAATTGATATGAATACCGGTACTGTCTCATCAAATTTTGTTTGGAGCCAAACACCTAATTCATTTATCTGTGCATTGATTTGCACGTCGCTGATGTAGGGCTCAAATAGTTTCCCGTGGACGATAATTTCCTGTTTATTATTCACATCCATATTTATCTGTTAAATATATAAAAGAAGCAATTGCTGCTGTACCTATATGAAGTTCTCTTTTATTTACTTTATCAAAAGTATCATTTTCAGAGTGATGGTAATCAAAGTATCGCTGACTATCAGGCGCAAGGCCAGCCAGACAAGTTCCCATATCTTTTAGAAATCCTATATCCGCGCCACTATGACCCGGAAAGAATTTGAGCAAATATGGTGATAATAGATCATTCCAGCTATTTACTTTTGACTGAAACGGAGGAAATTTATCAGCTCTAGCATCTATAAAGAAACCGGTAGGAGTATGACCTCCAGCGTCTGACTCGATTGCCATAATGTGCTTTTCAGGAGCTTGAGTAGCATACTTCATATACTGTATCGCACCTGCGACACCGTTTTCTTCGTTGACAAATAATACTACGCGCAAGGTTCGCTTTGGCTTATACCCTATACGACGAAGAACTTGGACAGCCTCGATAGAATGTACACACCCGGCTCCATCGTCATGAGCTCCCTGTCCTACATCCCAGCTGTCTATATGTCCTCCTAATACTATGATTTCCTCTGGAAGTGAATCACCTTTTATTTCACCTATTACATTATAGCCATCTGTTAGCCCCAAGTATAGTGCATTTGATTTAAGCTTTACCTCGCAAGGTCCTTTTCCTAATGCTTCTGCGATTTTATCAGCAGATTGAAGACTAATTGCAAAGGCGGGTATCTGGTAGGCATTATCTTCTATTCGTGTTCCACCTGCATGTGGATGATTATCTGATTTTGTAGTCACGCTTCTAACAAGAATAGCAATGGCTCCCTTTTGCATTGCCAGACCCATTCCTGATGATCTGATAGGAACGGTGTTGGAATAGCCCTGGAAAGTGTTCAAATGTGCTTCTTCAAACGGTTTATTGATGAATACGATTTTTCCTTTTATTCGGGAATCATCCATAAGTTTGAGCTCTTCCAGTGATTTGACCATTATAATTTGTCCCTTGATAAAATTTCCATTAGTTCCGTTTACATTTCCAAGAGTCAGTAGATCGATTGGAAATGAACCGAAAGGAGAGGATATAACACTGCCTTCCTCTTCCTTCCCTCTGACCCAGTGTGGCACTTTGCATGGTTGAAGCCATACTGAATCAAAGTGGAGCGAGTCCATAATACTCTTCATATACGTGTCAGCTCGGGCTAACTGTTCTGAACCGGAGATTCGATGACCTATATTAAGGCATAGGATTCTTAACCAATCGTAGCCTTGGCCTTCTGTAAGCATGGAATGGTAGATGTTATGGATTACTATTGAATCTGACTTTTCCTGCGCTTGACCTTTATTTTCTAAGCAAAGGAATAATAGTAATACCAGCAGTAATGGTTTGTGTGAAGATTGATTCATAAAAGTAAAATTAATCCTTCTGCTTACAAATTTACATTATTGGCATTTTACTTATGGAAGTTTGTTGACAATTGTTGCATCTTTACAAATCTATAAGTTCATGCTAAAGTAAGGATGAAATCATTTTCTGATAGTTTGCTCGTTCAAAATTATTTGGATTTCAGAGAACCCAAGTACTTTGACGAACTGTACATGAGATATGCTAATAAGGTTTTTTATAAGAGTTATTCGATTCTGAATGATCGAATTAAGGCGGAAGATGCCACTCAGGATATTTTCATGAAGATTTTACTAAATCTGTCAAAATTTACCGGAAAATCTTCTTTTTCCACTTGGCTTTATTCTATCACTTATAACTATTGTATCGATGAGATAAGAAGATTGAAGAAATCTAGAATAATCTCGGTAGATGATGATTACGGTTTTGATATTGAAGATGAAGTTGATGGTTTAGGAATTCATGAGGAAGATGCAATTGCACTAAGATCTACCCTGGACGTAATTGATGAGACAGACCGGATTTTACTCCTGATGAAATATCAGGATAATATGATGCTAAGAGATATAGCAGAAACTTTAAAACTTTCAGAAAGTGCTGTGAAAATGAGACTACAAAGGGCGAAGGCCAGGTTCAAGAAAAAATATTTAATGTTTCGTAAATTGTAAACTGTTATGAGTGATGAAACCCAGTTTGGTAATTTGGAAAGTAACTTAAACCAAGAGTTAGGTGAATTACCCTCGAAAGTTAAGGAAGACATTGATAATAATGTAGGTATCTTAACAAAGGTGGGCGTTTTAGCTGATCTCTTTACCAGAGGATTCTTTGAAGGGCTCAATTTTCTGCTTACTAATTCAAAAGATTCTGAAAATATTTTGGATGATTTCGATTCTGATATTATCGAAGAATAATAGTTTTAATAATTAAATAGTATATGCAAATGGATACAACTATTGTGAGCAGTCTTTCGCTTAATTTAATGAATATCTTGCCCAAAATATTGGCTGCAATAGGAATTTTTATTTTGGGAATAGTTGTAGCAAAGATTGCTAGGAAAATGCTTCAGTTAATGCTGGCCAAGACCAGAATTGATCTTTGGGGTAATAAATTGAGCGAAGTAGATATTATTTCGAAGTCAGGTATGCAAATTGTTCCAAGTCGTGTGATTTCTACTTTGGTGTATTACTTACTTGTAATTATTACATTATTGATTGCCTCTGACATGTTGCAATTGCCCACTTTGTCACACTTACTTCAAGATATATTAAACTATCTACCCAATCTATTAG
Organism: Saprospiraceae bacterium; assembly: GCA_035426385.1. Classification (GTDB taxonomy): domain Bacteria; phylum Bacteroidota; class Bacteroidia; order Chitinophagales; family Saprospiraceae; genus Parvibacillus. Next base: position 59,908 of record DAOLZQ010000001.1, read on the forward strand.
TAGCTCTTACCTTACTAGTTATAGGAACTTTATTGGCTGATTTCCTTAGAAAGGCAATCAATACTGCAGGAAGATCACTAGGGATTCCTTCGATTCGAATGATATCTTCAATATTATTTTATTTTCTTTTTATTAATATTCTTATTAGCGCATTATCTCAGGCAGGCATTGATACGGAATTTCTACAGTCAAATCTGACCATGATTATTGGAGGAGTAGTGGTTGCATTCGGGATCAGTTATGGCCTCGCCAGTAAAGAAATATTAGCCAATTTTCTTGCCGGGTATTACCATGGGTCTAAACTCAAAGTTGGTGACTATATTAAGGTAGGTGAGATAGATGGCAAAATAGTTAAGATCGATAAGATTAGTATTATGTTGAAAAAGGATGACAATATTATATTAATCCCCTTAAGACGTATCAATGAACAAACTGTAATTATATATCATAAATAATTTATTAATTAAAGCTTTACAAATGAGAAATTTTCTTTTTAGTACACTTTTTTTTCTATGTTTATTGGGAACTGCGCAAGCTCAAAGTGAAGATAGGATAAAAGAAATTAAAAAACTTTCAGCGTCATCTGATTCAACTGATTGGTTAACCGGTGGAGGAATGGGATTAGACTTTGGTCAACTATTACAAATTAATCCAGCTGTTGGCGCCGGAGAGAATAAATTGGGACTAGGTGGAGTGATAGGATTTTTTGCAAATTACAAAGTAGGTCGAAAAAGTTGGGATAATGGCTTAGATCTACTGTTAGGTATTCAGAAGTTAGGAACTGGGTATTATACTTTAAATAGGAATATCCATACCCCATGGCAAAAAAGCATAGATCAGCTAAGAGTTAATTCTAAGTATGGTTATCGTACTGCTGAGACGTCTAAGTTCTATTATTCTGGTTTGCTTACTTTTGAATCACAGTTGCTTAGTACGTTTTCAGATACTTCTTTAGTGGAACCTGTCAAGGGTAATTATCTCAGTGATGTCTCCGGCAAAAACCAAGGGCCTATAGCCAAGTTTCTTTCTCCTGCGAGATTAACAATTTCGCCCGGAATTGACTATAAATATGATGACCACTTCTCTGTTTTCATCTCACCGGCTTCTTTAAAAATGATAATAGTGGCAGATAAAGACATTGCTGCCATTCCCGCCCGTAATAGTGATGGCACTTCATTAGGGGTTGGGATTCATGGTAATCTTTGGAGATCACCAACTGATTTCGATCAGACTCTATTTCAATTGGGTGCAACTCTTGCTGCACAATACACGAATAAGTTCATGAATGATAAGTTGTCTTTTAAATCTGGTCTGACTTTATTTAGTAATTATCTGAAGGAGCCTCAGAATATTGACCTTGATTGGAGTACTGAGACGGCTTTCATGATTTGGAAAGGAATAAATGTTACATTGAATACACGTCTTTTCTATGATCACGATATACCGGTCCAAATCACGGATGCAAATGCTGTAGGCGGAGTAAACGGATTAGGCAGGAGAGTTTCATTTACTGAGCAACTATATCTTAAGTACAATTATATATTTTAAATTTATTCTTTTATAATAAAAAAAAGGCCTGGAGAATTCTCCGGGCCTTTTCAATACCTTTTTTAAAATTACTTATTTGAATCTGAATCCTAGACCGAATGATAACCATAATTTATCTTGTTTGAAATCCACATTAGATACATTGAAACTGTATCCAAGTTGGACTTCTGCTTTGATTTTTTCAAATCCGCCGCGCACCGTTATAGCCGGTTCTACCAGAAAGTTGGATTTATTGTCATTTAGATATTTAACCTGATCTTCCTGAACAATAAGGTTGCCTTCTATACTATTATATGTTAGATAGCTGATTCTTGGATTGAATGCTGCTTCGAAATTCTTAATTTTATATCCGATACCTGGCTGTATGCCTATCCGAAATAAATTTGCTTCTATTTTTCCTGTAGTACCAGGATGATCGGTAACAGAGGACGGAAAATGATTTTCCACATTTCCACCTCCTATTAGTAAATAAGTATCAAATACCATGTTATTGGACATTGGAGTGAAGTACCCAATTCCTGCTTCAACAAATTTGCCCTGGCCACCATCTCCATTATCCTCATTTTTGGGGATAAAAAATGAACCATTTGCTAGAATGCCGATGTGATTTGCAACCGCATAAGCTCCTTGGACTTCAATCAACGCTTCTCGACCTGTGACATTTATACTTGTTTCCCCCTTCTGTGTTAATAATGGGGTGTTTAAAGTATTCGGTGAATAATACCTGGGACTACAGCTAAAAAGAAATAAGGAAAGCAATAAAATACTAATGGCTACTCTCATGATGTATTGTTTAAGGATTAACTAATTAAACTTTACAACACTCAAAACACCTAAAATTGTTTAAATCTCTTTTTAGAAGAAATATAAGTGCGTTATATTAATATGAAATTATACCAATACTTTCATTTTAAAATCCAAAGGATTTAATATGTCATAGGCCTCTTCAAAGAAAGACTTTCCTTTCAGCACATAATATGACATAAAGTTTTCATGTCTTTCCTGAAGCTGATCATCAGGTAATATTTTTCTTCTAACATTTAGGATTTGATTAATCCCTACTTCATTTTGATTTTTTAAAGATCGAACTAATTTTGCCTCTATGTTATCTATGATTTTATGGAACTGGTTAAGTTCTGCTCCTGTGAATTTATTTAATGATGGATCTAATTCACCTGTTTTTTGTAAAATTTTTATACTTAGTTCTTTTATAATTTCTCTTTCAGCTTCAAAATCTACAGATTTAGCTTCATTGAATGTAATGAACTTTGTCTTAATCTCATGTTCTTCATGTAGCAGATCTGAAATTTTAAAATGAAATTTTTCTATTTTTTTAAGTGAGTTTTGATCGAGCACAAGGACACTATCTCTTCGGATCAATACCGGGAATGGTATATTAAAATGTTTAAATAACAATCTGCGGTCTGCCCAATAGGCTAATTCACCTCCTCCTCCGACAAAGGCAATAGTTGGCAATATCAGGTCTTGGAGCAGTGGTCGCAGGATGACATTTGGACTAAATCGCTCTGGATGTCCTTTAATTTCTGCTTTTATCTCGTCTATAGTAAAGGTGATATCGCGATTTAGAACGTGATATTTACCATCGAGATATTCAATACGCTCCCTAAAATTTGGTCCTAGGTAAAAGAAATTGATTGGTCTCACATATGCTTGAGTCTTTAACCCATATCCAGCCATTTGCTCTTGCCCTTCCATTACGAGAGGATAGGATTCACTTTTGAGTATATCAGCTTCTATAATATCTATAAAATGACTTTTGATTTTTTCGTCATCGGGATTAAATATTAAGAATGGATATTGGGGTAATAAATGGTGAAGAAACAGAGTGATCGCTTCTGCCAATGTATTATCAGGTGAATAACAACTGTCGATGAGCGCTTTTAATTCATCTGCATGGACCGAATCCCCTAAAATTTTATAAATTTCTTCCTTAACATCTTCCAGCTCTGTGCAGGGTATCCGACCTACAGCACCCGTACCGGAAGTCGGCCATTCTATGCGCTTACCAAATAGGTGAATATGATTTATCTCTGCGACGTCATGATCCTCACTACCCAGATAAAGTATTGGAACAAATTTCGCTTCAGGGAAATGTTGATTGCACTGCTCCGCCAACTTAATGGTACTCAGTAATTTATAGATAAAGAATACTGGCCCCGTAAATACATTGGGTTGATGTGCGCAAGTGATGGCAAATGTATTTTCAGCCCTAAGACTGTCAATCTCATTTGATTTTCCATCGATTTTAAGAGATTGATATTGCTCGGCAACAGTATCTGCAAGAAGATTACGGTCAATCTGGTATTCTTTCCTCGCCTTCAAAGCATTAGCTATTCCTTCGAGATTAGGCGGATTTTCAAAAAGTAGTAACTTTTGATTTTCAGGATAAGCGTACCACTTATCAAAATCTGAAAATTGTGGTATTTCCGAAAAGGGTATTTGGAGATTTGCTGTAAATCCCTGACTTTCTATCATCCTTTAGCTTGTGTGTATGATTAAATGACCTTTAGATCTTTTCCTACTTTGGTAAATGCATCAATGGCTTTCTGAAGATGTTCTGTCTCGTGTCCTGCAGATACCTGTACTCTGATGCGTGCTTTATCTTTAGGGACAACTGGAAAGAAGAACCCGATCACGTATACACCTTCGTCCAATAATCGTGAAGCAAATTCCTGTGCTAGCTTAGCATCATATAGCATGACGGGCGTAATGGGGTGCGTTCCTTCTAGAATATTGAATCCTGCATTTTTCATTCCTCTTCGGAAATAGTCAGTATTAATTTCGAGTTTATCTCTAAGAGAGGTAGAAGCGGACAGTAGTTCAAGTACTTTAATAGAAGCACCTGCAATACTTGGTGCCAGACTATTCGAGAAAAGATAAGGTCTTGATCTCTGTCTTAGCATCTCTACGATCTCTTTTTTAGCAGCGGTGAATCCACCGGATGCACCACCAAGTGCTTTTCCATATGTTCCTGTGATGATGTCGATTCGATTCATTACATTTCTATATTCGTGGGTGCCTCTTCCCGTCTTTCCCATAAATCCGGTAGCGTGACACTCATCGATCATGACCATTGCGTCATATTGATCTGCCAGATCACAAATCTTGTCTAGCTGGGCAATATATCCATCCATTGAAAACACGCCATCTGTAACTATAAGTTTTCGCCGAGCATTTGATGCAGCTTTCAGTTGTTGCTCTAGATCGTTCATATCATTGTTCTTGTATCTGTAGCGTGAAGCTTTACACAGTCGTACACCATCTATTATAGAAGCATGGTTGAGTTCATCTGAGATGACTGCATCTTGTTCTCCTAAAAGAGGCTCGAATACACCACCATTTGCATCAAAAGCCGCTGCATAGAGAATACAATCTTCCTGACCCAGAAACCTGGCAGTTTTTTCTTCCAATTCTTTATGAAGGTCTTGAGTCCCACAGATAAAGCGAACAGATGACATTCCATAGCCATGAGTGTCTATAGCCTCTTTTGCTGCTTTGATAACTTCTGGATGAGACGACAGTCCCAGGTAATTATTGGCACACATATTGATAACTTCACCACCTCCTTCTGTCTTAATCACAGCACTCTGTGGTGTAGTGATGATACGTTCCCTTTTATATAAGCCTGAAGATTTGATTTCTTCAATTTCAGATCTGAGTTGATCGCCTACCTTTCCATACATATGCTCTCTTTTTGATTTACAACAGTAAATATAGGATATTGATAGAGAGCAGCCAATCTTTGAAGAAATTATCACTTTGTGTGGTAATATTTGAATATATATTATAAAAAATAATATCTTTGCTTATCTAACTGTCCTTGCAGTGTAAGCGGGTATAGGAGGAAACTACAATTTATTAAGGTCATATGGCTACACGCAAACCTAAGGCAGCGCCAATTTCTTCCTTTGGCAGACTGAAAAATATTATTAAGGATGATCGGATTCCCAAGATCATTGGGTTAGTATGCTATCTTTTTGCTATATTTTTCTTCATTTCGTTCATCTCATATTTATTTACCTGGAAGGCAGATCAGGATAAGATAATACCCTTCAAATGGGACTTGTTATTTGAGAAGCAACTGGTTGTTGAAAATTGGTTTGGTAAAGCTGGGGCTATGGCTTCACATGCCCTCTTTTTCTGGGGGTTCGGTGTTTCTTCATTTGCGTTGATATTTTTATTTATTCGATTAGGGTATCGACTTATCAATGGAAAGGGTTCAGCAAAGGTGTGGCCTATGCTACGTAATGTAGTGTTCATTATGGTTTTGGGCAGTGCATTTTTTGAATTGATCTTACCTTCTGCTTCATTTCCACTGAGCGGTGCCTACGGTATTAATATTGTGCGGTGGGGCACAGGCGTGATCGGAAAAGTGGGTGTATGGATGGTCTTTGGTTTCGTGATGTTGGCATTGACAGTATGGTTCAGGAATTTCAATCCCGGACTGGAACGATTGCATGACCTATTTCCCGAATGGAACAAAAAATTATTTTCTTTTATCAATTTTAGAAAAATTTTGGAATTCTTCAAGCGGGATAATGATGATTTCAATACTATTCCCTCTGACGTGGCAGCCGCCAAAGCGATGGATGCACAGAGTGACTTACCTGAAGATGAGGAATTGAAAGACTTTATTGATAAAGTAGAAGAAGCCATAAATAAGGAGAATACCCAAATACCACCTGCGACGATTATCCAACCGGAGATTATTATCGATCATTCAGGCAGTGGGAGCGAACAGGAGGTATTTGATACCCATTTCCCCCGAAGTAAGGCAGGTGAGATTATAGTAGAAGTGAATAATGAGGATGCTGATAGTGAAGATGATTACTTACTGGAATCCCCTGAAGTTGCTTCCAGTTTTCCGGACTATGACGAAGAAGATTTAAAGATCAGGGCTGAACTGGACAATCCAGATGAACCTTTTAATCCCCGCCTGGATCTTTCAAAATATAAAATTCCTTCTATTGAAATTTTAGATAGTGTAGTCGAAGTAGAAAACCCAAATTACAAATCAGAGGTTAATGAGAATTCAAATCAAATCGTCAATACTTTATTAAACTATAAGATAGATATCACCAAGATCCTGGCTACTGTAGGCCCTACAGTAACTTTGTATGAGATCATTCCGGCACCGGGTGTAAGAATTTCTAAGATTAAAAACCTGGAGGATGATATAGCGCTTAGTCTTGCCGCTCTGGGTATAAGAATTATAGCTCCTATTCCCGGCAGGGGAACGATTGGTATCGAAGTACCTAATCAAAAGAAAAAAATAGTTTCTCTTAAAGAAGTTTTAAAGTCAGATAGATTCAAGAATGCTCAGATGGATATTCCCATAGCATTTGGAAAAACCATCAGCAATGAAGTATTTGTGGCTGATCTGACTAAGATGCCACACCTTCTTGTGGCTGGTGCAACAGGCCAGGGGAAATCAGTAGGAATTAATGCCATCCTGATGTCTATCCTTTTACATACGCATCCGGCTCACGTCAAATTGATCCTCATAGATCCCAAGAAAGTAGAATTATCTATATATTCTAAACTAGAGCATCACTTCTTGTGTATGTTGCCGGATCAGGACGATCCAATTATCACTGATACAAAAAAAGTAATCCGTACACTCCAGTCGGTTGCTATTGAGATGGATCAGCGATATGATCTACTAAAGATGGCTCAGGTAAGAAATATCAAAGAGTATAATGTCAAATTTGTAGACCGCAAACTTAATCCTAAAAAAGGACATCGTTTCCTGCCATTTATTGTATTTGTCATTGATGAGTTTGCAGACCTTATAATGACTGCCGGAAAAGAAATCGAAGCTCCCATCGGCCGTATAGCTCAATTAGCCAGAGCAGTAGGAATCCATCTTGTCATTGCCACTCAGCGTCCATCTGTAAATATTATAACTGGTGTCATAAAAGCAAATTTTCCTGCTAGAATCGCCTTTAAAGTAGCCTCTAAGATTGACTCCAGAACCATTCTAGATGCAAGTGGAGCAGAACAACTAATAGGTAAGGGTGATATGCTGATCTCAGCTGACAGTAAGTTGGTGCGTATCCAATGTGCCTTTGTGGACACTCACGAAGTGGTCAATGTGGTAGAGGCTATCTCCAAACAAAGGGGATATGCCACTCCTTATCTTCTTCCTGAGGTGCCGGATGATAATGCAGAGGGTAACAGTAAGGGCGCTCTTAAATTGTCTGATTTGGATGATAATATCCGTGATGCAGCCCTCTTAGTTGTCCAAAACCAACATGGCTCTACTTCTATGATTCAGCGCCGCCTCAGCCTTGGATATAATCGTGCGGGACGGATAATGGACCAATTAGAAGCGCTGGGTATAGTGGGTCCAAGTGAAGGTAGTAAGCCACGTCAGGTGTTATTCCATTCCGAAGTGGAAGTGATGAAATTCTTTGAAAATCTGGATGAGCGGGTATATTAATGAGGCATTGGCCTCTTTCTGATCATTCCTCCCTTTGTGTCCCTCAAGCTACTCATGATTACAAATGCATTGGGATCTACTGAATCTATAATCTGTTGTAATTTGGAGATTTCAAGCCGCGTGACAACTGTATAGACTACCATCATTTCATTCAACTCTTCACCAATACGCTTTCCATAGCCTTTCTTCCCTTCAAACATAGTGACTCCATATCCCTCTTTAACGATTGCATAGCGAAGTTCATCTGCTTGGTCCGACATAATCATAACGGACGTATATTCTTCAATACCTTCTATGATGTACGTAATCGCTTTGGATGCTATAAAATAAGTCAACATGGCGAAGAGTGCTATTTCTGTAGATATTAATAAGGCAGCAGTCGAGAAAATGATAATATTGAAGATCAAAATAATGTCCCCAATAGATAACCGGCTATTCCGGCTTAAGTAAATGGCTAATATCTCAGTGCCATCCAGAACAGCACCGCCTCGCACTGCAAAACCTATACCGGATCCTATGAAAACACCGCCAAAAGCTGCGACAAGCAAATGATCTTCGGTCAGGACGGGGAAGGGAACAGTTTGTAGGATGATAGCCAGTGCGGCAATAGCTAAAATACTTTTTAAAGCAAATACTTTCCCGATAGATTTAAACCCTAATGCAACAAAAGGTACATTAAGCGTGAAAAGTAATAAGGGGAAAGGAATATTGGTTAGTTTGAAAGTTAGAAGAGATACTCCCGTGATGCCCCCGTCAAGGTATCCATTGGGTACCAGAAAACATTCAAGCCCTACAGCTGCAAGAAATATCCCTATACTAATGAGTAATATAGATCTCATTAATTTCATAAATTTGTTCGAAGTCATCATATTACATTTTGCTATTAAAAGGAGCTTTTAAAAAATAACCTACAATGATACAAAGTTACAAACTCAAGGCAAGAGCAATTAGGAATAAAATAATTCCTTGCGTTGCATTGATGATTTGTTTTACCCTATGTGTAAGATGTAATGGCCAAATAATTAAATCAAACAGAAAAATGACGAACGATTCACATATTAACCCTCCCATTGCAGCAGTGATACCGAGGATTTTAGAAACTCATGGAGACAAGAGGGTTGATAATTACTATTGGCTCAACGATAGAACAGACCCCAAGGTAATTGATTATCTCAATGCGGAAAATGCTTATATGCAGGCATCACTAGAGAAGGGTAGTGCCCTACGTGAGTCACTCTACAAGGAGATAACTGGTCGTATACCGCAGACAGATATTTCAGTTCCTTATATAAAAAACAGTTTTTATTACTATTCACGTTATGAGACAGGGGGTGAGTATCCCATTTATGCTCGCAAGGCAGATACGTCAGATGCTCCTGAACAGATAATGGTGGATGCTAATCTGGAAGCTAAAGGACACAGTTATTACAAAGTTAATTCACTCATTGTTTCACCCGATAATCAGTGGGTGGCTTATGGAGAAGATACGGTTTCCCGCCGTATATACAATTTAAAATTTAGAAATATAGCCGGAGGAGAAAGTGTAAATGAAATAATTCCAAATACAGAGGGCTACTGTGTATGGTACGATGACAATAAGACCATCTTGTATGTAGAGAAAGATCCGGTTACTCTGCGCTCTTTCAGGGTAAAGAAACACGTTCTCGGTACAGACCCTGCATCAGACAAATTAATATTTGAAGAAAATGATGAAGCTTATTATGTGTACGTTTCTCGCTCGCTCAGTGGCAAATACATCTACATTAATTGCTGGAGTACACTGACCAGTGAAACTCATTTTACGAAAGCAGATAATCCCCAGGCTGCATTTAAACTTTTTGCAGCGCGTCGGACAGGACACTTGTATGAAGTCACTGACAATCAGAGAGAATTTTATATCAAATCAAATTACCAAGCCCGCAATTTTAGAATTATGAAGACTGCGGAGGCACATACAGATCTGGACTCCTGGAAAGAATTAATACCCCACAGGAAGGACGTATTAATAGAGCATTTTACGCCATATGCGCATTTTTTTACCATTGAAGAGCGAACCCGGGGTATTGTCCATTTAAAGATTATTTATCCTGAGATGGAACAAACACTCAGTTTTGATGAAGAAGCCAATGTGGCAACTTTTACAGACAATTATGAATTTAATCCCACCATCCTGAGATTTTCATACACTTCATTGGTAACTCCACCATCAATATTTGATCTCGACCTGAGCTCGGGCGAACGCACCTTGATGAAGCAGCAAGAAGTCGTGGGAGGGTATGATCCCAGTCAGTATGTATCAGAGCGGCTGGAGATCAACGCAAGAGATGGCTCTTGCATCCCGATCTCACTTGTATATAAGAAGTCTTTAAAAACCAATGGCAATAATCCATTACTGCTTAATGGATATGGCTCGTATGGATATAGTCTGGATCCCATGTTTTCAAGTGTACGCTTGTCACTTTTGGACAGGGGCTTTGTATTCGCTATTGCACACATCCGAGGTGGCGAAGAAATGGGAAGGGAATGGTACGAAGATGGCAAATTGCTAAATAAGAAGAATACTTTCACTGATTTTATTGATTGTGCTAAGGCATTGGTAGAGTATAAATTTACCACCAGGGAACATCTTTACGCAATGGGAGGGAGCGCAGGCGGACTTTTGATGGGAGCAGTGATGAATATGGAGCCTAAACTATTCAATGGTATCATAGCCGCGGTACCTTTTGTGGATGTACTTACTACCATGCTGGATACGTCTATCCCACTGACTACCGGCGAGTTTGATGAATGGGGAGATCCTTCGAAAATAGAATATTATAAGTACATGAAGTCGTACTCTCCCTATGATAATGTAGTAAAGACCAAGTACCCCGCACTCTTAGTTACTACGGGGCTTTACGATAGCCAGGTCCAGTATTGGGAACCTGCCAAGTGGGTAGCTAAACTTCGGCTCAATAGCACCTCGAAGAATCCCATTTATCTCCATACGGATATGGAAGCTGGTCATGGAGGAGCGAGTGGGAGATTCGAAAGGTATAGAGAGACAGCTCTCATGTACGGGTTCCTCTGTCAGTTAGAGGGGATTAAAAAATAGGAATTATAATGTAATGAAATTCAATTAGTTATAGGAGTAGTCTTGGTTAATTTCATTTTGGTGTTACTAAACTTTTTAAATCAATGCGTGTTCATATTACTTGAAACAATCTATTTTTATTCACAAATAAATCAAATAAAATGAGCAACGAAAGGGATGATTTAAATCAAGTTAAGAATGATGTTAAAGATGCTGCACATGATGTCAAAAATGATATCAAGGATGCTGCACACGATGTTAAGAATACTGTAAAAGATGCATGGAATGAGGCGAAGCGCGATGCTAATGATGCCGCAGATAATGCTGGAACTGACACTAAATCCACCAGTGAAAGAGCAGGTGATGCTTATGCAAATACTAAGGATAATGTGAAAGAAGCCTGGAACGATGGAAAAGAGAAGGTTAGTGATTGGGCAGATAAAGCTAAAGACAAGGCAGAGGATGTTGCTGAAGATGTTGCTGATGCGGTACGTGATGGCGCACATAAAGTAAAGGATTGGGCCGGAAAGGCATGGAACAAGGCTAAGGACATGGTTGATGGCGACGATGAAGTTCCCCAAGATAAAGTATAAAGTAAATTGTCACTTTACTGAAACCCGGCTTAATGCCGGGTTTTTTATTTCCAAAAAGTTAGTCTGATGATTAGCCAGTAGTTTATCCTCATCCATTATAGATAGAAAGACTCTCCCTTCAGAGTTGAATTGTTGAATTCCTTTTACTCCACCGTCAGAAATGCTGGTAGCACTATAGTTTGTAGTGTGTAAGAAGATATTTTGTTCATTTGGAATTTTAATTATTTGTGAGTATTGGATGCATCTCTCTATTTGTGAATTAAGAGATACTCTTTTTAATTCAGCATTTGTAATAGAGCTATCGATGAAGAGGAAGTTCTGAAATCCTTTTTGAACTTCTATAATGCGCCCTTGCCTTGATGAATACAATTGTAATAAATCTGTATTTTTATATAAAATAAAATGTCTGAAATCGATCATTAATAGTAATAGCATGCCTGCTACAAAAAAGTGTGGATACCAACGTAACTTTTTGAATGAGGTAATAAACAATAAGATAAGTAAGAATAGTGAAATCGCAAACATCCAATTATTGAAATAAATTTTTTCGATTAGTACTCCCGGTAGATTAGCCATATATTGAATTGAGATTAAAAGGCATTTCAGCAAAAACTTCCATATAAATGCAACTACTATTGCGCCTTTCATGAATATCAAGGAGCCTAATACCAGGAAACAACCTATTTTAATCACCAGATCAGATAAGAACACCGCCACAATCCCGGATAGAATAAAGTATACCGGAAATTGATGAAAATAAGACAAGATCAAAGGTAAAGTGCCAATTTGTGCGGCAAGAGTAACTGTAATCAATTCTTTGATCAATTGTGGAACAAAGGGTAGATGATGTAATTTTAATAATATGGACTTATTTAAAGTAATAATTCCCAGTACAGCTGAAAATGAAAGTTGAAAGCCAACATCGAAGAGGACCATTGGCTCGTACAATAACATTAAGAGAGCGCCGGCAAATAAGATATTGAGCGGGTGGGCATATTTCTTCAAAAGGTCGCTACTGATGAGCAGTGATAGCATAATAGTGGCCCTGATAACTGATGGGGCAAGACCAGCTAGAAAGGCAAACGCCCAAATTAGCAGAAGCCCGGTAATCTTTATTATTTTATTACTGATTAATTTTTTGTGATTAATAAATCCGAGCAGCAATAGAATGTTTTGATAGATCAATACAACGTGCATGCCACTTACTGCGAGGAGATGCACTGCGCCTGTATTTATAAAATTTTCTTCGGTTGCAGGATCTATTTTGTCTCTGTAGCCAACCAATAGACCTGCTGCGAGATCAGCTTCCTCGCTATTCCCTATGAGATGTTTAATTCTGTGAATCACAAATTTTCTGACCTGATAGGAGTAGTAATAAATGGATTTGTGAGGTGCGGAAATTGTCAAAGCACCTTTCTGCACCATACCGGTCAAAAGTATATTTTGCTTTTTGAGGTATTCGTTATAATCAAATTCAAGCGGATTTTGAGGTAGACCGGGTATAGAAAGTCGTGTTTTGACTATCAGGCGTGAACCGGGTCCAATATGAGCAGCCTGAGCAGTATCCATTACATTCAGTATGACCTTTCCCGTTACCCTTTTCCATTGTTCATTAGCTGTGTAGATATATTCACAATTCAATACGATACGGCTTGATTTCTTAGTCCTGGGCTCGGTAATACATTCACCCGAGAGCCGGATTTCTTTCCCGGTTATACCAGAATTTTGGTTAACGTGATGGGGTTGTAAGGAAGGGTTATTCAGTGACATCAGGATACCGGGGAGTAAGAACCAACTAATAGCCTGAAGGAATCCATACAGAAATCGCGTCGAAAATGAAAGCTTAACCAGATTTACAATTAAGCTTACTACAAATAGTAGTATTATCCACAATAGGTCGGTTCCTGAGGTAGGAAAACCAGTGAGGTAGAAGAATGATATGCCTCCGGTAACATATACCAGTAGCCTTAATGCCGGTAGTTCATGAATGGTGATCATGGGTGTTAAAGTTTGGGTTTCCAAAAATAATAAATATTCTTGAATAAAAACTTTGTTGTTTAACTTTTTCTAATATATATTTGCACCGCTTTACAAGGAAGCGTATATTATTTGGTTCGGTAGTTCAGTTGGTTAGAATGCCGCCCTGTCACGGCGGAGGTCGCGGGTTCGAGTCCCGTCCGGACCGCAAAGAGCCATCATTTCGTTCATAGATTAATTCTTGCGAAATGGTGGCTTTTTCATTATGTGGAGGTTTAAAAGACCAATTGTCTCTTTTTTTCATCATCACCATGTGTATGGTTGATTTCTTGGGTCGGGAATCGACTACATCACTCTTAACCCACAGATTAAAATATATTCAAGTACCAGGGTAGCTCACTGCGATATTATCGACGGTTTATATTGTAGAATTTAATTCCACCTTACTTATGTCTATTGAAGGAAAATTTAAAGTGAAGTGTTAAATTTGGTAAAACAGTCTAAACATGATCTAATCCAATTTTTAAGCAATTCTCCTATACCTCTAAATGTTAGGTTGTTGTAGTATTTTTGATCAGTCTTCTGATTTAATCTATCTTTAGCGCAAATAATTACAGCTCATGCCTGCTGATTTTATTAAGGATTATAGAAACATTCAGGTAACACGTTATGTGACTCCGCTCCGAGAAGGAGGCTCGCTTCCTGCTATAGTGGAGGGAGATGATCAGAAGCTTTATGTGTTAAAGTTTCGAGGAGCAGGGCAAGGCGTAAGATTACTCGTTGCTGAATTTATCGGTACTGAGATAGCTAGGCATCTTCACCTGAATGTTCCTGAACTCGTGTTTGCTCACCTAGATGAGTCTTTCGGTCGCACAGAGCCCGACGAAGAGATACAAGATCTTCTCAAAGCCAGTACCGGCCTTAATATAGCACTCCAATATCTTTCAGGTGCAATTACGTATGATGCTGCCGGAAGAAAAGCAGAAGAGATTCTAGCCTCCCAATTGGTCTGGCTGGATGCATTTCTCCTTAATGTGGATCGCACCGCACTAAACACAAATCTCTTGTGGTGGAATAAGGATTTGTGGCTTATCGATCACGGTGCAGCATTATATTTTCATTATACCTGGGACCGATGGCGTTCTTATATCACTGACCCATTTGAGCAGGTGAAAAATCACGTGATGCTTCCATTTGCTACTATTATAGACGAAGTAGATGAATGGTATAAGAAACTTCTCACCCCTGATAAAATTGAGAAAATAGTCAAATCTATACCGGATGAGCTATTGGATTATAGAGGAGTATCCGACACACCCGATGAAATAAGAGCCGTGTATATTACTTTCTTGAATGAAAGACTGAGTCAATCTGCTAATTTTGTAAATTATGCCATCGATGCACGAAAGACAGTTATATGAATATGCTGTCATCCGGGTGGTGCCCAGAGTAGAGCGTGGAGAATTTATCAATGTTGGTATCGTACTACTCTGTAAGAGCAAACAATTCCTAGGCTGTAAGATTACTCCTGATACCACAAAAATAAAGTGTATGTGTAATCACATTGATCTAGAGGAGGTAGAACAGAATTTGCAAGCTTTTAGAGATATTGTCAATGGAGTAGCAAATGCAGGCCCTATAGCCAGATTATCACCTGCCGATCGCTTCAGATGGCTTACGTCTGCACGTAGCACCATCATCCAGACGAGCAAAGTGCATCCTGGTCTTACAGAGTCTGAGTGTGAGGATTTGGAAAGATTGTATAACCAGCTAGTGCGCTGAGATTAACGAGGATTCGATCTCTCAGTAAAAACTGTTGTAGAATTCTTGACAGACACAGCTTTAAATACTTGATTAGGACAAAAAAAAGGCTACCGTATCACGGCAGCCTCTCAAATAGTCTTAGCTTATAAAAAATTATAATTTTGAGATCAATTTGGCTTCATTGCCTATCAGTTCATATTGAGTTACAGAGGATTTTCCAAAAACCAAGAACCTATCAGAACTCAATGGAATAATATCAGAGGCGTCTGACTGTTGGAAAGTTACTTTCCCAACAGGTTGTTCAGGATTTTGGATGTCAAAGATGTGAACATTTGATTTTGCGCTGGTAACTAATAGTTTATTGCCAACTATACCCAGGCCACCAGGGGCTGTCATAGTCAGATTGCTTATTTCTCGGGGGAAGTTTGATATATCCGCCACCATAAGTGCGCTTCGCCAGCCACCACATGTAGTACTGGTCTTGAATGTTGCATAAGCATATTTGTCATTAGCTACTACCGGATCGCAAGAAGTAACATGATCGAGCATACTAGAGTAGGTAAGTGACTGATCTGAGTTGATTTTATAAAATCGTACTGCAGAATTTGTACCTACAAGAACTCTATTTTTCATTCCAAATACGGTTTCGCCTCCAGTGAAATCAAGCTGAGAAACTTTGGTTGGATTGAGTGAATTTGAAAGTGAAAAAGATTTCAACCCATTTTTATCAACTATAAATAAGCCATTATCTACAATAGCATATTTAGCAGTACTACCCATCAAACTCTGAGTTATTTTCTGTGTATTTGATCCTTTTTCAAAGCGGATATTTCCATCTGAACTTTGAATGAGGTCACTTTGCTGGTCAATGCGCACATATTTTAAACCGTCTTTAGACTCGCTTATCAAGTTTGGAGTCTCACCACAATCACATTTCTGAGTCATTTTCTCCAGTTCGTAAAGTACTATACCATCATTTGTCAATTCATATGTACCAGGGAAGAAATTATTTACCGTATTCAGTACTCGTGGAGTAGACGGAGTAGAAACATCCAGTACGAAGAGATCTACATAGCCGTTGGCATACATTTTTCCATCCTTGATGATAGATTGCTCGTTTCCGGGGATCTTGATAAAACTAGTTTGTACTGGTGCAGCAGGATTTTGATTATCAAATACATGAATGCCCTTGCCGGGTTCTGTCACGTAGATATAATCACCATAAACTGTCGTAGAGCCATAATTTTCGAACGATTGAGGTGCATCTACTGTAACTCTCTTGATCTCAGAAAAGGTTACGACGTAGGGTTTCATGCCGAGATAGGTGTATTCTACTGAGCAATTTTTACTGCAAGAGGGTAGAGTTAGGATTGTTGTCATGCAGACAACGAAAAGCATAAGATTTTTCATAATGAATAATATTTAGTTGATTAAAAGAAAACGATCTAAAGACTCAGTTTGTGAACTGAGTTGGGTTATAATTCTATAAATCTAACTCTAAATTTATTAAGCTTGATACATATTAATAAAAATCATGTATTCAAGTATATAGTTTAATGTGACTTCCCTGGATAATTACGTCAGAATAATTGAATAGTTCGTCGTAAATATTCAAGTTTTAAGTAGTATGTTTTATAGGGGCTTGTCGGAGGATGAGCCCTTTTTGTTTTTAAGGCTTTTGATGATAACAAATCGGTCTTTTGACCGTTTCCGTTTTATTACCTTTGCGTTAAAATTCAAACTTTATGGTATTTGATTTAGATATGATTAGGAAAGTCTACCAAACCTTACCTGATCGCATAGATGCTGCGCGGCAGATTTTAAAACGACCACTAACTCTTACAGAGAAGATATTATATTCACACATTCACCCAGATAGCAATTTACAAAACTTTGGGCGAGGTACTGATTATGTGTTTTTCACTCCTGATCGAGTAGCAATGCAGGATGCCACCGCTCAAATGGCTTTACTACAATTCATGCAAGCCGGAAGGGCAAAAGTGGCTGTACCAAGTACAGTTCACTGTGATCACTTGATTGTCGCAAAGCAAGAATCAAAGATAGATCTGATAAATGCCAAGACTTCCAATAGTGAAGTGTATGATTTTCTATCCTCTGTCTCTAATAAATATGGAATTGGATTTTGGAAGCCCGGAGCAGGTATTATACATCAAGTCGTATTAGAGAATTACGCGTTTCCGGGTGGAATGATGATAGGTACTGACTCACATACCGTAAATGCAGGTGGATTGGGTATGGTAGCTATTGGTGTAGGTGGCGCTGATGCTTGTGATGTCATGGCGGGACTGGCCTGGGAGCTTAAGTTTCCCAAATTAATTGGCATAAAATTGAAAGGTAGGTTATCCGGATGGGCTTCACCTAAGGATATAATTCTAGAAGTCGCAGGAATACTTACTGTGAAAGGCGGTACAGGCTGTATATTGGAATACTTTGGCGAAGGTGCAGAATCTATTTCTTGTACAGGGAAGGGGACAATATGCAATATGGGAGCGGAAGTAGGAGCGACCACATCTACTTTTGGCTATGATGACTCCATGGAGCGGTATCTACGTGCTACCGGACGTGCAGAAATAGCCGATATGTGCATGGAAAATAGAGCTCATCTGACAGGTGATCCGGAAGTATATGCCAGCCCTGAGAAATATTTTGATGAAGTTATAGAGATCGATTTGAGCCTCTTACAACCTAAATTAAATGGACCATTCACACCAGATAAATCTACTCCAATATCGGAGATGAAAAAAGTAGCTGTAGAAAATAACTGGCCACTTAAAGTAGAAGTGGGTCTGATTGGATCATGCACAAATTCCTCTTATGAAGATATCTCAAGAGCAGCTTCTCTTGCGCGCCAAGTCTTAGAAAAAAAGCTAAAAATACAATCTGAGTTTACCATAACACCGGGGTCTGAACAAGTAAGATATACTATTGAGAGAGATGGCCTGATCGATGTTTTTGAAAAAATAGGTGCTACTGTATTTGCTAATGCTTGCGGCCCATGTATTGGCATGTGGGATAGAGTAGGAGCAGAAAAAGCTGAGAAAAATACTATCGTCCACTCATTCAATCGAAATTTCGCAAAGCGCGCTGATGGTAATCCAAATACGTTTGCATTTGTTGGTTCTCCGGAGCTTGTGACAGCAATAGCCATCGCAGGAGACCTTCGGTTCAATCCACTCACCGATAAGTTAATCAATGAGGATGGTGTAGAAGTAATGCTGGACGAGCCAACAGGCTTTGAGCTGCCACCTTTGGGATTTGATGTCAAGGATGCCGGATATCAGGAACCGGCAGCAGACGGAAGTGGTGTAGATATTCAGGTAGATCCAGGTTCGGATCGACTACAACTACTTGAGCCCTTTGAACCTTGGGACGGGAATGATTATACCGGACTGGTACTACTCATCAAGGCTAAAGGGAAATGTACTACTGACCACATATCTATGGCTGGGCCATGGCTTAAATACCGCGGTCATCTTGACAATATTTCGAACAATTTATTAATTGGTGCTATTAACTTCGCCAACGACAAAGCGGACAATGTCAAGAATCAACTGACCGGTGAATATGGTCCTGTACCCGCTACCCAGAGATATTATAAAGCACATGGAATTGGATCCATAGTTATAGGTGACGAAAATTATGGTGAAGGATCTTCTAGAGAACACGCTGCTATGGAGCCGAGATTTCTTGGAGTAAAAGTAGTATTGGTCAAATCTTTTGCAAGAATTCATGAAACTAATCTCAAGAAACAGGGATTGCTGGGAGTAACGTTTGTAGATCCTACTGATTATGACAGGATATTGGAAGATGATCGCATCGATCTCTTAGGCCTATCAAGCTTCACTCCTGATGTACCTCTTACCATAGTGGCGCATCATGCAGATGGCACCAGTTCAAGTTTTCCTGTCAAGCATACCTACAATAAGCAACAAATAGCATGGTTTAAAGCTGGTGCAGCGCTCAATATAATAAGGCATGGAATTGCGATCTGACCTATTTTGAAAAATCAAGATAAGGGGCTATCTTATTGATCTTATCTACATCAATTCCTGGAATAGCAGCTATTTCTGACAGACTATTGATCTTTCCTTTTGATGTGCGATAGTTTATGATGAGATACGCTTGCTTTCCTATGTACCAAGTATTTCTCAATTCTTCCAAAGTGACTTGATTAATATATATCCTAGATGGTGTCTTCGTAAAGGTTAAATATGGTTTTATCTTATCACAGAGTGAATCAGGAATAATCTTCATTTTCTGAAAATGTTCGAGGTTAAAAAATCCACCTAATCCTTGCTGGTATTTTACTATTTTGTCAGCATAATATGGACCAATACCCGGCAGCTTCATCAAACTTTCTGAAGTCGCAGTATTCAAGTCCAATACTTGAATTTCCGTTTTCTCTGTTTTAATATTTAATGTACTTTTCTCTGATGCATTTCTCAAGTCGACATAGGGCTGTAACTTTTGGAACCATTCTTCGCTCATGGTATAGATTCTCTTGAGGTCGTCCGGCTTGTGATATATAAATCCTGCTTTTCGAAAATTCGTTATGCCATTTGCTATGTGAACTGGAACACCCATAGAGATCAGCGAGGCAGCTGAGATGGTATTGGGATCAAAGGAAGATGGATTAAATTTAGATGGTGAATTTTCCGGTGAACGTCTTTTATTAAATCCGGAGTAATCACTTTCGTACTTCATCTTACCTTCCATTGAGGAAAGCTCAAAATTTGATTTTAATAAAGTTAATTCTTCAGGAGTAATTCCATAGATCCGATCTAATTGTTTCAAACTGGTGAATCCGTTGCAGGCATTCCGGTATTTTATAATGCGATTGGAGAGATTCGCTCCTAAGCCTAATTCTGTCAGGTCATTTGCACTGGCCTTGTTAATATCTCGGGTATTCGTCCCTAAGTGTCTATCTCTGGGTGATTCGCTAGGAGTTGTAGTGACAAACTCAATAACCGGCATCGGAGGCGAGTAATAACTTGCCAATAAAAATTTTAATAATGAATAGGAAAATACCAAAATGCAAGATATAATAAATGCCTTTCTTTGGGTAAGCCCTATATAAAGAAAATTCTTTACGCTTTCTTTCATGGGTGGGGTGTTTAAAAGTTACGATAGATAAAGTTATTTACTTTTTATGAAAAAAACAAATAATTTTATTCATTCCAAAGTATTACTTCACATCAGTTAGATTTCTTATTGATAATTCCTTGGTTTGTGACGCTCCGAATTGGGTTAGGTAACCAGTGAGTGACACTGAAGTAAGCGGGAAGTTATTCGCTGCAAAAGTAGCTGTAGCTGCTGTATATAAGATCATAGTGCCGGTACCATCAGCCATATTAACATTACCTAGATAAGTAGCGTCACCTGATCGGGAAAGAGTAACATTTTTAATTTGTACCAATTCTGATTCGTATTTTTCAAAATCTGCGTTAGCTTGGGCGAGGGTGATGACCTGAGGAGTTAAGGAATTACCCGTAGACCGCTTCGTTGCATTGATATTGGGTACACCGTTGATCTGAAGTAATCCGCCGTACTCAGATAGCTCCTGACCACCTACTTCGACCTCGATTTCATCACCAAGATCAAAAATATTGTCAGCGGAAAATCTAATAAGCACACCAGCACTACCGGGTTGTTGAATTACTATATTCTTTGAATTGATGTTTTTAGAATTTTTATCTGAAATCACGATTCCTTTGATTTTCTTGTCTGTCGGAATAGTTAGTGTATTCCCTTTGAATAAATCTCTAAGGGCCTGGATATCCAAAGTCGTAGAATTACCTCCACTCCCACAGCGCGGGCCTTTGAAAGCCATATCAATCCTCTCACGTAGAAATAATTGTTTGGTAGAACTGAATATAGATACAATCGCAATTATATTCCCACGACCTTCCGGAATTAAATCAGACGCGAAGTCGGCATATTTACTGGTACGTAATATTATGGTCTGGCCATTACAATCCTCTATAGTGCGATTGGTGTTCGTAGAAGTGCCTACGACATCACTGATGGTGTTTCCAAATTCAGATTGCGCAAATTCAACACTATCAAGTTCGATGAGTGTATTGTAATCTGCCGGCTTGATTTCATTGATTGTCCTTTTGGCAGGAATAACTGTTTGGTTGACAGCACCTGGTGTCAGAAAGAATTTAACTGAATCAGGTTGAATCCCACTCAAGCGTATATCAGTAGGGCCTCCTGTACCAATATAAGTACCACTTCCGACTTGAAAATTATTTCCGTAATCACTAAGAGTAAGTCCCTGAGTATTTATGTAAACTCTTCTGCCTACC
Source organism: Saprospiraceae bacterium (assembly GCA_035426385.1). Lineage (GTDB taxonomy): Bacteria > Bacteroidota > Bacteroidia > Chitinophagales > Saprospiraceae > Parvibacillus. Next base: position 81,655 of record DAOLZQ010000001.1, read on the forward strand.
GGAAATGTTCCAAATATTCCCACGTCATTGATCTTGACTTCCATGCCACCGGTGGAATCTTGCACTACGATGGTCTTATAATAATTTCCACTTCGGTCATTGGCTACCACAATAGCTTTGATGATTTTATTTTCATTAATAGTCTCAAACTTACCAGCAGCATGAAGCTTTTTTAGCTCACTTATGGAGAATGTTGCGTTTATATGTGGATCATTGTCATTGATAGGAGGTGCGTCAAACTCTGTTTTTACACATGCATTAAGCGTAAGGATCAGTATAAGGAATAGGATACTTTTGAATTGCATTTTTATAATATTTGGAAGTATTTTAATTTATTTATTTTAGAATCGTAATGCTAAGCTGGCAAAATAATTAAGCCCATAGGCATAATAATATTTATTGGGGAACTTTTCCAACGTAATGACTTTATTCTGATCTACACCTAGTCTACTCTGCTCATATCCATTGGTGATAATATTCTGGTTATTTAACAGATTACTTATCCCAAGATTCAAATTAAGATAATAACTGTTGATTTTCCAGGATTTACCGGCGAAAAGGTCTAATGTAAAAGCAGACGGTAGTTCTTCTTCAGCAAGTAATGCGATCCGTTTAGGATCATTTTCATCCATATTGATCACACTTTCATATGTACGTCTATCCCAGAAAGGGCTGATAAATGTCTTACGGGCATAATTTGCATTGATATTGATAAACCAGAATTGCTTGCCATTATAACTTAGTCCGACAGATCCGGCTTGCTGTGGTGTACCCGGGAAATAATAATTGATAGAATATACCTTCCTGTCTTTTGCCACGGTGGTAGCTGAGTTATCCAGATAATAGGATGATGAGAATCTGGAAGTATAGTAGTATTTACCAATAGAAGCAATAGCATTTACCTTAAACCCGGTGAAGAGCGTATATTCTCCTGCGAATTCTATACCGGTGTGTATGTGGTCAATGTTGGTAATGGATTGATTGAGAAAGCCGGCGATATCATTAGATTGGTCCGCATCATTGTAAAACCGTACCATCTGCATACCATCTTTTATATCCGTATAGTAACCACTCAGTCTCAACTTATAATATGGGGCATTCAGAATATATCCTCCCTCTACAGAAGCAATTTTTTCATTTTGTGGATTATCTATCACATCATTCCTTGTGCGTGGTGAAATAAAGAGGTTTTCGACTAATGGAGCATTGTTAAAATAGGCGGCATTGGCAAATATATAGTTACGTCCATTTACTTTATACGTTGCTCCTCCTTTTACTGCATATTCGTTGAAGTTTAAGTGCTCCGATTCACCTTTTGAATTATCGGGGAATTTTCCATTTTGATTTAATCCATCACGATAGAGCATATTTCGACCGAATGAGCCTCCTAAGAAAAAATCAAATCTCTTTAGAGTGAAGGTATTTTGCAACCACATTGAGGCGTCCTTGACATGATAATTAAAGTCATAGCCATACCTATCACCAGTTTTTATAATCCTATTGGGCGTAGAAATGTCATTGTTTTCATTAGCTAAGGGATTGTCAAAAGTTGCAAACTTATCTATATCAACCGAAAAATCCGCACCAAGCAAATCGTTCAATAACTTATAGTTGGAAGAAGTGTAATCTTGATACGAAATACCTCCCTGAAGTACCCATCTAGTATTCAGTACGGTCTCAAAGGTGGAATTGAAATTAAAAATCTTCAAATCCTGCCGATCATCTTCCACCATATATTGAGCTCTCTTTCCGGTGATGTCATTACCGGGTATACCATTGGCATTCTGAATAGTTTCAATATTACTTCTATTTACATCATACATATAATTCCAATTTATCTGCCTCTTGGATTCATCTGTACGATACAAGTTTTCATAGAATGACTTATAGTTGGCATCCTCTATATAAGAAGGTAGATACCGGTAGTAATCAGGTCTGGGATCTTTGGACTGATACCAGTCTAGTCTTGTATTGGATTCATAACCTGTCTGATATGAAACGCTGGAAGTTAATGTAGATTTATTTCCGATCTTCCAGTCGTGCCGCAGAATACCAATTGGTTTGTGAATCTCGGAAACCCTTGTGTTTCTCTTCTCATTATTTTGGTAACCCCAGTATGGGTTGTAGTAATTATCGCCCGCCAATTCATAGCTTTCTAGAGTATTGGCTGAAGATTTACCTCTTATTAATTTGGAACCAAAAATAGTCAGTCCCAATGAGTGATTTTTATTAATTTCTTTCTCTACACCGGCGAAATATGAGACACCTTTATAAAAAGTGCCGGGTGTGTAGCCCTCTTCAGCCCATCGGTAGGATGCGCTTAGACTTAGTGACCATCCATTCGCCAATTTACCAGTATTGTAAGTACCCATTATTCTATTGCGATAGGATCTATTGGATAGTGCATATGAAAATCGTTTTGTGGCCCGCTGCTGTGAAGCTCTCAAGTCTATGGCAATATTTGAGCCGGGTTTACCAATGGTGAAATCTGCATTTTTCAAACCATACACCAAGTCAGTATTGCGCATGACGTCATTTAGTCCGCCCCATTCGCCGAAGACCAGATTGCCTGTCTCAGGATCTGACATCGGGATACCGTTGACAAAGACTGAGTTATACTCATTATCATATCCTCTCGTTTTGAAGCGAAGTGCAAATAGATTGAAATTGGCCGTAGATACGAATAAGTCTCTGGAAGCAGTCAATAGGCTGGAAATTTCTTGATTCTCCGAAGTTTCCTCATCTCCTGAGGGATTGATCATGATTACCGGAATCTCTTTAGAATTGATAGGATCTAAGAAGCCCAAACTAGATTTTTGTAATACAATGTTGATTGGCAGTGCACTATTTATGTCATTCGGCTTTACTTCATACGTCAGGTCACCTAATAATGAATCTCTAACCACGAGAGTAATATTATAGTTGCCTGTAAATTCAAAGTTGAACTTACCTTCGCTACCTGTATATGTAATCCGATTTAATGGCTGTAATGTTACCCTTCTGTTAATTACGGGGTCACCATTCGTGTATTTTATAACTCCATGAATTTTAAAGATACTTTGGGACGATAATGAGTGGGCTGAAAATATCAGTATAAAAGGTAAGAGTATGTAGAAATGTAACTTCATTGCAGGTATATTAAAAATATCGGATAAAGATACTTTTCCTGCTCCATTCCTATACAAATAGCTATTTATTTTATATGAAATATTTTGATATCATCGGATCAGATGAACACTGCCTGCTTTAGAGTACTGTCTATCGCCACATGTATACCTAATTTTATAAAGATATGCCCCCGGTGGAGCAGGGCTGCCATAAAGTGTACCATCCCATTGTCCCTCGGGGTCAATTGTATGAAATACTCGGGCACCATTCATGTCAAAAATTTCAAATAAACATTTCTGTTCTGCTAGTATAACAGTGCTGATCCCATAAGTGTCATTTAGATTATCCCCATTGGGGGTGAAAGAGTTGGGTAGTAACATGTTATCGCAATTGAGCGTATTTGGATCTTGAACTTTGATCAGAATTGTATCACTCTGTGTGCAACCTTCATAAGTTGAGGAAACTGTATATCTGGTCGTTTGATCAGTAGAAATATCCACCTTTGCGGCACTAGGATTAGAAACACCCATCTGAGGGTTCCATATAAAATTAGCATTACAATTGGTGAAATATTCTACACTATATGGCCTATTAGCGAAAACAACCTGAAAGTGGTCGCTTAGAATATTATTGACAGGACGGGTAAGAATTAGAGCTCTATCCACACCAATCAATCGGGAGTATACCCGTACTTCGTCTATGATTCCTTCAAAATTTTGAGCTCCAGTACAACTTTTCCCACCCAAAACAGGATTGTTTGCACTTCTCAGGTTGGGGTTTGTCTTAAACAGGTATTGACCTGCCGATTTTCCATTTACATAAAATAGAAATCGATTAAAGGACCTGGTTACCGCCATAAATTGCCAACATGAGTTTTGATCCCCTTCAAAAGAGGTTGATTCCTGGCCAGAAGGAGTATTAAAGATAAAAGTAAATCTACTAGAACCGGGATCATAAGTGACTTCATATCCATTCGCAGTGCAATCAGCTCTCACTGACAAGACACACATAGTGGGCTTATTTTTAGCTGTATGTATGGTTGTAGCAAAAGAGAACTCATCTGCTGTCAGTACATCTCCCATTCCGGAATTGTCTTCTCCCAATTGGATAAGGTCACTTCCATTAAATTTGAATCCCATTCCTGAATAACCACATACACATGATGGAGAACCTATTAGTTTGCCATTGAAGCCTATAATAGAATTATTTGCTGTACAGTCATCAAAAGAATAATATGCAGCCAAGTTGGCTTCCTGGCTGAGTAAATAACCAGGGGCAATGAGTATGAAAAGAAGGAAATACTTGCTCAAATGTTGAATTATCTAAATGAATGTATACAATACTAACCGCCAAAAAGCTTGCTTAAATCACCAAAACCACCGGGCATCATATTGGCTAGTAGTTTTTGACTTTCGGCTGCTTGTTTTATTTTGGCTTCATCAAGTGCCTGATTGAGCGTCACAATCAATAGATCTTCCAGCTGATCAGGAGTGGACACATCAATTTTGCTTAGATCCAATGAAATATTTTCTATTTCGAGGCCAGCATTGAGTGTCACTTTTATTTCCCCATCAGGTGATGAAGATTCTATTTTTTTCTCTTTGAGTTTGTTTTCGAGCTCTTGTTGTTGTTCTTCTAGTCCTTCTAACATTTTGAGTTATATTATTAATGAATTAATTATTCTGCGTTCATTTTATCAGCTACAACCTTATTAATCTGTAAATCTTTCACTATGTGCAAGGCCTCTGCAAGATAAATATCCTTTTTTAGATTAGTGAGAAATGAGTTATTTCTTGTTATCTTAACACTATCTATATTGATTTTTGGCAAATCTACCTTAAGATTGGATGAGCTCATACCTTTGATTTCCTTGAATACACTATTCAAATTCTTAGTTTCTGCTTTTCTCGTATCCATCTCAGCATTATAATCATTTAGATTGAGTGACATGCTCTTTGCATCAAATTGTTTCTTTAATCTATGCGCATTTTCATCTATCATTGAAAATGCAGGGTTGGCTGAAGTCCTTTTCTTGGAATTGCTCAATATTTGATCGTAATTTTTTATCTTAAACACATTTTGATCATATTGGGCAGGTTTGATTTGAGTCCATGCCATAGGATGCGTATTTTCCTCCTCTCCATTTTTGATATAATTATATAGATCCGGCAGTACCACATCGGGGATTACTCCCTTAAGTTGTGTTGAACCACCATTGATACGGTAATATTTTTGAATAGTAGCTTTAACATCTCCAAGAGGTTTCATTGCATCGTTGCCACGAACTGCACGATCCAAATCAAAAAATCGTTGCACAGTTCCTTTACCATATGTGGATTCAGAACCTACGATTATTGCTCTTTTGTAGTCTTGCATTGCAGCTGCCATGATCTCAGACGCAGATGCACTATTGTGGTTGACCAGTATGACCAAGGGACCATCATATAAGTAAGATGGGTCATCATCATTCATCACATATGGATCTCTGTCACGTGATTTAACTTGCACTATCGGGCCTTTTTCAATGAACAGGCCACCCATTTTTATTACGTCATTCAGCGAACCGCCAGGATTATTTCTTAGATCAAGTATAATGCCACTGATATTTTCCAGCTTCAATTTTTCTATTTCTTTTGCCACATCAGAATATGAAAATCTGCCCTTACTGTCATCAAAATCAGCGTAAAACTTAGGTAAGTAGATATATCCCACATTATCAATGACGTCATCCAATGAGACAATCGCAGATTTTGCAAACCCTTCCTCCATGAGGACCTCTTCTCTGATGATAGCAATATCCTGAAATGTTCCATTTGGTTTTTTGACAGTCAGGATTACTTTAGTACCCAACTTGCCCCGGATTTTAGAAACAACATCATCGATTCGCATACCACGAATATCGAGTGGTGCTTCTCCATCCTGTGCTACTTTAATAATTAAATCATTGACCTGCAGTTCTTTGTTCTTCCAGGCCGGGCCGCCAGGCACGATTTCCATCACTTTAGTGTATTCACCATCAGCCTGAAGTCTAGCGCCTATACCAATTACTTTTCCACTCATGCCAATGTCAAAATCTTCTTTATCCCTAGGGTCCATGTAACTGGTGTGAGGATCGTACTCTGAAGTAATGACATTAAGGAAATCATTTAGTCTGTCTGCTCTGCGGAGCTGAGAGATTCTGTCGAACATTTTATCAAAATCTTTTTCAACCTTGCTTCTAGCTTCTTTTTCAATCTCGACAAAGCTACGTGCAGGGGTTTTATCAGCTAATTTGGTGCTGTCATTTTTATCTGAATTTTGCATATCCGACACTTCTTGGAGCACTTCAAACTTCAATGCTTTGGCCCATCGTTCCTTCAGTTCATTTTCATTTCGAGCGAATTCCATATTATCATAGTCTATATCTACACGGTCCTTACTATCAAAGGTCATTGGTTTGCTCAATATGTCTTTATAGTAAGACTTACCTCTCTCAAGCCCCTTATCAAGAAGTTGGATGCTGAGATTGAAAAAGTCGAACTTTCCGTCTCTGACTTCATCGTCCAGGGATGATTCATATTTTTTCAGTTGATCTAAATCACTCTTTATCAAAAACCTTTTAGACCGATCGATGACTCCGAGATAATCCTTAAACAAGGATTTTGAAAACGTATCATCAATGGTAATAGGCTTAAAATGCACCTGATTAAGAAAGGATATGATAGACTGAAGAATGATGGTTTCCCTGGGAGTAGGCTCAGTAGATCGTTTTGCAGGATAAAAGGCAAACAAACTCACCACCCCTATCAACAAGGCGAAAATTAGAAAAGATTTTATTTTCATAAGGAATTCTTTCAACTACAAATTTGATTTGGTTACAAAACTAAACATTTTATAAAACTGCTTCTGTTACTAATAGTTTTGAAGCGAAATGTATAATTTTGATGTTACGATAGGGTATAACGTTACATATCATAAAAGAGGTATTAAAATAAAAATAATCTGGAATGGAAAATCTTTGGAGGGCGCACCCTTGGCATGGTATAGGTATACATGAACTATCTCCACAATTTGTGAATACTTATATTGAAATCACTCCTTTTGATGGGGTGAAATATGAGCTGGATAAGGAATCGGGTTTAATGAAGATTGATAGGCCTCAGTTATTTAGCAATATTGTACCGGCACTTTATGGTTTTATTCCCAGGACATACTGTGGTGAGGGTATTGCAGCATTGTGTATGGAGTCATTAGGTAGGAAGGATATAAAAGGTGACGGGGATCCACTTGATATTCTCGTCTTGTCTGAAAAAAATATTCAGCATGGAGATATTTTAGTTCACGCTAGACCTATCGGCGGGCTGAGGATGGTGGATAAAAATGAGGCTGATGATAAGATCATTGCAATAATGAAGGACGACATAGTATATAATGGCTGGAAAGAGCTGGAAGATATTCCCTCACCCATACTTAACCGGATTCTTCATTATTTTCTGACTTATAAGCAGATTCCATCTAAGGATGAGAAGCCCACCGTTGAAATACCTCAGATTTATGGACGAAAAGATGCTTATGAAGTAATCTCTCGTAGTATGAAAGACTATGATCTCTTACAAAATAAAGGTTAGGGTGAGACTACCGTAAGCCTCTTAGAAAAGAGTACTTTACCCGAGGAATTTTGCAAAGCATAGATATAGACACCCGGATTGAGTGATCGAATGTCTAGAGAATCATACTTATAATTATTGATATAATATTCCTTTTGCATTTCAAGATTACCAATAAGAGAATAGATCTTTAGGACATATCTTCCGGTAGGAATATTATTGAACTCGATTCGAATATCATCTGTAAAAGCAGGATTTGGATAAACCCCAATCTGTGGCGACCCATTCATGCCGGATTTAAGGGATGCAGCCCTTTTTGTAATGAGGAAAGTTGCGGATTCGATCGTATTTAGTTCTTCACTGATATTGAGCGTGAGTACAGGCAAGACATTTTTGGGAGCAATGAATAAAATTCGTTTTCTGCTGATGGGAGGAAAAAGCACATTAGACATATAGGACGATACATCTATCCAATCACTTGTTCCACTTTTAATTTCATAAATATAATTATAGTTTTCAGTCTCAGTAATGCGATTGGTCTTATCAAATGTCTGTCCGGGTAGGTACAGTTTGCCCTGTCCGTCCACCTTTATATTGCGCGCTATCTCTACTTTGATGCGAAAACTATCAGGCAAAAACGGAAAAGCTCTAAGTGTGACTTCTTTAAGTGTCCTGATATCATATACTATTTCACCTAAAGTGAGGTAGTTAAGAGAGGTGCCTTGTTTGAGGTTATTGTATATCTCAGGAAGCCCTTTAGTAAATGAAATTGAGGCTAAGGAGCCAAGTTCAAATGGATCTTTGCCTGTAAACCCCCAATAATTTAAGGAATTCTTATCAGTTGTATAAAAGCTGGTATTTCCAAAATTATCACTGATGGCCAAATTGGCTTTCGATGGTACTAGTTTGTTTTTAGAGTTTGCTCTAGAGACTTTATAGTTGAGAGCAAATGCAGATTCAAGAAAGGCATAATCCCAGAAAGCGACTTTTCCCTTTGATGGTACAACAGCAATTTTGGGAGACTTTACAGATTGATAGTAATACACACTCCCTACTGTAGGTATACCAGTCTGAGCTGATACCAGTTGAGTATACCCAATGTAGAATAGTAATATTAGGACAGTTCGATGCATCAAGATGAATATCTCATGTAAAAAAACGAAAAAAATAATGGATACCTTTATTAAAGGCTATTTTCAGTCAGAAGTTTTAGAATTTCATTTTCTATTCCTGTAGAGATGTTGCTTGAGTGTTTTACTGTCCTGAAATTCCCTTCAGCATCAAAACCACACACAAATACGTGATAGTTTTGATTTATATCTGTTTCCGCATAAGCATTTACCTGTGTGTATCCCGATTCTGTAAGTAATTTAAGGATCCTTCTTTCTATATTGCTAATGCGGCTTACCTCTTGATCATTGAGTGCCACTAGTTGTTCGCGTATATGGGTGTCTGACTTACGACAGATTACAGAAAGTATATTTTGACCGGTGGGGGGGATTAATTCTCTTGGATTGAAGTCGAAGGAACTATCAAATAGGTCAAAAGAAGAATTTTGTTCTTTCTGTCCTAAGGGATAGTTTATTGTACCGGATAATTGGTCATGGTTTGGTTCCTCTTCAGGTACCATAAAAACAATCCCTTGTAAGAGGTTACTGCACTGTGCCCTTATATTAGAATCAGGACACAGGACTGAGTCGCCACCGTCAAGTTCTACCAGATGGTTGACAGGGTTCTTTCCTTTATGATAATTGATTTGTATTTGAGGCCGCGGTCGTGAAAGTAAAGCTGCCGTGCTTAGTTCCTCTGCTCCGCCTATTGGAACCTTGGATATGGGATAAATAGCCACATCGATTTGCTCATTGACCAGATATTCCCTCAGAGTATCAAAAGAATTCATTACAGTAAAAGGAATAAATTCAGTTTCTGTTGCTTCTGGAATAGAGGTCAACTTTGCAGTGAATTCTGACAGAATATCATTGGAAACATATTGTGGATTGTAACCTATTTTTAACATGTCTTATTTGAAAATTTCTTGTTTTAAAGTAGGATTTAATCGAATGACACTGTAATGAATCAAGATTGGCTTATCAAGCTGTCCAATCAATTCAGTCACTACCGGAAATAAAATCCCCGCGAAGTCTTTATATTCTTTATAAATAATAGATTCTTCGCCTCCGGCTTCATTTACAGTAACAGTCTTAAACTTTAGAAAATTATCTATGTCATAGTATTCGATCTTTTGATTGCCTGCCGGACTTACAACCTCTACCTTATACAACGATTTATTATTTACAGTATCTATACCCTTGTAGGTAAGTTTAAATCCTGTCTGTAGGTAACTCAATTCTTCTATAATTACAGCTGACTCTCTTAATGTGGAAAGAGCTATACCAGCAAGTTCCTTCTTTTCTCCATTGGTAGTGGTGTATCCACCGGTTTGATTGAGAACAGTGCTTTGCATCTCTGTTTCACCCATTTTTATGAGGGTCCTCATCTGATAAGGTAAGAGAATGTCATTGAACCCATTGAACTCAACACCGTCGATATTCATATTGTATTCCCTGGACAATGACTTCAGTTTAGATATTTCCTCTACCCCTCCGATTTTCTTCAGGTATTTATGAATTATCTCAACAGCTGCATTTGGATTTTCAGGAGAGATTCTATTCAAGGGGGTGCCTTGGAAGTCATAATGATTAATATAACCGGACGAACTGAAGGGTTTTAATTTTTCTTCTATCTCCTTTTGATTACCTATTACGATGATGTGTGAATGTTCCGGCTGAAGGTATTTTACAGCCATTTTCTGAATATCAGTTGCAGTTACTTTCTGAATGGAACGTAGATAATTTTTAAAATAATCCACCGGAAGATTATATCTCAATATATCAAGAGCAAAGCGTGCAGTCACTTTGGGCTCTTCTAGAGATCGTGCAAATTCACCACTGATGACATTTTTTACATTTTGTAACTCTTCGTTACTGATTTTCTCTTCCCGGAGCCGCTTCATCTCGATCAATATTTGAGTAATAGCACTATCGGTAACTTCATTTCTAACATTGGTCATAATACTGAAGAGACCATTTTCTGGATCTGACACCAGATTTGACCTGATACCATAAGTATATCCTTGTTTTTCTCTTAAATTCTCATTAAGTCTACTTGAAAAATATCCACCTAAGATATCGTTCATAAGTTTGGCCTTGATTAGATCAGGGTCATTTGGTTTTAAATCAACAGGATATGAAATCATGATCAGAGACTGAACAGCAGAAGGGCGGTCTGCAATACTTACATCAGTTTTAGAGATTGGGGTAGGGGATAAAGCAGAATCTTTAGAATAAGACTTTGACTTCCAATCGCCAAAATATTGTTGCGCCAACTCTACTGCTTTTCCAGCTGGAAGGTCACCAACTATGATAAGATAGGCGTGGGCCGGGTCAAAAACGCCGTTGTAAAAATTTCTAATGTCTTCTATAGTAATGTTATTTAGGCTGGACTGAGTGATAAACTGACCTTGGGGATGATCCGGACCGAAATTGATTGTTTTGATGAGGTTCCTTCCTATAGAATCAGCGTTTTCTTTCTGAGCCTCCAATCCAGAAAACGTCTGTTTCTTTACTATCTCAAATTCACTAGCAGAAAAATCTGGAGATTTTATGGCTTGTGATGCCAGCGAAAACAACTCATCTGCATACCTACTAAGACCTGAAGCAGTAAATCCTCTAGAACTTGTCGAAAAATAGGCACCCATAAAATCAATCGCATCATCAAATTCAGCCTTTTTCATCGTAGTAGTGCCACGTGATAGCATTTCACCGGTCAGATCGGTTATGCCGGCTTTGTCTTTCTGATCGATTTTCCCTAAATCCAGATATAGTTGAAAATTGATCTGAGGTAGATGGTGATTCTCAACTACGATTCCCTGTATACCATTAGCAAGCTTAAATTCGAAGGGGTGGCCAAAAGCTATTATGGGAGCGATACCTGCTTCCGGTTGGTTTTTTCTAAAATTTTCATTCAAAACTGGTGCTTTCACGTTATTATCGGTTGTAAGGGTCTTGCAATTTGAGAATATTAGGCAAAGAGATATGTAGAGTGGGGTAATAAGATATGATATGGGATAACGCTTCATTTCGCCAGAGCTAATTCGAAATAATGTTTTTCCCCGGTAGCCAATACAATGTTACCCGATTATTCTTACTTAAATAATTTCTAGCAGCTTCACGAAGAGCGATTCTGGAAATAGATTTATACTGATTTGCCTCGGAATTGATCAGATTCGTATTCTTCAAATATAGATATCCGGTTGATAATTCCTCTGCTATATTCAATAGCTTTGATTTTCGATTGACTTCTTCAGATTCAATTATATTTTGAAGTTTTTGAAATTCCCGTTCAGTAATCAATTCTGACCTTAGTCTTTCCACCTCTGAATTTAGAGAATTTTCCACTTCAGTGATATCTACTCCTAAGTTAGCTATTGCAAACTGAATATAAACACCTGAATGTTCTAGTTCGAGGGGAAATGAACCGACATAGGAAGCGATCTGTTGTTTATCTACCAGGTTCAGGTTTAGACGCGAGCTGCCTCCATTGGAAAGAATATCTGAAAGCATACGAACAGCATAGTAATCCTTAGTTCCATATGGCGGTATTCGGTATAGTTGGATCAAAGCCGGTAACTGAATGTGATCATATATGGTATCCCTGATTTCAGCTGTAAGTGGTGGTTCATTGTCGTCAGGCACTGTGATAGGCTTTGTTCCTCTGGGGATACTCGAAAAGTATTTTTCAATGAGTGGCTTTACATCAAATGTTGTAAAATCACCGGTAATAGTCAATACAGCATTATTTGGTACATAAAATGTTTCATAAAATGCAATATAATCTTCGTCTTGGGCAGCGTCTAAATGATCCATAGATCCTATGGTGGTCCAGCGATAGGGATGCTCGCTGAACGCCCTTTTCATACTTTCTTCGATAATAGTACCGTAGGGTCTGTTGTCATAGCGTTGACGGCGCTCTTCCTTCACCACCTGACGCTGTGTTTCGATGCCCTGATGATTTACTTTTGCATGCAACATACGCTCTGACTCCAACCATAAGCCTGTCTCCAGATAATTGGATGGGAAAATCTCGTAATAGAAAGTTCTATCATTTGAGGTATTAGCATTTACCTCACCTCCTGAATTCTGGACAATCTTGATGAAATCGCCTCGATTGACATTTTCTGTTCCTTCAAAAAGCAGGTGCTCAAAAAAATGTGCAAATCCTGTACGTTCAGGATTTTCATTTTTGGATCCCACATGATACATTACAGAGACCACCACGATAGGGGTGGTATGGTTCTCGTGCAGAATAACATGTAACCCATTTGAAAGGTCGAATTCTTCAAATGCTATTGAGTCCACATTTTGGGCTGGAAGAGTATTTGCCAACATACTAAGCGAGATTAATGTAAGATATATCTTTCTGATAATCAATGATGATGCCGAAAATTTCAATTTTTTAAAGGATTAAATGAAACCAATTTTTTTAGAATTTCGGAATTCAAAAGTATAAAATTTGAATTAAACCGTTCTCAAGAGTGCAAAATTGGTGATTTCATTAGCTTCCCAAGGTGAGATTCTATTATAAATAAAAAAGGATTATCTGCATTACAGATAATCCTTCAAGATAGATGGTTGACCGACAAGGATTCGAACCTTGACAAACAGTACCAAAAACTGTTGTGCTACCGTTACACTATCGGTCAAAGCCATTGCTTATTGGAAGCGGGTGCAAAGTTAAGTTTTGTCTTGGAAAAAAATAGTAAAAAAAATAGAATTTTTATATTTTACAAAGTAAGGTATCTGCTTATATAAAATATTCCATATAATGTCCTTTGACAAAAATAATACTAATTATGGAAGAAATTTCAATTAGACAAGCATCCATTTATATCTTTGCCAAGTAAAACTTGTAATATTAATTGATAAACAGCGTTATTTTTACATTGAAATAAATATTTAACCTTAAGCCATGAGTAGACCAAATTTATCAAAACTTTTATTTCTTTTCCTATTAGGATTCTTCATTTTAGGTGCTTCTGCTTGCAATCGCGGGTATGGATGTCCATATAATGTTAGTTCCGGATTATCAAGTATGGTAAAGTCAGTCTGTCTACCCCGATAAGATTTGATTGTATAAGAAATAAAAAAGAGCATCGCAAATAATTGTTATGCTCTTTTGCTTTATAGAGTAGTTCGGTTAAATTTACGCCCTATACATGCCAGCTACCTTAATCTCCACCAGCGATGGTTCGCCGTCTCTCTTCTCTTCGGAATTTAATGCCTCCTATCATTCCATCCATGGTGCATGGACTGAAACTGAAAAAGTATTTATACAGGCAGGTCTTGATTATATGGCCATGGGTCGTGATGAAGTAAACATATTTGAAGTGGGCTTTGGAAGTGGCCTCAATGCGCTTGCTACACTAAAATACGCAGGCAATCATAAGGTCAGCATTAATTATACAACCATTGAAAAGTTTCCCATTTCGGAAGCGGTTTGCAACCTCTTAGCTCAGTTTTGGTCAGAGGAATACTCATCTGATTTGAGTATGTCATTCCTGGACATGCACGGTGCCCCCCATGGAAAAGTGATTTGTCTTAATGAGAGATATTTCTTTAAAAAGCTCTTAAGTGACCTTCTTGAATATAGCCCAAATGAGATTTTTCAAGTAATATTCTTTGACGCTTTCGCCCCCGAAACCCAACCTGAAATGTGGACTTTAGAGGTATTTTCTAAAATGTTCGATCTGCTGGAAGAAGGCGGTGTATTAGTGACATATTGCGCGAAAGGTGAAGTGAAAAGGACTATGCGACAAGCGGGTTTCACAATAGAAACATTGACAGGTCCACCGGGGAAAAGAGAAATGACAAGGGGAATTAAAGCTATGCTATGACCGTTCAAACCAGAGCAAGCCAATTTGGAGATGGATTTTTTGAATCGATCTTGGTCATAGAGGGCAAAATCCCCTTGTTGGCAGGTCATTGGACACGAGCACTTCGTACCGCATCCTTTCTCCATATGGATCTTTCTGAAACATTTGATACTAAAGAAAACTTGGCGGACTTTATTTTGGAGGGATTGTCCTCCACAAGTTGTCTAAGATGCAGGCTGGATATATGGCGGGCAGGAGGTGGGCGATACTTACCGGAGCATAACCATACTTTGCAAGAGGTAGTGATTATACCATATGACAATCCATTTAACCGAGAGTTCCTTATTAAGGATAGATTAGAAGTCGCAGAAGGCATTCAAATGTATTCTAAAGGAATGAATAGATACAAAACAGTAAGTAAGATAGAGCAAGTCTTATTATCGATAGAAGCTCAGGAAAAATGTTGCCAGGATTTGGTAGTGCTAAATGAATTAGGGCAAATATGTGAAGCAATAAGCTCTAATATATTTTTCATAGACAAAAAAGGTGATTTATGGACTCCCGGGTTATCTTCAGGTTGTCTTCCTGGGGTAATGCGGGAATATATTATTCAAGTATTTGGGTCTGGTATGACAATACATGAATCGGTAATTATATCTTCGGATCTGCCACGATTCGTAAGTTGTTTTGTGTGTAATGCAATACAAGGAATAGTCCCTGTCAATAATATTATGGGATATCAGTTTAATGTTGAGTTAGCAAAAAATATACATAAAATATTAATAGATAAGTTATTAGGAAAATCTAATTAAAGTTTAACATGAAGAAAATATTGGTCGCTAACAGAGGCGAGATTGCAGTTCGGGTCATGAGGACATGTAAGAAACTGGGCATCAAGACTGTCGCTGTTTATTCCGAAATCGATTCTAAATCACTTCATGCACTATACGCAGATGAAGCTTACTGCATAGGCGATAATGCACCATCCAAGTCCTACCTGGATATGGATAAAATAATCGAAGTAGCGTTGCGCTCTGGAGCTGATGGAATACACCCCGGTTATGGTTTTCTGAGTGAGAATAGTCAGTTTTGTAAAGCAGTAAAGGATGCCGGCCTGATATTTATAGGCCCGGATGAGCACGCTATTGATGTAATGGGAAATAAATTAGCTGCTAAGGAAGCCGTTCGTCATTACAATATTCCTATGGTGCCAGGCTCCGGAAAAGCGATTACCGATGTACAGGATGCCATACGCATGGCCGAAGAAATAGGATACCCTGTGCTCATAAAAGCAGCTGCAGGGGGCGGTGGTAAGGGGATGCGCGTAGTAGAAGATTCTCCTTCTTTTATAGAGAGCTTTGAACGCGCCACTAATGAGGCTCTTTCCTCCTTTAAAGATGGTTCAGTATTTATAGAGAAGTATGTGACTAAACCTCGCCATATAGAGATTCAGATCATTGCTGACCAGTTTGGTAATATTTGTTATCTTTTCGAAAGGGAATGCTCTATTCAAAGACGTCACCAGAAAGTCATCGAGGAAGCGCCAAGTGCTATAGTATCTTCCGCTATGCGAAAGGCCATGGGTGAAGCAGCAGTTAATGTAGCTCGAGCTTGTAATTACACAAATGCGGGTACTGTTGAATTTTTAGTGGATGAAAAATTGAATTTCTATTTTTTGGAAATGAATACTAGGCTTCAGGTAGAGCATCCGGTGACTGAGGAGATTTCAGGCCTTGATATGGTGGAGTTGCAAATTTCTATTGCCTTAGGAAAATCACTGCCTTTCTCTCAGGACGACTTAAAGATTCATGGACACTCTATGGAACTGAGAGTTTATGCGGAAGATCCATACAATCAGTTTTTGCCGGATATCGGTACTCTTCAAGTATATCAGGAACCCACTGGTGAACATATAAGAGTGGATTCAGGCTTCAAAGCTGGTGATGCAGTCTCTGTATTTTATGATCCTATGATCTCCAAACTGACCGTCTGGGGGCTTGATAGGGCTTCATGTATTGCTAAAATGAAGGCGGCAATCAATGAATATGAGATAATTGGAGTTAAGACAACGCTGCCTTTTGGCCTTTTTGTAATGAATCATGAAGCATTTGCTTCCGGAAATTTTGATACAAGTTTTGTTCCAAAATACTTTACTACGGACATTATGGACCAAGAGGATGATAATAATGCAATGATAGCAGCACTCATTTCAAATCAATTGCACCTAAGTAATGGAAAGGAAGACTATGTACTCAAAAATAGGCGCTCCCGGTGGATGGCAAGAAAACAATAGTCAATACCTTATGTATTAAATTGTTAACAAATATCAAATTAATCCTAATACGGAATTTTAATTCAACTGGAGTTCTTGACACAAGATATATTTGCATATAATTTTTAACCATTCAATTAATCATACATGAGATCCTTCTTTTTTATCACAGCATTAGCTGTTTCTTCAGTTCTGTTTTCTTGTAAAAATGATCCTGCTGCCTCTGCTGCGGCAACACCCTCATCACAAACCTCAGTTGAAGCTCCTCCTGCTAATACCCCTACAGCGATGAATACTGACGGAGAGCCATCTACTGCAGCTTCCAATCCTAATGAAACAACAATCGCAACAGGCCCTACTACCACCATTAAACTGAGTGCGGGTAGCTTTGATTTTGGTACAGTGAAAGAGGGAACTGTAGTACAGACTTCCGTAAGTGTAACAAACACAGGTAAAGAACCCCTAGTAATAACCAATTGTCACGCTAGTTGTGGATGCACTACACCTACTTGTCCACATGATCCGGTAGCACCTGGCCAGACAGTAGAGGTTCCGATTAAATTTGATTCAAAAGGTAAGCCCGGTCATCAACGTAAAGAGGTAACTATCACCGCTAATACTATCCCTGCTCAAACAAAATTTGTGGTGGAAGGTCAGGTTGACAAAGTAAAATGATATTTTTGTGCTAAATTAATAAAGAGGCTGCCCATATGGTGGCCTTTTTTTGTATTAAATTGTTGATATAGCATACATGTTTAGAAACTACCTGTCCTTAGTTAAGTTTAGCCACACTATTTTCGCTATGCCATTTGCTCTAATCGGTTATACACTTGGTGAGTATCAAACTCCTGGCATAGATTATTGGATGCTGGTTAAAGTCCTATTATGTATGGTCTTTGCCCGGAATGCCGCTATGGCATATAATAGATATCTAGATAGAGACATTGATGCGCTAAATCCAAGAACAAATAGTCGTGAGATTCCGGCTGGCATACTAAGACCTGGTTCGGTCTTATTTTTTGTATTGGTAAACTGTGTGTTTTTCATAATTACCTGTTTTTTCATTAATTGGATTTGTCTCTTTCTATCTCCTGTTGCGTTATTGGTTATATTGGGGTATAGCTATACTAAAAGATTCACTTCACTCTGTCATTTCGTTCTCGGCCTGGGGCTAGCATTGGCTCCTTTAGGTGCTTATCTTGCAGTTACGGGTCGATTCGCCTTAATACCTGTGTTACTATCGGTGGTAGTTATGACTTGGGTGGCGGGATTTGATATTATATACAGCTTACAGGATGATCAGTTTGACAAGTCTCAGCAGTTGCATTCCCTTCCTACAATTCTTGGAAGGAAAAAAGCTTTATACCTTAGTACAATGGTTCATGTAGTAACTGCCATTACTCTATGTGCGGCAGTATATCTCATAAATATGCAATATCTACCTACAGGGATTTTGATGTACATAGGGACTGGCATTTTTCTTAGTATGCTACTCTATCAACATTTAATTATTACTGCAGAGGACTTAAAAAGGGTTAATCTGGCCTTCATGACGACTAATGGCATTGCAAGTGTTGTTTTTGGTTCTTTGGTTATATTGGATTTTATAATTTAAAGAGTAGATCGAGATAAGATTTTAAGTCTTTGAAGGCACGGGATCGATGACTCATAGCATTTTTCTCCATTGGCTCCATCTCTGCAAAAGTGATGTTCTGCCCCTCCGGAATAAATATTGAATCATATCCAAATCCTTTTTCACCTCTCTCATCATTTGAGATATGTCCATTTATTATTCCTTGAAAATATGCTTCTGTATTATCTCCCACTAAAGCTATACAGCAAATAAAGTACGCTCTTCGATCCTCTACACCTAGTAAGTCATTAAGAAGCTTAAGTCTATTTTGTGCATCAGTGGCTTTGTTCCCAGCATATCTAGCAGAGTAAATTCCCGGTGCTCTGTGCAATGCATGTACACATAATCCCGAATCATCTGCTATACACAAGCGTTTAGTATACTCATGTAGGGTAGAAGCCTTAAGAAAGGCATTCTCCTGAAAACTGTCACCCGTCTCTTCAATATCAGATATCTGTGGAAAATCTACCAGCGATTTTAAATCAATGCCTGCCGGCAGTATTTCTTTGAACTCTTGGATTTTGTGCAGATTCCGAGAGGCTAGTAATAGTTTGTTTATCATTTATAGAGTCAGTTTTCTTTAAATACCGGTTTAAATGCTTTCCAAAAATTCATTGCTTTAATTTTATCATCTGCCAACTCTTCAAGAGTGTCAGTATTCAGAAACTGATGGTTGTCAAGTACATGCCACACATTTGGGATACTATCTGAAAGGCTATGCAATCCAGGGCCAAAAAAGACAACTTTAAGTGAGTGGGAGAAAATTTGTAGATCTTGCCAGGAGAAATCGAGAGTGGGATAAAGCAACTGTATCATTGACCTGCTATCCACATAGAGCTGAATGTCATTCGCCATTTTTATCAACATTGCTCTGTGCTTATCAGTAAAGTGTTCAGCGGGGGTACAAAATATAAGTTCAAGTTCCTCAGAATTTGAAAATTTATTCAGTGGTTGCGCAGCACGAAGGCTATAAATTCTTAATTGATTAAACGGATTGTGCAAAATAATATTTTGTTTAAAGTGTTTTTTAGAGTGGGCAACAAAATATTCAACCGCACTATGTGCATTGAATGAGTTGTAATATTAAAAAAAATGATTTATATTTGTCCAAACCTTAACGTACTATGGTAAATATAGACATTATCCAAACGGAGAATTCGCGATTGGGTCAAGTTAATTTCGACAATTTAGGATTTGGAAAGATTTTTTCAGATCACATGTTCATCGCCGAATATAAAGATGGTAGATGGCAGAATTTCAAAATCGGACCTGTGCATAATTTCAGCGTTCATCCCGCCAATATGACTTTCCATTATGGTCAGGGAATTTTTGAAGGGCTGAAAGCTTCTAAAAATGAGGATGGTACACCGATTCTATTTAGGCCTGAGCAAAATGCCTCGCGATTAAATCATTCTGCCCGTCGACTATGTATGCCTGAGTTTCCCGAAGATATATTCCTGGAGGGATTAAAGAAACTGGTCTCTTTGGACAGAGACTGGATACCAACATTTGAAGGTTCTTCACTTTACATCAGACCATTTATGATTGCGACGGATGAGTTCTTGGGTGTTTCTCCTTCAGCTACATATAAGATGGTAATAATTACATGTCCTTCCGGACCATATTATGCCAAGCCGGTTAGACTATTTGCAGATGATTATTATGTACGTGCCTCCATCGGAGGAACAGGTGAGGCAAAATGTGCAGGTAACTACGCAGGCGCTTTATACCCAACTAAATTAGCTAAGGATAAGGGTTTTGATCAAATACTTTGGTTGGATGCTATTTATCATAAATATATCCAGGAAGTGGGAACCATGAATATTTTCTTCGTTACCAAAGACAGAAAAATTCTTACTCCTATTACCGATGGTGCCATTCTTAGGGGGGTGACCCGGGATTCTATTATGACTATACTGGCAGATAGAGGATATACTGTTGAAGAGAGGTTAATTTCTATAGATGAAATCATCCATGAATATGAAAAGGGAAATCTTTTGGAAGTATTTGGAGCCGGTACTGCCGCGGTTGTCACGAATGTGGCAGCTATAACTTACAAGGATAAAACAATGGAATTTGAGGAGTCTGCTTGGGAGTTATCACTTTCAATGAAAAAATATATCAATGATCTCAGAGGTGGTAAGGTAGAAGATAAATATAACTTCACCATAAAAGTTGATCAGTTGGTTCATGCCTGAGAAATCCATCCGCCTGCACCAGCTAATTTTTGGGATCATAAATAGTATCTTTCTTTTTACCGGCCCCTTACTGTCAGCACAGCAATTGCCAATAGAAGCACCTTTGGTAAAATCATTTATTGATAGTGTGAATGTGAAGTGGGCCCTTAAGTATCGCAATGCACAACCTCAATTCTACCGTGATCATTATATGAGGGATGCTTGTATTTTTCCTCCTGATGCTTTACCGATTTGCGATCAGGCGCAGATTGGATCATTTTACTATGCTGATGGTGCACATAAGGAATGGCAAGTCATCAGACGTGCTCAAAGACTAAGTGTCCATTTTGACGTACTAATAGAGGAAGGAAACATGACGGTGTTGCGGGGAGGTGAAGAAATTCCAATCCTCGAGAAATACATAACTATTTGGAAGGCTGAGGCAGGAGAATGGAAGGTGTACAGAGAGATTTGGAATTCCAACGGAAAAATTCAATAAAGGATGAAGATCATTGAATGCCCAAGAGATGCAATGCAGGGATTGACCCAATTCATTCCCACTGAAGTTAAGATCCGATATAACAATGTGCTTCTGCAGGCTGGATTCGATACATTGGATTGTGGTAGTTTTGTCTCTCCAAAGGCAATTCCTCAGATGGCTGATACTGCCGAAGTTCTGGAGGGATTAGATCTGGATGGGTCTAAGACAAAATTATTAGTAATTATTGCAAATGTCAGAGGAGCCCTACAGGCAGTAGATCATAAGAAGGTTACGTATTTGGGATATCCTTTTAGTATTTCTGAGACTTTTCAACAAAGAAATACTCACTCTACTATCAAAGAATCTTTGGTACGAGTGGAAGATATCCAACAGATATGTGAGCAGAAGGATAAAGAGCTGGTTGTCTATCTGAGCATGGCTTTCGGGAATCCATATGGTGATGCTTGGAATCTGGAGATAGTAGAGGAGTGGATATATAATCTAGCCAATGCAGGTATTACTACTATCTCACTTTCCGATACGATAGGTGTCTCTACACCGGAGAACATCAGTTATCTCTTCCAGGAACTGATACCTAGATATCCAGAGATTGAATTTGGTGCTCACTTACATACTCATTCACATAATTGGGAAGAGAAAGTAAGGGCCGTTATAGAAAGTGGCTGTAAGAGACTGGATACTGCTATGAAAGGATTTGGTGGTTGTCCGATGGCCAAAGATGAATTGGTAGGAAATATGCCTACTGAAAATGTATATGCTTATTTGCAAGAAAACAGCATTTCAAATACAATCAAATCTGATATTTTTCATAAAGCTCTTCAAATGGCTGACTCCATTTTTCCTAAATAAGCTTGATTTATTCCCAATCAATTCCCCTGATATCGATACCTCCAAAATTGCCCGAGGTCATTAATAAAAGCACACCCTTCTGATAAATCAGTAGTTTCAAATGCTCACGAAGCGCTTCTGTAGTCTGGATGATCTTGATATTTTCATTCTTAAAGGCCTTCAGGATTTGGTCTGTAGGAATATCTTGCAAGTGTTTCTTTCTGACAGTGTCCGGGTCATAAAAAATAATTGCTTCATCCAGGTCATCCAACGTGTGAGCATACTGTTGAATAAACTGGGGATTCAGACTACTGAAAGTATGCATTTCAAATATGCCCGTTATTTTTTGTCCCGGATGAAATTCACGCACAGCCTTTACGGTTGCCTCCACTTTTGACGGAGCATGTGCAAAATCATAATACACAGTTTTAAAGTCAGATTGATGAATGATCTCCAATCTTCGGGCGGGTCCGGGCATATTATTTATGGCAGACAAAAATTGATCGTCAGTCACACCTAGGAGTGACGCTGCATAATAAGCTGCCTGTAAGTTTTGAAAATTATGTGCACCAAAGAAATGTACCGGATATCGCTTATCGTGAAAGATGACACTACATTGACCTGTTTCACATACATATGGCATCTCGACATATGGTAGGCCGGACTCTCCCCTTTGTTGCATCAAGTCAGCCAGTTGAGTGTCCTTAGAGAAATAAATGACCTTGCCGCGCTCTAGCGTATCCTCTATCAATAATTCAAACTGTCTTATATATTTCTCATGTGTCTCAAACACGTTGATGTGATCCCAGGCTATACCCGTAATTATGGAAATGTGCGGGCGATAATGAAGAAATTTAGGGCGAAGATCCAGAGGGGATGCTGTGTACTCATCTCCTTCGAACACCGCTATGGGCGCATTGCTAATTCTCACCATATTATTGAATCCTTCCAACTGAGCGCCCACTAGATAGTCAAAATCAAGGCCTGCTGAACGCAGTATATGCATAAGCATCGATGTTGTTGTGGTCTTGCCATGACTCCCGGCGATGACTACTCTGATCTTGTCTTTAGTCATGTCATACATAAATTCTGGAAAGGAACGAACAGTAATCCCTAGAGCAAGCGCTTTTTGCAATTCTGGATTGTCAGCACGTGCATGCATTCCTAGTATCACAAGGTCAAGGCCGGAATGAACTCGTTCAGGATACCAACCGTTTTCGCTGGGCAACAGGTTTTTAGCCTTCAGACGACTAAGAGCAGGTTCGAAGATTTGGTCATCACTCCCGGTTACATTATGGCCATTGTCCGCCAGTTCAAGCGCAAGATTGTGCATGATGGCACCACCAATTGCTATTAAATGAATATTCATTAAGCTAAAATTATATACGTAATTGATCCAGATCGGCTGGCGTGCCCTGGAAGACATTGAAATCCACCGGTCGCTTAATGCCTTTTAAGCGCCCTCGGTCACTATGCTGCCAAATGGTCCACTTGTCGCCAGAGGGCAAAATGAGTTCAGGAACGTGATAGTGGGCAATCCATAGTGTATATGCTGAAAAATCTTCTGCGAGGTAGGTCTCATAAAATCTCTTAGAGGAATATAATATTGGCTTTTTACCAATTTTAGATTCAACTGTTTGAAGCCACTCATAAACATTTTGGTGAATAGTCTCTGCATCTGCTCCACCTGTAATCTCTACATCACACACCGGCAATAAATCACCATCCGAAAGTTCTACTGTTTTCAAAAATAGCTCTGCCTGCATTTTACCGCTTTTATTTGGCAGCAGATAATGATAAGCTCCGCGAATCAGACCAATCTTGCCTGCTTCCTCCCAATTAGTAAGGAAATAAGGATCCTTGCGGGTTTTACCCTCCGTTGCTTTTATAAATACAAACTGAATGGATGGGTTATTGCTTAGGCAACCGTCTAATTTTTTCCAATCAATCTTGCCTTGATGCAGTGAAATATCTATTCCCTGGATGGGATATAGGGTCGGTATCTTGATCCCAAATTGGTCATTTTGAATATAAAATCGGGAAGAGTTGCTTGCCTTAAGTTCATTGAAACACCCGGTCCAATGCATCCAAAGCATCACCCCCAGCAGCACGCAAGTAGCAGTGAGGATTATATTTCGTTCTCCCGCTTTAATCCTTGAAGGAGACGGTGATTTAGTCCT
Source organism: Saprospiraceae bacterium (assembly GCA_035426385.1). Lineage (GTDB taxonomy): Bacteria > Bacteroidota > Bacteroidia > Chitinophagales > Saprospiraceae > Parvibacillus. Next base: position 105,872 of record DAOLZQ010000001.1, read on the forward strand.
CGTCTGCTTCGTTTTTTTTCCACTGTTGGGTTTAAGGACATTTCGGGCCATAATAATAATATCGCCCAAATATAACAACTATTTGTAATATGTAATTATAGTTATTTTCAGTAGAGGTTATTTCGTTCATTCAGAGTTGGATCCATACCTATAAGTATAGTTTATCAGACTTTTCTTTTCTAGCCCCCATCCGGTTACTGTGAGGTACCCTTCAAACCTAATATTTAATTTACTATCGGTGATACCATTTATCAAAATTGATCCAATATTACTAAAGAATTCATTGTCTTTAAAAGTGACAGGTATGTTAACCGGAAGAGAAAACTCACTCATTGCCGGAATTTTCGTCTCGGTATCCTGATGGATATGAGTTATTTTATGATCATTGATAAATACATCAAAATCTATATTCCTTAATCCCATTCTTATCGGATTGGGATTTTTTAGGATTAGTTCTCCATTAATATCAAATGAAATCGGTGATTGCAGATGTAGATTTGTAAGGCTTATGCGATCCACCCGGATGAACTTGGGGTATACATATCCCAGGCGAACATATAGAAATAAAAGCACCACAATAAGGGTGCAACATATGATGAATAGCCAGCGTTTTGTCATATAATCGTGTAGTAGGGACCAAATGTACTTAGAATAGATCAGTGCTCGATAATTGGAGTACTATCTTTCCGTTGAAAATAGATAATTTTGGCCCTTCGTTACCTAAATAGTAAAATAGACCAATCTCAATATGCAATCAATTAAAAGTTTTAAAATTCAATCCACGTTGGTAATGTTTTTAATAGTATTGCTTTCTGCTTCTTCTTGTACATACAACAAAGAGGAAATTTTATATGGAAATGAATGTAATCTTACCACAGTTACTTATTCTGGAAATATTGCACCTTTGATAAGCACTAAATGTGCACAATGTCACAATGATGACCGCTATGAGAGCGATATTAAATTAAACTCCTACGTTAGGATGAAAGAAGCTGTAAATCATAGCTGGCTACTTGGGTCAATCCGGCACCAGAGTGGATATGCAGCCATGCCTCAGGATGCGCCTATGCTTAGTGAATGTGCTATCAAGCAACTTACTGCCTGGATTGACAGTGGTGCACCGAATAATTAAGATATTGCATTCAAATATTGATGAAGGTTAGAGCATTAGATAAAATGATAGTAAAGGGGATAATTTCCCCTTTTATTGTTACTTTCTTTATTGCCCTCTTTATCCTCACTATGCAATTCCTTTGGGTCTGGATAGATGAACTGGTGGGAAAGGGAGTCGGAGTATTGATCATTCTTGAGCTTTTATTTTATCTCCTTTTATCTTTCTTTCCAATGGCCTTTCCCATAGCTATTTTGCTTAGCTCCGTGATGCTTATGGGAGGATATGCCGAGAGATATGAGTTGTCCAGTATGACCTCAGCCGGGATCCCTTTGCTTCGTATCATGCGACCACTGATAGTTTTCGCTATTTTCACTGCCGGACTTTCATTTATCTTTTCTAATTATCTATGGCCTATTGCCAATCTAAAATATAGAAGCAGACTGATAGATATCCGAAACCAAAAGCCCACATTAAGCATTCAGAAAGGCGTCTTCAACCACGATTTCAGTGGAATTGTGATGAGGGTGGGTGATAAGAAAGAGGATGACCGTACTGTATCTGATGTAATGCTCTATGATAATCAGACTCAACTCGACAAGATCAATTTGCTAGTTGCACGTAGTGGAGAGATGTACACTGATAACACAGATGGAGCTTTCGTGATGAATCTCAGAGATGGTCATCAATATCAGGAGTTGGTGCCTGGTAGTAGTGCTCAAGAGGCAAAGTATCCCTTTGTAAGAACCAATTTTAAGACTTTCTCTAAACGGTTTGATCTAAGTCAATTTGATTTTAATCGAACGGACGAAAGTCTGTATAAAACTCATCAGGCTATGTTGAGTGTGAGGCAACTGACACATGCGTCTGATTCAATACAAAATAGAATCAGTGACTCTGAATCTGAATTACTCAAGCAACTTAAGTTCTCACTAAAGCCTCGCTTTACTTCTGTGATTCCGATAGATGAGGAACTGCGTAGAGAAGCCATGTCAATTCAGAAAGTAAGGACTGATACGACGTCTGTCACTAGTTCGAGAGGATTGAACCAATTTCGAAGGCAAATAGCACTACAACATGGAGAGGATACTTCGGTGGTAGCGAAAATTCAGGCTGAGCGTGAAGCAAATTCAATTCAGTCATTTTTTCAAATGCCGGCACCTTCAAACCCTATTATTTTTAAAGACCTACTCATAGAGAGATTAAAAGATCCTGTTGTAAATCAAGGGTTGGGACTTCTGAAATCTGCTTCTAACAATGTGCAGTTGCAAGCCCGACTCTACGAAAGCGATTATCTGGCGAAGCAGAAACATTTATATGAGATGAATCTTAAATTTGCGTGGGCGATGATGTGCGTCGTATTTCTATTTATCGGAGCGCCCATGGGTGCTATAGTACGCAAAGGAGGATTTGGATACCCGCTTTTGGTGGCTATTATTTTTTATATGGTATTTCAGATATTGACTACTTCCATGAAAAAATCTGTGGACAGTATGGTTATCTCCGGTGGTTTTGCTCCTTGGGTTCCGGTGATAGTAATGGCGATTATTGGTAGCCTCCTTACTCGGAGTGCTGGTCTGGATAATATGATCAATTTAGATAGATTTACGAGTAGGCTTAATGCGCTATTTCTGCAGATAAGTGCTTGGTATGATCGAAAAACAGTGGGTCTAATGAAGCGGAAATAAAAAAAGCAGGCTAGGGAGCCTGCTTTTGCTAGGGTGAATGATGGGGTTCGAACCCACGACCTTCGGAACCACAATCCGACGCTCTAACCAGCTGAGCTACAATCACCAAATTTAGTCGGCAAAGATATAATTATCTTTTATTTTAAGAACATCATTTTAATAAATTCCCATGAAACCCGTATATTTGGATAAAACACATATATATGAACAAGCGTGATTTTATAAGAAATTTTGGATTTACCACTTTAGGTATCATGGGGAGTAGGATGCTAATGAAAGCTAATACTTCAATATTTGAACAAGATAAAAGTGAATATTTTCCATCTGAAGGTGTTTTCACTTTACCACCATTAGGGTATGCCTATAATGCGCTGGAACCGAATATTGATGCCCAAACAATGGAAATCCACTACACAAAGCACCATCAGGGTTATGTCAATAACCTTAACGATGCCATCAAAGACAAACCCCAGGCTTCATGGTCTTTAGAAAAGCTTTGTCTAAATGCCTCTGCCTCAAATGAGGCCATTCGCAATAATGCTGGCGGACATTACAATCACTCCATGTTTTGGCAGTGGTTATCGCCTACACCTCAGGTATTGAAAGAAGGTGCTTTGAAAAATTCAATAGTAGCAAATTTTGGCTCTGTCGACGCTTTTATGGAAAAATTTGAGTCTGCAGCTAAAAAAAGGTTTGGCTCAGGTTGGGCCTGGTTGGTAAAAGGCGATAATGGGAAACTGTATATTTATTCTACACCAAATCAGGATAATCCACTCATGAAAAAATTGGGTTATAAAGGCCGGCCTTTGTTGGGAGTGGATGTTTGGGAGCACGCGTATTATTTAAAATACCAAAATAAAAGAGCAGATTACCTCAAAAACTTTTGGAATATAGTGAACTGGGATAGGGTAGCAGCACTACATGGAAAATAAATTAGTGCTGGCTGCTTTGTAATTTCAATTTATACTTTACTTTTGCGTCCACATTTTCGGATGTACCATGTCAGGAGAGATGGCAGAGTGGTTTAATGCGGCGGTCTTGAAAACCGTTGACTGTAATAGGTCCCGGGGTTCGAATCCCTGTCTCTCCGCAATCAATAGGTAAGTCCACCGCAAGGTGGGCTTTTTTTTGCACTGTTGAATTCAAGGAAGAGCTTTGCGCGAAATCAATGCAATAGAATAAAGCGAGTGAAAGGTGCAACTCATTTTATCGTTGAACTCCTTTCCTCCTTTTAGGAATCATATATTATAATCCTCCTCAAATCTTTATAATATCTTCCTGGGTACTTTTTTTTATTTTCAACTTAGTTAACTAGATGTCAGTAAACTACTTATCTCATTAGGAAAGGTCAGTGAACCTCCTAAAATGAATGGTTTTGCAGTATATTGTGAGAAAAATAGGAGGATAATGCAAAAAATAGCTGTTTTTCCAGGTTCATTTGACCCGATCACTATAGGGCATTATAATTTAGTAAAAAGGGCACTACCACTTTTTGATAAGATTATTGTAGCTGTTGGTATTAATAATACAAAGGAATACCTTTTCTCTTTGGAAAAACGAATGGAATGGCTCCAATTAGTATTTAGTGAATTTCCAAAAGTCGAAATAGATCAGTTTGTGGGTCTTACTGCCTCTTATTGCGAATCACGTAAGGCAGATTTTATCCTCCGTGGTCTAAGAAATGCGGCAGACTTTGACTATGAGAAAACAATCAGCCAGGTAAATAATGTATTGAGTCATGGGATAGAGACTATATTTCTGATTAGTAGTCCAAAGGACAGTCACATCAGCTCCTCCATCGTGAGAGAGATTATCAGAGGTCAAGGCCAAGTGTCAGACTTCTTGCCCCCTGAGGTAGATGTATATAGGACTAAAGCAGCAGTAAGCGATTTAAAAACGTTCAAGTAGAGAGAAGAAAATAATGTAATGTAACTAATGGATTACGTGGTGCCCCTTGGTTTGGAGAATAATGACTTGATACTTGCCTGCCAAAGGCAGGAAGAATGGGCCATTAGAAAAGTATATGAGGAAAATTATGGCATGATGATGTCTGTTTGTTTGCGGTTTGCCGGGGGAGAGAATGATGCTTTGGATCTACTACATGATGGATACATAAAAGTCATCAGGAACTTTAATAAATTTCAGGCCGGTACTTCGCTCATTTCATGGTTACATAGAGTTATGGTAAATAGTTGTATTGATCATTATCGTAAGATGTCCCGTCGTAAGACAGAGAATATTGATCAAGTCTATTCACTCCAGACCTTAGATCCTGATGCGGTGAGTAATTATACGGAACAGGAAATCTTAAATTGTATTCAGAAATTGAGCCCAACATATAGAACTGTTTTCGTGCTCTATGCCATCGAAGGCTATTCTCACAAGGAAATTGCTGGAGAATTGGGAGTCACTGAAAGCACTTCAAGATCAAACTTGGTAAAAGCCAGATTTAAATTACAAGAGCTTTTAAAGAACCTGGAATCAAAATGAAATCAGAAAAATTATTTGATAAGAAAGTTGCGGATAAATTATCCGTGATTCATATAACTGATCCTGCAAACGCTTGGGAGCAGTTTATGGCACATCACCACAAGTCAAATCTGGAGAAGGCATTTCTATTTGATCAGGCGGTCAAGGGTCATACATCTCCACTTGTAAATACGGATATAAATGGTCATTGGGAAATTTTCTCAAATAAATTTCAATATGAATCAGGACTGGATGCACAACTATTTGACAAGCAAATTAGAACCAAAGTAGCGGGTGATTATCTGGCAGTTGGAAATTCAATAGGTGGTGCTATTCCTGATTTCTTGCTTCGCCAAAGAAGGAACACTCAATTGCGCATATTTAAATCAATGGAAGTTGCTGCAATTTTTATGGTATTCTTCCTTGCATGGTATACTCTTGTACCCCATTTCGCTAATTCAAATTTTGGTAAAATAGCAATCCAAGACAATTCTCAAAATAGCTCTTCTTCTTCTTCTTTGGCAAGTACCGATAAATTTGAATCTGTACAAAAAATAACTAGTGAGAAAGATAAGGATAAATCAAATCGTGTAAAAAGTAACACACTGTTAGTAGAAAGTAATGTTGGGATAGACCAAAGTGACAATAAACTAAGTGCGCAATATAACAGTAAGATAAATAGGGCGCCTAGCTCAACACACCTGATTGCTTCCTCAGAAATACAAATTGAAAATCAAACTTTAGAGATTTCCTCTTCCGAATCGAGGTTACAAAGCGGCAGTCAAAAAGGAGCAAATTCGTGGGCTGCAAGAGAAACGCAAGTGTATTCCAGAAATAATGAATCAGGTGCACCCATTCCAAATAGCACCTCTGTCTCATCTTTGCCCGCTTATAGGTTTGATCTTAGTATGTTAGAATCAAAAGATAGTGATCCAGTCTCTTTGTTTACAAACGATAATTTCGGGACATTACTTAATACATTCAATAATACAGTGAACAAGAAAATAGGAATTATTTCAAAAATTATGCTTGGCTTCCACGTGGGCCCGGTAATAGACAGAGTTACTACCCCTATTTCGAATTTTGCCGGCAAAAAGAATTATTCTCGTGGAATTTACAATAATCTGGCAGGAATAAATGTGGAGATTGAGAACAGATGGGTCAATGTTGAAACCGGGATTAATTATTCCTATAAGAATTATGGTGTCAATCAACAAGATGGCTCCAAAGGACATTTTGTTAACATACCACTTAGCTTGAAGAAGAGTATGCTCGTTCGAAAATCTATTCGGCCATACATAAAAATAGGCCCGGACATTAACTTTATATTGAGTAGTAATGTAAAGCCGGAACAAGTGCGCCGAGAATCTCTAAACCTAGAATATTATGCACCTAGTAAAAATTATGTCGATAAAGCACCTGTGAAAAGCGGCATTCTAAATGGCGGAAATTTGAGTGACAACTCCTATTTTGGAATTCACGGTGCAATTGGTATTGAAGCAAATCTCTCCGAAACTGTACAAATTTCTGTTGAAGTTAGCCAACAGTTCAATCCTTTCCAGAATGGTCTTGGTATAAATGATCAGAAGTTTACCCAGACAGCTGCAAGCATCGGATTGAAAAAGAGAATTTATGAAAACTATTATTAAATTGTATTGTTTCATAATTGTCTTAGTTAGTTGATAGTCAGATTGGTATATATTCGGAATAACTAACTCCGTTGGGAATTTTTAACATATTTTTTTATAAAAGTTATTAAAAATGTGAAACCTTTCTACATTTTAAACGTCTTAGTTGAAATCATTTTAAAATTAAATTAGTGTTCTTATGAAGAAATTTATTGGTTATTTAAATTTATTGCTATTGGTCGGAACCATGGCATTTATAACAAGTTGTGAATCTGACCCGGTAAAACCGGACGTAAATGCACCTACATTAACTGAGAAGCATGATGCTACTGTCACTACCGACGCACAACCAGCAAGCAGTGAAGTTGAATTCAAACTGTCGGGCGTTAAAGGGTCCAGTGTATTGAAATCTTTAAAAGTTACCGAAAATGGAGCTCCACTTCCTGTAAGCAGATTCTCATTTGATGGTGCTAGCCAACCTTCCAACATATTTGTCCTTAATTCAACCTATACGGATGGATTTACTGATGAAGTGTTGAAAATTAGACTACCAGATTCTACTGGTTCTTTTGTATATGCTTTTGACCTTACTGATGCAAACGGTAAAAATGATGTAGTATCAGTTACTGTAAAAGTAGAGGGTCTTCGAATTATTACGTCAGATACACTATACAACTCTCTCGGACCATTAGCCGGTGGACTAGAGTTTGTAAATGGTAAACATATCATAAAGGGTACTGATGTAACCGGATGGAAAGGCGCTCACATTAAAGATGCCGGTAATAGCGGAGATGCTAACAACCACCCATGGTTAGGTTCAATCGTGGCTTGGGATGGTACTTCATTGCGTAAACCTTCAACAGTAGTTAATTTTGATGGTATTGTAAATACCAAGCAAATCGAAACTATTCATGCTGCAGGAACTGACATTACAAGCTTGAAACTTAATGTAGGTGATGTCTTCACAGCATACAGAGATGGGATATATTTCCTAGTTAAGGTTATCCAGGTTAAAGATGATGGCAAGGATACAGGTACGAATTCTAACCTTGATTACTCAAGGTATTTGATCAAGACAAAATAATCTAATTTGATTATTTGGAAATACCCATTCGGTGCATACCGGATGGGTATTTTATTTTATTCTATGAAGCAGGCCATTTTGCCAATTTTTAGAATCACCGTCAGGTATAAAATCAATATGATTTAATCCCGGTTTTTTTCCGGTTGAAATACTTCCCAGGGTCTGATCTAGCCCTAAAAATTGAGCACCGTTGATGGTAGCCCACTTCAATAATTCATCGAATGAAATAAGTGGGAAGGCACTAGCAATAACTTTTATCTCTTCGAAAATATCCAGACTATGATTACTGGCCAGGCTATCCGTACCGATGGTAATTCGACAATTATTATCCATCCATAGGTTATAGTCCGGCAATTTATCTTCTATGTATAAGTTGGCTCTGGGACAAGTACACCAAAATAGATTCGCATTGATATTGTTTGCACTTTTGATATCATCTTCAGAGCTCATGGTATTATGAACTAGTAAGATTTTATCATCTGAGTTCATCTTTGTAAGTGCGTATAATAATGAGCTATGGTAATCAGGATTGAAGGAACTTATATCAATTCCAAATCGTGCGTAAAAATCTTCAAAGCCCCCACTGCCGTCTTCAAATAGATCTAACTCATCCTGAGTCTCTTGATTGTGGATAGATGATAAATGAGGAGCGGGTTCTATATTCCTAATAATTGAAAATAATTCTGGAGTAACAGAGTAAGGTGCATGGGGAACTGCTGAGCTAGGCAATATATTATGCCGTGCTTCCTCCAGTACATTGCTATATTGTTCTACAGCCGTGGCAGTATATTGGGGGTTTAATAAGTCAAAATATTCGATAAATGAGTGGTAGTGGATATTAGAATTTATTTTGATCGCAAAACTATTCGTTGTGTTACTTATGTCTCCTACGGCTACGATACCATTAAAATACATTTCCCGATCAGCCTCAGCAATCGCTTCACTAATATTGCCGGTATATGAACCTCTTTTTGTTACTACATCATTAATAAATTGTATGAGCCCCGTCTTCATTGGGATCATATCTTTCATATGTGACAGTTCCAAGTGACAATGTGTATTTATCAAACCTGGAATAATTGCTCCCTGTAGATATCGAGCATCTGTATCACTTGAATTTCTTTGTCTGATGTCCAGGATTTCGCCTGCATCATCATAGATAATCAGCCCATTTTCTATGGGAGGGCTAGTTACCGGAAATATCCAATCACTCCAAACCTTGTATACTTTTTTCAATTATTACTTATTTGTCATCCTTAAATTCATGTATAATGAGTCCATTTCTAACTCTGGGCTCAAACCAAGTACTCTTTGGTGGTAATATTTTGTGATTGTCGGAGACGTATTGGAAGTCAGTCTTGCTCACAGGATACAAATAAAAGCCGATTACGTGCTCATATTTATCAAGGTACTTTAACATAGCTTCCCAGCCTCTATATCCTTCTACGTACTTAATCTGATCTTCAGTCCGTACATCATTAACTTCCAAGATATGATCAAAGATGATTTCATTTAGTAACGAAACATCTAGCAAAGCTTCCGATTCTACATATTTCTCTAAGAATGATGGTTTCCAGACACAAGCATAGATGTGCTTTTTATCGAATATTATAAAATTGAATTTAAATTTCGGCAATGAAAAATGATCTAGTTTTTCGTAAAAACAATATGGATCAAGTTGATTAATTAGCTGCGCAATTTTAATTTTCTTATCTGAAATAAACAAGCGATTAAATTCAAATATTTTCAGACCTGAAAACGGAATATAAATAGTCAATATCCAGGGTGAAATAGCAGTATCTAGTGATTTACTATACTTAGCATAGGTAGAAAACCGATGATGTCCATCTGCAATATACGCATGTAGCAATTCACGTTTAAAGAACTTATTAATATTTTCAATTTCATCTTTATTTGAAATTGCCCACATTGTGTGGGTCTGCTGTCGGTCTTTAAAGTAGGTTTCTAAGATCTTTACCTTTTCCAATTTTAAGGTTTCGATATAGTCATCGAAGCGTTCATTGTTGGGGTAGGTGAGTAGAGCCGGCTTAATTATGGCTTCTCTTGTGGAGAACATAGTTAGCTGTTGTTGCTCTTTTTCTTCCAGGGTATTTTCATGCTTGAGGATGTGTCCTTCAATATACTCATCTATATGGGTTAGGCAAATCAGACCGGTACAGTTGATTTCCGGTGATGAAATAGTATGTATAATAAAACTATCTTGTTTTAATTTTTTGAAAAGGCCTGAACGGGACACCTGCCCAAAATCTTCTTTCAAAGCCAAAATCTGTACCTCCAAGTCGCTAATCTTTTCTAGATCAGGATATAATGGTTTAAATGGCTTTATCTGCATTGTGTTAAGGTTAGGTGCGCAATATTACTTAAAATTTCAGGTCCAATTATTCTAATTTTTTACAATAGCAAGTAAATGCTTCAAGCTATTTCTATCAATATAACGCAGCGCGTGTTGTAGAACATATTTTAGTAACTTTGAGAAAAAGATAGATGAAATTTCCATTTCTAATTGCTGTGTTGATTATATTCTATAGTAATGTAGAAGCTCAGCATACCGATATATTCCCATCTTTGTCAGGTACTGTGTTACTGGATAGTCTAAGATCCAGGTTTACACCCCCGCTCACCTTGGGATATAATATAGCCAGAGATACCCTCTATCGAAATATATTGGGAAGAAGTGGCCAATTGGAATGCGTATATACGGGCTACACCATCCAGCTCGATCAAAATCTTGATCCCACAGAGGATGCTTTTAACAAGGGGATCAATACTGAGCATATTTATCCGCAAGCTAAAGGTGCCCAGAATGAACCGATGAGATCCAATATGTACAATTTATTTCCTACTCTGGAAAATGTAAATAATGACCGAGGTAATGTGCCATTTGGAGAGATCAATGATCAAGATACAAAATGGTGGTACTATATGAGGACAAAGCAAAGTACGATCCCTGATGTATCAGTAAGGGACAATTATAGTGAAGGTAAGAATGATCTATTCGAGCCGAGAGAAGCCCGCAAAGGTGATATAGCAAGATCTGTTTTTTATTTCTTTACTATATATCATGATGCGGCTATGAATTCTGATTCTAACTTCTTTAAGATCATGGTACATGACCTTTGTATCTGGCATTATCAAGATCAGATCTCACCGGAGGAATGGAATGTAAATCAAATGATCGCCCTATACCAGGATGGGCGCCCAAATCCGTTTGTTTCGGACTGTACCTTGCCAGAGCGATCTTACTGTGCCGGTCTGGGCTACAAATGCACTCCTGCCAACGCAAACAGAATTAGTTATAGAGCAACACCACTAATGTGTTACCCAAGTGTGCTAAAAGCGGGAGAGAGCTTAAGAATTAAACATAGCATGCCGATGCAGTCATTACACATTCTAGATGGGATAGGGAATGTGATCATCCGGCAAGATGTAAATGCATCTGATTCGGAAATTAATACTAAACAATTAAAGCCAGGTACTTATTTTGTTTATTGCGTGGACGGCAATCTGATTACTGGGACGGGTAAGTTTGTGGTTAATTGAATAGAGTAGAGCGTAGCATCCCCAATTTGTTTAATCTATAGATCACACTCGTCTTTAATACCCCCAAGCCATACTTTACGCTTCGCTTAAAATTAATTGATGAGGCTTCCTCGAAATATTTGGTGGGGCAAGTTATCTCTGCTATATCAAAGTTATTGTAGAATATCTGAGCAATAATCTCATTATCAAAGATGAAATCATCTGAGTTTTTATTAAATGAGATGGACCTAAGCACTTCGGCACTGTATGCTCTATATCCAGTATGGTATTCGGACAATTTCTGGCCCGTCAGAAAATTTTGAAATAGGGTCAGAAAGCGATTAGCTACATATTTATAGAGTGGCATCCCACCCCTTAAAGCTCCCTTGCCTAGTATTCGAGAGGCAAATACAACAGGATAAAGACCGGTTGCAATAATACCAGCCATTGAAGGTATCAGTAGTGGTGTATACTGATAGTCAGGATGGAGCATAATGATGATATCTGCCTTTAGCTCCAACGCTTTATTGTAAAGTGACTTTTGGTTACCTCCATAGCCCCTGTTATTGTCATGTACCAGAATGTGTTCAATTCCTATACTATTAGCAACTTCAAGTGTATTGTCTTTACTGTTGTCGTCACAGAGTATGATCGTATCGACTATGCTTTGATCGATTTCATTAAAGGTTTTTTCAAGTGTTTTGGAAGCATTATATGCCGGGAGTACTACAACTATCTTTTTGCCATTAATCATTCCTCTTCTTCTTTATTTTCTCTATCGACAGTCGTTTCTTTACTTAGATTTAATAGATCTTTTGACTTTAAGAAATTATACCAACGTAGTACTTTCTTCATGTCTTTGGGTGCGACACGGTCCTCGTCGTACTCTGGCATTATCTTTCTAAAATATTTTTTCAGCGTACTGTCATCTGTTTTCAAGACATCTGCAGAAGCCTCTTGTTCCTCAAAATTATCGATCTGGCTAAATATTTCTTCCAATGAAAGTGAATCATTGTAGGTAAAAATGGCCAACGATCGAAGCGGACTAAACTGATGCTTTCTCACCGATACAAAAATTTTCTCACTGTTTTCCAGATTGGTCACTACTAAACCATTGTTTCTAGTAGATTCTAGATAGTAGAGTCCCGGCATCCCGCTTATAGAAATTATCTTATCAAAATCTTTCATATTCTTGCTTTAGAATTGGTCATCATGACCGTATATATTAGTTATCGGTTTTAATTTTTATCTTTTTTAGGAAGATTCTTGTCAAGGGCGTCGGGTTTTTTGTCTTTTGGATTTGAGCTCCCTTTTTCGGGTTTTGAGTCTTTCGCCTTATCCGGATTCGCCTCTGGTTCGTCAGCCTTTTTCTTTTTATCAAAAAGGCGCTCGATAAAGTTTTTCTTATGTGCTGTATCGCGTTCACTCTCTTTGCCTCCGGGTATTACTTCATTTAATCTATCATGCTCATCTGTGATGATGAGATTGCCCAGTGAGTCAAGTTGAGTAGAATCCTGCAGATCAGAAGTATCAATTTGTGAATATCGAGTATCTGAACATTGGAGTTTCTCAGCTTGTTCTTTGGTCAATTTCTCAAACTTACCGGCCATGTATTTCTTAAGCTCGGGATCATTTTCTACTTTATGTAGGAAGGTACCAACTATGGGAAGTGCTGTATTTGCTCCGGTATAACCTCCGCTGAGGTGAATCTCAGGAAATTCACCGCCTACCCATGCACCTGCAATGATATTCGGATTAAAGCCTATAAACCAGCCGTCTGAATTATCCTGTGAAGTACCGGTCTTGCCTGCTAGCTCTCCTCTTACATCATTAGCCCAACGAATAGAACCCCCAGTACCTCTTAATACGACCTGATGTAGCATATCTTGCATCAAAGCAGCAGATTCCTCAGTAATGACTTGTGGCTGAGTTCTTGCTGAATCTATTGTATTATCAATTAAGACATCACCATTTCGGTCCACAATCTTCAAGATATAGGTCAATTTAGGTCTTTTGCCTTTATTTGCAATAGTGGAATACACAGTAAGCATGTCAAAGAGTGAGATATCCACTGCACCAAGTCCGATAGATGGTTCATGGGGTATGTTTGAAGTTATTCCCATATTTTTCCCATACATGACGACACTGTCGATTCCGGTCTTCATCAGGATATCTACTGTGACACAGTTGAGTGAACGAGTGAGGGCGCCCGTCATACTGTATTCACCACCATAGCCACCTTCATAATTTTTCGGTGTCCAATCATCATATTGGGGATATGTTTTTTGGGCATTGCTATAATATTCACATGGATCCATTCCCTTCTCAAGGGCTGTGGTATATACTATTGGTTTGAAAGTAGATCCTACGTGGCGTCTGGCTTTAACATGATCATATTGGAAAAATTCATTGTCGATGCCTCCTACCCAGGCCTTGATAAATCCGGTGGCGGGCTCTGCAGCCAGAAATCCTGCAGACAAGAATTGAAGGTAATAAATCAATGAGTCTTTAGGGCTCATTTTGATTTGTTTAGGCCCATCAGGCGAATAGACTGTCATATCTATTTTGTGATTGAAAGCACTGTCTATAAATTTCTCTGATTTGCCATTGGACTTGTGCCACTTATATCGCTCCGTATTCATTAGTGCTTTATGTAAAAATGCAGTGTCTTTCCACGGTTTTTTTACCCAGCCTAATTGTTCATTGTATATCTTCTGAAGTGATTTAACTTGATCGTTTACACTCTTTTCTGCAATTTCTTGCATTTTGTAATTGATAGAGGTATAGATTTTGAGGCCATCCGTATACTCATTATAAGGACTCCCATCATTCTTTCTGAGCTTTGATAAAACAGATTCCAGATCAATTCGAACATGTTCTCTAAAATAGGTGGCAATTCCTTGAGTATGAGTTTCTTTGACATATTGGAGTTTAATAGGCAATTTTGACAGTGAATCCCGTTCCGTTTTAGAGATCAACTTATATTTTTCCATTTTACTAAATACGGTATTCCGCCTATTTTTTGCCAGATCAACATTATTGAGTGGGTTATATTTGGTAGTTGCCTTGAGCATTCCAACTAAAGTTGCTGCTTCTTCTATTTTTAGGTTTTTAGGGCTTGAATTGAAATATTGCTTTGCTGCGACTTCAATACCGTACACAGTCCCCCCAAATGATACTGTATTGAAATACAAAGTCAATAATTCTTCTTTGGTGTACATTTGTTCCAATCGCTGTGCGATCACTATTTCCCTCACTTTATTAATCAGTGTAGTACCGCGCCAATAGGTCCTGCGTTTAAATAGGTTCTTTGCCAGTTGCTGACTGATGGTACTACCACCGCCTGAAGATTTCTCGCCCATAATTATGGTACGCCACATTACGCGCGCCCACGATTTCCAGTCAATACCATTGTGCTCATAGTATCTTATATCCTCAGTAGCGATTAGTGCATTAATCAGATTGGGTGAAATATTTTCATAAGTCGTATTGGTCCTATTCTCAATGTAATATCTGCCCAAAATAGTCTTACCATCATCAGCAATCACTTCGCTGCCCTCAGGGTTATTGATATTTCTGAGTTCAGCAGTGGAAGGCATTCCTCCAAATGCGCCTAAGCGAGCAAAAGTAATCAGAAGAAAAATGGGAATAAAAATCAAGAGGAACAAACTCCCTAGGCCCTTCACTAGAATATTTAGCACAGGCCTTTTCTTCAGTTGGGAATTCCAAAATTTTATTTTAACCCAAACTTTACTGAAAAAGAGTCTGAAAGACGTAAAAAAAGATTGTGTAGAGGCCATACGTGAGTATTAGAGGATGGCAAATTTAAGAAACGATTGCTAAAATTATAATGATAAAAAAATCCGCACCCCAAGTTGATTGAGATGCGGACTATTTCTACAGCTTTGTTAGCTGAATATACTATTAAGCTTCTTTTGGCTCCTCAGTATCTTCACTCTTATCAGAGTTATCCTGAGCCAAGTCTTCAGAGTCTGTCGTGTCCTCTGATTTTCCCGATTTCTTTTTGGTAGTTTTTTTAGCTACAGTTTCATCTGATTCTGAAGCTGATTCATTTTCTTCAACTATCGTTTCAGCTATTTCAGTTGTCGGTGCAGGATCGGCATTTTTTAAGGCTTCTTCTTTTGCGTCTGAGGCAGCTTTAGCTTTCTCAAGAGTTGCTGCATTGTCCTGAGCAAATTGTTGCTTCAGTTGTACCAGCGCATCCATATCACCTAAAGTTGTTTTTTCAACTCTGGCATTTTCTCGCTTGATAGCTGTACGGTTTTCTATTTCTGCACCTTCTTTATCACGTCTTAGGAGAGCATCAGCCTCTTTTTTGATATCCTCCAGGTATCTCTGGTGTGAGACAATAATTCTCTTATCATCGCGATTAAACTCAATCACCTTGACAGTCATTGTATCATCTACATTGGCTGATGAACCGTCCTCTTTCTTTATGTGCTTAGCAGGAGCAAATGCTTCCAGACCATAAGGCAACTGAACAGTACTACCTTTATCATCTTTGCGCATTACAGTAGCTTCATGATAAGAACCGACAGGGAACACTGATTCGAAGGCATCCCAAGGATTTTCTTCTACTTGTTTGTGGCCAAGTGACAACTTTCTGTTGTCTTTGTCGATCTCCAGAATCATTATTTCTATATCATCTCCTACCTTAGTAAATTCAGAAGGGTGAGAGAACCGTTTTGTCCAAGATAGATCGGAGATATGGACCATTCCACCTATACCATTATTGATCTCTACAAAGACACCATATGGAGTTAAATTCTTAACAACTCCGGTATGTCTACTTCCTACTGGATATTTGGCCTCGATCTCATTCCAAGGGTCTTCTTGTAATTGTTTTAAACTGAGGGACATTTTTCGTTCATCCTTATCCAGCATGACCACTTTAGCCTCATATTCCTGATCCAGCTTGAAGTAATCTCTTGCTGCAACAGGTTGATTGCTCCAAGATACTTCGGATACGTGAATCAAACCTTCTACGCCTGGCTTTACTTCTAGGAAAGCACCATAATCCTCGATATTGACGATCTTGCCTTTTACAACAGAGCCTTCAGTGATCTCGTCACCGACGAGTTCCCATGGATGCGGAGTAAGTTGTTTTAATCCTAGAGAAATACGTTTCTTATTTTCGTCAAAGTCGATTACGACGACATTGATTTTTTCATTCAGTGTAAGAACTTCTTCGGGATGGTTGATTCTACCCCATGAAATATCTGTAATGTAAAGTAAACCATCTACTCCACCAAGATCCATAAAGGCGCCAAAATCTGTTATGTTTTTGACGATACCTTCCAGAACTTGACCTTTTTCAAGTCCACCGATGATTTGTTCTCTTTGTTCAGCTAGGTCACTTTCCACCAAAGCTTTGTGAGAGACAACAGCATTTTTGATAACTTCATTGATCTTAACAACTTTGAATTCCATGGTTTTACCCACGTAGGCATCATAGTCGATGATAGGTTTGATATCAATTTGTGAGCCCGGTAAGAATGTTTCCAATCCATAAGCATCCACGATGAGACCACCTTTTGTTTTGGATATAACTGTTCCTTTGATGATGTTGCCATGTTCGAAAGCCTCAACTATGGTTTCCCAAGCAAGTAATAACTTGGCTTTCTTTCTTGAAAGAACTAATTGACCTCTTTCGTCTTCCTGCTTTTCGACATAGACTTCCACAGTATCTCCGATTTTCAAATCGTGTATGTCTCTAAACTCAGAAAGAGATACGATACCGTCAGATTTATAGTTTATATCCAAAACTACATCGCCGCTACTGATTGCTTTGACTACACCCTTTACGATCTCGTTGTCTTTGATCAACGTCAAAGATTGCTCATAATCCCTGATATACTGCTCAGATTCTTCAGTGGTATATGCGACATGATTTCTTTTGCTTATGCTCCAGTCGAAATCATTGTGATCTGAAGCGTTGGGGTCGAAGTCTTGGGAGGTGGTTTCTTCCTGTATTGTTGTTTCTACAGGCTCTTCATGAATTAGATTCTCATTTTCTGACATGGAATCGTTGGTTTTAAATGGTTAAACAATGTTTTTAGCGGCGCAAAGGTACTATTCTTCAACCATTTAGAGAAACAATATTTAAAATAATAGTAATTCTATCTGTTTACTCTACATTCAATACCCCTTCATAAATCTGTCTCGGTGGAGTATTTTTCAAGTATTCTGTTATTACAATCTTTTCTTTTTCAGCTAAATAGGGAAGATTGATTAAGAATTCTTTGTAAGGTAATTTAGAGGGTTCCCTAGAGAATTGGCCATTTTGGGAGGTGGCTACAGTTTGTACCATGGGATGTGGTATAAAGGTCTGATAGAGTAAATGTTTGCCTTGGAAGAGACTGAGATTGAGATACTCACTAGTAGTTGGAGTCAACGAAAGTGGAATAGTACCTAATGAAATCCTAGTTCCAAGTAATTCAACAACATTTAGTTTCTTAGAATCAGAAAAATAAATTTTCATTGATACCAGGATTGTTTTTTGAATTGAGTCTGCCTTGATTATAATCGGCTGAGATACACTTGAAACCTTCTGCTGGCTTTTACAGCCGATTTGAAAAAAACTAATAGTAGCGGTTAGTATGTATATATAGATAATTCTCATTTATAAAATATTGACTTCCAATTATTAATAAGACCATTAGTAGAAGAATCAAATTCAGTTACTGGAGTGTCATCCTCTAGTGCCGGCAGTATCTTACTTGCAAGTTGCTTGCCATATTCTACACCCCACTGGTCGAAGCTGTAAATATTCCAAATCACGCCCTGAACAAATATTTTGTGTTCGTAAAAGGCAATGAGTGATCCAAGGGTGTAAGGTGTGATTTCATCAATGAGAATTGAATTAGTAGGACGATTTCCCTCGAAGACCCTATAAGGTGCTATGGCTTTAATGTCTTCCAATGTTGCACCTTTCTCTTTCATTTCTTTTTTGACTTCTTCCAGTGTTTTGCCAAATGCAAGAGCTCTGGCCTGTGCAAAGAAATTACTTACCAGCAATTTGTGATGTGGCGGCAAGGGGTTGTGTGATTTAGATGGGACAATAAAATCGCAAGGGATTAACTCTGTACCCTGATGAATGAGTTGGTAGAAAGCATGCTGGCCATTGGTGCCTGGTTCACCCCAGATTATGGGTCCTGTCTGATAAGTTACTTTTTTGCCCGAACGATCTACTGACTTACCATTACTCTCCATATTGCCTTGTTGGAAATAAGCAGGGAATCTATGCATATATTGATCATAGGGAAGTATGGCTTCAGTTTCCGCTCCTAAAAAATTGGTATTCCACATTCCTACCAATGCCATAAGAACAGGAATATTCTTCTCGAAGGGCGTATTTCTAAAATGTTTATCTACTGCATTAGCACCCTTTAACATACTTTCGAAGTTACCATAACCTATCGCCAGAGCGATAGACATTCCTATAGCGCTCCATAATGAATATCTGCCGCCTACCCAATCCCAGAACTCAAACATATTATCAGTATCAATACCAAACTCTTTAACTGCTTTAGTATTGGTAGAAAGCGCTATAAAGTGTTTGGCAATATGCTTTTTATTCCCCGCATACTTTAAGAACCACTCCCTGGCTGAGTAAGCATTGGTCATGGTCTCCTGTGTAGTGAACGTCTTTGACGCAATAAGAAATAGTGTAGTTTCAGGATTGAGTTTTTTCAAGCATTCGCTTATGGCTGTCCCATCGACATTTGAGACAAAGTAAAGTTCCATTCCTTCCAGCCAATAAGGCTTTAGTGCTTCCGTAACCATGCTTGGGCCCAGATCACTGCCGCCAATGCCGATATTAACAATTTGGGTTATCTTTTGCTTTGTATAGCCTGTATGGCGACCATCATGTACCTTCATGCAGAAGCTTTGCATCTTTTCACGCACCTTTTGGATTTCCGGTTTCACATCTTTCCGGTCCACCTTGATAGGAGTTTTGCTAAAATCCCTCAGAGCAGTATGTAAAACCGCTCTTTGTTCTGTTTCATTTATAATCTTACCTGTGAATAGTTGTTCGATTGCGGAGGGTAACTCGCACTCCTCTGCCAGAGATAAAAGTAATTTTAAGGTCTGGGTAGTAATTCTATTTTTTGAAAAGTCAAAGAGAAAATGGTCAAATTTATGGGAAAATGATTCAAATCTCGTCGGATCATCAAAAAGCTCTTTGATTGTTGTTTTACCTATTTGATCTTGATGCTTGGTCAACTTTTTCCAAGCTGCGGTTTTTACCGGATTAATTTTAGATAGTGACATTTTGGTTAAGTTATTATCATACTAACCATTAATAGGTTAATTTGGATTAGAAAATGAATAAATAGTCATTAAAATTTAAATAATATTTCAATGCACCTCTTAAACCAAGTCAATATGTTAGGCAGATGGTCTCTATTTGTTTGAATTGCTATTTTTAATTAAACAAAGTCACCGGAAGCAATAGGGCGATGCAATGCTAAAAAGAGCTTTGCATCTTGAATTCAAAATATCTTTCGCCTGGCAAGCAGTTTAGCTCACCTCAATGTGAACATTCTTAACTCTGGTATGTAGCACTCGCAAATTCCGGCTTAAAAATGGAAAGTACGCGCTGGTCACCATACCTGGGAATAATACCCTTCACTCGGAAATGATTATCTAACCAAAATATTAAGAAAAGATTACTTACTCATATTATCATAAACGTCCATTACTTCTCTTACAGCATCTCTGCTGGTATTCAGAAGTGCTGTCTCATCAGCATTTAGCTTGAGCTCTATAATTTGTTCTACGCCGTTTTTGCCGAGCACTACCGGAACTCCTACGTAGATGCCATCGATGCCATACTGACCTTCCAGTTTGATACAGCAAGGAACTACTCTTCTTTCATTTTTCAAAATAGAACTGACCATTTGAGCTGCAGCCGCACCCGGAGCGTACCACGCGGATGTACCCATAAGATTGACTAACTCTCCACCTCCTTTTTTAGTTCGGTCGACTATAGCTTGTAATTTATCTTCTGATATCATCTCAGTGACAGGAATACCGGCTACAGTGGTATAGCGTGGTAGCGGAACCATAGAATCACCGTGTCCTCCCATAAGAATGGCCTGGATTTCTTTGGGTGAGATATTTAATTCTTCAGCAATGAAAGCTCTATATCTGGCAGTATCAAGTATTCCTGCCATCCCGATTACTTTAGAAGAAGGAAGACCGCTGGCTTTATGAGCTGCATAAGTCATTACATCCAGTGGGTTGGAAACTATTATTAATATCGCCTCAGGAGAATACTCCAAGATACTCTTAGTTACCGTAGTAACTATTCCGGCATTAGTAGAAATCAAATCATCTCGACTCATTCCTGGTTTCCTAGGTAATCCTGCAGTGATAATTACGATATCTGAACCTGCTGTATCTGCATAGTTCTCTGTTCCTCTCAGATTAGTGGAATAACCATCGATGGGAGCCTGCTGCCAAGTATCCAATGCCTTGCCCTTAGCCATATCTCCCTTAATATCTATCAGTACGATTTCATCCAAGAAATCCTGATGTGCCAAAACATTAGCTACAGTTGCACCTACATTGCCTGCGCCAACTACCGTTACTTTACTCATTATATTTTTTTTACAATTTTGCACAAACTTACCTAATGTTCGCATTTTATTGTCAATAACATCTATACTTTTTGCTTATCTTGCAGACAAATTATATTAAACCTTTAACAAAAATATTCTATGCGAATAGTAATTATATTTATATGTAATTTTCTAATTGTCAGTTTTTTGTCAGCCCAAACTGTCATTCCTAGATGTGGAGTTTCTATAGCAGATCAGGATATATTTACTTCCAGACTTCAAGAGAATATTCTTGCTGTAGAACAAAATTTATATCCACGTAACAATGCAGTGGTATATATTCCTATACGTTTTCATGTGGTGTCCAATGATAATGGCTCCGGTGGTGCTTCTAATAAGAGTATAATGAAAATGCTGTGTAGACTTAATGCCAATTATCTTCCGATAAATATTCAATTTTATATAAAGGATCAATTCAATACTTTTAGTAATTCTACTGTATTTAATTCTCCAATGTCAAATGCAGCCAATACAAAGATGAATTCTGTACGTGATAAAAAAGCACTGAATATCTATGTAACCGGCTCTGCAGGGGAAGAGGGTGTCCTCGGTTTTTATAATCCCAGCTACGATTTGGTCGTTCTTCCTAAATCGGAGATGAATCAGAACACTCATACAGGTTCTCATGAGATAGGCCATTTCTTCAGTCTGAGGCATACATTCTATGGATGGGAAGGTTGTCCTTACAAGGAAAGTGAAGCTGGTAATCCTATTGAATCCACAACAGTACCTTGTTCAGGGTTATCGATAGAATGGGTAGATCGAAGTAATTGTAAAACTGCAGCAGACCTAATCTGTGATACACCTGAGGACTACAACTTTGGGTACGGATGGAATAATTGTGTTCCATACAACAAGATAGTCCAGGATATTCATCTCGATACTTGTAATCCAATGGAGAATAATTATATGGGTTATTTTTTCAACTGTGGTGACTATATCTTTACTCCCCAGCAACAAGCTGTTATGTTGGCAGATTTAAACTCTTCGAAAAGAAATTATTTAAAATCAACCTTTACTCCCGCAGCACTTGAGGTGGGGGAGGAGTTTATTCCTCTAAGCCCGATCAATGGAGTTACAGTTGATTCTAAACAGCCCATTTTCCTCAGCTGGCAACCAGTAACCGGTGCCACAAGATACCTATTGGAGATATCCAATAGCTCCGTATTTACTGAATCAAGGACCACTATCGTGGAGGTACTAACTAACTCCTATACAATACCTGCCAATACGCTCTTTAATACTACTTATTATTACAGGATTACTCCTTACAATGAATACGCCACTTGTAATGATCCGGTAAAAAATGATATTGCTTTCTTTAAGGCCAGTGATGCAGCTGCGGTGAGGCAGATTGATGGGATTTCTAACTGGGTTTTAGCGCCTTCTGTATTGAAGAAAGGGGAGGAGTTGACCTCAATGTTGAGTTCTTCCAAATCAATGCAAATACAATTGAGGATAACTAATAGTCTGGGCATTAATACCGGCTACAATACTAAGATGAATGTTACATCCGGCGAATCTAACTGGTCTATCCCTACTGATGACTTGACTCCCGGAGTTTATTTTATGACCTTAACTAATCGAAATGGAATGTTGATTAGGAGGTTTATAATCCAATAAAAATTATAGATATATGAATCTACACGAATATCAGGGTAAAGCAGTACTTGCTTCATATGGTGTGAAAATCCAACGGGGTATTATCGCGCATACTACTGAGGAAGCAATTGCTGCTTATAAAAAACTGAAAATGGATACCGGAACTGAATTTGCAGTCGTAAAAGCTCAGATTCATGCAGGTGGACGTGGCAAAGGTGGTGGTGTAAAGCTGGCCAAGAACGAAGAAGAATTAAAATCAATATCTTCAGAAATATTGGGCATGTATTTGAAAACGCCACAAACACCGGGCGGGATGGAAGGTCAGGGTAAATTGGTTCGTAAAGTACTCATCGCTGAAGATGTATATGCACCTGTATTTGAATTAAATAAAGAATATTATATATCAATACTGCTCGATAGATCTTCAAACAGAAATGTCATGATATATTCTACGCAGGGTGGTATGGATATTGAAAAAGTTGCTGAAGAAACGCCTGAATTGGTTCAGAAAGAATTTATAGACCCACTCATTGGATTTCAGAATTATCAAGCACGAAAGATTGCTTTCAATTTGGGACTGCATGGTGCTGCTTTTAAAGACTTTACCTCCTTTATCACGAGCCTATACAAGGCTTTTCTAAACTCAGATGCCACATTATTTGAAATAAATCCCGCCCTCAAAAATGGAAAGGATGAGTTTATAGCAGTGGATTGTAAGGTTTCAATTGATGATAATGCGCTGTACAGACACAAAGACCTGGAAGCGGAATATGATACCCTTGAAGAAGATCCGATAGATCTCGAAGCGAAGGAAAGTGACTTAAACTATGTCAAACTGGATGGTAATGTTGGCTGTATGGTCAATGGAGCCGGATTGGCAATGGCTACAATGGATATGATCCAATCTCTTGGTGGAGCTCCGGCTAATTTTCTGGATGTGGGAGGTACTGCAGATGCAAAGAGAGTAGAGACAGGGCTTAAAATTATCTTGAAAGATCCCAATGTAGAGGCTATTCTGATTAATATTTTTGGAGGAATAGTACGGTGTGACCGTGTCGCTCAGGGTGTGATAGATGCTTATAAAAGTATAGGTGAGTTGCCTGTGCCTTTAATCGTGCGACTGCAAGGTACAAATGCAGAGATTGCCAAGAAACTTATTGATGAGTCCGGGCTAAATGTGTTCTCCGCTGTTTCTCTAAAGGAGGCTGCTGAAGTCGTGAGTAAAGTGCTTCAGAAAAATTAAATTATACTCTCCGATGTAGATTATTTTGGGATGATAATTCTATTCCCAGATAGTCGGATTACTTCGTTTGAGGTACTTTCGAATATTGACCCAAAAGGTTAGGAAAAGGTAAATAATCACTGCTGAGCCAAGTGTAGCGCAAGTGATATAGATAAAATACATTCTAACTTTCCCTGTAGATATACCAAATTTCTCACCTATATAAGTACATACTCCAAAAGCCGAGCGTTCGAAAATGTGTTTATATTCTTCTTGTTCGTTCATCTATCATTATTGAAGCTGTGACAAATATAAAGACAATTCGTAATAATTGGACATAAAGTAATTTTTGTTCTGCTTAATGGGCTGGAATGTCGGCGGCTCTATTTTAATTTTAAAATTTAATATTATCTTCGCACCCGCCTGCCCACGTGGTGAAATTGGTAGACATGCAATCTTGAGGGGGTTGTGGACTATGTCCGTGCTGGTTCGAATCCAGTCGTGGGCACCATTCTTATTTCGATATGAGTTTTACTCATCTTTTCAACTCAGATAGTTGACCCATCAACTGTGCTTACATTATTCAACTTTTATAAGCACAGTTGATAAGGTTATCCAATTGATTTTAGAGTAAAATCCGCATGTTTCTTTGCTTTATACAGGTGGTTACATTTTAACGACCTTACGACTTAGGCTGCCCTTATTGGTATCAATATTTAAAATGTATACACCTTTAGGCAAACCAGAACAATCTATTTCATAGTTATTCTTGCTACTAAGGTGACTTTGTGTTAACTCTCGAACCATCTTCCCGTCGCTATTTATAAGGTGCGCAGACATCAGTATTACTGCATCATCAAATTCTACAAACAATTTACCATTAGTTACATTCGGATATACCATTGCTTTCAACTGAACCAAATTTTTATGATTACTCATGGCGCAGTCATATACTGTCACATGTATAGAATCCACATCGCGGCATCCCATATAGGGCATATAAGTGTATATCAGAAAGTGTAAACCTACACCAGCCACCTGTGGATTGAATGTATTTCCACTTACACCAGGCCCGGTAAACATACCATCCATGGGTTCAGCTTCTAGTGTGATGAGATCCCCATTCAGGCATACGGAATCCAGAACTGTAGTAAAATCAGCCTCAGGATCGGGATTGACTTGGATGAACTTAGATTGAAATCCTGAGCATCCCTCGGGATCCTCAAAATAATAGGTTATAAAATGATTGCCGATTCCAGCTTGTAAAGGATAGAAAGTAGAATCGACAACACCATCACCACTGAAAGTACCGCCTTCGGGGATTCCGTGTAGGACTAAGGGTGCTCCCTTCAGACAGTAGTTGTCTTGTAATCCACTGAAGCTGATATTGGTGAGTGAGGTATTTGCCAATAACTTAAATGAATTTTTAGTCTTGGCATAGCAACTGTCACTGATAAATATAACATCATAAATTCCGGGTGTAGTGACTACTAAGGTGCTATTTTGTTGTCCCTGCACCACATTTCCATTGCGAGTCCACTCAAAATGACCGCCCGGAATACTATCAACTCTAAGTTTAACCTGGTCAATACCACATCCTACAAGACTGTCTGTAGCTTCAATAGATAAAGTGCTGCACATAGTGACGGTATCTAATCTATATATGCGACCATTTTCTCTGGCAACATAAATATTCTTCTCATCGTCATAGCCGAACGTAGTAAATCCGCCAAATGGAGCTGCATTGAGTTCCTGAGTAGTAAACTGATTGGATCCATGATATTTAGTAGACCAAAATTTCCCACTACAATAGTCTGTGAATAAATATTGTCCATACAATGTGGCACTTGTATCTTTTACGTACACCAGTCCTCCAGTGATACTGCAATTTCCCCCTTGCTCATGTGGAAATTCAAATATGGGGAAGGTATATTCAGACATGGCCGAGCAGTCGGTAGTATTATATTCATGATTTCCTTCATAACATTTCCAACCATAGTTTGCTCCACCATAAAATCCATTTACTTCAAAATCGACTTCTTCCCAAAGACCCTGACCTACATCGCCTATCCACATATGCCCTTTGTCGGGGTCAAAAGTAAATTTCCAGGGATTTCTAAGTCCCATTGCCCATATCTCAGGCCTGTATCCTAGATTATTTATAAATGGATTGTCGGGTGGGATGGAATATTGAAATCCGTTTACATCTATGCGCAACATTTTACCCAATAAGACAGAGGGATTCTGTGCGTTGCCAAACGGGTCGCCTCCGCTTCCACCGTCACCCATGCCGATATATAGGTACCCATCCGGACCAAATACTACACTTCCTCCATTGTGATTCTGATAGGGTTGTGGAATTGTTAGAAGTACTTCTTCTGTTTCTTTGATGGCTCGATTTGAATCTTGACCTATCCTAAACCTTGATATTACAGTCTCAAGATTATTTCCTCCTGTGGTATAATTGACATAAAAAATTCCGTCTAATTTAAATCGTTCTGGGAAGGCAAGCCCAAGTAGACCGCGTTCGCCACCACTGGTTACTCTGTCTGTGATATCTAAAAATGGCTCAGATAAAATGTCTCCATTTTTATGTGCAATCTTAATAATACCGGAACGCTCCACTATAAATATTCGGTCATCATTGGTTCTAGCCATAGCTACGGGGGAGTTCAATCCACCAAAGATCTGGGTGAATTTTATTTTGGGAATTTTGGTCTGTGCCGACGTAGTTGCATAGCAGACCATACTTATACTAAAGCATAGCAGTAGATTTTTTATCATAACTGATTGATTATTATATTAATAAGCTTATTTCTAATCAATAAGCAAAAATCATGCCAATCTATATAGCGTCAGGATAGGCTATTCGCAAGTGGCTCATATTAGCCAGCATCAATTTATAGATCTTCTTTGCCTGCTGTACATCATCAAAGGTGATATCAGAGCGATCAAATTGTCCGCCGACCATTTTGTCGTGGATCAATTTATCTACCAGATTATTAATGTCTTCCTCTGTAGGATTGACTAAGCTCTTCACAGCCGCCTCCACTGAATCAGCCATCATCACCAGCACTTGTTCTTTAGTACGAGGTCTTGGACCAGGGTAAGTAAATACTTTCTCATCTACTTCATGTCCACTGTGTTTTTGTAGGTATTTGCGATAAAAAAACTCTGTACGTGTGGTTCCATGGTGTGATTTAATTATATCTATGATCAATCCAGGCAACCTATTCTTCTTCGCAATCCGGACTCCTTCAGGTACATGATCTATGATGACTCTCGCACTTTCTTCATATTCCATGCTATCATGAGGGTTCACCGTAGTCTGATTTTCAATGAAATAATATGGATTTTTGATTTTACCAATATCGTGATATAAGGCTCCCACTTTTGCTATCGCAGAATTAGCACCGATTTTCTCAGCTGCACTTTCAGCAAGAGTGGCTACATGCAGACTGTGTTGAAAGGTACCGGGTGCCTTTATAGACAGCTCTTTTAATAGTGGGTTATTGAGGTCGGACAATTCAGTGAGTGTAATACCAGACGTGAAGCCAAAAATTCGCTCTAAAAGGGGAATTAATGGATAAGCAAGCAGAGTAAGGAAAACGTTGAGGCAAAGCCAAAGAATATTTGTCCAAGAGAGATCATCAAAATTGGCTGCTTTGATAAAAGTCAAAATGAGATGAGTGAATATCAATACAAAAAGTAACATGAGCAGCATCAGGAAAAACTTATTCCAATACCTTGTCTCATGCGAAATGACTACAATCAGAATACCCGCAGTTATATTTATAATGAGATAATCTTTTGATACCGAGCCAAATAAGGCTGTTACTAATAGAATGGTGATCAGAGTAAAGAATGCGAGTCTCTGATTATAGAAGTTTTTAATGATAATGGGTGCTATGCCAAACGGAATCATCAGCAGATCCAAGGTATCTGACTGAATCACTATAAAGACAAGAACAGCATAGAAAACCACCCATAGATTCATGAAAAGCATCTTGTTGAATAAGATGAAAACTTCCCGAATGTATGAGCGAACATATAGGATATACAATACCAGAATGAGGCACAATAACATGAAATATCCAAGGAATGTAAAAAATCGATTTTTATTACTGGATTGATCAGCCTGGTTCTTCTCGGTTAGCGAAACCAGCTTTTGGTACACATCCTTTGTGATGGTAGCATTTCTTGTGATGATAAAATCTCCCTTCCGGACAAATCCTTCATTCAGAGAGATGCGATCGTAGGCTTGTTCAAGAAACTTCTGAGTGAGTGCATCATCATAAAAGACATTGGGTTCGATGATTTGATTAATAAGTGGTCTCAAATATTTAGCTGCACCCGGTGATCCTTCGTAAATTGTGTTTTCAGCTACTTTTTTAGCGGACTGAAGGGTAAGCATATTGGCTAAAGGAACCGCATTAATTGTATTTCCTTCTGTAAGGTTGATTAAAAAATCTTCAGGTTTATTCTTGTGAAGATTGTTTGTCTCAATGATTCCTTTTTTGTACAAGGGCGTGAGTGCTTCTGTAAGGATTTTAATGTTTGATAAGGCATTATTTGTTAGAAATACACCCGTATCACCCTTTAGTGTATTTTGATACAGGTTGTACTGATCGCGTATCTTATCCTCAAGATTATAGATTACATCATCTTCAAATCTATAGTAAGGTGCAAAATTCTGATAGATTTCATCTTTTTCCTTATTAATTTGAGGTGAGGTCTTGCGTATTGCAAAGTCAGTAGGAGCTATCAGATCGGCATACTTCCACTTGGAACCTTCAGAAAATTCATAGGTCACCGTCTTTACCTGAACTAATAACAAGCTGATTATGAAGGCTGAGGCCAAAATAATCAGCACCCTATAGGTAGAAGCCAAATTAGTCAATATTCGAAAAGATAATGTTTGCTCCATGTGTCTTATTTTTTTCTAGGTTGCCAGGCATGGTCCGCCGCCCCATGAATGAATGATACATATCTCGCCAACATGAAAAGATAATCAGACAACCTATTGAAGAAGATAAGAATTGAGTTCTCTACGCCTTCAGCCTTATCTAGAGCGACAATCCTTCGCTCAGCACGTCTGCAGATGCAGCGTGCTACATGAGTATGAGCGGAAATAATATGCCCGTTGGGTAGGATAAAGTTTTTTAAGGCTGGAAGATCAGCTTCCATGATATCCATTTTCTGCTCCAGCCAAATGCTGGCTTCGGAGTCAGGTAGATCAATACCGGGATTTTTTCCCGGCGCAGTGGCGAGAAATGAACCAAATGCAAACAACCAGTTTTGAATTATTACTACATCATCTTTAAGCTCAGCATGATCTAAAGATTCGTGAACAACTCCTAAGTAAGAATTGAGTTCATCAACTGTACCATAGGCTTCTATCCTTAGATCATCTTTAGAAACCCGTTTTCCTCCAAATAATCCGGTTGTTCCCTTATCGCCTGTCTTCGTGTATATTTTAAATGCCATGTTAATCAAATTCAGATCTAAAATAACTATTCAAAATTAAAAAGTTCAAATAATTGGCAGTAGCGCATTTACACATTATTAAAAGATTTAATTTGAAGTAAACTTATATTAGGTTTATATGTAATATCTTTGTGTTTTAATGCACTCATAATGAAACATTTAATTAAGTACCTCTTTCCTGTCATTTTTTTGCTTTCTATCAATACCAAGGCACGTGCTACGGGCGACTCAATACATATATTACGACCCATAGATACTATTTTCATCCAGAAAGATGAAGTAATCGGCAGTTTCTTCTATCATCTAGTGGTACCTAAACAGACGCTTTATTCACTAACTCGCTTTTATAAGATTAATTCCGAACAATTGGCTGAGATCAATCCTCCTCTTAAGATCAGATTGTTACAAATAGGAGAATTATTGCGTATTCCTATTAGTAATAAAATCATCAAGACAAGTGAATTGCCGAAGAACAGGAATTCCTATTCACCTGTATACTATAAAGTAACTGCGGGCGAAGGATTGTATGGAATAGCGCGTAATTATTTCAATCTAAAGATAGAAGATATCGTCAGACTCAATAATCTGACAGACCAAAATATATATACCAACCAATTACTTCTATTGGGGTGGGTGCCCTTAGGGGCCTTCACCGATAAAAAGGAGGCTCTTAGTATCAGGGATGCTAATGAAAAGGCGGTTGCCAAAGCAGAAATTGCTGAAGCCAAGGCAGATGGTACTGATTCCAATAAAGACAAGTATGTAGCTTCCTCTGCTAAATTCTCAAAAAAAAGTGCACAAGGTGTGGGCTTTTGGCACAAAGAATTAAAGAATACTAAAGGTCTTTATGTTTTACATCGAACTGCAGTGCCTGGTTCAGTAATCAGCATCACAAACCCAATGTTTAACAATACTGTGTATGCTAAAGTGGTGGGTACCATTCCTTATAAATCCTATCCGGATGATATAATGATAATAGTGTCGCCTGAAGTGGCTGCTCAGCTGGGTGTTAAGGACTCCCGTTTCTTTTCGAGGATTACTTTTTACACTAAGTAGATTTCAAAAAAGTCGGTAATAATTCTGGGGTGATTGATTTTTTCACCATTCTCTGTACCTTTGTGGCCGGAAAAAAACTCCTGCTATGATTTGGCTCCTTCATTCTACCTGATGCGGTCGAATGTTCCATAGCCGCACATCAAGCCATTCTTTGAGAATATAAACAGAATTATCATTTATGTATTATAAAAATGTTATCCAAACTATTGGAAACACTCCACTTGTTCAGCTGAATAAAGTAGTGAAGAACGTACCTGGATTAATCCTTGCTAAGTTAGAGACATTCAATCCCGGGCACTCCATTAAGGATAGAATGGCGGTCAAAATGATAGATGTGGCTGAAGCTGAGGGGAAACTCTTGCCCGGTGGAACTATTATAGAGTGTACGAGCGGGAATACCGGTATGGGCCTAGCATTGGTGGCTTGTGTGAGAGGTTATAAATGCATTTTTACTACCAGTGATAAGCAGAGTAAAGAGAAGATGGATATGCTAAAAGCTATGGGTGCTGAGGTGATAATCTGTCCTACTAATGTCGAGCCCAATGATCCGCGCTCATATTATTCTATAGCCGAAAGACTGAGTAAGGAAATTTCAAATTCGTATTGGTGTAATCAATATGATAATTTGGCCAATTCGCAGGCTCATTACGAGACTACCGGACCGGAAATCTGGGCTCAGACAGATGGGAAGATAACTCACCTGGTGGTGGGAGTAGGTACCGGTGGTACCATCAGTGGTACGGCAAAATATTTAAAAGAGCGGAATCCGGATATCAAGATATGGGGTATAGATACCTATGGAAGTGTTTTCAAAAAATATCATGAGACCGGTATTTTTGATGAAAAAGAAATTTATCCTTACATCACTGAGGGTATCGGTGAAGATATTCTGCCTAAGAACGTAGATTTTTCCTTAATCGATCATTTTGAAAAGGTCACTGACAAAGATGCTGCCTTAGCTGCCAGAACACTTGCGCGCGAAGAAGGATTGCTGATGGGTTATAGTGCAGGCTCAGCGCTTGCAGGTTTGATCCAACTAAAAGATCAATTGACTCCCGAAGACGTTGTGGTAGTCATATTTCACGACCATGGTTCGCGATATGTAGGTAAAATATACAACGATGACTGGATGAGAGATCGTGGTTTTATCAGTTCTGAAATGAAAATATCTGATCTGATCCGACGTAAAGAAACTAGCGGCATCATCGGAATAGAGGGCGATTCTAAGCTTAGAGATGCCTTCAAGCTCATGAAAGAATTTGATATCTCGCAGATGGTAGTTTACAAGGGTGCCGACATTATTGGCTCTATTACGGAATATGCTATCTTGGCATCAATCCTGGATAACCCATATAATATTGACACAGTAGTGGTGGAGGAAATCATGAGCGAGCCCTTTCCAGAACTGGAGGAAAATATTTCCTACAAGGAACTTAGCCAATACATCAGTAGGAAGGTGCCTGCAGTTTTGGTCTTAGAAGTGTCAGGAAATAAGCAAATTTTGACCCAATACGACATTATTCAGTCTTTGCAATAATCTGCGGAGTTCATATTTTTATAAAAGTTTATTATGTATTTATTCCATACCATCCAGGTTGCTACGTGCAATTATTTGAACACTCGTCTGGGCTCTTTACTTGGATTGGATGATATACCTGTCAGCTGGACGAAAGCTGAGATTAAGGGAGATATCACGATTACTCTTTTTCCCTTGATGAAACAATTTAAAAAATCACCGGCTGAGCTTCAGGCCCTACTGACTGTACCTTTGTTGGAAATCGAATTCATCGAGGGAATCGAAACCACCGGGGGCTTTCTAAATATCAAATGTAAGCCTGAGCTGTGGCAAAAGTATGTATCAGACAATTCCTTTCTTGAAGTCATCTTGCCAGATTTGCCTCAGACAATAGTAATGGAGTTTGCTTCACCTAACACCAACAAGCCATTACATCTCGGTCATGTCCGAAATGTATTACTTGGTAATAGTATGTCTAATATTATTGAAAAGTTAGGTCATCGGGTTTATAGAGTTCAAGTGATCAATGACAGGGGGATTGCCATCTGCAAAAGCATGCTGATGTATCAGAAACTAGGCGAAGGGAAGACACCACTCGAATTGGGTATCAAAGGTGATCACTATGTGGGTGAACTATATGTTAAATTCGAAGATCACTTTAAAATTGAGTACAACTCCTGGCAACAATCGGCTGCCGGAAAAGAGGTATTAGCTAATTCAAATGAACGGGGACTTAGTGAAACATCTTTTTTTCAGTCATATAAGAACACCTATTTTAATCAATATAGTCTGCTAGGTAAGGAAGCGAGAGAAATGCTGATTAAGTGGGAAAATGGGGATGCGGCAACAAGAACTCTATGGGTGACAATGAATAGTTGGGTTTATGAGGGTTTCGAAACTACTCTAAATCAGCTGGACATAAAGTTTGATAAAACATATTATGAATCAGACACTTACTTGCTGGGCAAGGAAGTAATTAATGAAGGACTTGCTAAGGGAGTATTTGTAAGAGAGAGGGACGGGTCGGTCTGGATAGACCTGACTGATCAAGGTCTTGATCGTAAACTGGTTTTGCGCTCCGATGGCACTTCGGTTTATATAACACAGGATATTGGTACAGCAATCCAGCGATATGAAGAATTACACTTTGACAGGATGGCTTATGTAGTAGCAGACGAACAGAATTACCATTTTGATGTGTTATTCAAGATACTTAAAGCATTGGGACAGCCTTTTGCAGCTGGACTGCATCATCTATCCTATGGAATGGTAGAGTTGCCTGAAGGCAAGATGAAATCCAGAGAAGGAACTGTAGTAGATGCTGATGATCTCATGCGTGAAGTCATAACAGAAGCAAAAGATGCAGGAAAGGATCGTGGAGACCTGGAAATGATGTCACCTGAAGCACAACATGAAATATACGAGAGAATAGGTATGGCGGCTTTGAAATACCATATGCTCAAAGTGCAGGCTAGAAAGAGAATGATCTTCGACCCCAAAGAATCGGTGGACATGCAGGGGCAGACAGGCCCATATATTCAAAATGCTTATGTGAGGATTCGTTCTATTGAGCGAAGAGCCGGCGTGCCCGGGGATGGTCCATTGTTAGATTCTTCGATTATTGAAAATCAGGAAATCACATTGGTTAAGAATATGCTTCAATATCAGACGGTGTTGCAGGAGGCATCCCGTGAATATGATCCATCAGTAATCGCTAATTTTTTATATACACTCGCTAAATCATTTCATAGATACTATCATGATGTGCCCGTGCTCACAGCTACAGATCCTCATATTCGCTCCTGGAGACTCCGGCTTATTTCCTCAGTGGCCTCAGTCCTGGAAGAGGGAATGAAGCTATTGGGTGTTCGGATGCCCGAGAGGATGTAATTGTTAGTAAATTATTGTTAATGAATTGTAAATTATTTATTAACACGGATTTTAATCTTAAGTATGTGCAGTTCTGTGTTGTGTAAAGCTTTATGTGCTTGATAATCAAAAAAGTTTGACAAAATTGTACACTTTTCTTTAGGTATCATTTGATAATTCTTTGATATACAGTAAATTATAGATATTTTTGGGAAACTTATGAAAAAAAAGTTAGATTATTAATTTTAGTAATATAAATTTGCGATTATTATATTTTATTCATCTTTTCATTTTTAAACTATATGGCTGAGATTAGCACACATCATTTGAAAACTACATTTACACAAGAAGAGGCTTATAATGCCAGTTTGCGATATTTTGACGGGGACGGATTAGCTGCAAGAGTTTGGATAAATAAGTATGCTCTTAAAGATTCACAAGGCAATCTCTACGAGAAGACCCCCTTTGATATGCACAAGCGCATAGCAGGAGAGCTAGCACGCATTGAACAGAAATATCCTAATCCCCTTACTGAAAAACAAATAATGGAAGTCCTCAGAGACTTCAAATACATTATTCCCCAGGGAAGTCCGATGACAGGAATAGGTAATCCCTTTCAAATAGCTTCTTTGTCTAATTGCTTTGTCATCGGCAATGAAGGAAATTCAGATTCATATGGTGGCATTATGAAGACCGATCAGGAGCAGGTTCAACTGATGAAAAGAAGAGGCGGTGTAGGGCATGATTTATCCCACATACGACCTAAAAGTTCTCCCGTCAAGAATTCGGCCCTTACTTCTACCGGTATTGTACCTTTCATGGAGCGGTTTTCGAATTCCACCCGCGAGGTAGCACAGGATGGACGACGAGGTGCACTCATGCTGTCTGTCTCTATCCGGCATCCGGACGCAAATGATTTCATAGATGCAAAGTTGGAGCAAGGAAAAATAACCGGCGCTAATATATCAGTCCGTATAGATGATGAATTTATGCGTGCTGTGATGAACGATGATATCTATGTACAGAAATATCCCATCTATAGTGATTCACCAATGTACACCAAAGAGATAAAGGCTCGTGAATTATGGAATAAGATAGTGTATAATGCTTGGAAATCGGCGGAGCCGGGAATATTATTTTGGGATACTATTATCTCAGAATCATTACCTGATTGCTATGCTGACTTAGGGTATAAAACAGTCTCTACTAACCCCTGTGGTG
Source organism: Saprospiraceae bacterium (assembly GCA_035426385.1). Taxonomy (GTDB): domain Bacteria; phylum Bacteroidota; class Bacteroidia; order Chitinophagales; family Saprospiraceae; genus Parvibacillus. Next base: position 141,012 of record DAOLZQ010000001.1, read on the forward strand.
AGATTCCGCTTTGTCCATATGATTCCTGCAGGCTGCTGGCAATAAATCTTTTCTCGTATGTAGATAAACCGTTTACCAAAAAGGCTTCTTTCAATTGGAATTTATTCAAGGAGCACGTAGGCGTCGCTCAGCGCCTGATGGATGACATTATTGATCTAGAACTGGAAAAAATTGATGTCATTCTGGAGAAGATTGCAGCTGATCCTGAAGACGATGAAGTCAAAAGAATAGAATATAATTTATGGAAATCTATCCGCAGAAAAGCAAAGGAAGGTCGTCGTACAGGTATTGGAATTACTGCTGAAGGTGATATGCTCGCATCATTGGGATACCGTTATGGAAGTGATGAAGCCATCGATTTTTCAGTAGAAGTACACAAAACATTAGCTATTGAGGCTTATCGTGGGTCTGTGCTTTGTGCTAAGGAGAGGGGTGCCTTCACCATTTACAATGCAGAGCGGGAAAAGAATAATCCCTTCATGTTGCGTCTCAAGGAACATGATCCTAAACTGTATTATGAAATGACAGAATATGGCCGTCGAAACATCGCTCTATTGACTATAGCACCCACAGGTACTACGAGCTTAATGTCACAGACTACATCCGGAATCGAGCCAGTCTTTCTTCCGGTATATAAAAGAAGGCGAAAAGTAAATCCCAACGATAAAGAAGTCAAAGTGGACTTCGTAGATGAAGTGGGGGATGCTTGGGAAGAGTACAATGTATTCCATCATAAGTTTCTCCAGTGGATGGAGATCAATGGGTTTAAAAATCATGATTCATACTCTTCAGAGGAGTTGGAAGATATAGTTAAACAATCCCCTTATTTTAAAGCTACATCCAATGATGTAGATTACCTTAAAAAGGTAAAAATGCAAGGCGCGATCCAGAAATGGGTGGATCACAGTATATCCGTTACGATTAATCTGCCAGCTGAAGTTACAGAGGAGCTTGTTGGAGAGTGCTATCTTGAAGCGTGGAAGTCAGGATGTAAAGGTGTAACTGTATACAGAGATGGCTCAAGATCAGGCGTTATGGTAGCGGCCGACACAAGAAAAGACACTGGAGAGACAGATGAGATGATCACAACGTCTCTATCTCGTCCTCAGATCTTGGATGCCGATGTAGTCAGGTTTCAAAACAATAAAGATCGATGGATAGCATTTATCGGCCTAAATGATGGGAATCCATATGAAATTTTTACCGGGATGGCTGATGACGAAGATGGTATTTTATTGCCTAGGTGGGTCACCAGTGGTCTTATCATCAAGAATAAAGAGGCAGATGGTATCAGTCGATATGATTTTCAATACGTCAATGCACGAGGCTATAAGACCACCATTGAAGGTCTGTCTTATAAATTCAACCCGGAGTACTGGAATTATGCAAAGTTAATCTCAGGTACGCTCAGGCATGGTATGCCCATCGTCTCTGTAGTAGAACTGATCAATAGCCTTCATCTAGATGAGAACATTAATACCTGGAAGAATGGGGTCGCACGTGCACTGAAGCGTTATATTCCAGATGGTACACAGTCTGCGAAGTCCAAGTGTAACAATTGTAGTGGTACCAACCTGCAATATCAGGAAGGCTGCCTGACTTGTCTGGATTGTGGTAATTCTAAATGTGGATAATTTAAAGATAAACATTCATATTAAGCCGGTTTCAACCGGCTTTTTTGTTGTGTCTCTATTTCAGCCCGTTCGGTTTTAAGTTAAGATCTTCAGTAGGCTAACCATTCATTATGATTAGGCATTCTACACTTACAATTTAATAGTCAAAATATTTTTTATTATTCTACATACCTAAATTTGGTAATAAAATATTACCTCGCTGCACCAATTTTTTAAATAAATATTGTTCACGCTACAATTTCAAAATTAAAAAGGATAGAATCTATCTCGGAATGAGTAAATTACCGTCTAATTTAAAAAAGTAAAGCATCATGAAAATTGTAAAATGGGGGTTGATTGGCGGTGTAATTTTATCTCTAACCGGATATTTGGGAATTTATGTCATGATTCATTTATCTCCAAATATGTTTGACGATTATTACAATCCAATTTTTAAATCAAGTCCAGATCGAAATTTTTTGTTCTATACACATGGATTTATCTTGGCCTTAGTTCTGTCATGGTTATGGGAGAAGACCAAGTCTTTATATCATGGTACTATGTTGCTTAGAGCGGGAGAATTTACCATGATGTATGTAATTACAGCTTTCATACCTATATTTTGGCTTACATTAAGTGCCATGGACCTGACCTTTTCTATGATCTTCACTTGGCTGATATATGGAGCAGTACAGACACTAATAGCCGGTCTGATATATTCAAAATTCAATCCTTAAATTATATCTTCTTTAGTTTGAGATAAAACTCCACCAGTAGTTCCTGGTTGGTTTGTATCATTCCACCTACCTTAGCCGGGGGAGTAAGTTTAAAATCACTAAAAGATACTATTCTCTTGCCGCTTATAGTCAAGTCATTTTGATTGCCCTGTATTTGGAAATTTATAGTAAACATCTTAGTCACTCCGGCCAGTGTTATGTTTACTGCACCCTCGATTACTTCAGCTCTGGTCAGAGAAGGTGCTGATTTTAGATTACTGAATGTCATCTTGAGGTAAGGATAGCGATCACTTTTGAGAGTGCGCTTAAGATCAGCAGTCATTCCCCGAAGTTTACAATCAAATCCTTCTACCTGTATTAATACAGTTCCTTTAATATTTGCGGTAGCAGGGGCGACTTGAAATGTTAGCGTATCTGTACCGGAATAGTTGTGCACACCACAAGTGAAGTTATTGATATTAGTACTTCCCCTTACATCAAGAAAGCTACCCGGAATGGTCACGAATTTATATATTCTTGGCTTCTGAATTTGAGTAGTGATACCGGAATACCAAAGAATCAGTATCAATAAATAGTTAATTGTGCTCATGATTTGGGGAAATATTACCCATTTTTGAAAAGTAAACCGTGACTCTAGTTACGGGAAAAAAATCAGGGTGAGAAAATCCCACCCTGTACAACATTTAATCAAAAAGATAAAATTTAGAAACCAATAGCGGCTTCAATAACTACCCCTTTGAACTCACCACCGGTGAGTATACTTGGAGCTGTGAAATCTTTGTATTTCTGAGTTACGTATTCACCTTTGAGCATAATATTTTGGGTCAGGAACCATCCTGCACCTACAGCTATTCTGTCAATAGATTGTTCATTTGTGCTTGTCAACAAGTTACCTTTAACTGTATTGTATCTACCTCCGATAAATAGATTCTCTTTTGCACCGATCCTATAAATTGCATCAATTCCGATTTGGTTGACACTTCTCTTAGGTAGATTAGCTTGCTTTTCATCAATAGTTCTACCTTTTGCATTTTCATATGTGCCAAATACTTCAAGACCGTATGCTTTCACGAAAGCATTAAATTGAATTGCTGTAATTTGATTTGTGAAGTTTGGATTAAACCTGCCTGAGAAAGCATTGGCTGCTGATGTGGCGCCTTCATTCTCCATCACGAAATAGTAATTACTACCTGTTCTGTCGCCACCATATAGAGTGCTTCTACCATCACTGCTATTGTGATAAGCTGATAGCGCTCCTCTGACTCTGACTTTTTCATTTAGCATTTTATCATAAGCTATTTTACCATATATAGAAGGGTTCCTTTTATAAGTGGTATTCGTGCCTTTAATAAGAGGTTCTTGATGACCACCGTTTATAAGTCCGTTAGACAGACCCAACATACCCAAGAAGCCTGATTTAGTAACATATACTTCACCTGCTACTTCTGTAGCGAAAGCGTCCATGATATAGTTCTCAATAAAAGGATTGTAAAGAGTGTGTCCTCCATCTGATCTTCTGAAATGCTGATCACCATAGTTTACTTCCATATGACCTACTTTTAGTGTGACTAGTTTTGAAAGATCATCCCAAAACTGACCTTCGAATGGAAAGCGGTCAATTTGTAAATAACCACCTTTAACCCATGCTTCATTATGGTGTCTGGAAGAAAGGTATGTTGTAACATTAAGTGTAATACCTTTCGCCAGGACTGCATCCATATATAGATTAGCCATTGCTACTGCGAATCCTGGAGCTAATCTCTTATACAAGCCCATACTATCCAGTGTGTTGGAATGTGTAAGGGACTGAAAGGGTTGTGTAAATCCCGCACCAAATCTCAAAGCCATACCATCGTAGGATAACATTTCATCTTTTGGAGCTTCGAATACATTGACACCTCTTTGATCATAGGGTCTCCAATTTGGAATATCTGTGGGTTGGAAATTAAAGTTTTTCTCTTGTGCTTGCGTTAGACCAGGTAGTAGAAACCAAACAAGACATACGCTAAGCGTTTTGAATAAATGTTTCATAGTGTGAAATTTAGATTGTTTTAATATATTATTTAAATGTTGCATTAAACTTAAGAGTTACATCCTTGCCGGTCTTCATCGCTCCCATCATAAAGCTGGGCGGTTTGATACCCCAAGCCGTCATATCAATAGCTTTGGAGCCTGATACAGTAAATGATTTATCTGCATTCATTTTTCCGGTAGCTGCAAAATCTAATGGTTTGGTGGCGCCTGCCATGGTCAGTTTTCCATTTACTTTTATTGAATAGTTGATCCCATCAGATGTTGATACGGTTATATCATTGGCAGAGTAAGTCATAAATGGATTCTCAGTAGCCTTCATGGCTATGTAAGCATTTTTATCTAGACCTGAGCTCTCGCTCTTCAAATCTATCAACTTGGTAGTAAGTTGTAAATTGTTGATGTCAGATATGCGATTAGCAGAGGAAATAACAAATAGAGCAGAGGCGCTTGCCTTGGTTGATTTCATTTCCCAATTGTGCAGTGTTGATGTTCCTGCTACTTCAAGATTAGCTTTGACCAGGGAGAATTTTACCTGGGCGCTCGCAGGATTGAGCGTGAATACCATTGCTATTAATAGTAAACTTGTTTTAATTAATACTGATTTCATGTTGTTCTGATTAAATTTGAACCCAAAGTTAATTGTTTTAAATCCCTAAATTCATGATACTTCAGTTGTGAAAATATGATTTTCATCATACTGTGAATTAGTCAGATTATTACTTTAAGTGATGCTATTTGAATTATAGTGGACTGACTTATATATCCCTCTAATAGGTACTAGCTTTGATGTACAGTTTACACTATTTTAGATTTGTATTATTACCTACTAATGGTGGTAAGTAATGGAAATTCCCCTATACTTAGAAGTAATTTGGCAATTGGATATAAGTTAGGATACTGAGTGAAGAGGGTAGGGGTAAAGGAAATGAAATAAAAAAAGAGACAAGCTTTTGACTTGTCTCTTTGGTGATCCCGCTGGGATTCGAACCCAGGGCCCTATCATTAAAAGTGATATGCTCTACCAGCTGAGCTACGGGATCCTTTATTTAAAAAGCGGTGCAAAGTTAGCCCGAATATTGAATTTACAAAATTTTAATAATTTTTTTATAAAATATAAGTCACTCCTTCAGTAGCAAATTCTGTATTGGGAAAGACAAGCCTGGCTTCTTCTACTAAAGAATCAACTGATGCATATTTTGATGATGGATGTCCCAGCAACAACTTTCCAACTTTTGCTTCCAGAGCAATCTGCGCAGCGTCATAAGAAGTACTATGGCCGCGCTCACGCGCTTTATCTGCTAGTTCACTCATGTAGGTACTTTCATGGTACAGGACATCTATTCCTTCAATATAGATACAAATAGAGTTATCATAAGCTGTATCTGAACAGTAAGCGTAGGATACAGGCGGATTCTTCATGTAAAGTACCTCCTCCGGGGTGATGAGATGATCCTCTCGTCGAACCGATGTATTAGCTTTCAATCTTTTTATCTCCTCGACATCTAAATGGTATTCATTGATTAATTCTTTCTTGATATTGGCCGTACCTTGCTTACTCTTGAAGAGATAGCCATTGCAAGGTATAGAGTGAACAAGTGGAATATTGAATATTGAAAAGTCTTCTGTCTCATATACTTGACCAAAATGTAGTGTATCAGTCTCAATGATTTCAAGAGGATAGGGTAGTGTAGTATACGTAGACGAAAAGACTGCATATATAAAGTCTCTTATGCCTGAAGGACCAATAAGTACTAGAGGCTCCGTTCTTCGCAACAATATGAAAGATGTAAGCAGGCCGGGTAATCCATAGACATGATCGCCGTGCAAGTGGCTGATACATATAGTCCTTATCTTCATTGGTGAAATACGTAACTTCTTCAGTCTGAACTGGGTGCCTTCACCACAATCCATCAAAATGAGCGACTGATTAATCCGAATTATCTGAGCAGAAGGATGTCTGTTATGTGCAGGTAGCGCTGAGTTAGATCCTAAAATTGTTACTGAAAAATCATTCATTCCTCTTCTGAAGACAAGCGAATTTCTTTTTCTACTTCATCCATAAAGACATATTCTATAGCTTCCTGTTTAGTGGGAATAATGGTGAGAATAGACTCCAGACGAGAGATTTCAATCAGTTTGCTTACACTAGGATTATTGATTTCGGTCAGAATAAAGGATCCCTCATCATGCCATAGGCGATTTCCGGTAAGGATGGCACTTAGTCCACTGGAATCGACGAATTTAACCTGACTTAGGTCTAAAATCAGATTTACTACACCTTCATTTTTGAATATAACAAATTCAGATTTAAGATCGGGTGCCAAGATGGAATTGAGGTTTTCTTCCTCTAGTGTCAAAATGGCGTATTTTTCTTGTTTATCTATTGAGTACTTCATTTCTTTATATATAAGATGTAATAATGTCAGTTAAATAAAAGTGTACTTCATTTTTATATTAAAGTACTGCGCAGCAAATATAGACAAAATTAATATTGTTCAAACACTTGTTATATCTGCTTATTGATGAATACAGCAATATTTTTTACTAGCATAAATTACTGTTTTAGGATAACTTTAACTATATCTTTCGATCTTGGTGACCTAATTGCTATGTTATAGTATCAATTATTGTATTTACTTTATCATATATGAAATTTTGTAACATGAATCGAGTGGATATTAGTAACTTTAACCGTTATAAAGTCTATTTTGACGAAAATATCCTATTCGAAACATATAAAAAGGATAGAACATGAATAAGAAGTTTTCACCGGAAGTTAAAAAAATCATTGCTCAGAGTAGAGATGAAGCTCTGCGACTGGGTAATACCTATATAGGCACGGAGCACTTATTGTTGGGTTTATTATCTGACAAAAGCAGCCAAGCTTGTAAAGTTTTAGAGGCAATGGATGTTGATTTTGAAGAGTTGACAACCAATCTTGAATTTTCTGCAGGCGACAGAAAGCAGGAAAATGCAGTGCTTAATTTAGGCAATACTCCCCTTGACAAACACGCAGAGAAAGTATTAAAGGTTACCTTTTTGGAGGCCAAATTGTTTAAGACAGATGAGATAAGTGCTGAGCATCTGATGTTGTCCATCCTTAAGCACAAGGAGAACATTGCGTGCAAAATCTTGAAGAAATACGATGTAGACTATGAAAGTTATCGGACAGAGCTTGATTATATGATCAATAGTGACTATAGTAATGGCTGGGTCGATCCAGGCATGTCTTCAGGAAGTGAAGATTATCCTATAGAGGAAGAAAATCTGGGCCGACTTTCAAAAAAGGGAGCTTCTAAGTCAAAGACCCCAGTTCTTGATAATTATGGTCGTGATATCTCGAAGTTGGCTGAGGAAGGTAAACTGGATCCCATCATTGGTCGTGAGGTCGAGATAGAGCGAGTAAGCCAGATACTGAGTAGGCGTAAGAAAAACAATCCCATTCTGATTGGTGAACCAGGTGTAGGAAAGACTGCTATAGTGGAAGGACTTGCACTCAGGATACTCAAGAAGAAGGTATCTCGAACTCTATTTAATAAGCGTATTGTGATGCTGGATCTTGCTGCTCTTGTAGCTGGTACTAAGTATAGAGGTCAATTTGAGGAGCGGATCAAAGCTATAATGAATGAATTGGAGAAAAGTCGTGATGTCATCCTCTTTATAGATGAGATTCATACCATCGTAGGTGCTGGAGGAGCTACCGGATCTCTGGATGCTTCTAATATATTTAAGCCGGCATTGGCTCGGGGAGAATTACAGTGTATAGGTGCATCCACACTAGATGAATATCGACAATACATCGAGAAGGACGGTGCGCTGGATCGAAGATTCCAAAAGATATTAGTTGAACCACCGACTCCTGAAGAAGCCATCATCATACTTCAAAATATAAGACCTAAATATGAAGAGTTTCACAATGTAACTTATTCTGACGAAGCCATTCTTGCCTGTGTCAGACTGAGCGACAGATACGTAACTGATCGTTTCCTGCCGGATAAGGCCATTGACGTAATTGATGAAGTGGGTGCACGTGTACACCTCCGAAACATACATGTTCCCAAGCACATAGAAGAAATAGAGCGACAAATAGAAGAAGTTAAAGAGCAGAAAAACCAGGCAGTTAAGAATCAACAGTACGAAAAGGCTGCTGATCTTAGGGATGATGAATCAAAACTAGCCAGATCACTGGAAGAAGAAAAACTGAAATGGGAAGAAGAAAGTAAATCTAAGAGATACCCTGTAGACGAGGAAGATATAGCTGAAGTCGTATCCATGATGACAGGAATTCCATTAAAAAAAGTAGCGCAAAACGAAAGCAATAAACTGACAACTATGTATGATGACCTTCGTGGTCAGATCATAGGTCAAGATCAGGCACTGGGAAAAGTGATTAAAGCCATCCAAAGAAATCGGATTGGCTTGAAAGATCCTAAAAAACCAATTGGAACATTCATCTTTCTAGGCCCTACAGGTGTAGGTAAGACAGAATTAGCTAAAGCCTTAGCTCGAAATCTTTTTGATTCGGACGATAACCTGATCAGGTTGGATATGAGTGAGTATATGGAAAAATTTAGTGTCTCAAGGCTCATTGGTGCTCCTCCGGGATATGTAGGTTATGAAGAAGGTGGTCAGCTCACTGAGAAAGTAAGAAGAAAGCCTTACTCAGTTATCTTACTCGATGAGATCGAGAAAGCTCATCCGGATGTGTACAATATCCTGCTACAGGTGCTGGATGAAGGGCAACTGACTGATGGACTTGGCCGAAAAGTTGATTTCAAGAACTCAATGATAATCATGACTTCCAATATTGGGGTCAGGCAATTAAAAGATTTCGGCACAGGAGTAGGGTTCAATACCAAATCAAGAGTGGAAGCTGAAGAGGATAATACAAGAGCTGTGATTCAAAACGCATTGAAAAAAACTTTCTCGCCTGAGTTTCTCAACAGGATAGATGACGTAGTAATATTCAATAGTCTTGGTAAAGATGAACTCTACAGTATTATAGATATAGCGCTGCATTCATTGCATCAACGTCTGAAATTACTTGGCTTTACTCTGACAATGACTGATGAAGCTAAGGCATTTGTAGCTGACAAAGGATTTGACCCGCAGTTTGGGGCTAGGCCCTTACACCGTGCAATACAAAAACACATTGAAGATCCACTGGCTGAATATATTCTGAATGAGCATCCCGCTGAAGGTTCTACTTTCGAAGCTATACTCACAGAAGATAAGCTGGGTATCAAAATAAATGGGGTTAACACCTCAAAGAAAGTTACTGAGTGATCTACTTCCTGAAGTCTGATCAAGAGTGTAAAATGCATGCCTATAATTTGGGCGTGCATTTTATTTTTATTTATTCTAATTTTACAACCTCAAACAATTCATAACTAAAACAAAACGCAATTTGGCAAAATCAAGACAACCTAGACAAGAGCAAGTTCAAGAAAAAAATCTGTACCGAATAAATGAAGACATTCGGATTCCCGAAGTGAGACTTGTTGGAGAGAATTTGGAAGAAATTTCTGAAGTAGCCGGACAACCTTTGGAGCCGGGCGTATATTCAACTCGCTTGCTAATGGACTGGGCAAATAAGGCTGGTCTTGATCTCGTAGAGATTTCACCCAATGCAAAGCCGCCGGTTGTCAAAATTATTGACTATCAAAAGTTTCTTTACAATAAGAAGAAGAAAGACCGTGAACTCAAGGCAAAAACTGTCAAGACAGTAATAAAAGAGATTCGTTTTGGACCTAATACAGATGATCATGATTTTGAATTTAAGGTAAAACATGCCAAGGGCTTCCTTGAGGAAGGGGCAAAAGTTCGCGCTTTTGTGCAATTCAGAGGTCGTTCTATTGTATTCCAGGATCGGGGAGAGCTATTGTTATTGAAATTCCTAAAGGAATTAGAAGAATATGGGGCTGCGGAATCTTTACCAAAGTTGGAAGGGAAGCGTATGGGGGTCATGCTGGCTCCAAAGAAAAGCGCCAAGGCCAAATAACTTAATTTTCTACGGTCTCAGGACCGGACCATTCACCTATTTCCCTTTCTTACCTAGCTTTGTGCCTCACACAGAGCACTAGGGTATGTGAGTTCATGCGTATTCAGGACTATTGCCGGATCTAAGTTGTTTTTAAGATATATTCTTAGAAAAGATAGATTAGGAATTATATTCTTTAAATTTGGAATAGAATTCCTCATTTTATACTTCCCGTATAAATTTTGATTGGAGGGATTCCCTTGTTTAACTTCAATATTATGGTTATGAGAAAAAAATCGGTACAATTTATTCTGCTTCTCTATTGCTTGATTGGTATGTCGGCAATAGCTATAGGCCAACAAACTATTCAGGGAGAAGTATTGGACAAAAAGACCAATGAACCCATAATTGGAGCAACAATATTGATCAAAGGGACTAATGATGGTACCATTACTGAGGTAGATGGTAGATTTGAATTAGCAGTTCCCACAGGCTTTGATACACTAATGATAAGTTATATCGGTTATGTAACTCAGACCATACCTATTCAGGGTAGAAGCCGTATTGATATTACTCTAGGTGAAGATGAAAAGATACTTCAAGAGGTTGTTGTAGTAGGTTATGGAACTCAACGGAAGGTAGATGTGACCGGATCGACCGCAAGTATAAAAGGAGAGGAACTATCTAAGCAACCTGTATTGACCGCCACTCAAGCACTACAGGGAAAGGTTGCGGGTGTTCAGATAATCAACAATGGTAAGCCGGGTTCGTCGCCTATTATTAGAGTTAGGGGTATTAGCACTGCGATTGCGGGGACTGCCACCCTTTTCGTTGTTGATGGGGTATTAACTGATGATATCAGCAATATCAATACCAGCGATATTGTCTCGATGGATATACTTAAAGATGCTTCTTCTACTGCTATATATGGTGCACGTGGGGCTAATGGAGTGGTCATCATCACAACCAAAAAGGGTAAGTCTGATAAACTGACCATCAACTTTAATACTTCAGTTGGTCTTAAATCACCAGCTAATCTGGTTGAAATGGCCAATAATGTAGAATATGCCAACTATTTGGGTGCCATTCGAGCTGATGTGGTCGACCCGGGTACAGTCAATACGGATTGGTACAGCCAAATATTACGTAATGCCTGGTTTCAAAATTATAACTTATCACTTTCAGGTGGATCTGATAAAATGAATTATTATATCAGTGGAGGATATCTATCCGATGAAGGAATTGTAATCAGTGACCAGTTCAAGAGGTTTAATCTTCGTACTAACCTGGACTTTAAACTCAATAAATTTATTAACACAGGTATAGTGGCTTCATTTTCCAATGGAAATAATCAAATAGCAAATTTGGGCACAGCTTATAACAATGCATATAGAGCAGCACCCATAATACCTGCAAAAGAAGGGGATAGGTATGGAAATACTTCAGTCTATCAGAATGTTGGTAATCCAATCCTGGATATCGAGAAAAATGACAATCAGGATGTTTCCAACAGATTACAATCTTCTGTCTACGTGGAACTAGTGCCGTTGAGTTGGCTTAAGCTCAGAAGTAGTATCGGTGGTGACTTAATTAATTCAGACAATAGGAACTATAATTACTCATTTGATAATGATGAGACTACCTTCCTGACAGCGGGTGGAAATCAACGAAATCCAAATTCTAATCTTAGTTATACTTCAAATAAAAGTCTATGGTGGGTATGGGATAATATTGCCACTGTTAACAAAGATTTTGGGGTGCATCACTTTACGCTGCTGGGTGGAACGACTGCGGAACAATTCAAAGGAAACTATATATCAGCTTATCGTAAGGACGTACCTGCAGATAAGAACCTTTGGTATGTAGGAACAGGTGACGAAAATAGTTCTACTAATAATGGTGGAGGTGATAAATGGGCTCGAAATTCTTATCTCGCACGTCTTAATTACAATTATGCCGATCGATATTTACTCACAGTGACAGGAAGAGCTGATGGAAGCTCACGCCTGGCAGAGAAAAATAGATGGGGCTTTTTCCCTTCTATCGGCTTAGGCTGGATTCTTAGTAATGAAGGATTTATGACAAGTCAAAACCTATTTACTAATTTAAAGCTTCGAGGAAGTTGGGGTAGAGTGGGCAATGATAGGATTCCTTCTGATGCTTTTGTGATAACAGTTGATAACGGAGTACCTTATCCTTTCGGTGGGGGTATAGCTGTACCGGGTAGCGCTATTACTCAGGTAAAAGACCCAAATCTCAAGTGGGAGACTACTGAAGAGACTGACGTTGCGGTGGAATTTGGAATGTTGAAAGGACGATTTACAGGTGAGATCGGTGTCTATGATAAGAAGGCAAATGACTTGCTGATTAATATTAAAATACCATCTGTAGCTGGTGATCAGGATGGTCTTGTACTAACTAATGCTGCTTCCATACAAAATAAAGGCTTAGAGATCGCGCTAAACTGGAAAGATAGATTGGCTCCTAAATTTTCATATAATATTGGGGGAAATGTCACCTTTAATCAAAATAGAGTCATTGGTCTTAATGGCGGGCAACCCATACTGGATGGCGGAATTGGTGCAAATCAAATTTATACTACAAAGACAGATAATGATCAGGAAGTAGGTTCTTTCTATGTATATGAGGTGTTAGGGGTATTTCAGACAGAAGAAGAAGTGGCTGATTATTCACTTAATGGTGTGCCGATACAGTCCTCTGCGGCTCCTGGTGATTTTAAATATCGAGATACCAACAATGATGGCAAGATCGATGATAATGACCGGGTATTCTTTGGCTCCTATCAGCCTAAGTTATATTATGGTGTAAGCCTTGGAGTATCTTTCGGTGATTTCGACGTGACTGCAGATATCTTCGGGAATGCAGGTAATAAAGTATACAATGGAAAGAAAGCATTCAGATTGCTTGCTGAGGATAACATCGAAAAATCGGTTGCTTACGGCCGGTGGAATAGGAATAGTGGGATTAATGACGAACCCGCTGCTAATACAGGCAACTTACCTGCAAGTAATTATTTTATAGAATCGGGGGATTTCATTCGGCTCAATAATATAACGATAGGCTATACTTTACCTGTAGCGACAGCACAAAGGATCAAGACTACTTCACTGCGCATCTTTCTAACTGGGCAAAATGTATTCACTCTGAAAAAATATTCAGGATTTACCGCCGAATTGCCCGGTGATCCTACTAGTTCAGGTATTGAGAAAAATGCGTATCCAACTAGCCGCACTATTGCAGCAGGTATTAATATAAACTTTTAAAAAACTGGATGATGAAAAAGCAACTCATATCAATACTCTTCGTTTTCCTATCAAGCATGTACTTCATTTCATGTTCAAAAGACTTTCTGAATGTACCAGTGCAAGGGCAGATTACGCCTGACTCAGATCCTGCACTTGCGGAAAAATTGGTCAATGGAGTGTATAATTCTCTTCTTAATGGGGAGGCATTTGGAGGTCAAGGTGATATACATGGAATCAGCTTTATAACACTCACTGAGATAATTTCAGATAATGCAGACAAAGGTAGTACACCTTCTGATCAACCCGGCATTGGTGATATAGACAATCTCAATCTCAGTCCCACCAATAACTTTATTGCTGCGGTATGGACCGGCTATTTTAATGGAATAGCTCGCGCCAATCAAGCTTTGGCGGCACTTGACAAGTCGAACATCGACGATAAGACGAAGCAAAAGTATATAGGTGAAGTGAAATTCCTCAGAGCATATTTTTATTTTAATCTAACAAGGTGGTTTGGCAAATTACCAAAGATATTGCGTGTGGCAGTGGATGCTACTGATGCCAATACGAACCCCACATTTCAAACCAGAGTATCGGTAGATGAAATATATGCACTTATTATCGAAGACTTACAGGCAGGTATTGAAAATTTACCGCTTCGAAGTGGCACTGCAGTGGGGCGCATCTCCAAGGGAACAGCACAAGCGCTACTAGCCAAAGTGTACCTGTATAAAAAAGATTGGCAGAAGGCATATGACCTAGCAAATGAAGTAATCAACTCAGGTCAATATAATTTGGTAACTGACTATACTAAACTATGGAGGCAAGAAGATGACAACAGTACTGAAACCATTTTTGAAGTTCAGACAGGGCAAAATAACAACACTGATTTTGGAGTACAAGGCTATTGTGTCTGGCAAGGTGTGCGAGTAGGAGGAAAAGGAGGTTGGTCCGATCTTGGATATGGATTTAATAACCCTTCAGTAAATCTGATAAACAGCTATGAACCTGATGATATAAGAAAAAGTTCTACCATAATTTTTATTGATCAAAGTGCAGAGCATCATGGGACTGTGTTATTTGATGGCTTCAGAGTCCCAAGTGCAGATTCAGTTCAAAATCTATATTATAACTATAAAGCATACCATAGTGAGAATAAAAATGTAGAGAGATTCTTGGGCAATCGTGATAATAAACAAAAAAATCTACATCTATTACGTTTAGGAGACGTTATACTCATGGCTGCTGAAAGTGCAAATGAATTAGATAATCAAGGTGAGGCTGCTGATAGGCTCAATCAGATTCGAAGTCGAGTGGGTTTGGCAAATACAACTGCCTCGGGTAAGTCAGCGCTTAGGGAAGCTATCTATAAAGAAAGACGCGTTGAGTTGGCTATGGAGCACGATCGTTGGTTTGATTTGATCCGAACTGGCAAAGCTAAAGAAGCAATGACTGCAAATGGAAAGACATTTGTGGAAGGGAAAAATGAGTTACTACCAATTCCCAGTTTACAAATCGCACTTAGCGGAGGGAAATTGGATCAAAATCCGGGATATTAACCTAAATTTTTAAATAATTATATCATTAACAAATTTCTTTATTTATGACATCAAAAATGAAAAATCTTCTATTATTTCTAGCAATTCTATTTGTTGGAACTACCATTATTTCCTGTGATAAGGATGACCCGAAGTTACCAGCTATCGATGGTTACAATAATGCAGGTGAAGTCGCAAGTTCGAAACTCGTTGCTTATTTTCCATTAGATGGAAATGGCACTGAGCAAAAGAAAAATATTGCGCCTGCTGAATCGAAAAATGCTACTTATGTGACAGGTATCAAAGGAAAAGCTGTACAGCTAGACAAAGGCTACATGACATATCCTGCTCTAACTCAGTTTGCTTCGGCCAATGACTTGGGTAGTGTTACTGTAAGTGCCTGGATCAAAACAGAGAATAATACTCTAGGTGCGACATGTGTATTTGCACTCACTCAAGATCTTGGTATAAATGCTGACTGGAATCATGGTCCGGTTACAATGTATCTGGAAAACGGAAAGCCTTTAGCTTATAATGATACATTGGTACTGCACGGTGCAGTGTCTTCATGGCCTGATGCTATAAGACTTGGAGCTGATAACATCAATGACTATGGCGAACGTGAAAAAGACTTTTTAACTGTTAAAACAGGTGGAAATTGGGTACAGTACATCTTAAAATATGATGGTGCGGCTTCTACCTTGGACCTGTATGCTAATGGTAAGTTAGTCTCAAATAACAACTTTAGATTAAGAGAATCAGCTCCCGGTGTTCCTTTAGGACCACTGAAGATCAAAACTCCGGTAAGGGCGGTGATCGGTGCTTTCCCTACTTCTTTAGTCGGTTATACCAATTCTCCTATCCAAACCTGGCAGCAATTCTTCACCGGTGGCGTTGACGAAATTAGAGTATTTAATGGTGCGCTGACCAATACTGAGATTTTAGCATTGTACAAATTAGAACTAGCAGGAAGATAATTTTTGGTTGTTAGTTTTTAATAAAAGATAAGAGCTGCAATATTTGCGGCTCTTTTTTTTATTAACTTTAGATATTCCTTATAGGTTATAGGCATACAAAAAAGATGATTGGTAGATGGATAGATACCAAGCTCATTGGACACGATTTCATTTTGGATATAAGCTTTTATCTTTTACTTATCTTTCCACCTACATTAATCTTCTATGAATCTATATTATAAGTATTTCTTTTTTCTTTGTGTTGCTTTTTTTACTGCTTGCAATGAAAAGGATGTTTCAGAACAGCCTGCGATAAGCGTTGTAAGGGGTTACATAGATGGAAGAGAATTTAATCTCGGCCAATCAATTTCGGCCATTTCCTTACAACCGGAAATAAGAATTGAATTCACAGAAGCGCTACAAGCTTCAACTATAACTGCAGATAATATCATGCTTGGCTCGAACGGTAATACTATTCCTTCTGCCATTTCAATTGGTGCTGATCAAAAAACGGTTATCGTCAAACCAACTGCTCCACTGTCCCATTGGAACTTGAATACTTTGTCATTCTCTAAATACATAAAATCTGCCAAAGGTGGTTCTTTCAGCGGTCTGGTAATTAATTTCTATACACCATTAGACACGACAGACAAGTTCCCCAAGTTAACTAAAGAAGAACTTATGGACAAGGTACAGAGACAGACTTTCAACTATTTCTGGGGAGGAGGTCATCCGGTAAGCGGCCTTGCACCTGAGCGAAATACGAGTCCAAATACAGTAACCATCGGTGGTTCGGGGTTTGGGGTAATGGCGATGATAGCCATGGCAGAGCGTGGATTTATCACCCGCCAGGCAGTCCTTGGCCGATTAGATACCATCACAGATTTCTTGCTAAACAAGGCAGATCGATTTCATGGAATGTGGCCGCATTGGATCAATGGTACTACAGGAAAAGTAATTCCTTTCAGTACAAAGGATGATGGTGCAGATATAGTGGAATCTTCGTTTATGTTTCAGGCATTAATTGCGTTAAAATCTTACTTAAATACAGAAGATCCCCAAGAAAAAATCATCTCAGATCGCATCGATCGTCTTTGGTCAGAAGCTGACTGGACGTGGTTCACGCGGGGAGGTGAGCAGGTGCTTTATTGGCATTGGTCGCCCAATTATGGATGGGATATGAATCACCAGATCGTGGGATATAATGAGTGTCTGATTACATACGTACTGGCTGCTGCGTCACCCACCCATTCCATAACGGCTGAAACTTATAACCGTGGTTGGGCAAGGAATGGAGCAATGAAGAATGGAAAGATATTTTACAATTATATACTTCCCTTGGGTCCTGATAAAGGTGGACCGCTCTTCTTTTCACATTATTCTTTTCTAGGACTTGACCCTACCAATTTAAAAGATCAATATGCTAATTATTGGGAACAAAATGTCAATCACACCATGATAAATAGAGCATATTGTATATCCAATCCACAGCAATACTTTGGATATAGCAGTGACTTTTGGGGACTAACTGCAAGTGATGATTACAAGGGCTATCTGGCGCATGAGCCCAATAGAGATAATGGTACGGTCAGCCCTACTGCAGCAGTAGCTTCCATTCCATACACACCGGAAGAAAGTATGCGGGTTATAGAGTTTATGTATTATAAGATCGGCGATAAAATGTGGGGTAAACAGGGTTTTTATGATGCCATAAATCCAAGTGTGGGAGTGGTAAGTAGAAGCTATCTGGCCATAGATCAGGGGCCACAGATCGTGATGATCGAAAACTATCGATCGCAATTACTTTGGAATCTCTTTATGTCAAATAAGGACGTAAAGAACGGTTTAAATAAATTGGGTTTTCAATAATGAGAATGGTAAAATTTGGGTTTTTAATTTGCCTGGCAGTTTTGATTAATAGACAAGCCTTTAGCCAACAGCGCTCTTATTGCAATCCAATAAACATTGACTACGGATATACACCTATTCCTGCCTTTGCTCAGTGGGGTAACCATCGCACTACCGCAGATCCCGTCATCGTAAATTATAAAGGAGATTATTTTCTCTTTTCGACCAACCAATGGGGCTACTGGTGGTCAGAAGATATGTTGAATTGGAAGTATGTCGCGCGAAAATTCCTTCGACCCTGGAATAAAGGGTACGATGAACTCTGTGCGCCAGCTGTGGGCATAATAGGCGACACTATGTTGGTATTTGGCTCGACTTACACCAGCAATTTCAGTATCTGGATGAGTACTGATCCAAAGAATAATGATTGGAGACCATTGGTTGATTCATTTGATATAGGGGGTTGGGATCCGGACTTCTTTACTGATGACGATGGCAGACTGTATATGTATAATGGAAGCAGTAATACTTGGCCTCTGTATGGAATCGAATTAAACAGAAGGACCTTTCAGCCTATAGGTACCAGGAGGGAATTGATTTTATTGGATT
This sequence comes from Saprospiraceae bacterium, assembly GCA_035426385.1. Taxonomy (GTDB): domain Bacteria; phylum Bacteroidota; class Bacteroidia; order Chitinophagales; family Saprospiraceae; genus Parvibacillus. Next base: position 159,593 of record DAOLZQ010000001.1, read on the forward strand.
CGGAGCGATATGGATGGCAGCGATTTGGAGAGCATATGGATAATACTTTTTTAAAGCCATTTATCGAAGGAGCCCACATGACAAAACATAATGGCAAGTACTATTTACAATTTGGCGCCCCGGGAACAGAATTTAGCGGATACGCAGACGGTGTGGCAGTAGGAGATTCACCACTGGGTTACTTCAAAATGCAGTCCGATCCACTGAGCTTTAAGCCTGGTGGATTTACAAAAGGTGCCGGGCACGGCTCGACATTTCAGGATACAAAAGGTGATTTTTGGCACGTCAGTACCAATATGATTTCCGTAAAAAACACCTTTGAGCGGCGGATAAGCATCTGGCCAGCAGGCTTTGATTCGGATGGTCAAATGTATTGCAATACAGCCTTTGGCGATTATCCACACTATTTGCCCGACCGGGGTGAATTAGGGAAGGCAAGGCCTGATTGGTCTTTATTGAGTTACAAAAAATCCATAAGGGCGTCGAGTACATATAAATCCTTTGCTGCTAATAATGCTGTGGATGAGAATATGAAGACCTATTGGTCAGCCGCATCTGGAGATAAGGGTGAATGGATAGAAATAGATTTGGGTGCATCTGAAAGTGTCAATGCAATTCAACTTAATTATGCAGATCAGGATATTGCGGCTGATAGACTGGGAAAGGTGCAGGGTCAGTATCATCAATATAAAATCTACTCATCTATTGATGGAAAGAAATGGAATATACTTGTGGATAAGTCAACCAATAAGACCGATGTTCCTCATGATTATGTTGAACTTTCTACTTCTCAAATGGCGCGCTTCATCAAGCTTGAGAATATACATATGCCCACCGGAAAATTTGCACTTAGTGGGCTTCGCATCTTTGGCAGAGGCACAGGCAAGCCACCACCCATGGTGGATCAATTTTTAGTGCTCAGGACGCCAAATGATCCACGCAGTGCTTATCTCAAATGGAAACCGGTCGATGAAGCTTATGCATATAATATCTATTATGGCACTGATGCGAACCACCTGACAACTTGTATCATGGTATATGACCTCAATGAATATTGGCTAAAGACAATGGATCGGGATAAGGTCTATTATTTTTCGATAGAATCTATAAATGAAAATGGTGTCTCTGCTAGAAGTATAGCTCAGAAAGCGGGATTAGTGGCCATCGATGAAAATGTTAAATAATCGAAGTATTCTATAGATTATGCGTTTTGCCAATTTAACTTTGAGCATCTTTAATTTGTAATGTAAATTGACTACTATGAAGAATTTTTCTATGTACCTGATGGTCCTTCTTGGATTCCTCAGTATATCACTAGCAGCTCAAAATAAAGTTGATAATAGTTCGAATGCCTTTATCGATAAATTGATGAAGCAAATGACTTTGGAGGAAAAATTAGGCCAGCTTAATTTGCCAATAACAGGTGATATAGTGACGGGGGTAGGTCAAAATTCAGGAGTTACAGGCAATATTAAAGCAGGTAAGGTAGGTGCTATATTTGGACTTAGGACAGTAGCTAAAATCAAGGAATTACAACGAATTGCGGTGGAACAAAGCCGTTTGAAAATTCCGTTGCTCTTTGGTCTGGATGTGATTCATGGGTATGTGACTGCATTTCCTATTCCACTCGCGCTGAGTTGTAGCTGGGATATGGACTTAATAGAGAAATCAGCTCGGATAGCAGCTATAGAAGCCAGTGCGGATGGTATTAATTGGACTTTCTCACCAATGGTCGATATCTGTAGGGATCCCCGCTGGGGACGAATAGCTGAGGGTAGTGGTGAGGATCCATATCTTGGCGCTCAGATCGCCGCACGAATGGTAAAAGGATATCAGGGAAACTTGGAAAGTAACACTGAGATCATGGCTTGCGTCAAGCATTTTGCACTATATGGAGCAGCAGAGGGTGGACGTGATTATAATACGGTGGATATGAGTCGTATCAAAATGTTCAATGAATATTTTCCACCTTTCAAGGCAGCTGTAGATGCGGGAGTGGAAAGTGCCATGGCATCATTCAATGAAGTAGAAGGAATCCCTGCCACCGGAAGTAAGTTTTTGATGACAGATGTCCTTCGCACTATGTGGGGATTTAATGGGTTTGTAGTGTCTGATTACACCGGAATAAGCGAGATGATAGCCCATGGAATGGGAGACCTCGAGCAAGTATCTGCACTGGCATTGAATGCAGGTGTTGATATGGATATGGTGAGCGAAGGTTATGTAACAACTATCAAGAAGGCACTTAGAGATGGGCTCGTCAGTATGGAAGTTATTGACCGGGCATGCAGACGTATTCTTGAGGCAAAATACAAACTGGGTCTCTTTGCCAATCCGTACAAATTTCTGGACGAATCTCGAGCCTCAAAGGAGATCTACACATCTGAAAACCGACAGTTTGCTAGAAAGTCCGCTGCGGAGAGTTGTGTGCTGCTTAAAAATTCAGAAAATATATTACCATTAAAACAACAGGGGACTATTGCAGTAATTGGGCCTCTTGGCGATAATAAAGAGAATATGGTGGGCACCTGGAGTGTTTCTGCCGATTTTTCAAAAGCAATCTCATTATTCACCGGCCTTTCAGAGGAAATGAAAGGCAAAGCCAATGTATTATATGCAAGGGGCTCTTGGTTTGACTATGATAGCCTTTTCGAATTAAGAGCAGGTATGTTTGGTAAATCGGTAGCACGCGATGGCCGCTCGACCGAAGAATTATTGCAGGAAGCACTTGCTCTGGCTGCAAAGTCTGATGTCATTATAGCAGCCTTAGGTGAGTCTGCTGAAATGTCTGGTGAGAGTAGCAGTCGCACTGATTTGAACATTCCAAAGGCACAGCAGGATTTACTCAAGGAATTGCTGAAAACTGGAAAGCCGGTAGTGCTGGTACTTTTTACCGGAAGGCCATTGACTTTGACCTGGGAAGATGTCAATGTCCCGGCTATATTAAATACGTGGTTTGGAGGAACTGAAGCGGGTAGGGGGATAGCAGATGTGTTGACCGGAAAAGTGAATCCTGGAGGAAAATTAACCAGTACTTTTCCTCAGAATGTCGGTCAGATACCTTTGTATTATGCACACAAGAATACAGGCAGGCCATTGATCTCTCCTTGGTTTCAGAAATTCCAAAGCAACTACCTCGATGTAACTAATGAGCCATTGTATCCTTTCGGATATGGTTTGAGCTATACTACATTTAGCTATACCGATATGAAGATAAAGCCCGGTAAAACTCGTGGCAGTGTAGAAGTAAGTATCCTTCTCACCAATACAGGGAAAACATCGGGTGCCGAAGTGGTACAACTATATATCAGAGATCTGGTAGCCTCCATCACGCGTCCTGTAAAGGAGTTGAAGAAATTTTCCAAGATATACCTTCAGCCTGGTGAATCTAAAGTGGTTCAATTTGATATGACGCTGGATGATTTTAAGTTTTATAATAGTAAGTTAGAATTTTCAGCTGAACCAGGAGACTTTAAAATATTTGTGGGTGGAAATAGCCGGGATGTATTGAGTGGTGATTATAAGCTGGGCAAATAAGCAGTAAAGAATTTTTTAATATAATTATTTAAAGTTCACAAAGATGTATATCTTTGCACCCTTAATTAAAATCAGTTAAGCAGATTATGCCAAAGGTAAAGACACACTCCAGTGCCAAGAAACGTTTCAAAGTGACAGGCTCCGGTAAAATCAAAAGATTTCAGGCTTACACGTCGCACATGATGCGTAATAAAAGCAAGCGCGCTAAATTGGCGCTAAGGGACTCTACTACAGTAAGTAAGGCCGATGAAAGAAGAGTGAAAGTAATGCTCGGCTTAAAATAAGTAATCATTTTATTTAACGAGGATACAGGCCAGAGTAAGATTATATCATTACCCTGTATCGTACTAAAAATCAAACCATATGCCACGTTCAGTCAATTCAGTTGCTTCCAGGCAACGAAGAAAAAAAGTTCTTAAAGCCGCACGCGGTTATTTTGGAGCACGTTCAAAAGTCCACACAGTAGCTAAGAATGCCTTAGATAAAGGTATGATGTATGCTTTCAGAGACAGGAGAAACAAAAAGAGAGCCTTCAGAAGGTTGTGGATAGCACGTATCAATGCTGCTGTCAGACCCGAAGGTTTGAATTACTCCAATTTTATCTATCAGATGAGTCAGAAAAATATCACTCTGAACAGAAAGACATTGGCCGACCTCGCGATGAATCATCCGGATGCCTTCAAAGCTGTGGTAAATAGCGTCAAAGGTTAATTCACCCAATACAGATTTACTAAGCCGTTTTCGAACGGCTTTTTTTATGCCATTTTCTGAGTAATACTTTTTGCTTCTGTAAAAAAGCGCATTGCCTCCCATCCGCCTTCCCTGCCCACACCGGAACTCTTAACACCTCCAAAAGGAGTTCGTAAATCCCTTATCAGCCAACAATTGACCCAAACAATCCCCGCTTCTGATGCTTCAGACAGGCAGTGAATAGTGTTGGTATCTCTGGCCCAAATAGTAGTGGCGAGGCCATATTCTGTTGCATTGGCAAGTGTGATGGCTTCTTCCATGGTGTCAAACCTCTGTAGGGTAACAACTGGGCCGAAGATCTCTTCACAGTTGGTCAGACTATCCGGCCCCAATCCTTCTATAACAGTAGGTTTATAATAGTAGCCACCCATTCCCTGAGGATGTAGTATTTCACCCCCTGTGAGGATAATTCCTCCCTCAGAGCGTGCTCTGTTGACAGCATTGGATATTTTCTCCAGGTGACTCTGGGATACAATGGCTCCTTGTCTTATATTCGGATCATTCGGATTACCGACAGTGAGTGCTTCGACCAGCTGAACAAAATCTGTTTTGAACTTCTCATATATACCCGATTGGACCAGCAATCGACTAGTACATAAGCATATCTGTCCCTGATTGGTAAAGCTGGATCGTACAGTGTCCCGCAGCATCAGCTCGTAGTCACAGTCATTGCAGATGATAGCTGCATTTTTACCGCCCAGTTCGAGTGATAACTTTTTAAACATAGGTGCTACAGAGCGCGCGATATGCGCTCCCGTAGAAGTGCCCCCAGTGAATGAGATGGCTTTGATGTCCTTATGCATAATGATGGCATTTCCTGCTTTGGGACCGGTACCATGGATTATATTCAGCACTCCATCAGGTAGGCCTGCTTGGGTAAAAATCTCTCCTAGCAGCGAAGCAGTTAGTGGAGTTACTTCTGATGGTTTGGCAATGACACAATTTCCGGCGGCAAGGGCAGGTGCTATCTTCCAGGTAAATAAATACAAAGGAAGATTCCAGGGAGAAATACATCCCACGATTCCCACCGGCACCCGGTGTATAGTCGAGTAGGTAGTGGGTGGGCTGAAGTAAGATTCAGAGGCAAAGTGCATCAGAGCGGTAGCAAAGAATTTAAAATTCTGTGCTGCTCTGGGAATATCCACTCTTCGGGATAACCAGAGTGGCTTTCCATTATCCATAGTTTCCGCTTCTGCCAATGCGTCTAATTGGTCTAAAATCAGAGTTGAGATCTTAAGTAGAATATCACACTTCTGTTCTAGTGGCACTGCAGCCCATTGCGCCTGTACTTTTTTTGCAGCTTCCACTGCCAGTTCTATATCCTGCGCATCTGAGTCCGGAATCTGTCCGTACACAGTTCCTGTAGCCGGATTGTAATTGTCTAGAAATTTTTTATTTACAGGGTCAATATTTCTGCCACCTATATAATTTTGGATACTGATCATGAATATTGTTTAGGTTTCAAATTTATTGCTATTTATTGTTTTAGGGAATCACAAATCACTTTAATGAGTTATTTGTTTGAACATTACTGTATGAACTATCTGATTTACTTATTATTTATTTTTGCTCAGTCATGTCATTCGACTGTATCTCAGTCTACTGTGAAATCTGAGCCCATTCAAAGCTTGCAAGATACTGGAGTAGTTCTATTAGAATTATTCACTTCTCAGGGCTGTTCTAGTTGCCCTGCCGCTGATGAAGTGTTGTCCCAATTAGCTGCGAAACATGGATCATATGAATGTTATATACTGCTTGCCTGGCACGTTGACTACTGGGATCGCTTGGGCTGGAAGGATGTATTTAGCGATCCTTATAATAGTCTCCGACAGCGGGATTATGTAAATGTATTCGCTGCTTCAGGTGTTTATACGCCGCAGGTCTTCATCAATTCAAACGATGAGTACGTAGGTAGTGATGAGGCTAAAATTCTCAAATCAATTAAGAAGTTTGCCTCCAAATCCGATATTGAACTACTCCAATTGCATTTCTCAGATGGAAATATTCTGTTGCATAGCAAGAATTTGTCGGCTGAAGGAGACGACTTTCGATTAATTCAAGTAGTCCCTGACTCTACGGTCGAAATCTTAAGAGGCGAGAATAAAGGCCGCACCGTTACTTATCACAACGTGGTCGAAAGACAATCGGTAGTCACTATGGCGGAAGGTAAGTGCAAGATTCCCACTGAATGGGGCGCTCAGACTGGACAAAACTATGTATTGCTGTGGGAAAATAAGAGGACGAAGAAAGTAAAGGGCTGTGGAAAAATCACGCTGTGAATTAATCCATTGATTTACCCTCTATGGCTGCCTGTTTTATTAGTGTCTGATATTCTGCAGTGGTCAGTCCATCCATGACAAAATCAATTGGATTAACCGGACTGCCGTTTTGGTGTACTTCATAGTGCAGATGTGGTGCTGTGGCATATCCTGTCTCGCCGACTTTACCTATTACCTGACCTCTTTCTACCTTCTGGCCTTCATGGACATTGATGGCAGATAAATGAGCGAACAGCGTCTCATATCCATAACCGTGGTCGATTACAATGTGGTTGCCATACCCGCGACCATGGCCATTGACTGACTTCACAATACCTGCACCAGGTGCTATTATTGAAGTGCCTTTAGGGCAGGTGAGATCGAGTCCTTCGTGTTTTTTCCAGATCTTAAAGATGGGGTGCAGTCTTCTGCCAAACCCGGAGAGTAAGTTCACATTTCTCTGCAGCAGGTCTTTCTCCACCGGAATCACACTAGGTATAGAGTTGAAGTACTTTTCTTTGTCCTTCGCCATACTATAGAGATTATCCAGTGACTTACTCTGCATCAGAAGTTGGTGCTCTAATTTGGTTGCTTTGTCTTCAATATTTGAGATATTAAAATTCCAGAGGTTGTTGTAGAAACCACGGTTCAGGTTTTTACCACCGGTACCACCTTGCCATATATTTTCATCTTCCGGCTTTACGCCATAGACCATCTTATACACATTGGCGTCTTTATCATGGAGTACTTCCAGTTTGTGCGAATATTGCTGGATTTGCGCATTCAGCTCCTGATATTTTTGATTCAGTTTATTGAATTCCGCAGTTACGTGAGGATTTGCTGAAGCATCAATAGAATTAGAATTTGAAAAACTGTACCAGATGAGGCCACCAAGTAGAAGAAGTGAGGTGAAGAATAAAGCCTTAAAGTGATTAGTTTTTTTTGCAGGGTGAAATAAAAGCGTTTGCCTATCCAGTATAAATTTTTTGCTTTTCTGCATATCTCCTTCCTTTGGTTTCTTACTTTTGCCTCGCAAAAGATTTTAACAATTGAATCATCTTAAATCTAGATAAACCTAGAGGCCGATATAATGGGATGGACAAATGTATATTTCTTTTATTATAAATTAAAATATATTTAAAATTTAATTATGAAAAAATCGTACAAGTCATTGATTACAAACAAACTACCCTAGATGAATTCTACTCAGATAAGGCAGATATTTCTTGATTTTTTCAAAGAAAGAGGCCATAAGATCGTTCCGTCAGCTCCTATAGTGGTCAAGAATGACCCTACGCTTATGTTTACCAACGCAGGAATGAACCAATTTAAGGACTTATTTCTGGGTAATCAGGCGATTACTGCGCATCGGATCGCCGATACGCAGAAGTGTCTGAGGGTGAGTGGAAAGCACAATGATCTGGAGGAAGTGGGCGTGGATACCTATCACCATACCATGTTCGAAATGCTAGGCAACTGGAGTATCGGGGATCCCGAGAAGCCGGAAGCGGGGTATTTCAAGAAGGAAGCCATTCAATGGAGTTTTGAACTACTTGCTGACATCTTAAAAATTCCGGTAGACAGGATGTATGCGACCGTATTCGAAGGGGATGAAAAGCAACAAATCCCCGCCGATGGTGAATCACGTGCTTATTGGAAGCAATATTTACCCGACGACCAGATTCTATGGGGAAATAAAAAAGATAACTTTTGGGAGATGGGAGACACAGGTCCTTGCGGTCCGTGTACCGAGATTCACATTGATTGTCGGTCGGATGATGAGCGAAGTTTAGTAAATGGCGCTTCTCTCGTCAATAATGATCATCCTCAGGTGATCGAGATTTGGAATAATGTATTTATACAGTTTAATCGACTCAGAGATAGCAGCCTGGAGAAATTACCCGCCAATCACGTAGATACAGGTATGGGATTTGAACGATTGGTACGGGTTCTTCAAGGTAAAAATTCAAATTATGATACCGATATTTTTACGCCTACCATTGATCTAGTTGCTACAATAACGCGCAAAAAATATACTGCAGGTGATGATAAGCCTGATATTGCCTTCCGGGTTCTGGCAGACCACATTAGGGCTATCTGCTTTACGATAGCTGATGGTCAGTTGCCGTCAAATACCGGAGCGGGCTATGTCATAAGGCGGATACTCAGACGTGCGGTACGCTATTATTACACCTACTTAGAGTACAACGAGCCCTTATTGACACAACTCGTTCCTCTGCTTGCTACACAGTATGCGGATATATTTCCCGAATTGGCATTGCAGCAAAGTTTTGTAGCCAAGGTAATACTAGAAGAGGAAGCAGCTTTTCTGCGTACACTTGAGAGCGGTATCAAAAGGTTTGACGCATATGCTGTAGAGGCAGATAAAGTACTGGCGGGTGATAAAGTATTTGAACTGATGGATACATTTGGATTTCCGGTGGATCTATCCCGCCTCATGGCACAGGAGAAGAACCTTGAGATAGATGAGCCAGGGTTTGAACGCGCTCTGCAGGAACAAAAGAGTCGAAGTCGTGCCTCAGCTCAGATCAACAATGAAGACTGGGTAGAAATACACGCGGTGGACTCTTCCACCTTCGTAGGCTATGACCAGTTGGAGTCTAAAACAAAAATCTCCAAATACCGCAAGTTTGTCCAGAAAGACAAGGAAGGATACCAAATCGTACTTGAGAATACGCCTTTCTATGCTGAGAGTGGTGGTCAGCTAGGTGATACAGGCCTGCTCACCTATGGTGATGAATCAATACCTGTGTTGAACACTAAGAAAGAGAACGATCTCATCGTTCATTTCACAGATCGCTTGCCCCAAGATCCCTCAGTAGAGCTAAGAGCAACTGTCAATGCAGAGCGGCGAAAGAATATAACCTATCACCATACAGCAACTCATTTACTTCATGCTGCGCTTCGAAGTGTATTGGGCAAGCATGTGGCCCAAAAGGGTAGCTTGGTGGCTCCAGATTATCTTAGATTTGATTTCTCACATTTTGCAAAAATGACGCCTGAGGAGATAAGTAAAGTGGAATCAATAGTTAATGAAAGAATCAGAGCGAATATTCCGGTAGTCATTAAACTCATGGCGAAAGATGAAGCAATGAAAATCGGCGCTATGGCGCTCTTCGGAGAGAAATATAGTGATGAAGTGCGTGTGGTAATCATCGATCCGGAATATTCGATGGAGCTTTGTGGTGGTACACATGTGGGCTCTACCGGAGATATAGGCACCTTCAAGATAAGTTCAGAAACAGCCATAGCAGCAGGCGTCAGAAGGGTAGAAGCGCTGAGTGGCTCGCATGCACTGAATTGGATTAATGGAAAATTAGAAAATCAAAATGAATTGCTCAATGCACTGGGCAATCCTAAAGATGCAGTAGCCAAGGTGGAACAACTTCTCCAAGCAAACAAGCAACTGGAGAAATCACTCGAACGCTTCAAAGTAGATGCAGTGAATCAATTGCAGACTGAATTAGCAGATTCTATGCAGTATATCAATGGTCTTCAGGTGGTCCACAAAATAGTGGACGTCGATGACGCTAAGCTCTTTAAGACGCTGGGACATAATCTAATGGGCCTGCTCACCTCGGGAATTGTCATACTGGGTAATACCGCCAATGGTAAAGCGCAGCTGCAGGTAAATATAACTGATGATCTCAATAAATCCGGTCGCCTGAATGCAGCTCAGCTGGTCAAGACGGCTGCACCCCTCATCAATGGAGGTGGTGGAGGTTCTGCCACCCAGGCCAGCGCCGGGGGCACTGAGATAGCAGGACTAGAGCCCGCTATTCAGTCCATTCTAATTAACATTAGTTAGGATATCAGATGACTCTTTAATAGAAATAAAGGTTAATTTTGCGGCTTCTTACCACAAAAACTAAGTTTACTTAATGAGTGACCCAATCAAGCATGAATGCGGTATCGCACTCATTCGCCTCAGGAAGCCACTGAAATATTATCAGGAGAAATACGGAACTGCTCTGTATGGGATTAATAAGCTTAATCTCATGTTGCAAAAGCAGCGAAACAGAGGTCAGGATGGTGCCGGTATGGCCACTATCAAGCTCTTTCCTGAGCCGGGATCGCGTTTCATATCCAGGAAAAGAAGTATCGCGTCGAATTATCTGGAGGACTTATTTCAGGGTATTTATGAGCATTTCAATCACCTGACTCCTGAACAAATAAAGGATGCTGACTGGTTAAAGAATAATATTCCTTATACAGGTGAAGTCCTGATGGGACATTTACGATATGGTACACATGGAATCAATACCATCGAAACTTGTCATCCTTTCCTGCGACAGAACAACTGGATGACCCGGAATCTGGTGATGGCGGGCAACTTTAATATGACCAATACCAATGAGCTGTTTGAGGAATTAATCTCTCTGGGTCAGTTCCCAAAGGAGCGCAGTGACACAGTCACGATGATGGAGAAAATTGGCCATTTTCTGGATGCTGAAGTTCAAGAATTGTTTGAACAATATAAGCATGAAGGTCTGAATAACAAGGACATAAGTGAGCGCATTGCGGAAAACCTAGATTTAACTAAAGTCTTGACACGTTCCTTTAAAAAAGTGGACGGCGGCTACGCAATGCTGGGTATGATCGGCACAGGAGATGCATTTGTGGTACGCGATCCAAATGGAATTCGGCCGACCTACTATTACGAAGATGACGAAGTGGTAGTAGTAGCTAGCGAAAGACCGGCAATCCAAACTGCTTTTGGTGTCAGATATAAGAATGTAAAGGAAGTCCCGCCTGCTCATGCACTAATTGTGCGCCGTGATGGCCAGTTGGTTATTCATCCGTTTGCCGAAGTTGCGCCTCGGAAGGCGTGTAGTTTTGAACACATTTATTTCTCCAGAGGAAATGACAGAACCATTTATCTGGAGCGAAAATTATTGGGCCGTACCTTGGCTGAGCCCATACTGAAAGCGGTAAACTATGATTTTGAAAATACCGTCTTTGCATATATTCCTAATACGGCTGAGACAGCCTTCTATGGTATGGTAGATGGACTTGATTATCTGCTGGATCAACATAAAAAAGAGCGAATCTTGGAATTGGGCACGGAGGTAAATGCTCAGAAACTCTCCAACATTCTCAAAGCACGGGTACGCACTGAAAAACTGATAGTCAAAGATGCCAAGATCAGAACCTTCATAGCAGATACTGCCAGCCGGGGTGATTTGGTAGCCCACGTGTATGATGTGACTTATGGTATCGTGAGAAATGGTGAAGATACTCTAGTGTTGCTGGACGATTCTATCGTGCGTGGCACGACGTTACGTGACTCTATCCTCAGTATTGTAGCCCGACTATTTCCAAAGAAAGTCATTATCGTTTCATCTGCTCCACAGATCAGGTACCCGGATTGTTATGGTATCGATATGTCAGTGATGAAATCATTTGTCGCTTTTCAAGCGTTAATCGCATTACTTCACAAGGATGATAAAGCATCGATGATTTCCGATTGCTATGACAAGTGTAAAGCTCAGCAGAATAAGCCTAAAGAAGAAATCGTGAATCATGTCAAGGAGTTGTATGCACTTTACTCAGACAAGCAAATAAGCGATGAAATAGCTCAAATAGTCAAGCCAAAGAATCTCACTTTTGAAGTAGAGGTGGTTTATCAGACAATCGATGGATTACACAAGGCTTGCAAGGACAATACCGGAGACTGGTATTTCTCTGGAGATTATCCCACTCCCGGAGGAAATAAAGTGGTCAATCAGGCTTTCATAAATTATTACGAAAATAGTTCTGACCGAGCGTATTGAAGAGTTATTAGGAAAGAAAACATTAGAAATTCCCATGATCCACTTGCAATTTGAACAATAAGCCTGAATAAGCAATTAAATAGAGTCAATCATATACTTTATGGTCGAACTATATTGAATTCCACATGGCGTACATAGATTATTATAAAATACTGGGTATAGAGAAGAGTGCTACTGAGGACCAGATAAAAAAGGCTTTTAGAAAACTAGCGCGTAAGCATCACCCTGACATGAATCCCGGCGACAAGGAGGCACACCACAAATTTCAACAGATCAACGAAGCCAACGAAGTACTCTCTGATCCTGAAAAGCGGAAGAAATACGACAAGTATGGTGAGCACTGGGAGCACGGTGAAGAGTATGAACGTGCCCGTCAGCAACAGCAAGGTCAGAGACAATATCAGCAGCAGCAGTACGATTTTGGTGGTGGTCAGGGTGGGTTCTCAAGTCAGTTTGAGGGCGAAGACTTTTCTGACTTTTTCCAGTCTATGTTTGGCGGAGCAGCCGGCGGGCGTTCTACAGGACGAGGATCCGGTGGCGGCTCTTCACGCTTCAAGGGTGCTGATCTGGAAGCCCATCTGGAAATACCATTGCGGTCAGCCTCGACGACTCACCAGCAGACCTTCACCATAGAAGGTAAATCAATCCGTATTAACATCCCTGCGGGCGTAAGCAATGAGCAAAAAATCAAACTGAAGGGCTATGGACAGCCCGGTGTGAATAATGGCCCGGCAGGTGACCTATACATTACCTTTAAGATTACACCCGATCCACAGTTTAAGAGACTGAATGACGATCTGTATGTTGATAAAGAACTTGATCTCTACACCGCAGTTTTAGGCGGCGATGTGATGGTGGATACACTAGACTCCACCGTCAAAATCAAGGTCAAACCCGGTACACAAAATGACACCCGTGTGAGACTCAAGGGCAAGGGATTTCCAAAGTACAAGAAATCGGGTGAATCTGGTGATTTGTTTGTCTCATTTAAGGTAAAGATACCCACAAAACTTACCGCTCGACAGCAAGAGCTATTCGAAGAACTTTCAAAGTCAGATAAATGAAAGCAGAATTTATTTCAATAGAAGAATGTATTCACATTTATCAGTTTTCGCCTGATTTCGTGTCCGGGCTATTAGAGGCAGGTATGTTGGATGATTTGACCCGCGAGCATCCCGGCCAGTTGGAAAGCGAGCAACTAAATTATCTGGAGCAGTTCAGCCGCTGGCATGACGAGCTGGGTATCAATATGCCCGGAATTGAATCTTTATTTTACACACTGGAGCGGATGAAACACCTTCAGATAGAAAACAACCGCTTATTAAGCCAATTGGACTTTTACCGAAGCCACTTTGAGAGTGAATTTGAGGATATTTAGGTCGGTCAATACGTTTTTATATTGGATTTGGTTCTTTTGGATTTAATTATTATTCATCGGCGGTGCTATCCATTTATTGACAACGAGGCCCAGCTCATCGTATAGTTTTTTTCGCTCCTGATCTATCAGAATCTGTGTACGCAACTGGATCTCAACGTCATTCAGCGAATTTTCCTTGAAGAGCTTTGCTATTTTCTGTTGGTTTTCCTGGTTCAGATGATCATAGATCGCACGCCGAAAGTACAGCATAGCATTGTGAATATTATTGACATAGTTCTTATCCGGCATGGGCTGATAGTGGAGTGGCATCTGATGCTTTACCAACCAGTTTGGTGAATATTCATAGCCGGGGTCCAACCAGGAAATCATCAGCTTTCTGATCTCAGGATCGGGATGATTTAGATAGAACTGGATGTCGTTTGACTCACCGGAGGCATTTCTCGACTGGTATTCTTTCAAAAGCGCCTGATACATGGGGTGATCAATGTAGTATTCATTCTGTTCTAATTCTCTCAGTAGATACTCTTTGACTGTCGTATTCGCCTCAGGTAAATATTCTTTTTCACCGTAGATGATCAGATCGTGAAATAATTCATTGAGAAATGGAATATCCGAAGTCTCAATTTCATTTTTTTGAGATTGAGTTTGTGTTGGTCCATTATTCCGTTTATCACGTAGTTGCTCGAGTTTATCCTTTTCCAGGTTTTTCCTGACCTGGGTTTCAATATCCTGGATGATGACTTTTTCATCTACATCGAGTAGCTGGGCACAAGTGCCCGCATACACAGTGCGCTTCAAGTGATCCGGTATAGCTGCGATCAGATGAATGAGATCCTTGAGCAGCGCAATTTTCTTGATGGGGTCTTGTCTGGCTTCCGCATTGATCTCTTGAATTTTAAACAGAATAAAATCCTTTTTATGTTCATCGATGAAGTCCTTTAGTTTTTGAGCGCCAAATTCCTGCAGGTATGAATCCGGGTCATTGCCCTCCGGTAGGATGACTACATAAACATTGAGGTTCTGCGCCAGCAATATTTCTATACTGCGAACCGCTGCTTTTATGCCGGCGCTGTCGCCATCATACAGTATGGTGACCTGCTCTGAGAAGCGTGATATGAGCCGAGCTTGATCGAAAGTGAGGCTGGTGCCTGATGAAGCCACTGCGAGCTCTATACCGGCCTGATGAAGTGACAATACATCCGTGTAACCCTCAACCAGGTAGCAGTCGTTTGCTTTCTTGATGGCATTACGCGCCTGATAAAATCCGTAGAGCAATTGGCTCTTGTTGTATATCTCAGACTCTGGTGAATTGAGGTATTTGGGTACATTTTCACTGGTGGAGAGGGTGCGTCCACCAAAGCCGACTATCCTGCCTGAAAGATTAAATACCGGAAACATCACTCGATTGATGAAGAAATCCTTTTTCTGTGCAGTCACCAGACCAATCTCTTCGAGAAATTCCGGCTTGTAGCCATTATTTACCGCGTGCTGATACAAGTCTTTTCCATCCGGGAAGGCAAAGCCCAACTTGAATTTAACTATCGTATCCGCTGTAAAGCCTCTGGATTGAAAGTAGGAGAGTCCTGCAGCTCTGCCATATTCGCTCTGCATCAGATTGGCATGAAAGTGAGTCGTGGCATACTCATTGATGAGGAGTAGAGATTCTCTGTGTTGGGTTTCTTCTTTCTCTTGATCGGTATACACCTTCTCGACGATGGTGATATTGTACTTGGCAGCCAGATATCTGAGTGCCTCTACATAGCTGAGGTTTTCGTGCTCCATGATGAAGCCGACTGGAGTACCGGCACGACCACAACCGAAACATTTAAAAATATTCTTGACTGGCGATACAGTAAAGGATGGTGTCTTTTCATTGTGGAAGGGGCACAGTCCAAGGAGGTTAACACCACGCTTCTTAAGTGTAAGAAAATCACCTACTACCTCTTCTATCCGGGCCCGATTGAATATTTCTTCTACGGTTTGATTTGGAATCATGCGCTAATGTACTGTTGTCTTACCTGCTAAGATAGAAAATCCCGGCTTGTGGGCCGGGATCATCTACTTATTTAAAATGGTGGGACTTTTGGGTCTTATGTTTATTAACGAATAAACATCATCTCACGGTATTTGGCTAATGGCCACATTGAATCTTCGATAATGAGCTCCAACTCGTCTGAGACTGTACGTAGGTCCATCATCAGCGGTTTTACTTTATAGCAAAATGCATGAGCAGTATCCTCAAAATCGGATTTATGCGTTTTATTTATTGAGTGGTCCAGTTTATCAGTAACCTCTATGAGCCGCTCGATCAGTTTGGACAAGTTTTTCAGTAGTTTGGTCTGCCCGGTATGAGTATCTTCTGACATCCCTGCATTTTTTAATTGCGCGATGTTCTTAGCAACCTTCGTCTGGTAAGCAAGTGCAGCAGGTAGAACCATATTTCTACTTAGATCTACGAGTGTCCTGGCTTCAATATCCATCTTCAACGAATAGGTCTCAAACATCACTTCATAGTGGGCATCCATTTCTGCTTCAGAAAATAGTCCGGTAGTAGTAAATAGGTCTCTTACTTTTTTAGTTTTATATACTTTAAGTGCTTCCGGCGTATTAGGGGTATTGCTGAGCCCGCGCTTTTTGGCCTCTTTCTTCCACTCTTCACTATATCCGTCACCTTCGAATATGATGGGCTTAGATTCGTTGATGTATTGCTTGATGATAGTGAGTAGGGCAGTATCCTGCTCAATTCCTTTTTTGATTAGTTTATCTACTTCACCTTTGAATCTGATCAGTTGTCTGCCCACGATGACATTCAGTATAGTCATAGGTGCTGCACAGTTCATACTTGAACCGACCATTCGCATTTCAAACTTATTTCCGGTAAAAGCAAAGGGAGAAGTTCTGTTTCTATCTGTATTATCTTTAGCCAGATCAGGTATTTTTGACATTAATGAGAGTACCTCACCTACTGAATCCTTCTCAATGGCCACTCCCGCACCTATAAATTCCAGTACTTCATATAGCGCAGAACCTACAAAGACGGACATGATAGCCGGAGGAGCTTCGTTGGCACCCAGGCGGTGGTCATTGGAGGCAGACGCTACGCTGGCTCGCAGTAAATCCGCATACTCATAAACTGCCCGGATAGTGTTCACGAAGAAAGTTAGAAATCGTAAATTTTTGCCCGGATTATTACCCGGTGAAAGCAAGTTCTTACCGGTATTGGTGCTCATCGACCAGTTGTTGTGTTTTCCGGAGCCATTGACGCCATCGAAGGGCTTTTCGTGCATCAGCACTGCCAGTTTATGACGGCGGCTGATGCGCTCCAGCAGATCCATCAGTAGCTGATTGTGGTCATTGGCTATATTGACATCCTCATACATAGGTGCCATCTCATACTGGCCCGGCCCAACTTCATTGTGTCGTGTACGTACCGGAATGCCCAATCTGTGGGATTCTATCTCTACATC
This sequence comes from Saprospiraceae bacterium, assembly GCA_035426385.1. Classification (GTDB taxonomy): domain Bacteria; phylum Bacteroidota; class Bacteroidia; order Chitinophagales; family Saprospiraceae; genus Parvibacillus. The sequence continues at coordinate 176,778 of DAOLZQ010000001.1, forward strand.
TCGCATAAAATTGTACACACGTTCCGGAATAGACCCGAAATAATGATCTTCGAGTTGTTGCCCTTTTTTGCTGTGTGAACCCAATAGGGTTCGACCAGTCAGTAGCAGATCAGGTCTGGATTCGAAGAAGTCCTTATCGATGAGAAAATATTCTTGCTCCCAACCTAGCGTGATGTTTACTTTATTTATAGCAGTATCAAAATACTGGCATACCGCAACTGCGGCTGACTCTAGGTGGTGTATTGATTTGAGTAGCGGTAGCTTGAAGTCAAGCGCTTCGCCTGCGTAGGTTACAAAGATAGTGGGAATACATAGTGTCTTACCTTCTCCCACTTCAAGAATAAAAGCGGGGGAGGAGGGGTCCCAGGCTGTATAGCCGCGTGCTTCAAAGGTAGTCCTTAGACCACCGCCGGGGAAGCTGGAGCCATCCGGTTCCTGCTGTGCCAATTCTTTGCCGCCAAACTCTTCGGTGATCAGACCTTCAGGGGTGATAGTGAAAAATGAATCGTGCTTTTCGGCCGTCTTGCCTGTAAGCGGCTGGAACCAGTGGGCATAGTGTGTTGCGCCCATCTGCATCGCCCATATTTTCATTGCATCAGCTACCTTATCTGCGACTGCTCCATTGAGATTATTGCCGGATTGGATGGCTGCTTTTACTGCCAGATAAGCATCTTCCATCAGGTATTTTTTCATGACCTGATCATTGAAGACATTGGAGCCAAAGTAGCTGGTTATCCTAGAATCTTCAGGAAGAGTGGTATATTCGATTTCAGAACGGTGTTGAATAGAATCAATGGCATTGAAGCGAGTGTAATTCATATAGCAGATAATTTTTTGGAGATATTTTGCAAAGGTAAAACAAATTTTATTTTGATATTCAATTAGAAACATATGTCAAAAAATAAATTCCAAACATTATTCTGAGATTGAAAATTGGTTTTTTATATGTAACGGGATTCTTGTAATATTGGCACACGAGATTTTATAAAGGATGTTAAAATCGTTTTTCAAATATTTATTACTCATCTGCTGCCTGATCAACTCAGTCTATCGCTCAGAAGCACAGGGAATCGAATCCGCCAAAGATGTAATAGGTGCCACACTGGAGAGTATCATGGTAGCCAACCCCGACCTGCCTGACAATGTGATCAATGATCTTGCTGTGCGGTTGGGGGATTTGTTTGAGCGCAAGATCGATCTAAACCGGGATGACCTGAATGCACTGTTGGAGTTTAGACTTCTGGATGAGATACAGGTTCAGAACATCATTACACACAGAGAGTTATACGGTGATTTCATTAATTTCCTGGAATTACAATCAGTGTCTGGATTGGATATATCTGACATCATAAGGATCCGTCCATTTCTGAAGTCAATCGATGAAGATTTCAATTCTCCCTTTCACTTGAGCATGCTGTATCAAGGTCGCAAGCAGTTACTCATACGGTATGTAAGAGGCCTTGAGGAGAAGAAAGGATTCACAGGGGACGCACCCGCTTATCTGGGTTCACCGGATAGATTCATGATCAACCTAAGACATATCGTGCCGGGGAGAGTCAGTGTTGGCCTCGCAATGGAAAAGGATGAGGGTGAGCCATTCTCAAGGGAATATAATCCGCTTTACTTTGATTTTATCTCCTTCCATGTGGATGTGCAAAAAGTAAACCGCTTGATCTCCAGAGTAGTATTAGGTGATTTTCAAGCCAGCATGGGTCAGGGCCTGGTGATGTACTCAGGATATGGATTTGGCAAAAGTTCTTTCACCACCAATGTCAAGAAAGCGGCCGGCGGCCTGCGCCCTTCCACTGGCATAAACGAGATAGATGCACTGAGGGGTGCGGGAATAGAACTGAGTCCCGGCAAGCACTTGAAGATACTTGGTCTGATCTCTTACAGGCAGACTGATGGGAATATAATCGCTCCTGATACACTGGATGCAGAAGACAGAGAATACTTCTTTACGTCATTCCAGACTTCCGGGCTACATCGTAACCGCTCCGAAATAGAGGATAAGGGGGTGATCGGTCAGCTCACTGCAGGAGGCTCGGTAAAATGGTATAAAAAACGATTATCAATCAGTGCAAACTCAATCTATGATCGATTGGATCAACCATATCAGGTTAAGCCACAACTGTACAATAAGTATTATTTCTCGGGCAAGACAGCGTGGAACAATAGCATGGATTACAGCTACACCATTAGCAATGTGCACCTCTTCGGTGAGATTGCAGTAAATTCAACCCTTGCTCCTGCTTTCATGCAGGGCGCACTGATAGGCCTGCATCCGAAAGCTTCGGTGGTATTTCTATATCGCAACCTGGCACCTGAATATTATGCACTTCATGGAAATGCCTTTGCCGATAATTCAGAGACGACCAATGAAGAAGGACTCTATACCGGCATAGAACTCAGACCGATTCCATACTTGGTTTTGAATGCGTTTGCTGATTTTTACAAACACCGATGGGCGATCTTTCAGGCCTCTGCACCCTCTGTGGGAAAAGATTTCTTATTCAAAGTAGCTTATCAGAAGCGAAGACAATGGGATACTTATGTCCAAATAAAGTTTTCAAATGAACAAATTGATGGACCATCTACAGACATCATTTCCTCGCTGGTGGAAAGGAAAAAGCTGAATGTAAGAATGCACTTTAACCAGAAAATAGCCGGGTTCCTGACCTGGAGTTCCAGACTAGAATGGATGCAGTATCAACTCCAATCTCAGACGTCAGCAAATCACGGCGTCTTATTTTATCAAGAACTGTGGGCACGGCCCTTGGGCAAGCCGGTGAGTGGTTATCTACGCTTCACTAATTTTAATTCGGATTCTTATGATAGCCGGATTTACGCATATGAGCACTATGTAGCCTATGATAGTCGAAATACACCATTCTATGGTACCGGAAATAGGCTAAATATCGGAGGACGATATAAATTTCGTTTTGGGCTCACACTCGACGCGGCTTATAATATCACTAAATACACCAATCAACAATCCGTAGGTAGTGGGAATGATTTGATCCAGGGTAATTTAAGATCTGATTTCAGACTTCAATTGCGGTATGGGATAGATGATTTATTTTAGCATTTTAGAACTGATGGCTGATAGCTGATAGCTGCTTTAGTCTTTGGGTCGCTTCGCTTTGTTCTTTGG
>DAOLZQ010000002.1:0-107320 GCA_035426385.1 Saprospiraceae bacterium
AACAATGAGGTAAAGACACAAGCCGGCTCGGTGACCTTGTTGCGGTGAGTGTGAACGGAGCTATATCTAGTATTTAACCTGCTTAAATATTTCTTACGAGACCTTAGACCAGAGTTCGACTGAAGTCCTATTTCGCTGACAACACGAGTACCCGAGGTACAATAATTAGAATGAACCGGATCATCTAGCTACTATATCAGGCTCGTAGAGAAAATAACTTATAGATGTAAATAAATAGATTGATCACTACCATATTCCTCACTGAAGAAGGTGGATATATATTTAGGATAAAATGAAAGTGACTTCACCCATTACTGAGCAAGTGAATGTGTATTTACAGCTCTAGCTGGAAATAGTAGCGCCCTGAATGTCACTCGTAGCGACAGAGAACTTTCTGGCGTACAACCTATAAGCGCCAAATAAGACCACAGAGTATAGTACTGTACTCAGGAAGGTTCCCTGGATAAACGGTATTCCGGCGGTGTAAGCTGAGACCAGTCCGGATAAGGTCTTGGGATACATGGCCAAAGCCAACCATGAGCCGAAATTACTGACCAGAAAGAACAAGATTGTTCCGGACAATGTACCCAAAGCGATACGGCCTAAATTGACCTTTTTAAAGATGCCTAGACCCGAAATAACGATCAATAGGTAAGCTATGTACTGAAAATACCAACCTTCATAGAAAAGTGCGTAATCCGGATATACAAACTGCCTTAGCAATACATCACTTAGAAAAGTAGCGGCAAGGGGAACCACAAGCGCCACTTTTTTATTTTGAAAATAAGCAGCGCCAAATAGTGAGATCGCCAAAATCGGTGAGAAGTTATGCATATGAGGTATTAGTCTGCTGACAATAGCGGCCACAATTAATAGACCAAATAACCAATATTTCCTATTCATTTTTGTGAGTTTATATTTATTATTCCGGTTGTAAAGATAAGATTCATTTTTTAAGTTGATCATCTGATTAGTTGGAAAGTCGTCCTTCGATCGAGTTGATATTGATCCTCAGTGCATTCAGCACATTTGCAATTGCTCAGTGGCCTTGATTTGCCATAACCCTGAGATGTCAGCCTGTCAGCCTTTATTCCATTTTTGATCAAGTATTCTACGACTGAATGTGCTCTTTGGCTGGAAAGTTTTTGATTATATGATTCAGTCCCACGACAGTCGGTGTGTGATGCAATTTTAATTTTAAAGGCATCATTCAGTTTTAGCAGGGCTACCAGCTCATCCAGAGCCGGCTCCGCATCAGGGCGAATATTGTATTTATTGTAGTCGTAATAGATGTTGTTGATTACAAATTCTTGATTATACAGAATGGGGTGGAGGTTGATGATGAGAGTGAGCTCCTGCACTTGCTTTGAAGAATCTGTCCTTAATTTTGCCGGATCGATATACCTAGAGGACTTTAGATAGCCTTCATGTCTTATATACAGAGTAATTGGATTTAGAATGTCAATAGTCGCTGAGGTATATCCTCTTGGATTGGTAAATAGGGTAGTATCCAGTACATCTTGCTGTGTTATCTGCACTGTACCTTGATTTAAGGCGACCAAATCGGCTGGATTTTGAGTCTCCTGTCCATTTTTAACACCGAATCCATTGACGTAAATATTGAGCTTATATGCTACACCTCGGATCACGATAGAAGGCGTATCTATCTTGGTTTTTGGTATTAAATTTCTTTTTGTAAAGGTGTAGATATCATCATTTCCTAGACCACCCGGACGATTGCTACTAAAATAGCCTTTCTCAAGAATGTCAGAAGTGGGCTTGAAGAAGGGATCGACTACGAATGCAAAGTCATCAAACGCGCTGTTAACAGGGGCTTTAAGGTTGATCGGAGGCGTCCACTTAGCGTTGATCAGATAAGTCTTATATATATCCAGACCACCCATGCCGATATTATTATCAGAAGCGAAGTACAAAGTATCCTGGTTTACAGATACATATTTTTCATTAAAAGATGTATTTATTGATTCAGACAAACGCTCAGGAGGCATAAATTCATTGCCTGCTCGCTTCGAAAAATAGATATCAAATCCTGTGTTTAATTTAGGATCTTCCATTGAAAAGAAAATACCCTGACCCTCTTTGTCAAAGGCCGGGCTTAGATAATTCAATGAATCTATGATGAAGTTCAGTGGATAGGCATCTGTCCAACCCGTTCCTTTTCTCTGAGAATAATAGATTTTACACTTGGCGTCGGTTTTCTCTTCTCCGATACATTTGCAATAAGCTAATTGATTGAAGTCAGGAGAAAACGTCAATAATCCTGTATTTATATCTACTTGATTTACAAAACTATAGATTTCTCTACTTATTGCGCTACTCGAATCAGACTTATATATTTTGGCATATGATCTGCCAGTCCATAGATATACTTGATCATGATCATTTACCCTGTCAGATGCGAAATAGATCTTACCTAGACTATCGAAGGTTGTGCCATAATCTGCGCTCAATGAATTGAAAGGAGCTATAGCAATACTGAACTGGTTGGTTAATTTATCACGTTCCCAATCGGAAGCATTTATTATGGCTATTATCTCATTTCTAAATCTATTCGGATCATTTAGCTGCTTGCCTAGTGCCTCAAATTGACTTTTAGCCTCTTCATACCTTCCCACACTTTTAAGTGCATATCCGTATCGCAACTCTGTTAACGCATCATCAGATTTTATTCTACGAGTCTGTTCATACCATTGTAGCGCTTCATATGGCTGATTCATGTGTTCAAAGCTCTCCGCAGAAAGAAAGGCAATTCGAAATTTTGATTCCTCAGATTTTGCCATTTCAAACTCTTTAGACAATAGTTGAGTTGCCTGCCAATACCTTCCCGCAGCAAAGGCGTCTGCACCCGATTTGATTCTTTTAGTTCCCTGACATGCCATTAGTAAACTAACTAGCATCAGAAAAAAATATTTGATACAGTTCGTAAAGACCGATTGATTCATTATTGGCTCCATTAGTATTCTAAACGAATTCAATCCAACTTCTTAGATAAGGCTTGCTCTCTGAGTTTATTTTTATATTCTATCAGTTTATTGCACAATTCAGAATTAGACGTCGCTAATATTTGAACAGCCAGTAATCCCGCATTGGTAGCATTATCGAGAGCCACAGTAGCAACTGGAACTCCTTTAGGCATTTGCAATATTGAAAGAACTGAATCCCATCCATCGATAGAGTTAGATGACTTAACCGGTACGCCGATGACCGGAAGAATACTGACAGCGGCAATCATACCTGGGAGATGTGCAGCCCCACCTGCACCTGCAATGATGACTCTCATTCCCATCTTGTAAGCGTCAGTGCCATAAGCCAACATTTCCTGAGGAGTTCTATGGGCGGATACTACCTTTGTTTCATAAGAAATGTCAAATTCAGATAGTATCTCAGCGGCAGCCTTCATCACCGGCCAGTCGGAGTCTGAACCCATAATGATGCCAACCAGTGGCTTTGTATTATTCATGATCAAAAGTATTTTTAACTTTTTTCAGATTCTCTTTTAAGCTAGTCATATCATTTCCTGTCAAGGTAATATGGCCCATCTTTCGGCCCGGTTTGTTCACTTTCTTTCCGTACAGATGTATGTGGCAACCGGGTATATTCAGGCACTCCCTAAATCCCGGCCAATCAGCTTCAACCAACTTCTCGCTTCTACCGATAATATTGAACATAATGGCAGATGTCAATGTAGAAGTAAGTCCAAGCGGCATATTTCCTATTCCTCTAAGGTGTTGTTCAAACTGATTCGTTGTAGAATTTTCAATGGTGTGATGCATACTATTGTGCGGACGGGGTGCGATCTCATTTACTATGAGTTGATCTTCCTGATTCAAGAAAAATTCAACAGCAAGCAAACCCTTTATTGCCAAGCCTTTAATCAATTTAGTAGCGATATTTTCAAGTTCGGGTCTGTATTTTTCTAATGCGCCGGGAAAGCAATACACATCTGAGAGAATATGTGTTTCCGGGTCAAAAGTCATTGTCACAGGTTCGAAAAAAACTAGTTCGCCGTCTGCGTTGGCACATCCACTCAGCGCTAGCTCTGCTTTGATATTTATCTTTTCTTCAAACAATCCGGGCAAGTCAGGTAACTCCTCAATGTCTTGACGATTTGATATCAACCTTACCCCTTTGCCATCATAACCCAGCTCAGCTGATTTATATATGCAGGGTAATTTGATGATCCCTTTATCAAACAAATCAATAGCCTCTAACCTTGAATCAAAATTGAAATGTGGGGAACTGGGAATGAGATTTGCTTTGTAATAATCCTTTTGCTTGCACTTATTTTGAATCAAACTAAGTGCAGTTGGATTTGGATGAATTTCCTTCCCGGCCTTCTCTAGATCGAATAGAGCTTCGATGTTTACATGTTCTATTTCGACGGTAAGAATATCCTTGTCTCCACCAAAGGCCATCACATCGTCATAACTGTTGATATCTCCGGTGGTGAAGTATTCACTGTACAGTGCTGCAGGGCTATCAGTGCTTTTGTCCATGCAGAAAACCGGCCAGTTCCAGCGAGTGGCTACTTGCTGAAGCATGCGGCCCAATTGTCCGCCACCCAAAACGCCTATCCGGGTTAGTTTATCCATTTTTTACATTACTTCTTTTACCTTTCTGTTGTACTTCCCAATGCAGAAATGATCTAATGACCTTTATGATTGAACCAGTTTTATCGTTGTTATTAATGATTATATCTGCTCTCTCTTTATAAGGGGCTATATATTGCTCATAGGCAGGCACGACGTGGGCTGCATAACGGTACAGAACATCGTCCACCGGATAGTTACGCTCGTTTTTATCTCTTGTGATGCGCCGGATTATCTTGATTGCATCCTTGGCTTCCACAAATATCTTCAGATCAATAATTGGATCGAGTTGAGACATATGAAATAAGAAAATTCCCTCTAAAATTAGTACGGGAGCAGGTTCAATCCTGATGATATTAGGCTGGTGATGGTGATTATTGAAGCCATACTCGGTTATAGAAACAGGTTTACCATTTATCAGGACAAGGATATCTTGATAAAACGCTTCTGTATCTATAGAACTGAAAAGATCAAAATTTTGGACACCTTGGTCATCATATTCCTGTTCCTCCCTACTTTTATAATAGTTGTCCATTGACATCACACTCAGATCACCCGGTCCGAACCCTCTGGCAAGTTCGCGTAAGACGGTGGTCTTACCCGAGCCACTTCCTCCTGTAATACCGATCACAAAAGGTTTTTCTCGCAGAGATAAATTTTCTATCATATAGCTACTCACTGAAATATGCCCGAAAGATATAAATTTCTCAAATTGTATTAGGTGGGAGCTGTCAGGAATGGTTTAGAAATTGATAATATAATTACCTTTGGTTGTTAGGGTTCATATGGATGTACCCCGTTAGATCAAATTTTCTAAAGAAAATCTTACATGTTTGATTGGAATTCACTTTTAAGGGGTAGCATAGGTCTTGTAGCTTTATTACTCATTTGTTTTATATTTAGTAATAACCGTAAAGGTATTGACTGGAAGTTAGTGATCACGGGGATGATAATCCAGTTGATATTCGGGATTCTGATACTTAAGGTTCCTTTTGTAACGATGATTTTTCAGTTTCTTTCGGATGCTTTTGTCAAGCTAATCAATCTCAGTCATAAGGGCACAGAATTCATCTTCGGCAAATTGGCTAACCCCACTGGCACCTGGTCTTACGTGTTTGCTATACAAGTACTGCCAAATATTATATTCTTTGCAGCCATGTCTTCTATACTCTACTACTTAGGTATACTCCAGAAGATAGTGTATGTATTTGCCCTTATACTGAGTAAATTACGGATATCAGGACCTGAAAGTATGTCTACTGCAGCCAATATATTTCTAGGTCAGACTGAAGCGCCTTTGATGATTAGGCCCTTTTTGGATAGAATGAATAAGTCGGAGATGCTCTGTATTATGGTGGGGGGCATGGCTAATACCGCCGGATCTGTACTGGCCGCTTATGTAGGTTTCCTAGGAGGAAATGACCCGGTACAACAGAAATACTTTGCCTTGCATATGCTTACTCAATCTATCATGAGTGCACCCGCAGCAATAGTTTGTTCAAAGATTCTCTTCCCGCAAGACAAAAATATAGAGTTGGAAAAGGAGTTGAATATTCCTAAGGAAAAGCTAGGAGACAACTTACTTGATGCAATCAGTCTTGGTACAACAGATGGATTAAAGCTGGCGGTCAATGTAGGAGCAATGCTTATCGTGTTTACTGCACTGGTAGAAGTACTGAATTATACGTTGTTTAAGGTCGGTGACTGGACCCATGTCAATGGAGTTATTGCTACTTTTAGCGGCGGCCGATATCCAGGACTTACCTTTACGATGTTATTGGGCTATTTGTTTGCGCCTATTGCCTGGTTGATCGGTATAAGTAGTAATGAAATGCTGCAAGTAGGGCAGCTCCTGGGCGAAAAGACTGTAATCAATGAGTTTCAGGCATACATAACCTTCGGAGGGATGAAAGCAAGTGGTATGATTAGCGAACCAAAATCAATTCTGATTACCACCTATGCCTTATGTGGATTTGCTAATTTTGCGTCTATTGGAATTCAGATCGGTGGTATAAGCCAGTTAGCTCCAAATCAACGAAATAACCTGACTACTTTGGGTCTCAAAGCGCTGCTGGGTGGTACGATTGCCTGTCTTATGGTAGCCTGTATAGCCGGGATTCTGAAAGGATAAAAGGTTGAAATTGTGCTCAGGCGCAATGATTGTGAATGATTCGTTGTTTTTAAAGTAGATTTTGACAAAAGTATTTTTTGGAAATAGAAGAAATAGATAATACAGTCTCTAAGAAGAAGCGGAAACATCGATTCCTGATTTGGTATGTACCAGACTTACTTTGGGAAGTAGTCAAATATGCATTCATAGGTATATTACTCATCGTTACAGGTATTTACTTTTTAATTCAAATCCCATCATTTCAAAACTATACTGTCTCCAAACTCACCAGTTTTTTAAGCAAAGAACTGCATGCCACAGTATCCATTGGCAGAGTCAAAATCGTTTTTGTCCAAACACTTCAGTTGGAAGACTTTCTAATATTAGATCGCAATCAGGATACACTACTTTACGCTAAGTTTCTGGAAGCAAGTCTCAATGGGGGTCTAGTGGATCTTCTGGATAATAAGATAGATATAAAGCACATTTCATTAAAAAACGTAACTGCTAATCTGATCGCCAATGGCCCGGAATACGACAATAACTATCAGTTTCTTCTTAATTATCTGGAACGGGGCAATCCGGATTCACTTTTTTCCAAACCTAAGAAAAATACTAAACAGGTCAATCTAAAGCTAAATTCACTCGATCTGGAACACTTCAAGGTCAATTATATAAATCATGGACAGGGGAAAAACATAGATGTTGCTTTCAATAAATTAAATGCGAGATTTAAAAAATTTGATTTAAATACAAATGATTTTTCGCTCCGGGAATTAAAACTAGATAAGCCAATTTTTAGGATAAGGACTTATCAAGGTAAATCATTCAATGAAATAGTATACATCGATCCTTATAAGGTGCTACGCCAAAAGATAAGAGCTGAAAGGATTCCACAACCACTTAAAATTCATAGCGATGTAGTAAGTATATCTGAAGGTGCCTTTAAATTAGATAAAGAGCGAAAGCTGCGAAAGGGAAAGCCGGGAGAGACACTAGACTTTAACCATTTGGATATAGTAGACATCAACATCAGCTTGGCCAATTTTGATTTTACTCCAGAGAAAATCAGCAGTGTGATTAACAATATTGCATTGAATACAGGTACCCCTCTAAATGTGAAAAAATTCCAGGCAGACAAGTTTCAATATACACCAAAATTCATGTCATTGTCCAATTTTGATTTAGTAACTAATCATTCACATTTACAAGATCAACTTAGATTTAATTATCAAAAGATAAGTGATTTCGAGGATTTTATAGACAAGGTAGTTATGGAAGGTAGCTTTACCAATGCTGTAGTGGGGGTAGAGGATATAGTCACCTTTGAACCAAAGTTGAGAAGTGAAGATTTTTTTCGAAAAAATGCCGGTCGTCAATTTTATCTTTCCGGCAGGTTTAAAGGCACGGTAAATGATCTGCAAGGCAGTAATGTAGATATTGGCATAGGAAAATCAAGTCTGAAGGGTGGATTTCATATGACCCAGATTACTGATCAACATAAAGCCTACCTAGATATCCAGATAGATCAGGCAGAGACGGATGCTAAAGAATTAGATGCCTTTTTGCCCGAATTTAAACTTACTCCTGAGCTCATCAAACTTGGCAGGGTCAAATACCAAGGTATATTTAAAGGTTACCTTAAGGATTTCAACATAGACGGAAAGTTTCAATCCGCTCCCGGCAACGGATATACAAAGCTCCACCTAGATATTCGGCGAGGAGTCAAGTATGCCTTATATGATGGTCTAATAGGTTTGCAGCATTTTGATTTGGGTAAAGTTACCGGACGAAAGGATCTAGGCGTATTCTCAGGTGAGATAGTTATTAAGCAAGGTTCAAGCCTGGACTTAAATAATCTGGCAGCTAACTTTAATGGCCAGGTGAGCGAATTGACTTATAATAATTACACTTATAAGAATGTCAAGATTAATGGAGCATTTAAGGATAAAAGCTTTACTGGTGATCTTTCACTCAGGGATGAAAATGCAGATCTGGATTTTTCCGGCACTTTTGATTTTTCTAATAAGGTCAAAATTTTAAAATTCAATACTGATATCAAAAAATTGGATTTGGATAAACTAAAGTTGGCTAAAACCGGCCTTTCCTATGCCGGACGACTGGAGTCAGATCTTACTTTTTCTAATATTGATGATCTAAAAGGTGATCTACATGGCCATAATCTTGTCTTGACTAAAATAGCAAATGGGGAAGCATTAAAAATTGATACACTTAACTTTTCCGCGAAAAATGATTTGACAGGTCGAAAAATTTATGCTCTAAATACCGATTTGATTGACGGTGAAATAAATGGAAGATTCCGAATGGAAGAAATAGGGAGTGATATTCAGCGTATATTCCATTACAACCACACTAAACTTGCGAATCAATTCCACATTAATTCCTCCGATGCCTTTGTATACAACCATGACTTTGATTTTAACTTCTATTTAAAAAATACTAAAAACTTATTTAATATAATCGATCTAAACCTGGATAAGATTGAACATGGAGTAGTCTCAGGAAAGTTTAAAAATACTGACAGCACAGCATATGATCTATATCTGAATGCCAACATTCCGGAATTACAAAATGAACATTTCAGTTTAAAATATTTCTTTCTTGAAGGAGTCGGTGACCAGAAATCATCTGAGTATTTTGCCTTCGCCAATAATGGAAGCTATGGTAACACACCTTTGACGCAAATGGACCTCTCAGCTACGCTGGAAGGTAATTTAGTAAATTTCAATGTTAAAACACCAAAAATTCAGAATGCTATTCAAAATCTGAATATCGATGCAGATTATACTGTGGACAGTGGATACCAAGTGATAAGGTTCAATCAATCAAAATTTGACTTCTTAGACGATGACTGGACAGTCAACAAAGAGAATGAAGTGCGCTTCGGGCATAAGGAGTTAATAATTAATAATCTAACATTTGATAATGGTGTTCAAAATGTTGCAGTTAACAGCTATGGAAAATCTGGTCTGGATGTAGATATACAAAATTTCAGTTTTGGCGTATTGAAGGGATTTCTTCCTCCCAGTCAAACTGAGATAAAAGGGTTGGGACACGTAAATCTCAAGATAGATAGTGTTTTCTCTATGAAGAACATAAACCTCACTGGTACGTTCGATAGTGTCTTTATTAATACCACATCACTGGGAGCGGCTGATATCAAAGGGCATGCCGAATCATTAAATGATAAGCTCAGTATTGAAATGGTATTGGGCGGGGGTGATAAAAAATTCAATGTTGATGGATACTATACATTACCGCAATATTCCGGCAAAGACGTCGCGCCCAACTATCTTAAATTGGGTATAAATTCTACTAACTATCCGGTGGCGATTGCTGAAGCCTTCCTTGGAGATATGATTTCGAGCACAAAGGGTATTTTCGCATCTAATCTAAATCTTGAAGGAAAAGTAGATAACCTGAATGTGCGTGGTACGCTGGACCTTAAAAACTTTGCGACTACAATAAATTACTTGGGTACACGGTATTTCGTCACTAATTATACTGTTCAAGTTAACAACAACTTAATAGATCTGGACAATCTGAAATTGATTGATGAAAGGGGAAATATTGCAAATGTCTCAGGTGGCATAAGACATAACAGATTGAAGAACTTTAGAACAGATCTTGAGATTTCTTCCGAAAATTTCTTGTTGCTAAAGACTACAGAGAAACAAAACGGTCTCTATTATGGAACAGCTGCAGGAGAATTTAGAGCCTTGTTCAATGGACCTTTTGACCAAATGAATATAAATATAGATGCCGTAACCGGACCAAGAACAGAGATTTCCTTGCCAACAACCAATCAGCAAGATGTAGCTGCGCTTAGTTTTATTGAATTCAAAAACAAATTTGATACCACCATACAAAAGGATATCAAACAGCTAAGAGTATCCAAGGGTCTTGATCTTAAGATGAATCTAGATATTAATGAAAATGCCACGATGAATATCATCTTCGATAAGCAATCAGGTGATGCCATCAGAGGTCAAGGTAACGGTCACCTAGAGCTTGATATACCGCGAAATGGCACTCTTAATATGTACGGAACATATGAGATTGCTGAGGGTGAGTACAAGTTTACTATTGCCAAGTTATTTAATCTTTCAGTTATCAACACACCCTTCATTATCAATAAAGGAGGTACCATTGTCTGGTCTGGTGACCCATTTGCAGCACAAATTAATATAGATGCTTATTATAAAGGACTGAATCCCTCCCCTTATAGCTTTCTGTATGAATATTTGCCGGAAGAAGACCGCCTGATCTCAGAAGCTTCCAAACCCACACCAGTGGACCTTTCACTCAATCTGAAAGGAGAACTTCTTAAACCACAAATTACATTTAAGCTGGCTTTTCCACAGATATCACCGGAATTAAAAACATACGTCGATAGCAAACTAGCCTTTCTGGAACAAAATCCAAACGAACTGAATAAGCAGGCTGCTTTTCTAATCACTTTTCGTTCATTTGTGCCACAGACATTTACGGCTTCCTCCGGCCTGACTACGCTCTATAACACACTATCTGAGTTAGTATCTAATCAACTATCACAAGTAATTTCACCCTTGATCAATCAATCACTTATCGAAGGCAAAGTACTGAGTGGATTGGATCTCAAGATGGCCTATTTATTTTATGATGCCAATACGAACTCAGGTGCGGGTATCGCAAATAGATCAGGAAAAGAGTTCCAGTTTGGTCCTCGAATATCGCTCTTCAATGATCGGCTTGTGGTTAATCCGGAAGTTAAAACCGGAACGATAAATCAGAGTGACCCCTATGTGGCAGGAGACATCGAAGTGCAATATGCTATAACACCTGACCGGCAATATTTAGCGCGTGTATATCAGAAAAGTGATGCAGTATTCGAAGGTAGACGAATAAGGAGTGGGGTAGGCTTTACTTATCAGAAGACAGTAGATACTTTCTGGGAGTTGTTTAAAAATAATAAAAAGAAGGATGTGCGCAAGTCGGTAAACCAGCGTTGATGGGACAAATCAGTTGATTATATTAATATATTATAGATTTTAATAAATTGTATATTTACCGCAATAAATTAAATTTGAACATAATTTGTAGAGCTATGATAAAATATTTACCTCTTTGCCTTTTCATGGTGTGCTTAACATTAAAAATTGACGCCCAAATTCCTCAAAATAAAAATGCAATAAAATTCAGTGTTCTATGGGCTGACTACGTCAATCCTAACGGAGGTAATTTATCTGATTATAAAAATTATCAGTATGGTTTCAGTGCTGCTTATGCGCGAAATCTGGCTTCCTTTGTCAACTTAGAGTTACCCGTGAAAGTGCTAAATTCAGGCGTAAAAGGACAAAGTTCAAATTTGTTCATGTATGGCTTGGACGCTCAGCTTCATTTTCAATACTACAAACCCAACCAGGCTGTTGTACCATATTTGTTGGTAGGAGCGGGTTTGAACGTAATAGATACTCAGGGCCTACATATTGAGTTCCCGGTAGGTTTAGGGGTAGATTTAAGACTTTTTGATAGAGGTTATTTGAATTTCCAAGGCGAGTATAGATTCAGTAATAAGGTGGATCGTAAAAGTATGTTGTTGGGAGTAGGAATAAAGTATCTAATAGGAAAAGGAAAAAGTATGGATCAGGACATGGACGGTGTTCCTGACTCTATCGATAAGTGTCCTAATATTAAGGGTCTTGCAGCCTTTGACGGCTGTCCTGACACTGATGGAGATGGGGTGCCTGATTATCTTGATAAATGTCCCACAGTCAAAGGATCTCCTGCGACAAGCGGCTGCCCGGATACCGATGGTGATGGTATTCCCGACCTAGAAGATAAATGCCCTAATGAGAAAGGCCCAATATCAAATAATGGATGCCCTATAAAAGATAGGGATGGGGATGGCATAGATGATATACTGGATAAATGCCCGGATGTATTTGGTAGTGCCACTGCACGAGGTTGCCCTGACCGCGATGAGGATGGAATTGCTGACAGTGAAGATGAATGTCCTGATGTGATAGGACTACGTGAGTTCCAAGGCTGTCCGGATACTGATGGGGATGGAGTAGAAGACCGTATGGACAGGTGCCCTAAGGTACCAGGTACAAAAGCTAATAAAGGCTGTCCTGAGATAGAAGTTAAGGACAAGCAAAAATTAGAATTAGCGATGCAGGCGGTCCAGTTCGAACTTGGAAAAACTGTATTACTTCCGCAAAGTAATAGAGTTTTAGATGATATTGCTGATATTATGAAGAAATATCCTGATTACTCACTTGAGATAAGTGGTCACACTGATCCAAGCGGCAAGAGGGAGACCAATACCAAGCTCTCTACTAATAGAGCAAAGGCATGCTATAATTACCTGGTATCAAAAGGTATCAGCACGGGACGTATGTCTTACGCAGGTTATGGACCTGATAAACCACGATATGACAATTCAACCGATCAAGGGCGTATTCTCAATCGTAGGGTTGAGTTTAATATGTACGTGAAATAAGACATACCATTTTATATCTGAAATGCCGGTTATACGCCGGCATTTTTATATATATCAATACGTTAACAAAGGATCTTATTGTATTGCCCATATTAATTTTCGCTAATAGCTTGACTTTCAAAATATTTCTCTACCTTGTTTACCATATGAGTTACCTATGCGTGAATTTTTACTACGAGTATTTGTAATATTATTTTTCTTTTTTGTCACTTACAGCCTGCTCGCTCAAGAACGGTTTGCGGGTAGATTGATCGACAGCTCAGCTAGGGTTCCCTTAGTAGGTGCAACTATCCAAGTATTAAATCAAGAAAATGAGGGTACTAGCTCTAATGAAGACGGAATATTTTTCCTCGAAAATGTCCGTTTTCCTTTGACCTTCAGAGTATCCTATATTGGCTTCAAGTCAAGAGAGTATTCTTATCCTTCCAAGCCTACTTCTCCGCCATCACTGTATCTGATCGAAGATGAACAATTGCTCGAAAGTGTTGTGATAAAAGGCCAAAGGGTAAGTGAAAAACAAAAAGCTGATCCGAAGTCCATAGAAACTATGGATCTTCTGGCTATAAAGGAGACACCTTCCATTAGTTTCTATAATGGGCTAGGCAACCTAAAAGGTGTCGATATGACCACCGCCAGTTTGGGCTTTACCATTATCAATACAAGGGGCTTTAATAGTACCAGTCCGGTACGCTCACTACAGTTGATCGATGGTGTGGATAACCAAGCACCGGGATTAAATTTTTCACTTGGGAATTTTCTTGGTGTCTCAGAATTGGATATACTCAAGGTGGACATAGTATCCGGAGCAAGTTCGACTCTTTATGGCCCCAATGCTTTTAACGGAGTGATCAATATGGAGACTAAAAGTCCTTTCTATCACCGGGGATTATCTACCTCTATCAAGGTAGGCGAACGCAGTTTGTTCGAAGGAGCTATTAGATGGGCAGATGCAATTAAAAATAAGAATGGTCAGGATTTCTTAGGTTACAAACTCAATTTTTTCCACTTACGGGCACACGATTGGGAAGCAGACAATTATGATGCAGTATATGATTCACCTAATCCTAAGACTAACCCCGGTGGCTATGATGCTGTCAATATCTATGGAGATGAATATTCACGGTCTTTCACCAATTCAAATAGAATTTCATATATCGGACTCGAGAGTTGGTCACGAACTGGTTACAAAGAAGTTGATCTGGTAGATTATAATACACGCAATACCAAAGCAAATGCTGTGATTTATCTGCGTACTTCTCCTAACAAGGTGATGAACTCACCGGAACTGATTATTTCTTCGAGTATGGGTGCAGGTACTACTGTATATCAGGGTGATAATCGATTTAGTCTACGGAATATCTTATTTTTCCAAAATCGAATCGAGTTTAGAAAAGAGAATAAATATTTTATAAGAGCTTATTCAACCAATGAAAATGCAGGGGATTCCTACGATCCCTATTTTACAGCCCTCCAATTGCAGAGATCTTCAAAGAGCTTTAATCAATATTACAATGATTATATCACTGGTTGGAACACATTGATTAAGAAGAGAATCAAAGAAACCGGATATCCTAATTTAGAGCTATTGGGAATTGATTCTATCAACGGACCTAAATATGGTATTGACCCTCAGAAGTATGATGCCTGGAAAACTGCATATACAGATTCATTGTATGTTTGGTATCAAGACGCCAAGAATTATGCCGATACTGTCACCAGCATTTTTAATGGAGGGATACCCTTCTATGAACCGGGCACACAAAGGTTTAAAGATAAATTGAATGAAATTATATCTCAAAAATCTAACGACCGAGGAGCAAAATTGGGAACCCGATTCTATGATAAATCAGCTCTATATCACATGCAGGGTGAATATACTTTTAATCCGACATTTGCTCAGATCAAAGTAGGTGCAAGCGGTAGGCTATATCGGCCTGATAGTGATGGCACTATATTCTATGACTCTGCCGGATATAAGATATCAACTTATGAATACGGTGTCTATTCGGGACTGGAGAAAAAAGTACTAAATGATAAATTTACCGTGAATGCAGCGCTGAGAGCAGATAAAAATAAGAATTTTAACTGGTTATTCTCTCCAGCAGCCAGTATAGTCTATAATCCAAGTCCGAATAATTTTTTCAGATTGTCCTTTTCTTCAGCTATTCGAAATCCAACCCTGACAGATCAGTATCTTAATCTAAATGTTGGCCCTGCAACATTAGTAGGTAACCTCAGTGGTATTGATAGCGTAATTGATGCTACTTCCTTTATTGATTATCTAGATAATAATTTAAATAAAAATCTCCTCAAATACTTCTCAATTGACGCAATCAGGCCTGAAAAGGTAAAGTCTATTGAAGCAGGTGTACGAACTACTTTATTCGAGAAATTGTATGTGGATGCAAGCTATTACTATAGCTTTTACAATGATTTTATCGGCTATCAGATAGGTATAAAATCAAAATTCAGTGAAATAGCCTTTCCTGAAGATGTGAGGGTTTACAGGTTTGCTGCCAACTCTAAGAACCAGGTAACTACTCAGGGCTTTAATATTGGTCTAAACTACTATTTTGCTAATTACTTTATGGTGGCTGGAAATTATTCCTGGAATAAGCTGAATAAGGCATTCCCGGACGATCCGATTATTCCCGCATTTAATACACCTGAAAATAAATACAATATAAGCCTATCAGCCCGAGATCTTAAGTTGAGTTTAGGCGATTATCAATTAAAAAATATTGGTTTCAATGTCGTATACAAATGGATCCAAGGTTTCATTTTTGAAGGTTCTCCTCAGTTTACCGGATTTATTCCTACCTATGACTTGGTGGATGGACAGGTTTCGGTTGGTTTTATTAAGATTAATACAGTGATGAAAATCGGAGCATCAAATTTATTGAATAATAAAGTGTTTCAGACCTACGGTGGGCCTCGTGTCGGTCGTATGGCCTATATCAGTTTTTTATATAATTGGATTAAATAATTATTAACTAAAATTAAAATTAACATGAAAAAGAATTTTTTACTACTATGCTTTTTATTGTGTGCTACGAGCATGGCCGTAGCTCAAAAAAGATACCTTGAGAAAACATTTGATCAGGTGTCTGTCAGTTCTGGAATTTATGGCTATAATTATACTGTATTATTGGTCCCTCAGACAGGACATTCTAGGTTGCAGCCGCTAGTTTATGATTTATACCAGCCTACAGGGGATACTGAGACTGCCCGACCGCTGATATTATATTTCCATACAGGAAATTTCCTGCCTTTTCCTCAGAATGGCGGTCCAAGTGGAACGCGTAGTGATTCTACTATAGTTGAGATGTGTACTAGATTGGCTAAGATGGGTTACGTAGTTGCTTCATGTGATTATCGTTTGGGATGGAATCCTCTAGCTCCAAAGATAGAAGATCGTATCAATACACTCATAAATGCTGCTTACAGAGGAGTACAAGATGCACGTACTGCGATCAGATATTTCAAATTGGAAGCAGAGTCAATTAGTTTGGATACATCAAAAATTATACTTTTTGGACAAGGTACTGGTGGATATGTAACTTTAAATACAGCTACATTGGATAAGTATAGTGAAATACCTAATACCACAAGCCCTCCCGGCAAATTTATCAATCCGGATAATGGATTTCCTTACGTCTTAGAATCTTTTAATGGTAATATTGATGGCACATCTTGGGGTATTCTCAATTTCCCGGGTCACCCGCAGGATGGTGACACTTTGAACAGACCTAATAACCTGGGCCCATCTTCTGATTTTCAACTGCAAGTAAACATTGGTGGAGCGCTTGGCGATATTTCATGGTTGGATGAAAATACACCGCCCATGATCTCATTCCAATCTCCTACAGATCCATTTGCGCCCTATAACACAGGTGTATTGATCGTGCCACAAGTCAATCTGCCGGTGGTAGAGGTGCAGGGTGCACTAGCAATACAACAAAAAGTGGATGAATTAGGTCTTAATGCAGCGTTTGCAGATAAAGATTTTCTGGATCCATTATCAAATTTCCAAGAGTCTCTGACTGGATATTCAGGCTTATATCCACTGAATAGACCTGATAGCTTGAAATATGACTCTTCACCATGGGATTTTTGGGCTGCTTCAAATCCTAATAATGCAGCGGGCTTACAAACTAACCCCAATATGTCTAAAGAAAAGGCCATTGCCTTTATGGATACTATAATTAACTTTATGGCACCAAGAGCCTGTTTAGTGTTGAATCTTGGATGTGATCTTACAGGTTATCTGAATATTAAGAAAATCAATGTAGCAGAATCAGGTGTGGAATTCTATCCCAACCCAGCTTCAAACCTTGTTAATATCCAATCTCCCAATAAAGAGATCAAAGGTATTGTAGTTTTTGATGCTGCAGGCCGTGCAGTCAAGACATTTGGTAATATAAATAGCCGTACATACACACTGAATAGAGGTGATTTACCTGTTGGGGTTTATTATGCTCAACTTCGGTTTGAAAAAGAAGTTACTACAATTCGTATATCCTTTCAGGGTAAATAAATTAAATTAATTTTATAATAAAAGGAAAGTCTCTGGTTCTAAAATCAGGGACTTTTCAAATTTTAAGGGGATTTATCCTATTTTTAGCCCTTAATCAGAGTTATCTTAAGTAAAAGCACATATGATAGACGTAAAAGAATATATTTCGACCAATAAGGATAGGTTTGTCTCAGAATTGATCGATTGGCTAAAGATACCATCCATTAGTTCAGATCCCGGTTCTAAAGCTAACATGTTGGCGGCAGCAGAGTTTCTTAAAGAAAAGTTTGCAGAACAAGGTGTCGATAAAGTTGAGATTTATCCAACTGATGGTCATCCGGTATTATATGCTGAGAAGATGATCGATCCTTCATTACCTACCGTTTTGGTGTATGGCCACTATGATGTGCAGCCTCCTGACCCGTTAGAATTATGGGAGTCACCTCCTTTTGAGCCGATCATAAAGATGACTGATGCCCATCCACAGGGTGCTATTTATGCTCGTGGAGCTTGTGATGATAAAGGTCAGGTATACATGCACGTGAAAGCGCTAGAAATCATGGCCAAGACTAATCACTTCCCTTGTAATTTAAAATTCATGATTGAAGGTGAGGAAGAAATTGGCTCTGAACACTTAGGTAAATTCTGTGAAGAACACAAAGAGCTCCTCAAGGCAGATTCAATATTAATATCTGATACAGATATAATAGCTAATAACATTCCCTCCATCACTACCGGCCTTCGCGGCTTGACTTATCTACAAGTAGAAGTGATCGGTGCAAATAGGGATCTGCATTCAGGTGTGTATGGTGGTGCTGTCGCCAATCCAATCAATGTATTATGCAAGATGATTGCTTCATTATTCGATGCTAATAATCATATACTCATTCCAGGTCTATATGATGAGGTAGTAGAACTTTCTGAAGACGAAAGGAATGCAATGTCTAAAGCGCCTTTTGACCTTGAAGAATATAAACGAGATCTGAATATTGGAGATGTATATGGAGAGAAAAGCTATAGTACGCTAGAGAGGTCATCTATTCGACCGTCACTTGATGTAAATGGAATCTGGGGTGGATACACTGGTGAGGGATCAAAGACAGTTCTACCTTCAAAGGCATTTGCCAAAATAAGTCTTAGACTGGTCCCTAATCAATCCTCAGAAAAAGTATTACAATTATTTACTGACCATTTTGAGTCAATTGCTCCATCTGGTGTAACAGTAAAAGTTTATCCTCATCATGGTGGCGAACCGGTGGTCACCCCTACTGACTCACTGGAGTACAAAGCTGCTTCACTGGCTATGATAGATACTTTTGGCAAAGAACCTGTGCCCCAGCGAGGTGGGGGAAGTATCCCTATAGTAGCACTATTTGAATCGGTACTTGGCCTAAAATCAGTGCTCATGGGATTTGGCCTGAATAGCGATGCTATCCATTCACCAAATGAGCATTATGGAATTTTTAATTTTCTAATAGGAATTGAAACTATTTTAAAATATTATGATCACTATGCCGTTTTAAAATCCGGTCAAATTGACTAGACAATTAGTATAGAAGTAACATTACATTAAATCCTTCACTTTAAAAAAATCAGAAATCGTGAAAAAACAAATTTTATTACTCTTTGCATTATTTAGCTGCATTAGCATAACTGTTGCACAGAACAAGACGAAAACGTCAAGCCCGACTAAAAATGTTAAAACAAACAATGAAATTAAAAAAATGGATAGTTTAAGTTACAGTCTGGGCGTATTATTAGCCCAAAACATCAAGACTCTTGGTCTTGAGAAATTAAGTTCAGAGGATATAGCAAAGGGGATTGATGATGTCCTCAATGACAAGGAGACTGCCATTTCAGTCAATGATGCTAATTCAATGGTAAGCAATGAAATTGCAATGATCAATGAGAAAAAAAGTGGTCCGGTCCTGGAAGAGGGTAAAAAATTCCTTGAAGAGAACGCGAAGAAACCGGGTGTTAAAACTACAGCCAGTGGATTGCAATACGAAATCATCACTTCAGGTACAGGTGCAACACCCAAGGCTACAGATGAAGTAACTACGAATTATCGTGGCACTCTGATTAATGGCAAACAATTCGATAGTTCATACGATCGTGGTGAACCTGCCAAATTTCCTGTCAACAGAGTAATTCCTGGATGGACAGAAGCTCTTCAAATGATGAAAGAAGGCGATAAGTGGAGACTATATATTCCATACAACTTGGCTTACGGTGAGCGTGGTGCTGGACAGGATATCCCACCTTTTGCAACTTTAATTTTTGACATTGAGTTGATTAAAGTGAACTAAAGATCTATTCAAAAAAGATCAAATTATTTTTTTATAATTTTGCGAATAGTCAATGCTTTACTTAGGGCATTGACTATTTAATTTATTCAAATCTGAATTACGTGATCAATGAGGGAAATTTCTCTATATAATACCTTAACAGCGAATAAGGAACTTTTTATACCTCTTGTTCCTGAGCATGTAGGTATGTATGTCTGCGGACCTACTGTATATAGTGATGTTCATCTGGGCAATTGTCGCACATTTACAAGTTTTGATTTACTTTATAGATTTCTATTGTATGTGGGATACAAGGTTCGATATGTCAGAAACATCACTGACGTAGGTCACCTGGAAGGAGATGCAGATACCGGACGCGAAGATAAGATAGAGAAGAAAGCCAGATTAGAACATTTGGAACCGATGGAAATTGTGCAGCGCTATACAAATAGCTTTCATCAAGTCATGAAAAGTCTAAACATAGCTGATCCCAGTATTGAGCCCACTGCGACGGGGCATTTGCTGGAGCAGATAAAGATGGTAAAAGAAATTGTGGAAGCAGGCTTCGCATATGAGGTTAATGGTTCGATATATTTCGATACCCTCAAGTATGCAGAAGTTACAGGTAGGTATGGAATCGTCTCCGGAAGGAAGTTAGAAGATCTTAAAGCAGAAAGCCGTGATAATCTGAAGAATCAAAGTGAGAAAAAACATCCCTCTGATTTTGCCATTTGGATAAAGGCAGGACCAAATCACCTTATGAAGTGGGACACAGAGTGGTCCACCGGCTTCCCAGGCTGGCACCTTGAATGTAGTGCCATGAGTAGCAAATACCTGGGTACTACATTTGACATTCATGGCGGGGGCCAAGATTTGAAATTTCCACACCATGAAAATGAAATAGCACAGAATGTAGCTGCTTGTGGTGAATCAGGAGCAAGATATTGGCTACACACAAATATGCTGCTGCTGAACGGGAAGAAGATGTCAAAAAGTGAAGGAAATTCAATTTTGCCGCACGAACTTTTCTCAGGTGAGAATCAACTATTTTCTTCAGCATTTACACCCATGGAGGTTAGATTCTATATGTTGCAAAGTCATTATCGCAGTACCCTTGATTTAACAGATGATGGACTAAGTGCTTCTGCTAAGGGTTTTAAGCGAATCAAAGAGGCTTATACACAGATTCATTCACTCACTTATATTGCCAATAGGGAAAATAGTAACGCTAATGAGCGCTTGACTGCGATACTAATCCAAATGGAAAACGATCTTGCAGATGATTTAAACTCTCCCAAGGCGATTGCTGGCTTATTTGAGGTAGTGGGAATCATAAATAATATATTGGCACGTCATGTCTCTGAAGCAGAGGTTAATGAGCTTACCCGTGATATTCTATACCGTATCTTTGAAGGATTTACTATTGGTGTACTCGGCCTAAAACTGAGTGAGGCAGATAACTCTATGCAGAATCAGGTAGACAATCTGATGAATCTAGTCTTGGATCTCCGAGCCTCAGCACGTGAAAATAAAGATTGGACTACTAGTGATTTGATTAGGCAGAAATTGGATAAAATGGATATTCAGGTAAAAGATGGCAAGGAAGGGGCCACTTGGACGTTTAAATAAATACATTCTCAGTTAAGTATGAAAAATAAGGTCCTTTTAATTATCGGGTTACTGCTTATAATCAGTTGTATGAGTTTTGCGCCTCCTGCGGTGCCGAGCATTTCCTTTGGGTTATTGAAGTATAGCGGTGGTGGTGACTGGTACAATGATGTGAATTCATTAAAGAATTTGGCAGAATTTTGCAATAGGAATATGGGAACTAATATTTCTAATGAATTTGTCACGATAGAGCCCGGCAGTCAAAATCTATTCTCTCAACCGATTACCTACATGACGGGCCATGGGAATGTAATTTTCTCTGATGCGGAAGCTGCCAATATGCGTCAGTATCTCATTGGAGGCGGTTTTCTGATCATTAATGACGATTATGGAATGGATCCTTATATCCGTCCCGCCTTAAAGAAGATATTTCCGGAACTCAGCTTGGTTGAGATACCAGCCAATCATCCTATATATAATTCCAAATACCCATTTCCCCAAGGATTACCAAAAATTCACGAACATGACGGCAAGCCTGCTCAAGCATTTGGTTTATTTTGGGAAAAAAGATTGGTGGCTTTATATGATTTTGAGTCTGATTTGGGCGATGGTTGGGATGACGTACACGGAGATCCCTTCGAACTGCGGTTAAAAGCCCTTAAGATGGGTGCAAACATTGTAAAGTATGCCTTTACCCGTTGAAAAAAATATGAATAGCCAGTACTAGCTAACCTTCTTTTTGAAAAATTGATTTTTTATAAATGCCAATAGTCCGGGTAGGAGGGTAACCACAATTATTAGGATTATGAAAGCACTGAAATTATTTTGGACTACTTCTGTCATACCAAAGAAATAACCTAGCAATACAAATATACTTACCCACAGAGCTGCGCCGATTACATTATAAATTAGGTGCTGGCGTGCATCCATCTTGGCAACACCTGCTATGAAGGGAACAAATGTCCTAAATATGGGTAGAAAGCGGCTGAGAATAATAGCCTTAGCACCATGTTTTTCATAGAAAGCATGAGTCTTATCTAGATATTCCTTTTTGATCAGTTTAGATTTCGAGTTAAAGATAGTAGGGCCAATCCGCTTCCCAATCGAGTAGTTTACTGTATTTCCCAATATTGCTCCCAGAAAGCAAACAAGTAGCGTGAGGTATATATTGAGGTCAGATTTAGCACATAGTGCACCCGCGGCAAAAAATAGTGAGTCACCGGGAAGAAAAGGGGTTATCACTAATCCCGTCTCACAAAAAACCACAAGAAAAAGAATTACATAAGTAACATTGCCATAGTGGTTGATTATATCAACCAGATGCTTATCTATGTGAAGTATAAAATCAATAGTCTTTTGAATAAAATCTATCATAGGTAACAATTCAACCGCAAATAAACGCCAAATATTAGATACTGTCCTTAAAAGTTATATTCATTCTTGTTGTTATTGGAATTTAACAATATCATGACTTGAAATCTATCAAAATCAATCTATCTTTGCGGTAGTAAGCATTATCTTGAATCCTGTCATGAAATACTTTTTATTATCCATATTCATTTATTGCTGTAACATGTCTATTTCTGAGGCTCAGATTAAAGGTGCTCCAATTCAAGCTAAGTCTGATAACTCATCGAATAATATTCAAAGTGATTTTGATTTTCTAAAAGGTAATTGGATAGTTTATAACTCCGAATCCGCTCTGGCTGCCTATAATAAGTATACTGTTTTCGCCAATGGAAATGGTGTCCTGGAACAGTACGAAAGTAAAGAAGGTGCTATTTCGGTTGGTTTATTTTATATAGACCCTGTATCCGGAGCTTGGATGCACACCTGGGTGAGTAATGAGAATAAAAGTATTAATTCAATAGGAACACGTAGAGAAGCTAGTGACAAACCACTAAACAAACATCTATACTATTTCTACGGAGAAAATGTGGTAAACGGCAAAAAGGTCAAGGACCGGTTTGTATTCAATCAGATATCACGAGATACTCTTCAAAAGGCGTATGAAGTGAGCTCTGATGCAGGTATAACCTGGGATGTAGAGTATAAGTTAAATTTTAAGCGAATCAACTAAACGAAATCCTGAGGTTTATTTTAATTTCTTTTTTATATCCTTGCCTTGGATATCTTTTCCCTTCCTTTTGTCCAAAATGGGCATGACCTCAATATTCTCCAGCGGAACCTGATCAAGTACGTTAATATGCTGCCAAAGTCCAGCATTATATTTATAGCCTTCTAGACTACCATCCGGCACTGCTGTAGGTCCTTGCCCCGGGTAGATCTCTTTCATTGCCATCAAATGATCTAAAACTATAAAGCCTAATCCCGGATCGTAGTTGAGCTTTACACTTGCATCAGCGGAGTAGGTGTATAATATTCTCAGGTCACCATGATCAACTTCGCCGGTGTCTGGAAGAAATACATTCTTACCAAAAGTTGCTTGACCATGTTCATCAAAGTGCAGCACATCAATAATCTTTTGCTTATTGTAAAATGAGTAACCATTGAATCCTAGGAGCAAATAATACTTTTGTTTTTGATAAGTACATGAAAACAAGTTATAATAAAGCCCACCATACCAATTTGCTGCTGTCAATTCTCCATATTGGTCTCCATCTGAACGGATTTCATAAGAATTGTCTTTTAATTCTGTATACTTTCCAGAGGAATCCTGAATACCTCCATAGTATCTGTATTCGTCATCTGACACGAAATATTGTCCGGTGATCAACCTAAATGAGCTATCAGCGGGATATAAAACTGAAATTCCTTGTGCACTGTGCAAATCTCGTTTGAACGAGAGTACATTAGTCAGATTTGTGCGTAGTAATAGAGTTAAACTATCGACAGCGGATTTTCTTCGGTCTGCATGGATATTATTCAATATGGTCTGAGTCAATGAAGATACAGTACTATCCAACTGACTATAGGATAGTTGTGCTTTCCCCTTTATGCACATAGAGCCTAGAGAAAAAAGAATTAGAATGAATCTTGCTTTCATGTGATATTAAAGGTAGATAACGTAAATCGGTGAGTGGTAGTGTCACATCAGATCAATATTATATATCTATTAACTATCTCCCTTTTTTATTCTTGGAATGTCGATAATCCTTGATAACAAAATTCCCAAGTGCATTTAGATCTGAATAAAATGCTTTACCACCATTAATCTCAGAAAATTTCTCTACAAATTTTTGGAGGTAAGCGTCTCTCGCTATCATAAAGGTAGTGATTGGAACTCCTAGTTTTTTCAATTTAGCAGCTTGATTAAAGCACCTGTTGACAATCATTCGATCCAATCCCATCGGATTCTTATAGAGCTTATTTCCGCGTTTTATACAAGTCGGCTTGCCATCTGTAATCATGAAAATCTGTTTATTTGGGTTCTTTCTCTTACGAAGGATACTCGAAGCAAGCTCCAGTGCAGCTAAAGTGTTGGTATGATAAGGTCCTACTTGTAGATATGGAAGTTCATCTATTCCTATTGTCCAGGCTTCATCGCCAAAAGCTACAATATCCAGTGTATCATTGGGATACCTTCGCGTTATGTATTCCGCTAATGCCATTGCCACTTTTTTAGCTGGGGTAATCCTGTCTTCACCGTACAGAATCATACTGTGACTTACATCTATCATTAGTACAGAACTCATATTGCTCTGATACAGGGTATCCTTAACCAATAAGTCATCATACTCAAGTGAGAAATCATCAAAACCACGATTGATCTGTGCATTTCGAATGGACTCAGTATATTCTAAGTCCTCTAGGTTGTCGCCAAATTGAAAGGGCCTGATTTCAGCGGTAAACTCATCACCCTTGCCCGTCTTGAAAGTATGATGTTGTCCGGAAAATGATTTTTTTATCTTCCCAAATACTTCATTGAGCGCTTGCTTCCTAAACTGTATATCCATTTTTGCTGTCGGAATAAGCCCAAGTTGCTTGTCATCTGAAGTGATAAAGCCTTTTTTAATCAAGTCTTCCAAAAAATCCTGAATCGCATAATCGTCATTGGTAATATTATACTCCCTATCTAATTCCATCATCCATTTGATAGCGTCTTCAACATTGCCTGAAGAATAGAGTAACAACTCTTGAAAGAGTTGGAGCAATTCCTCAAACTTATCTTGAGGAAGTTCCGCTTTAAACTTTTCATATTTCCAACCCAGCATACTAATAATGTTATGTTAAAGTAGGTAATAAAACAAACTTATAAACTAATAAGTTGCTTTTCTATTTTTGCATTGAATTAAGTCTAATGAAGTATTCGTTTCTATTTTTATTCTTTTTGATTATTTATCAGAATTCCGGCTTCAGTCAGTCGGCACAGGATAGCTTGGCTGCAGCTCAACTTGAAGGCTATTATAATGGCTACTACAGCACTAAAACTCAATTGGGATGGGATGATTTTCGTATTTGGGTGAAACCGCATGGATTTAACCATCTTACCATCAAAGGAACAAAATTTAGCCCCATTCAGGCAGAAGTCTTCCTGGATGCAGACAGTGTCATCCACATTGTCCCTGGTGATGAACAGGTCCGCGTCAGATATATCCAGCCACAAAGAAAACTAATCATTAATTTTCCAGGACCTGATAGTATAGTTCGCTTTACTGGTAATTTCTTATATAAGACGCTGCAGGATTCTATAGAACGAGCTGAGAAACTACTGCAGTTGCAAGGAAAAGATAATATAATTCCGGATAAATTGATCGGAAGATACAGTAGTACTATCAAGTACAAAAAGGATGGTAAGACTGTTCTAGACACCATAGAAGTGTATTCGCACGACGTGAAATCTAAAGTTGAAGGCAGAAATAAGGTAAAATTTGGAATAAAATTTGTTTCCCAGAAGGATCAATTCCCTGATATCTATGATGACGTTAGGATATCATTCAGCAACAAAGCTATTACGGAGTTCTCGACGGAATATAACAAATTTACTGTTTCGTCTGATCGCACGCAGTTAAATTGGCAAAATAAAAAATATGATTTTGTAGTCGAAGGGCGCCTGCTCAATCCTTGAGTTAATACATTAATTCTTACATTTGTACGGAATGGGAAATATTGAAAACAAAGCGAATCCTAATCGCATAGGAGTGATATATTATTCGCAAAGTGGTCAACTCAGACACATCCTTGATTTAATTACAAGGTCCTTCAGTGCTGAAGTGATAGTTGACTTCATTGAAATTAAGCCGCTTCAACCTTTTCCGTTTCCTTGGACGACGTGGGAGTTTTTTGACAAAATGCCGGAAGCTGTTAGATTAGAGGGCGTACCTGTAGAGGTGATTAATTATGATGCCTCCGTTCGATATGACTTAATACTTTTAGGGTATCAACCTTGGTTTTTGTCTCCCTCACTACCCATCACCGGCTTTTTTTCTCACCCTGTAGCTAAGTTAATCTTGAAGGATACTAAAGTAATTACTGTGGTGGGAGCTAGGAATATGTGGTTAAATGCACAAGAGAAGGTCAAGTCCGGACTGATTAATTTAGGTGCACACTTGGTGGGTAACATGACTTTTATCGACACTACTTCCAATATTTTATCAACCATTACAATACTAAGATGGGCATTTACCGGCAAAAAAGAGGCAACAAAATGGCTGCCTCAGGCAGGAATACAACCCTCTGAACTCAATAAAGCACCTCTCTTTGGTCAACTTATCAACCAAGCTATTCATACGGATCAATGGTCCGGATTTCAAGCAAAATTAACAGCTACTGGTGGTGTGGCCATAAATCCACAATTAATTTTACTTGAACAGACGGGCATTAAGAGATTTCGTGTTTGGGCAGACGCAATAAAAAAGTTGGGGCCACCGGGGGATGATGCTCGCAGAGCTAAAGTAAAGCGATTTCAACATACTCTTTTTGTCGGAATCTTCTTTCTGTCGCCATTAAATGATCTAGTCTCAAAGATTAAGGTTAGGCTTAAAGCAAAATCACTCTCAGAGGATATGAAATACTTTAGTTCAGTAGATTATAAACCAGACGCCATATGAAGAAGGACGAAGTACCTCAAGATCACAATAGTGCATTATACCAGGATAAATTTGGTAAGGGACTTGTAAAATATGCATTGGACGATAAAGATCACTATACAACTGCGCTTTCAAGTGGATGGGAGCCAGAAATGACTGTCTTGCAACAGGCGCTGGATGAACTAGAACAAAATATTAGAGAAATAAGGCAAAAAGTTATTAATAGACAATTAAGTCCCATTGCTTACTATGCGGAAGTGAAAAGGATGGATCTGGGAGTCTTGGCCTCATATGCTGGAATGTGGAAATGGAGAGTCAAAAGACATTTTAAGCCCGCTGTTTTTGATCGTTTACCTGTGACAACACTTAAGAAGTATGCAGATGTATTTCATCTCAGTGTAGGGGAACTTACTAACTATAATATCAAATAATCATACGTGCCATTTACACATAAACAGACAGCTCACTGTGAGACAGGTGTCACCCAAGGCCTACTAAGAGAAATCGGATGGGAGATTAGCGAGCCAATGCTTTTTGGTATAGGCTCAGGACTTCATTTCATTCATATTCCATTTTTAAAAGTAAACGGTGTCCCTGCAACCAGCTATCGCATCTGGCCCGGTGGAATTTTTAACAGGGTTACAAAATTATTGCGGCTCGAAGCTTCAACTTTTACATTTAAAGATCCGATAAAGGCGAACAATGCACTTGATGAACAATTGGCACAGGGACGTGCAGTTGGAGTTATGGGGAGTGTATACTATTTGTCATATATGCCTGACGCGTATCGCTTTCATTTCAATGCTCATAATTTGTTGGTGGTAGGAAAGGATGGCGATGATTATATAGTTAGTGATCCTATATTAGAGGAATTAAAGACTATTTCTGCCAATGATTTGGCTCAGTCCAGGTTTGCTAAAGGTTATCCTGCGCCAAACGGGAAAATGTATTATATCAAGGGTGTAGAAGGGCGTCCAATACCAAATCTTGAAACAGCAGTAAAGAAAGGGATAAAGAGAACTATTTTCCTTATTACATCACCTCCTTTTAAGTTTGCTGGTGTTTCAGGCATAGCTTATCTGGGAAATCGAATCAAAACATATCCTCAAAAGATGGAACCCCGAAAAGCTTTGCTTGCTCTAGGAAATATAGTACGGATGCAGGAAGAGATAGGCACAGGTGGAGGAGGGTTTCGATTTATGTACGGTGCCTTCCTGGATGAAGCATCACAAATGCTCAATAATCCTGATCTCAAGGAAATGTCATTACGAATTACTAATATTGGTGATGATTGGCGAAATTTTGCTTTTGAAACAGCCAAAGTGATTAAGAGCAGATCAGGACGAATTGATTCTTTTGACTATATCGGCAATTTACTTATCGATATAGGATGTAAGGAAGAACAATTTTATAAAGATCTAGGTAAAGTAAAATTGTAGTGAATTCCTCGGAAGTACCATTAGCCTTAAGTAACGTCTCTTTCGAATACGAGGCACATGAGTTTACGCTTAATTCAATAAATTTTGAGGCAAGATCAAGTAGGGTCACAGGCTTGTTAGGTCCCAATGGCGCAGGTAAGACGACTTTGATTCACATCATGTGCGGTTTACTTAAGCCTAAGTCAGGACATGTTACACACCTTAATAAGCGCATAGAAGATACCTTTTCATTTAAATCTAAAGTGGGTTTTGTTCCTCAGTATGATGGCTTATTTAATGAATTAACTCTTGCTGAAAATTTAACTTATTTCGGTAGACTATATGATATGTCACAGGCTAAGATAGAGTCCCAAATTAGGATGTTGACGGATGCTTTGCAGATGACTCCCCACCTACATAAAAGATTAAAATTCTTTTCAGGGGGAATGAATCGGAGGGCTAACATCATTTGTGCTCTGCTGCATGGACCAGAGATCATTATTTTAGATGAACCCACCTCTGGGGTGGATATACAATCCAGGCACATCATACATCAACTCATTACCCAATTGAAGTCGGAACAGAAGACGATTATCTATACTTCCCATTTACTTAAGGAAGCAGAAGATTTATGCGATTATTACTATATTATTGATGGAGGTCAAGTGATCGCTGAGGGTGATATGACCAATATTCAAAGTGGTCCTAACAGGAGCAGTTTACAAGATTTATTTCTTGATTTAACCGGAAAATTAGCAAGAGATTGAATTTAAGGAGAATAGTAGCGACTTTTATAAAAGAAGCGATACTCGCTGCCCGAGATAAAATGGGGTTGCTCATGCTCTTTATTATGCCTTTAGCGATGATAATCATCATGGCTATTGTGCAGGATATCCCGTTCAGGGATTATCAGGACGTGGGCTTTAAAATTTTGTGGTTGGATGAAGACAGAAAATCTGTTGGTGATTCAATGCATGCTTACGTGAATGCTATTAAGAATTTTAATCTGATTGATTCCTTAGATGGAAGACCATTAGATCGAACAAGCATTGAAAATGCCATCAACCGGGGTGATTATGCAGTGGGAGTTATTATCCCTAGAGGGATAACTGCCTTCATGGGCAATAAGATCAATGGGCTGGTAAATGAAATAGGGAAAAGCTCAGGCCAACCCTCCATTTATCCTTATCAAGACTCAATGGAACGGATACAAGTGGAACTGATCTTTGATCCGGCTGCAAAAAACACTTATAGAGTAGCCCTTAAGCAGGCAATTGATAAATTGATGTTTCGCCTTCAGTATGATCTACTGATCAAGCGATTGGGACGTACTAATCCGGATAGTAATAACCCTTCTGAACTGACGAGATTCTCACCGGATGATAATGTACATTTAGTTTCAGCTGATAATGAAGAGAGACATGGTATCATTAATTCAGTACAGCACAATGTACCTGCCTGGATAGTATTTGCCATATTCTTTTTAATTCTACCGCTGTCAGGTAATTACATTAAGGAACAAGAAGCAGGGAGTAAGATTCGGATAGCCATGACCCCCGGTTCACCAATGGATATAGCGCTTGGAAAAGTATTCTTCTATATGCTGCTGGGAGTGGCTCAGTTTTCTATCTTGATGTCTGCGAGTCAGTTGCTATTGCCGCTATTTGGATTGCCATTATTAGTCATTGGTAATCACTGGTTTATACTCCTCATGGCTGCTGTCATTATTACTTTTCCAGCTATAAGCCTTGGATTCTTTATAGGCACTATTTTTACGACTCACTCTCAGGCCACTATGTTTGGCTCTATTCTGATTATTATTTTATCAGCAGTAGGCGGCATTTGGATTCCCATAGAAGTATTACCTAATTGGATGCAATTGTTGGCAAAAGTATCTCCACTACAATGGTCATTAAAACTAATCAATGACATTATGCTACGCGATTTAAGCGCCTCTAAACTATTTATTACTTCCTCTATTTTAGTTTCCTTCGGTTTGGTATTCCTTTTTCTAGCCAGACTCATGAGCAGAAGGACTATCAGACAGCTTTAGTCATAGTGTATTTGAATCATCTCACTCTGATTAAAATCGGAGTGCAAGACGATCACATCGTACTTCCCATTTTTAGTTTGGTATCTGATAGCACAAGTATTTGGCGGCTTAGTACCTAGATTAACTGCATGCAGTATAAGATAATTCTCTTTTCCTTTCACTAATGGCAGATAAAGTCGGATTGGTTCTTTACTAATGAGCTGATTTTTAAGAATCCACTTGCCGTTAAAGTTTAGATCAATGGTATCATGATCAAATTCCTCATGATCGTAGACTTCTATCAACATCTTTTGATTTAATGAGGTCATAACCTTTCCACGGTCACGAACTATTTTTCTATCTATCTCTATCTTATCGACCGGAATCACTATTGCAGAGGAGTCGGGTTTTTCAAGGATTTTCTTGGGACGTATCACTTTAAAGAAATGAGGCCTTTCAAAGGCATATTTATAGTTATTTCCCATCAACATGCTTAGTTCATTACTGCGTTCAATAATACCTGTACCATATTTATTAGTTGTACCCGTCAGCTGAGTATTGTAAAAATAATAACACGGACCATAAAGCGTAAATGATTCAGGTGCCACTGGTTTAGCCAGAAAAGTGTTTACTTCACTTGTTTGCTTACTTATTACCTTGATCAAATCTTGAACCGTGACACTTTGGTATTGGTTCAACTTGGAAGCTTTCACCTTGTCTAAAGCATTGTTAAGGGATTTCAAATTAACTAATAGTTCTCTAAGCGGAGGTAAGGCATCAGTTACATTTTCTTTTCGTAATGCATCAAAAGAAATGTGCACCTGGTTTTCATATTTATACAATTCAGTGAGAAATATCTTTGAGTAGTCTGAATTACTATTGACAGAAGGGCTTAGTGTAGCTAAAAATTGGCTCAGTTCTTTTCTTTTTGCCTCAAAGGAATCATATTTGATAACACACTCATCCAATGCATCGTATATATTTGTTAAATTCTCTATATGAGTTTTATCTGTGTTTTCAACAAGTGTTCCAATGGCGTAGCGGTCTTTTTCCAACTGATCAGTAATCTCCTTCATATCACTAATCAATGAATTACACTTGGATGCGGCCATCGTTGGCATAAACTTAGACTCATCTATACAGATATCATAAAGTTGATAAGGTGAGATTCGGTAATAAGATCCCGTCTTATCTTTAAAGATATTTTCGGGGAAATCTGCGTTACTGAATAAGTTTAGTTGATAGTGGGGTAGGTCAACATATTTGTTCAACTCTTGATTATATAACTCTAAGAGGCGGTGAATGATAAGTAGGCCATGGATACTTTCATTGGAGTAGGTGATGTAATTGTTGATTGATTTAACCGGAATCTTACCCACATTTTGACTACTGGCTAAATGAGGAGTAGCAACAATTATACAAAGGATGCATAAATTTCTAAAATAAGACAAAAAGTATGAGAGTGTGTTGTTAATTAGCATGTTTATAGATAAAATAACATTTAATAAAATCCGAAATTAATACTTTGATTTGAATAAAGGTCTAATTCTCGCCTTCAGTATCATTTTAATGCTATTTGGAGATTGGCAATTTGCTTCGGCTCAAGTCGTGGTTTTGGATTCTATCACCCGTGAGCCGGTTAGTTTTGCATCTGTTTACGATATTACTGAACCTGGAACTGGCACCACAGCTGATATAAATGGAGTTTTCAAAATAGCCTCATATGCAGAAGGCCACTTGATAAGGATAGGATCAATAGGTTATATAACGCAGATCTTAACTTACAGTAATACTTTAAAAGTGATACTTTTAAGTCCAGACAGTCAAGAGCTTAATGAAGTTAGCATCACAGCTAACGATGCCCCTGCAATCGCAGTGATAAAGAAAGTACTTCTAAATAAGGATAAAAATAGTCTGAAGAATTACCCCTATTATCAATGCAGGTCTTATGTAAAATCCACTCTTAGTTTTGAAGGCGATACTGATTCCGTTAGTCTTAACATGGGTAAAGAAAAAGTCACATTTCCTCGAATGATCATGATTAGTGAATCCATAGTAGAAAAACAATATCAACGTCCCGGAAAGGAATATGAAAAAGTACTTCAGTCTTCATTTTCCGGGTTAAAAGAACCATACTTTGCTTTTACACCAAATGACATGCATAGTATGGACCCTTATGAGACTGTCATTCGCATTTATGGTAAAGACTTTATTAGTCCAGTCACTCAACTTAGTTGGCTGAAGTACCATTTTAATCTTAGCAGAATCTATCAGGAGGGGAATGATTCGATGTATGTCATTGATTTTTGGCCCAGAATATCCGGCAGTAATGCACTTCGAGGGTTTGTAATTATTTCTGACCAACAGTGGGCTATTCAAAAGATGAGATTACAAAATGAAGGAGGTGAGTTATACCCTGTTATC
This sequence comes from Saprospiraceae bacterium, assembly GCA_035426385.1. Taxonomy (GTDB): domain Bacteria; phylum Bacteroidota; class Bacteroidia; order Chitinophagales; family Saprospiraceae; genus Parvibacillus. Next base: position 33,502 of record DAOLZQ010000002.1, read on the forward strand.
ATTCAGCAAGAATTCACAAAAGAATCCGGTAAGTGGTTTCCCATCAAAATGGTTACTGAGGTAAAATATCCTTTTCCTATTCCGGCAATACCTCAGAACTTAATTTTCAACATCACCGCAAAATTTGATCAAGTCAAATATGACAGTGTATCTATCGCTGCCAATAAGGCTAACACTACTGAATTTATAGATTCTAAAGACTTATTCAATAAGTCTCTTTTAGACAGTATCAGAGGAAAAAATCTTCCGATAGTTGAGCGGAATGCCTATGAATTTGGAAATGAGCTTTTCAATAATTCTGCTATGGGATACTTTCTAGGTAATATGGAATCATTTCTCCGCCTTAAGATTCCCGTCGGACCTATAAGTATAAATCTCAAGGATGTTTTCAGGCACAATAAGTTTGAGAAATACCGATGGGGTATGGGTCTATCCACAAATTCAAAATTTTCTTCTCGTTATGAGTTGGGGGGATATATGGGGTATGGCGTAGGTGACGGTCTTTTAAAATATGGGATATATGGTAGTGTCTACTTTGATCGGATAAAGACGCGGAGTGTATCTATCTCATATATCCATGACCTCGGCTTTAATGAATTGTTTAGCTTCAGGAACAATTATTATAATAAATTTTTTAGTGATTACTTCTATAGTGAACAAAAGGTTGCCTTAAGTACCAACCTGTTCTTAAATCCATTTGATATAAATGCTGCAGTTAGCTATTCCAAAATTAGACCATTTTATACATATAGTTTAAGTCAAAATGGTGAGGAGCTTAAAGCCCCGTATGAAAACAATGTATTCTCACTGTCAATAAAATATGAAAAGGCAAGGCAATACAATTTCTTTAACACATTCTATACAATCAGGAATATAGATTATCCGGTCATTCAGTTAAACTTTAGAATGGGCTTTAAAGCTTTGGGTCGAGGTGATTTTAAATACCAGGCTGTTTCACTCAATTTGAATAAGTACTTCAAGCAAAATGTGATGGGGCAATCATTAGTAACTCTTGAGGTTGGAAAAATATTTGGGGTAGCGCCTTTATTTGACTTATTTAATGCTCCAGCGTCCCGCTTATCACGCCTAACACTACAGGTTCCAAACGCTTTTCAAACTATGCCGGCAAATACGTATTGGAGTAATCAGTACTTCAACTATTTTTTATATCATTTATTTGGCCAACTATACTCTATTAAATTTTCGAGACCGGCTCCTTTTATTGCTTGGAATGGTGGCTGGGCTAGCTTGACATCTCCTAATTTACACCAAGGCATAAAACTTAAACAATATCCTCAAGGCTATCAGGAAGCTGGGGTAGGTCTCAATAATATCATCCGATTGAAATTCAGAAATTTCATTGGTATTGGGATAAACTTTGGAATGTATCACCAGATTTTTGAACCAATAGAACCTTTAAGTTGGAGTACTGTAGTATATAAAGTGGGTATTGGGTTTAGTTATTAAACGAAAAAAGCCGGTCTAGCCGGCTTCTCGATATGATTTAGATTTGTTGTTTATTTTGAAAGCAATTCGGGTCCACCTACACCACCAGTAACATTATTTACTATTATAGCAGCAATGATGCATAAAATGAACAGTGCGGCTGCGAGTCCCCAGGTAAGCTTCTCTATAAAATCAATAGAGTTAGAAGCTCCGAATAATTGGGTAGCTGCTTGTCCGCCAAAATTGGCATCCACGCCTCCACCTTTGGGGTTCTGAATGAGGACTACGATCATGAGTAAGACTCCGATGATGGCTATTAATACAGTTATAAGAGTTAACATATTATACTATTTCTTTATTTATTTCTTGAATTTTGGTCGCAAATATAGAGGATTTTTCTGGATATTTCTCCATTAATTTTCCATAAATATTTATGGCACGTTCGAGATAGCCCTGTGAATAGAGTAAATCAGCATACTGCTCAGTGACAAGATAGGCATGATCTCTAACACTATCACTGATAACACGCTCTATTTCCATCTTTTTAGGACTCTTAGGCTTATCATTGGAAGATTTTTGTACTATCTCGTCTTCATTTGAATAGTCAGGACTATATTGAGCCGCAGGACTGTTCTCATTAATCACGTCAATAGTGCTTCTTAACCATTTGGAAAAAGGACTTAATTCTATAGGAATATCCTCTCGTGAAAATTTTGAGTGCACGGTAGATAATAGATCTACATGAATTGGCTTATATCTCTGAAAATTAATGACCCTGGACTTTTCTGGTATTTTTTGAATAATAATACGAGCGGACGGCGCTGGTTCACTAATTAATTCCTTAGGGAGGAAATCCTCCACTATCTCAGGTTCCTCCTGAACTACCGAATTACCTTCAATTTCATCACTTAAGTTGCCTTTTTCTGAATTCTCATTGAATTCTTCAATAGAATCCTTTTTATCATCGAATTCCTTAGGTTGGATAGCAGCATCTTCTTCAGGTAAGGTTGGTCTCATTTGTTCACTGACCTCATTAAACACTGGTTCTTCCGCAACTAATGAATTGTTAGACTCCTCTTCATTTTCAGTTGAAGTTTTTGAAGTATGCGTAAATTCTAATTCCCGGCTTATGGCTTTATTCTCTTCTGGCAAAAAATCAGACAAACTAGCAATGGGCGTCATTGCGTGATCCGAAACATGCCCTGGATGATCAGTCATATCATCTGATGCTCTCAAGACCAAATACTGAATATACAATGGTTCATTACACAGAAAACTATGATATGGTAAATTTTGGGTAGTCGGGGAACTTTGGGATTTGAGTGAACTAATCATATATAACATACTAAAAAAAGGAAAAATTGACAGCAACTTATTAAAACTATCGTCTTGTTGAAGTGCAAGAAAAGGCCATTGAAACAAGGTTTGTATATCCTGAATGCTGATCATTGACCACAAATATAAAAATTTCTAAAACATGAATTAGATACCAGTCACCGTCTCATGTATCGAATAGTTAAAAATTGTATATTTTTTCTATGATTTCGACTACTTTCAATCCTTCCAAGGCATTCGTATTGATAGAATTGTCATTTTCAAGTGATTGAATGACGTTATCAATAGTGAGAAAGTGACCTGACTGAAGTTGTTCTTCCAATATTGGAATTTCTACATCTGAAGTTGTTTTATAGTACTTAATTCGCTCAAGGTACTGTCCCTCAATAGATATTGCTCCTTGGGTACCTGTAATGGTAACTGAACTGGTGATATTGTCGATGGGTGCATTTATCGAATAATGTAAATTACCCAATGCCTTCTCCGCAAATTCAAATGTGACACTTCCGCAGTCTTCGATATCACTTACATAGTCATGATTGAGATTCCTGCGAGCTGCTGATAGTACTTTGATATCGCCAAAGAGCCAATAAATTAGGTCTATAAAGTGAGAAAATTGTGTAAACAATGGACCTCCATCTAGCTCAGCTGTACCATGCCAGTTTAATCTATCCGCTGTGGAGGCAAAGTACTGACTTCCTCTGTTCCAACTTAGAAACATATTCATTTCAAGTATATCACCCAGTTTTTGAGTTGTAATCAACCTTTTGAGCAGACCGGCGACTGGGGTAAACCGATTTTGCATCACACAAAATACCTTAACATGATGTTGTAAGGCGGTGAAGATGATGAGATCAGCTTCTTTCCTGGAAAGGCAGAGTGGTTTTTCTATTATAACATGTTTCCCTGCTTTCATACATTGAATAGCATTCGTAGCATGCATTCCGTTAGGAGTACAAATACTAACTACATCTATATAAGGAAATGCTGTCAGCATAGCTTGTATATCGGCAAAGATAGGTACGAAAGTATCCACCTTATTAGAATATTCAGGATCACATTGGGCTACCAAGTTTGCTCCTGAGTGTGTATTTATGGTTTGGCTGTGAAGTTTACCAATGGCACCGGTGCCAATTACTGCAAAATTTACCAATTTCTACATTCATTTTGTGGTGGCAAATGTAACAAAGGTTAATGGGCGAATTAGTCCTTTAAAGTATTTAAATAAATGATTATCCTCATAAGTAGCTAAATAATTTAGAGAAAAGAGTGATTTGAAGGGTTTGAATAGTAATTTTGTCTTATTCTTAAGAAAAATTATAATGTATCAATATCAAAGTATTCTCGTACAACATGAGGACAATATAGTCACACTAACCATCAATCGACCAGAATCGCTCAATGCTCTGAATAAGTCTGTTTTTGATGATTTGGAGCAATTCTTTATGCACGATATTAATAATCTGCATGAAGTAAGAGGAGTTATTCTGACTGGGTCTGGTGAGAAAGCCTTTGCGGCAGGAGCGGATATAAAAGAATTTTCAAACTATGGTCAGGATGCATTAGCTGCTCTTTCTGCGAGCGGTCAAATGGTATTTAATGCAATTGAAAATTGTAGAGTGCCTGTAGTCGCTGCTGTTAATGGATTTGCACTTGGTGGCGGCTGTGAACTAGCTATGGCTTGCCATCTGCGGATTGCTGCAGATAATGCAAGGTTTGGACAGCCTGAGGTAAATCTAGGTCTAACTCCGGGCTATGCTGGCACACAGCGCCTTCCAATGTTGGTAGGTAAGACTCGCGCAACTGAAATGCTGCTTACTGCTCGAATCATTGACGCTAATGAAGCTGAGAAAATAGGGCTCATAAATAAAGTAGTTCCAAAAGGTGAGAGCCTTTCGGCTACAATTGAATTTATGGGTATCATAAAAACAAAAGCTCCCTTAGCCATCTCCAAAACGCTTCAGTGTATTCAGGCATTCTATGAAAGTGAAGTTAACGGTCAAGAATTTGAATCGCTAAAATTTGGTGAATGTGCACTCACAAATGATTTTAAAGAAGGTACTACCGCCTTTATGGAAAAAAGACCTGCTAATTTCACAAATTCCTGAAATGATTGAAACCGATATTGCTATTGTAGGCGCCGGTCCTACCGGCCTTTTTGCAGTTTTTGAAGCCGGATTGCTCAAACTGAAATGTCACCTAATTGACAGCCTGCCTCAACCTGGTGGACAATTGACAGAAATTTATCCCAAAAAACCAATTTATGATATTCCGGGATATCCATCAGTCTTAGCAGGTGAATTGACTGATAATTTGTTAAAACAAATCGAACCATTCAAACCTAGCTTTACTTTGGGCGAACGTGTGGAGCAATTGACTAAGATGCCAGATGGTCGCTGGAAACTGACAACATCACATCATACAGAGATTTGTGCACCGGTTATTGCTATAGCTGCTGGCCTAGGTTCTTTTGAGCCCAGGAAACCGGCACTTGAAAACCTAGAAATATTTGAAAATAATGGAGTGGACTATATCATTCGCGATCCTGAAAAATATAGAGGCAAAAAAATAGTAATCTCAGGAGGTGGTGATAGTGCGTTGGATTGGGCTATCTATTTATCTGATGTTGCTGACGAAGTGACCCTGGTACATCGCCGTAAGGAATTTAGGGGTGCGCCTGATTCAGTAGAAAAGGTGATGACCTTGGCCGGTCAGAATCAAATACATTTAATTACTGAGGCTGAAGTTTCTAAGCTCACTGGCAATGGTAGTCTCAATAGTCTGATCATACATCACGATACAGCGGGCGATATAACTAAGCAAACTGACCATTTTATCCCATTATTCGGATTATCTCCAAAGTTGGGACCTATTGCTGACTGGGGGCTTAATCTAGATAAGAATGATATTCAAGTAAATACTTTGGATTATAGCACAAATGTTCCCGGCATCTTTGCTATCGGCGACATTAACTCTTATCCAGGAAAATTGAAATTGATCCTCTGTGGCTTTCATGAAGCTACACTAATGTGTCAGTCTGCTTTCAAAATAATTCATCCGGATAAAAAGCTCTCTTTCAAATATACGACTGTCACAGGGATTGAGGGAATGTAGCTTGAAGGGTCTTTGGTCTTTGGGGCGCTGCGCTGTTAGTCTTTGGGGCGCTTCGCTGTTAGTCTTTGGGGCGCTTCGCTGTTAGTCTTTGGGGCGCTTTAGCACATTAGTTGTTTAGCAGTGTGGAAATTTCATCCTTTCAGGGTTTATTCCTTATGGATTTATTGTTTCTATAATCATTTCACACCAACGATGTTTGGTCTTAGGTTATCAGAAAAAAGGAATTGGCAACTTGTCACTTGTTACGAGGTACAGCTCACACAACTGACGACTGATAACTGAACACAGTTGCCTAATTAAATCTTTCAAACGTCTCAGGTCAAGACTCAGCTCATATATTCTTCAATAGGTGGACAGCTGCAGACCAGATTTCTATCACCATATGCATTATTGACACGGCCTACTGATACCCAGAACTTACCATCCTCTTTAAGGTATGGAAGCGGATAGGCAGCTTTACTTCGAGAGTAAGGATAAGACCATTCATCAGCTGTGACTACACTTAAAGGGTGAGGAGCATTTTTCAGTACATTTTGTTCTGGATCTGCTGCACCGGTAGCAATCTCTTCTATCTCATCTAGAATACTCAACAAGGCATCACAAAAGCGGTCTAATTCTGCTTTATTTTCACTTTCAGTAGGTTCTATCATCAAGGTACCCGGAACCGGGAAGGATAGTGTAGGAGCGTGGAAACCATAATCCATGAGCCTCTTTGCAACATCTTCTGCAGAAACCAAACTCTTAAATGGTCTGAGATCGACTATCATTTCATGTGCTGCGCGCCCTTGAGCGCCTTCATACAAGATTTGGAATCTTTTCTCAAGCTTCGCTTTGATGTAATTGGCATTGAGTATGGCATATTCAGTAGCCAGGCGTACCCCTTTTTTACCAAGCATTCGAATGTAACCATAAGAAATAAGTAGTATACTAGCTGAACCATATGGAGCTGCTGATACAGCATGATTATTCCCTGTCCATATGTGGCCGGGTAAATAAGGAGCTAATTTATCATTGCAGCATATCGGTCCCATTCCGGGACCACCCCCACCATGGGGAATGGAAAATGTTTTATGAAGATTGAGATGGCACACATCCGCGCCTATCTCTCCGGGACTGGTGAGACCTACCTGGGCATTCATATTAGCCCCGTCCATATAGACTAATCCACCTCTAGCATGGATCTCAGCACAAATTTCTTTGATATACATTTCGAATACACCAAAGGTAGAAGGGTAGGTGACCATGAGGCACGATAGGTGATCAGCGTGTTCAGTTGCAAGACGTTTCAGATCTTCGAAATCAATATTCCCTTTTTCATCTGTCTTTACAACCACAACCTTCATACCTGCCATTACAGCTGAGGCAGGGTTGGTACCATGTGCAGAGGAAGGAATGAGCGCAATATTGCGATGACCGCCGCCATTAGCATCATGATATCCTTTGATAGTCAGAAGGCCAGCATATTCACCTTGGGCACCGGAATTAGGCTGAAGTGAACAAGCTGTAAAACCAGTAATTTCATTTAGGTACTTAGATAGATTTTTAATTATTTCAGCATATCCAATCCATTGATCAGCTGGGGCATGTGGATGAATATTTGCAAAACCAGGCATGGTAACCGGAATCATTTCTGAAACTGAATTGAGTTTCATAGTACAAGACCCAAGTGATATCATGCTATGCACCAAGGATAAATCTTTATTCTCAAGTCTCTTGATGTATCGCATCAGTTCGGACTCAGAATGATAACTGTTAAATATAGGGTGAGTCATAAATTCAGAAGTCCTCACTAGGGAATCATTTATCTTACTAGTCGCTGTCTCTAAATCTTTCTGTAGATCCACTTTATTCTCATAACCGAAGACCCCAATAAGATCATTGATATCATCCCAACTTGTAGTTTCATTTATTGCTATTCGGATCCCATTTGCATCATGTCCCAGATTTATTCCTTTAGAGTAAGCACTACTCAGAGTTTCCTGTAACCTTGATTCATCTAAAGGCAGATAAATAGTGTCAAAAAATGAAACATTAGCTTGAGTAAATCCAAGATTTTGAAGAGTATCACTGAGTATGACGGCTTTCGTATGAATATTAAGTGCGATGCTCTTAATCCCTTTCGGTCCGTGATACACTGCATACATTGCAGCCATATTGGCGAGAAGTGCCTGAGCAGTACAGATATTTGAAGTCGCCTTCTCACGCTTGATGTGTTGTTCTCTTGTCTGTAGAGCCATTCTAAGTGCTGTACGATTGTGTACATCTATACTAACTCCAATAATTCGACCAGGTATTGCCCTCTTAAACTCATCAGTAGTGGAGAAAAATGCAGCATGTGGCCCTCCGAACCCCATAGGTACTCCGAAACGTTGAGAATTACCCAATACTACATCTGCGCCCCATTCACCTGGAGGAGATAAAAGTGAAAGAGCTAGAAGATCAGAAGCTACAGCCACGTAAATACCTTTAGCTTTTGCTTGAGATACGAAATTGGTATAGTCTTCAAGATTGCCATTCATAGCAGGATATTGCAATAACACACCAAAGGCTTCATCAGCTAAATCATCTATGTTCCAATCAAATGTTCTAAGTTCAATGTCTAAAGCATGGCAGCGGGTTCTCACCACATCGAGTGTCTGAGGATATACCCCATTTTCTACATAGAATATATTGAAATTTTCATTTTGTTTGTTTCTTGCCTCGTAGAACATGTGCATTGCCTCAGCAGCTGCAGTACCTTCGTCCAGTAGGGAAGCATTAGTAATTGGGAGGCCTGTTAGATCACTTACCATTGTCTGATAGTTCAGCAGTGACTCCAATCTGCCTTGCGATATCTCAGCCTGATATGGAGTGTATTGAGTGTACCACCCGGGATTCTGAAATACATTGCGAAGAATCGGGTAGGGTGTGATCACCGGATAATAACCCATACCTATATAGGTCTTATATACTTTGTTTTTAGCTTCAATGGAAGAAATATGTGAGATATACTCATACTCAGTCATAGATTCCGGCAAGTCCAACTCTTTTTGTAATCTAATGTGTTCCGGAACAGTTTCATTAACCAATTGATCCATATTGGCCACGCCAATAGCCTTACACATTGAATCCATGTCATGATCTCGAATACCTATATGTCGGGAAGAAAAATTTTCTTTAGAATTAATCAATGCCATTTCTATGTTATTTTATTTATAGTTCAAAAATATAAAAAAAGCTACGATGAAGGATCATCGTAGCTTTTTTATAATCTTATAAAGTTAAGAGATTACTTTTTTTGCGGCTGCAATGTTCCCACCCCAGGGACTGTTTTGGGTCTAATGTCATCAGCCGTATCATATACCACTGCAGTTGCGATAAAGATAGATGAATAAGTACCGATCACAATACCAATCAAGATCGCAAATGAAAATCCTCTTATACTAGCGCCACCGAAGATGAATAAGATCAACATCACTGAGAACGTAATGATTGAAGTAATCAAGGTACGACCTAAAGTACTGTTGATAGCTGAATTGATCACTTCATGTTTTGAAGAGCTGAGGTACTTTCCCGAGAATTCACGAACCCTGTCAAAGATAATCACCGTATCATTCATTGAGTAACCGATGATCGTAAGAATGGCTGCTATATAAGCCTGATCTATTTCCATAGTCCAAGGGACTAACCCATGTAATAATGAGAAAATACTAAGCACAAAGAACGTATCATGCATGAGTGCGACAATGGCCCCAAGACTAAATTGCCATTTACTAAACCTAAACAGAATATAGATGAAAATCACTAATAAAGCCAATAATGCAGCTTTTATCGAACTTGTCTTGATATCATCAGCTACGGTAGGACCAACTTTTGAGAAACTGGATACATGTGTCCCGGCTCCATCGGGCTTCTTAAAGTTTTCAATAGTAACATTGGAAGAGGTTAGTTTATTGATCGCTGCATGTAACTTAGCCATAACCTCATCCGGAATATTTGGGTCTGGATTTTCGATTTTATATGAAGTTGTAATATTGAAAGTATTTTCAACATCCACCGCCTTCACGATTGGTTCCACTTCCAGCTCATCTTTGACCGCATCCCTGATTTGTTCGGAAGTCACGGTTTTAGATTTATCTATTACGACATTGTAACTATATCCACCCTTCATATCCACTCCAAGTTCAAAACCTCGGGTAAACATAGAGACTAGACCTAAGACTGAAATAGTGATTGAGAAAATATACGCTTTCTTCCTCATGCCCATCCAATTGATATTGGCACCGTGGAATAATTTTTCTGAGAATGAAGTAGAGAATTTAATGTCTTTACCCTTTTCACTCCACCAATCCATGATCAGGCGACCGACCAATACTGCGGTGAAGAGTGCGGTCAACACACCGATAATCATTACCACGGCGAATCCCTTGACGGGGCCAAGACCAAAGTAAGCAAGTATGATGTTGGTCAATATAGTTACCACGTTAGCATCAATGATCGCCGAATAGGAATGCTTAAATCCGTCGGCTATTGCTTGCTTTAATACCTTCCCTTTCTTGAGCTCTTCTTTGATCCATTCGAAAATGATAACACTCACATCCACCGCTATACTCATAGTGAGCAAGATACCTGCAATACCGGGCAATGTAAGGACAGTACCTTTCGAGGCCAATACTCCAAATATTAAAAACATATTTGCCAGTAAGGCAACTACTGCGATGGCTCCGGCAGAAGAGAAATAGCTTATCATGAATATCATAATAAATAACAGGCCTACTATGATAGCGGTGACTGATTTATTGATATTCTCCTGTCCTAGCGAAGGACCTACCAATGATTCTTGTACAATTTTTGTAGCAGCTGGCAACTTACCAACTTGCAATATATTAGCTAAGTCTTTTCCTTCCTGAACTGAAAAATCGCCACTTATCTGAGAATCACCTGAAGTGATGGCACTGTTCACCCGAGGGGCAGAAACTACTTCTTCATCGAGCACAATAGCTATTTCTCTATTTTTATCAGCAGCAGCTCTTGTGGTCATTTCCCCCCATTTACGAGCTCCTTCCTGGTCCATTTTAAGTGAAACAGTTACTTCATGAGACATAGGGTCTGGTGCTTCACGAGCATCAACTACTCTATCTCCCTCCAATGGTGCCTTTCCATTTGGTGGAACTTTTACTGCGTAAAGTTCATACTTATTAGTGTATTTAAAAGTACGCGGATCTTTTGTTGGCTTAGCTGCCCATTTAAAGGCAAGATCGGGTGGAAACAAACTCTTTATCTCTGGTCTTTTCAGGTATTCTGAGACCAATTCTCTCTTATTCTTATCTGTAGCACCCATTACAGCCAATGGAAATAATATTCCTTTGTCTGAACTTGAGTTTGGTGTAAATATCTTAAACAATGGACCTGCCTCAGCACCATTAAATGGCTTATCTACTATCTTCATAGTAGAATCTATAGTATTACCCAATGAATCTTTGACTGGTTCGTAGATCGTATCTTTGGCAACAGTGGTTTTTATACTAGTAGAATCACCTGAAAGTTCGGCACTTAATTTATCATCAGCTTTTTTGAAATTCTCAATTATTCCGGGATCAGTAGCTCTATAAACATCAAAAAATTCTAATTTGGCACTGGCTTGTAAGAATTTTCTAGCACGTTCCGGATTGTCTACGCCCGGTAAGTCGACTACGATCAGTTCTCTTGCAACATCGAGAGATACATTGGGCTGTGTAACTCCAAATTTATCTATTCTATCTTTAAGCAACTTGAAGGTAAGATCAACAGTCTGGCTCGCTTTCTCTTTCAGAACAGCTAAAACAGTTTCATCCTTTGAATCAAATTTGATCTGTTCACTAAGTGAAGGGTTCTTATAAAACAGTGAAGCAAGACTTTCACCCCCAGAGACTTTTTTCCATTCTTGGGCAAAAGCATCAACAAAACTAGTTTGTTCCACATTTACTCTTTTCTCGGAGGCATTTAGAGCTGCTAAGAATTTTGGATCCTTACTCTGTCCCGACATCGATATAAAGAAATCCTTTAAATCAACTTTGAGTACAGTACTCATGCCGCCTTTTAAGTCAAGACCTAGTGCCAGTTGTTGTCTCTTTAAATCATCATAAGTATATGATTTGATGAAGGGAATAGAAAAAATCTCTTCACCCGACATTGAATCAAGGAAACCGATCCTAGCATTTTTAAACACCTCATCTTTGTCATCAGGCGTAGCTTTGGCGGCTATATTCTTTGCATAGACATCCGCATTTTTTTCAACCTTATTAGTTGGGAAGTAAAAAATGTATTGCAGCAAACACACAATAGCGAGCGCAACAAGAAAAAACTTTACGATTCCTTTACCTTGCATATAATATTAAATCTTTAATAATTGATTGTGAATGCAATACGTTTTTAGAAAGTCATTATTTTTCTTATCAGACTGAACTCCAAACGGATATGCATGCTTTGGTCAAAAGCGGTGCAAATATAGATATATTTTCGATATATAATATATCTGGAGGTTCGAGCGAATTAAGTTTTTCTTACACCTATATAAAGATTTTATAGGAATATTGAACAATTGGAAACATAAAGTTGTATTATATCTGCACTACAAGGTGCTTTAAATTTAAAATCAAAATTTGTTATATTATGGGATTATTTTCATTTTTAAAGGGTGCAGGAAAGGAAGATCTTGCAAAGAAAGAAGCTGAGGCAAAATCTGCAATGGATGAAACTAACAGAATAGCTCAGGAAGCTCTACTGAATAGTCAGAAGCAAATGATGCTTCAAGACATTGTCAAGACTACTAATGTAGAGATAGAAGATCTTGGAATTAAGCTGGTAGATGGGACAGTGACTGTGACTGGGAATGTGGATACACAAGAACATAAAGAAAAAGTTATTCTGGCTTTAGGTAATGTAAATGGCATTGCTACTGTAGATGACCAAATGACAGTTACAAATCCGGCTGATGAGTCTGACTTTTATGAAGTTAAAAGTGGAGATTCTTTATCAAAAATCGCAAAGGCATATTATGGCGACCCAATGAGATACAAAGAAATCTTCGAAGCAAACCAACCTATGTTGAAGAATGCTGACTTGATCTATCCGGGTCAAACTCTTCGTATTCCTAAGAAGTAAACTGAGTTCTTAAATATATCACGCCGGCCACAAGCCGGCTTTTTTTATGCTTTGATCTTTGTAAGACCAATGATAAAGACTAACCATCCTGCTATAAAAAATAAACCGCCCAAAGGTGTTATAGGTCCCAGGAATGACACAGATGAAGAGGTCCACATGGATGATGTGGTAAGTAAATACAGCGAACCTGAGAATAGAATGATTCCAATAAGGAAAAGCCAACCAACCGTCTTAAATAATGGCAGAGGATATCTGGAGTATATTGAAAATATCCCAACTATAGCCAACACATGTATGAATTGATATTGGACACCTGTCTTATAGGACTCCAGTGATGCATCCGGAATATAACCACGAAGACCATGAGCCCCGAAGGCACCCAGTATGACAGCAAACATGCCTAAGAAGGCCGAAATTATCAAGATTTTTTTCATAAAAGAGCAATTATGTCTGGATTTAAAAATAAGATTATCTAAAATTATTCTGAAAATCAAAAATTACGTCATCAAATATAAAGTCCCGCATCAATAGCGGTCGCTTCAATACAATACCATCTAAAGTCGTACATCTGCTCAGGGCAACATATGTCTGCCCATGTGCGAAAGCACCTCCTTCCATGTCCAATATCACTTTGTCGAACGTTTGCCCCTGACTCTTGTGGATAGACATGGCCCAAGCCAATTTAATAGGGAATTGGGTGTACTTACCTACTATCTTGGTGCTAATCTTTGAAGAATCTTCCGGGTCAATAGTATAGTTCAACATTTCCCATTTTGTCTTTTCTATAGTAATCACTTGATTAGAATGGATTTCAACTGCCTTGATAAAAACAGGTGATATCTCAGTTATAGTGGCTATGGTTCCATTTACATATTGCTTATTCACATCATTTCGCAGAGTCATAATCTGAGCGCCAACCTTGAGCAACAATACTTGTTCCGCAGGCAAGGCGCCTTCAGGGAAATTGCCATTTATCTCACCCATATAAGTGATGGTTGGATTAATCAATTCATCCAGCTTACGCGAGTTGATTCGATTCATAGTGGTGTTGCGCGGTGATAGATGAATGTACCCTTTTTCATTCTCAAAATCAGGTATCAATCTCTTATTTAATTCTTCCAAATCTTCCGGATCAAGATGGTGAAGGCGAATATTATCCAGAAGTTGTATAAAGCGATGGTCTTTTTGCCTAAAGACCTGATGGAGTGCAATATATTGTACATTCTTTAGTGATCGCCAAGCAGTAGAAGCAAAAAAGTAAGGACTTTCGAATTGTGTAAAAAAATAGTTCATTTCCAGTTGACCATGCACCACAGGTGGTAATTGGAACATATCACCGAATAAAATAATACGGACACCACCAAAGGCCTTATCAGACCTACGATGCAAACGTAGTGAATAGTCGATCATTTGCATCACATCCGCCCTAATCATTGACATTTCATCAATGACCAAAATTTCCAGTTTTTTCAGAATGCGAGCTATGGGATATTCAAACTTTATGTCTCCTTCTGATAAGAGTCGGGGTGGAAACTTAAAGAAGGAATGAATAGTCTGACCTTGAACTCTCAGGGCTGCTATACCGGTCGGAGCAAGCACTACAGCATTTCTGGCAGTAGTCTTCCTAAATAAATTGAGCAAAGTAGATTTACCTGTACCTGCCTTTCCCGTGATGACCAAGTGATACTTTTCATTCTCCATTTCATTCAAAATAGTTTGAAATTCAGGAGTTAATATATGGATGTCATCCAAGGTTTGCTTCTTTAGAATGATAAGAGGTCAGCATTAGTCCGGTGAAAACTAATAAACCATTGAGAGCCAGGGTTAAAAAGCCAAACTGAAATCCATTAAGCAGCCAACTTGAATTATAATCAATCCACCAGGTGAGTAGTGGTGATAAGACACATACCAACGGAACCCAGCGACCTTTTGGTAATCTTTTAGTAAAAATCCCAAAAGCAAAAAGCCCCAGTAATGGACCATACGTAAGCCCCGCTATCTTGAAGACCAAATTTACCACCGCCGAATTATTAATGTAATAAAATAGCATAATAATGAAAAATAGTAGAACAGAAATACTTAGGTGAACTATAGTTCGCATCCGCTTATCTTGTCTGGGAGTGTTATTTTTCTTTTCAATATTCAGGAAATCCACACAAATAGAGGTGGTCAAAGCTGTCAAAGCCGAATCAGCACTAGAATAAGTACTTGCGATGAGCCCGACAAAAAACAATACTGCCACCACTGGACCCAAATGGCTCATCGCCATTAATGGAAAAAAATCATCAGATCGTACCGTTGGTACCACATTTATTTTTGCAGCATATAGATATAATGCTGCTCCCAGGATTAAAAATATGACATTAACTACAAAGAAATTAATGCAGAAAGTGAAGATATTTTTCTGAGCGTCTCTCAGAGTTCGGCATGTGAGGTTCTTTTGCATGAGGTCCTGATCTAGACCTGTCATGACAATAGCTATCAATGCCCCGCTAAAGAATTGCTTGAAGAAATTATTAGGATCACTCCAACCATTATTAAAGAAAAATATCTGGCTGTATTTGCTTTGATGGACTTCGCTGATCAAGGTACCAATATCACTACCCATGCTCTTACTTATCATGATGATACACAGTACCAATGCACCCAACATACAAAGAGTCAATAAAACATCGGTATAAATGATGGTATTCACCCCTCCCTTTGCCGTGTACAAGTAAATAAGTCCTATAGTGAGAAATACGGTTAGCGCAAAAGGCATTCCTAGAGGTTCCGTCGCAAAATGATGAAGGACAAGCGCCGCCAGGTAGAGTCTTAAAGCTGAACCTATGCTCCTGCTAATTAGGAAAAACGTTGCACCGGTCTTATAGGAACTCCAGCCCAGTCTCTTCTCTAGATAACCATATATACTGGTCAGATTATGGTGATAATAAATAGGTAACAATACAGTTCCTATCACTGCATATCCTGCCAGATTGCCAAGCACAAACTGCAAATAAGAAAAATATTGATTCGGGCCTTCAAGGCCTACTTTTCCAGGAACACTGATGAAAGTAACTCCTGACAAAGAAGCACCTATCATGCCTATTGCAACCAAAAGCCAAGGGGCATTTCGATTAGCAAGAAAAAATTTGGCATTATCTGCTTTTCTACTTGTCAGGTAAGAAATCAGAAGCAGGACTCCGAAATAGATTAAAATGATCAGAAGGATACTATAGGGAGATAATAATGTCTGGACCTGCTGACTCATTTAGTTTTTATAGCAATACAATAATATTGCAAATAAACATATATTTTTTAATAATATAATATATAAATCAACCTTGCAGTTTTTCTCCAAAAGACAAGTCTCCTGCATCTCCCAAGCCGGGGACGATGTAGGACTTGGCGGTGAGTTCAGCGTCAATTGCTCCCACCCAGATGTGAATGAAAGGATATAATCGTCTAATATGATCTATGCCAGATTCTGAAGCAATCACTGAGACAAGATGGATCTCTCTTGGTTTGCCATAATCATTGATCATGTGCATGGCTGCTTCTATTGACCGACCGGTAGCAAGCATGGGGTCAGCCATCACAATCACCTTATTACTTAGTATAGGACAGGTGATATAGTCCATACTGATGTCAAAACTGCCATCCGGCTTTTCTTTACGATACGCTGTTACGAAAGCGCCCTCCGCATCATCAAATGCTTTCAATATCCCGGCTTGCAATGGCAACCCAGCCCTCAATATGGCTAGTGCGACAACTTCATCGTGCAATACATCTACCTCTGTACTACCGAGTACTGTAGTGGTCTCACGCATCTCATAGTTCAAAAGTTTGCTAATCTCATAGCCGGCTAGTAATCCAAATTTCTCAAGGTTCTGTCTGAAATTCCTACGATTAGACTGAATATCTACCTCGCGCAATTCGTGCATGAGGTTGCCAAAAAGGGACTTTTGTTGTGTAAGTAAGGTTACCATAATATCGAATTAGTAATGTTTTATTAAATTCATAATACCACTTACAATATACTGACTGGCAATGGCCATTACAAAAAATCCCATGATGCGAGTCACAGCTTTCATTCCCCCTTCTCCCAAGAATCTAGCAATTAAGGGAGCTGATGCTAACATGATATAGACTACCAATCCCAGGCTAAAGATCACGATGAGAACTACAATTTTGTCATCCCAACTCCGATATTGTGCATAGTAGCCGATCAAGAGCGAGATAGACCCGGGTCCTGAAAGTAAAGGCATGGCCAGAGGACTAAAACTAATATCATCTTTTTCCATTGCCTCCTGCTTGACCTTTTCATTTATTGTATCAGACTTGAGAATCTTGCCATTGATCAGACTGATACCTGAATTCATTATAACCAGGCCTCCCGCTAACTTCAAGGCTGCCAGACTGATTCCAAAAAAACTAAGGATGTAGGAACCCGCTAGAAAAAAGCTAAATAAAATGGCAGTAAAATAAAGAGACGTATTTCGTGCCGTTCTTCTACGCTCTACTTTTGAATACCTGGCAGTCAAAGATGTATAAACCGGTAAAGCACCCAATGGATTTACTACTGAAAACAATGAGATCAGAACTGTGATAAAGAGGTTAATATCAAAATCAAAGTGCATATTAATGTTTCAGTTGGTTTATCCTGTTCAATACAAATTCTAATTGTTCCTCAGGTGTAAAGTAAGAATTGTCCAAAAGTATGGCATCTTCAGCCATGGAGAGAGGACCAATAGTGCGACTAGAATCTATCTTATCACGACTAATTAGATTGGCTTTTACTTCTTCTATTGTTGTTTCAATGTTTCTCGCATGTAACTCTCTGTATCGTCTCATTGCCCTTACATTGTCATCACAAATTACAAAAATTTTCAGATCTGCAAGAGGTAAAACTACAGTACCTATATCTCTTCCATCCATTACAACTCCTTTTTCAGCTCCCATCTTCTGCTGGAGAGCGACCAACTTATAACGAATATCAGCGATAACGGCAAACTCACTCACGTGTGCTGAAACTTCCGGAGTATTGAGCTCATCGTTCAAAGCAATACCATTGAGATAAGCTTTATTGTCCCCGTTCTCATTTCTGAAGTCAATATCCATCAAGGGAAGGTGCCGTTGGATGACATCCAATTGCTGTGCATCTATATTGTGGCCTAGAAAATACCAGGTTATGGCACGGTACATAGCACCTGTATCAATATATTTATATTGCAGATGCCGCGCGAGAGCTTTGGCAAGAGTAGATTTACCACAACCTGATAAGCCATCTATTGCAATATTGATTCTATTTCTCAATTGAACATTTATAAAGGTAAAAATACGATATTGGAGCAAAAAAAAATGCTGACTTCAGCCAGCATCTCTGTTTAATTTTCTATGGAAGATTAATATTCGTCCTCATTAAATAAGAAATCATCTCTCCTGGGATAATCAGGCCATACATCTTCTATTCCTTCGAACAATTCCCCTTCATCCTCCATTTCCTGCAAGTTTTCGATTACTTCCAGCGGTGCGCCTGACCTGATACCAAAGTCAATCAATTCATCTCTGGAGGCCGGCCAAGGAGCATCTTCCAGATGGTGAGCTAATTCTAAAGTCCAATACATAAAGTTAATTTTTTATATAAAAATGAATCTCAACAAAAAAGTTTCAAAAAGTAAAAATATTTAAATAATCAGCATTGAATCGCCATAACTGAAAAACCGATACTTTTCTTTTATTGCCTCACGATAAGCTTCCATAATCAGATCATATCCACCAAAAGCGCTAACCATAATAACTAAGCTTGATTTTGGCAAGTGAAAATTAGTAAGCATTGTATTGGCTACCTGAAAAGGGTAGGGCGGGAAAATAAATTTATTTGTCCAACCTTCTGCTTCCTTGAGCAAACCTTCAGCTGACACAGATGATTCCATTGATCTCATAGTAGTAGTTCCAATCCCGCATACTTTGTGATTATTGAGCTTGGCAGTGTTTACTATTTTTGCAGCAGAGTCAGGGATTTTAAAGTACTCAGCTTCCATTTTGTGTTTCGACAGATCTTCCACGTCTATATTACGAAAAGTCCCTAATCCAATATGAAGTGTGAGCTCTGCAAAGTTTACACCTTGAATCTCTAGGCGTTTAAGCAATTCTTTACTGAAATGAAGTCCCGCAGTGGGAGCAGCTACAGCGCCAAGATTCTTTGCATAAACTGTTTGATACCTTTCTTTATCAGAGGGTTCAGCATTTCGAGCAATATATTTGGGTAAAGGTGTAGTACCCAATTGATCCAGAATGTGCATAAAGTCATCCGGTGTGCCATCGTAAAAGAAACGAATGGTTCTTCCTCTTGATGTTGTATTATCTACAACTTCCGCTACCAGGAGTTCATTGCCCTTAGCATCATTGAAGTAAAGTTTATTACCTACGCGAATTTTTCTAGCCGGATCTACGAGCACATCCCATAGTTTATTTTCGCTATTTAGTTCTCTAAGCAAAAAGACTTCAATCATTGCTCCGGTCTTTTCCTTCTTTCCATATAAACGGGCAGGGAAGACCTTGGTATTATTCATGATCATCACATCTCCCTGATTAAAGTAGCTCAGCACGTCTTTGAATATCTTGTGTTCGATTTTGCCAGTATCTTTGTGTACTACCATCATACGAGATAGTTCGCGCTCTTCGGAAGGATATTTCGCTACCAATTCTTTTGGTAGTTCGAAATTGAAATTTGATAATTTGTATCTCATTAAAAATAAACATTTACTAAAAAGCCGCAAATGTATAAAAGTATGCGGCATTTAATTGAAAAAAAACATATCTGGGCGAGGAATTTAATCATCCATGAGAAAGATAAAAGCCCGAACCTTGTTCAGTCCGGGCTTCATATATTTTACAAGAAGTGATGAATTATTGACCCATCATTCCGCCTGCTTGCTTCATGAAATCAGTGAAATTCATCGATTTATAGTTTCCTTTAGGTATATCCATTGCTGATTGATCAAAAGTAGTTTCTAACTTTTCAGTTTCAAACGTGATCTTGTTACCTGCTGCATTAACAGTATATTCGAGAGGGAAACCATCAATAGAATAGTTTTCAAACCCTTGTATTCCTTTTGGACTAATTTTTACGTCAGGCGCTGCATATACAGTCATTTCCATTTTATCAGATTTTAGGAGGTATTTTTTGCAAACATGGCCTAGGATGGTCTTTGTATCATTCGGCACTTCAGTTACGGTAATATTCTTCCCATTGGCTTCATTATCCATTTTTTGTTTTTTGAGCTCTTCGGCTGTGGGTTCGACTTTGATCTTATTTCCCATCATATCGGTATATAGGACATAAGTTTGATCTTTAGTATTGACAAAAGTCTTAGTATTTACCATTCCATTCATCATATTCATGGTGGTTACAGACTGTTCGGGAGTATTGTATATTTCCATTTTCATTGTCTTGAACATCCCCTCCATTTGCTGTTTCATAGCTGGATCACTAGTTTCGACATTAGCTACTTTGATCTTTACATACTGACTAAATAGGCCGGTTGTACTTATAAGTAGAGCAATAACTACTAAATGTAATTTTTTCATATATATAATTTAAATAGGTTTTATGTTTTTCAAGGTTTAGAACAACATTTAGGTTTTATAGTTCCCATCTATCGAAGTGCTTGAGAAAAAGTTGAGCCAAATTCAGCGCATCATCAATGGCACGGTGTTGTTTGCCTTCGAATTCTATATCTTCTTTTATCAATGCTTTCTTCAACCCCAATGGCCTGTCTAAATGCCTTAAGCTTTGGTAATTATCCTTAAGATCCACGCAGTGCTTCAGCCAATCGATCTGCCTATCGTGATACAAGCAGTCTTCTGTAAGAAGTTTGCGGTCATTCTCGCCCCATGAAATGAGATAATATTCTTCATTCTCATAATCAAACCAATCAAGGAAATCATCAATGACGATATCAAATCTATCAGCAGTATCTACATTGTGTTGCTGTATCGAAGTAAGGCTTTTGCAAAATCCAGATAACTTTGGGTTTATTACAGGACGCACATATCTAGCAAATCTATTAGTGATCTCACCATAGCCATTGATGCAGAAAGCACCTATCTCTATAATCTCGTTATGGCCCGCAGGTGGTCTACCCAGCCAACAAGCTGCTTCCAAATCATATATCACATAATTCATGCTTCAATCAATGCGATATATTGAAGAAATCGTATTCCAATCTATTTCTTTATCAAAACCATATGTTGCCAGACGATTGTGATAAAAATAAAGTAGCCGGAAGTCCTGGCTGTATATATCTCCTCCCTTCTTACGTGCGAGGGGGAGCTTAGTATGATAAGTACCCAAACGCTTAAGTCCCTCGGTTACTATGTTTTCTACTGAGGTAGAGAATATCTCGGGTAACTTTAACTCTCCACGTATAGCCATCTGGGTTAGATGTTCAATGACCAGTGCAGTTTGCGCTACAAATGGTTCAAAAATAAAGTAATACTCATCATCATTGAGACTCAAAACTCCAAAAATATCCAGATTACTATTGGCTTTGGCCAGTATGCGAAAGGCTACGTAGGAGACGAGGTGGCTGGATAATATGATATTCTCTGCTTTGTATCTCTCTGCTATGATTCCCGCTAAACGTTTAGTATAAACAGATTCACGTTGACTATTGGCTAAGATAGCATTGTCAGATACGAAATAATCCTTAAGCTGAATGATATGACCTCTATCATCTCTACTTTCACCTGCCTCATCCACAAAATTTCCCATTACATCCAGAGGTTCGCCAAAACTAATGGTGACCTCACTACTTTTTGATATAAACTGGTAGAGAAACTTTATCCAGCTACGAACTGACGTCAGTTCGTTGTATGATTTTACATACCTCTCCTTGCCTGTCTTCTTTAAGTGATCTTCTATCAAGCTTTTTGCTTCAAGCACAAAGTGATAAGATACCACCATCGGCACAACATATATCTTCTCCTGACTGCCACGCTCTAAAAGGTTGCGCTGCGCCTCTATCACTGTATTGAGTAATCCCAATTTTAATTTTTGTTCTAACTCTCCAGTACGAGAGCGGGTCCCACCCGGAAAAAAGGAAGAATTAGTGCCCTTTTCAATTGCTAACCGAGAAACAGTACCAAGTGTGGCCAGATAGATTGCATTTTTCTTTCTACGATCCACCCGATATGCTCCCAGTCTATTCATGAAATAAGCAGCAGGTCCAAAGTTGTATAAATTGAGCCCGGCGCCATAAGTCATCAATGGTAAGCCGGCTTTCAGATCAACTGTGTAACCGATCAATACAGAATCCAGATTGGAAGAGTGAGTAGGTAGAATTACCAACGTACCATCTAGTGCAAGATCCCGAATCTTCTCAATAGGCCCATAAACCTTGAGTCTCTCCAGAACTGTTTCATTGGAAGAATTAAAAAGTGTTTTAAAATCTACTCCCTTTGCAAGCAATCTTCTGAATAAAACAGTTAAAATCCGTCTAATCTGATGGTAGGTCTTCACATTAAATGTAGCGATAATCTCATCCGCATACCGATGTATCACCATTTTTACCGTCTCTTTAATATGCTCGGCTGAATTGTTCACATCTGCCATCCCATTTATCTGGGAACTGCTCAGCCGCTTTCTTATCTTCTTCCAAAATAAATTATCATTAGGAGGGTCTATAGTCCAAGGCTCTTCTTTCATCCGGGTTTGCTCCTGATAGATTGTTTTCTCAACTACATCATGTAAGAACTTATCGCTCTTGCGGATCAAATTGCCAAAAGTCAATTTTTCTACCTCAGCAACGAATGCTGGTCTGTCTTCAGTTAACTTATTTATGGGCCAGTCTTCAATCTCGGGAAAAATAGGAGGAAAATTCTCTTGTCTTTCATGAGATATGAATGACTTCGGACCTCGGGAAGCAACCTTTATTTCCTCACTCATTGGTCGCATTCAGAGATGAAATGTATTTCAATAATTCAAGACGACCTGTTTTATTTTGTGCTGAAGTGACAAATTCAGGTGGCATGCTGTGCCAAGACTTTAACATAGCCTCCTGAAAATCTAATACGTGATATTGGAGTTTCTTTTTATTCAGTTTATCTGATTTGGTATATACTATTGCAAAAGGGATTCTTTGGGTACCACAAAATGCTATGAAGTCAAGATCCAGCTGTTGTGGTGCAACGCGACTGTCAATTAAAATAAAGAGCAAAACAAGTTGTTCGCGATTTTTTAAAAAATCTTCAATCATCTTGCTCCAACTCTTTCTAAGCTTCTTAGATACTTTTGCATAACCATAGCCAGGTAAGTCAACCATATACCATTGCTTATTTACCAAGAAGTAATTTATGGTCTGGGTCTTCCCTGGAGTATTCGATACTTTAGCTATTCTTTCGTGATTAGTTAGCATATTAATCAACGATGACTTACCCACATTGGAGCGACCAATGAAGGCAAACTCCGGCAATTTAGAAACCGGACAGTCATTATAATGGACAAAACTGCCCGAAAATTCAATACTGCTAATTAAGTCCAATAATTAATTCCTTTGTATTTTAAATGTGTTGTGAAACCTGATCGATGGGTTTTAGTTCGCAATAATAATCAAAGTTAGAGACATGGACATTAAGTTTTCACTTGCTTCACTTAGTATACTACGGCTGTGTGATGAAAGTAAAGTACTATCTTTCATTGACTTATCGTTGATTGATTAAACAATCCAATTAGTTGCGAGAATCAATAAAAGTAGGGACTAGGAAACCGTAGATTATAGCTATTGCAAAGAAATGTTAATATAATATTATAAATATATTTAATATCACCTGTTTACACTATATCCTGTACATTTGCCAAGTTTCTGAAATATTACCTATGAGAATACTCATTATTTTCTGTTTAATCACTGCCGTAATAACTGTCCGGGCTCAGAATAATACTTTTCGGGTAGGACTTAAAGCCGGAATGGCTAAATACGACTATGGTCTACGTCAAATTAATATTAATGATAGTAAATCATTCACATTGAGTATAATAAATGATAATGTGGGGTTTTTAGGTGGTGCTGTCTTCCAGTTAAAATTGGGTAAATTTGTAATCCAACCTGAAGTTTTATTTAATACGTCCAAAGTAAACTATTCAATCTCTAATCGTAATTTTTCTCTTGCAGATACATTGTTGAGTGAATCTTACCAAGATCTGGATATTCCACTGATGCTTGGTTTTAAATCAGGTATCATTAGGCTAATTGCGGGCCCTGTAGGACATTTACATCTTAGCTCGACCAGTGAATTATTCCAAATCGATAGCTATCAGTCCAATTTTGAGAAACTACAATATGGATGGCAAGCCGGCCTTGGTCTGGATATCTGGAAATTTATGATCGATGTTCGGTATGAAGGAAATTTCAGCAAATTTGGTGATCATATTTCTTTCGGTGGCCGACGATACAATTTCAATGATAATCCTACTAGACTAATCGGTACTATTGGCCTGTTGTTTTAACACTTTATGTGATCCGGCGAAAAGATCATATCTACATAATCTACTATCAAGTGGACCATTAAAGAGGGGAATTTTCCTCCCAGTTTTTAAACCTATACTCTTCAAGGCATCTAATTGAGATGAAAAAATCCAGGCGGTACTGCCAGTAAAATATTTTTTCATATGATCGCCTATGTTTGAATAAAACTCATGAATGTCATCTACACGCATGCGCTGATCATATGGCGGATTGAATACTAAAGTTTCTCCCTGACCGGTAAGATCGAAGAAATCCGCACGTGTTACCTTTACTTCTTCAGCGAAAGGAAGGTTTTCCATGTTATCACGAATAATTTTAACAGCATCCAGGTCGATATCACTCATTAAAATAGGAATCGACGAAACGTCTATTTTTTCTTTAGCCTCAGAGCAGACTTTAGACCAAAGTGAGGGATTAAAAGATCGCCATTTCTTGAAAGTAAATTTTGAACGGAGCAATTGAGGAGGACAATCAGAGGCAATCATTGCCGCTTCTATCCCTATTGTACCTGATCCTGCCATCGGATCCCATAGGGGTGTGGTCTTGTCCCAACCTGAAAGCAGGATGATTCCTGCAGCGAGACATTCATTGAGAGGAGCTACATTTATTGCATGTTTATAATTTCTCTTGTGTAGTGAATCACCGCTACTATCTGAAGAGAGTGTGATCTCATCTCCTGAGATTCGAACGTGAAGTCTAAAATCAGGATTGCTAGTATCTATTGAAGGCCTTTCCCCATGTACTTTCTTCATTTGGTCCACGATAGCATCTTTGATTCTATACATGGCAAATTGTTCATGAGTAAAGTATTCAGAATGGCAAACTATGTCAATAGAGAATGTGCCGTTCGAACTCAAATAACCACCAAAATCTACATGACGCATTGCATGGTATAATTCCTCCGGGTCACGAGCCTGAAAGTAAGCAATAGGTAATAGTACCTTAATTCCGGTACGCACCAGGTAATTAATTTTATACAATAATTCTTTGTCACCAAAGCAAATTACTGCCCGATGGCCAATAGAAACATCTTCAGCTCCGAGTTGACCTAGCTCTGCAGCCAGGACCGGCTCTAAACCTTTGAATGTGGTAACAACAATCTCCATTATACTTGAATTACTCCGGGATTAAATTTTGCGATAGGGGCTTGATTAGCTGCTTCTATACCCATACTGATCCATTTACGAGATTCCAAGGGTGATATGATTGCGTCCACCCATAGACGTGCAGCAGCATAATATGGGGAGGTCTGGTGATCATATCTGGACTTTATTTTTTTGTAATATTCCTGCTCTTTTTCAGGGCTTATCTCCTCTCCTTTATTTTTTAGAGTTGCTGTCTCTATCTGAACTAACACTTTGGCTGCTTGAGCGCCACCCATCACTGCAATCTTCGCAGTTGGCCAGGCTACAATTAGCCGTGGGTCGTATGCTTTACCGCACATGGCATAGTTGCCGGCACCGTAGGAATTACCAGCTATAATGGTAAATTTTGGCACCGTACTGTTAGCTACTGCATTTACCATCTTTGCGCCATCTTTAATGATGCCCCCTTGTTCGCTCCGGGATCCGACCATAAATCCGGTGACATCATGTATGAATACCAGTGGGATGCGCTTTTGATTGCAGTTCATGATAAAGCGTGCTGCCTTGTCTGCTGAATCACTGTAAATGACTCCACCAAACTGCATTTCCCCTTTTGCATTTTTGACCACTTCTCTTTCATTGGCTACAACTCCGACGGACCAGCCATCTATCCGTGCATAGGCACACAAAATTGTCTTACCGTAATTTTCTTTATAGTAAGTCAGGTGAGAGTCATCCACTAGGCGCTCTATCACTGCTCTCATGGAGTATGGTTTAGCTGCATTATCTGGTATAAGTTGGAGAATTTCTGATGAATCAAATTTAGGCGGCATCGACTTAATGCGGTTAAATCCAGTAAAAATAGGTGCTCCCAATTTTGAAATTATGTCCCTGATGGTGTTAATAGCCGTGATTTCATCCGGCATTTTATAGTCTGTTATTCCGCTGATCTCAGTGGTAGTCGTTGCACCACCCAATGATTCCTGATCTATGTCTTCTCCTACGGCTGCTTTGACCAGATATGGGCCGGCTAAGAATATAGAGCCAGTGCCCTCTACAATAAGTGCTTCATCACTCATGATGGGCAAGTAGGCACCTCCTGCCACACAGCTACCCATGATAGCTGAGATCTGGGTGATACCCTGAGAAGACATAATGGCATTGTTTCGAAATATTCTTCCAAAATGTTCTTTGTCAGGAAAAATTTCATCCTGGAGTGGTAGGTAAACTCCGGCACTGTCTACCAGATATATGATAGGAATTCTGTTTTCCATACTAATCTCCTGGCCTCTTAAATTCTTCTTACCCGTGATAGGAAACCAAGCTCCTGCTTTTACAGTTGGATCATTAGCTACTACTATACATAATCGCCTATGTATATAACCCATCACTATGATAACACCACCGGCAGGGCAACCTCCATGTTCCGGATACATCTCATATCCTGCGAAAGCTCCAATCTCAAGTTGTTCAGAATCCTTATCAAGCAATAATTGAACTCTCTCCCTCGCAGGAAATTTATTCTGGCTTTTTAACTTTTGGATTTTTTTTTCACCACCTCCTTTAAAAATCTCATTCAATTTATATTGAAGCTGATTAATCTGTAATTTTAAACTATCAGCATTGATTTCGGCTTCTATGGAGGTTCTCTGTTCTTTTGACATTAAATTAATTAGCTGTTTCAGCTCAAAAATAGACAACTTTTATAGAAAATACATGTGAAATAGAGTTTATAGGACTTCGGCATTAATCAAGTCAAATTTTATTGATTCAGTCGAATATTTAATAATTCCTATTTTTACCCATTAATAATATGACCTTATGGCTGAAGTAATAAATATGCCCCGACTGAGCGATACCATGGAAGAAGGTAATATCGTCGCTTGGTTAAAGAAAGTGGGTGACCCTGTGAAGCCCGGCGATGTGCTGGCTGAAGTAGAAACAGATAAGGCTACCATGGAGCTTGAAAGCTTCTATGAAGGTAACCTATTATATATTGGAGTACCTGAGGGACCAATCCAAGTGGGTGCTTTACTTGCTATAATAGGTAAAGTAGGTGAGGATATATCTTCATTGATTACCGGTGATAAAAGTGAAGACAAGCCTGATGAGAAAGAAAAAGTGTCTAAGCAGGAGAGTAGCAGTAAGGAGCCGGAGCAGAAAGAAATGGAATCTGATAAGAAAGATACCGTACAACAGGGTTCTGCGCTAGTTGAAGATAGCTCTACAGATGCCTCAATCGGTCAGACGGATCACCGTCTTAAAGCTAGCCCTTTGGCTAAATCAATTGCGCAAGAAAGTGGCCTAGATCTATCTTCTGTAAGTGGTAGTGGTGACGGAGGTAGAGTGGTAAAAAAAGATGTCATGCAGGCAATGAAGGCTGCTAAAACTCAAAAGTCTGTTTCTACCGCGGCCGTGAATCTTGAAGAAAAAACAGTTCCTCTGACCCAAATCAGAAAAACTATCGCACGCCGTCTTTCTGAAAGTAAATATGGAGCTCCTCACTTCTATGTCACCACTGAGGTAGATATGGAAAATCTCATGGCAACACGTGAGCAGTTAAATGCCATTGATGACACCAAAATATCTTACAATGACCTGGTGGTTAAGGCAGTAGCAACAGCACTAAACCGTCATCCGGAGATTAATTCAAGCTGGTCTACAGATGCAATTATATATCATGCGGACATCAATATCGGAGTAGCAGTAGCTACACCTGAAGGGCTTATGGTACCTGTAATTAAAAATGCAGAAGGAAAAACACTGAGTCAATTAAATAAAGAGATCAAAATACTGGCAGGTAAAGCAAAGGAAAAGAAATTGTCTCTGGATGAAATGCAGGGTAATACTTTCACCATATCCAATCTAGGAATGTTTGACGTGGAGTCATTCACCGCGATAATAAACCCTCCGGATGCCTGTATCTTGGCCGTCAGCAGTATTATATCAAAACCAGTAGTTAAAAATAATTCAGTAGTACCCGGTCATACTATGAAAATTACACTGTCTTGCGATCACAGATTGATTGATGGGGTCGTAGCAGCTAAATTTCTACAGACATTGAAGCAGATGATGGAAAATCCCATTTTTATGCTCTTATAGGTTAGAAAGGTTTGTACTTAGAGTAAAAAATTGTCTATATTTTTACTAGGTAAGTTCTTGCCAAAGCGCTGGTTAAATCCAAGTGTGCCTTGGTTTCCTCCCGTCTGAAGATACACGATTTGCGAATTGGGTTGAAAATACCCCTTCTTAATCTGATCATATACAGCGTATATTCCCTTTGAATTATAAATAGGATCAAGCAGTAGCTGAAATTCCGAATAGAAGTCAATTATAAATTTTATCAATTCATCACTATAAGCACCATATTTCCCAAAATGGAAGCCTTCCCAAATGTCGTTATTGTCACTAAGTACTAACCCAAATTCCTTTCGCAAATGGTTTTTAAGGTCCATCTTCAATACATTGACTGCAATCAATTGAATATGAGACGGTAAGCAGTGGGACATGCCGGTAAAGGTTGACCCAGTGCCGCTGGGAACCACAATATGAGTTACTTCGGGTAATTGAGATGTGATCTCAGGTACAATGTCTTCACAACCACGCAGACCAAATATATTTGAGCCTCCCTCTGGTATATAAAATATCTCAGCCGCTTCTATTCCAAATTTCTCTGGCGAGAGAAGTGGATTAATTTCATTTTTCAGAAGAATAGCCATACCATTCCTCCTGCAAATAGACAATGAAGGATTTTCCAGGTCAGCATAGGAATTATTTATTAATCCAAAGGTTCGGATACCTGTTAGACGACCTAATTGGGAGACTGCCACCAAGTGGTTTGAGAATGCGCCACCACTCGTTATTATTACTTTTAAGCTGCCTTTTAAAAAGTGATAGTAATTGTATTTAAGTTTTCTGAATTTATTCCCTTCCAGGACCGGGTGAACCAAATCATCCCTTTTTATATGTAATTTGATACCCTTATCAAAAGTACGCAGCAACTCAAGTGGACTAAAAGGAATGTGCAGAAATGGATCGCTCAAGCCGCAGTGATTACTTTAATTCCGTTTTGTAGAACTTTGCATAGTTAATCTTCCAGCTATCCAGTCGCTCTATCTGATATGACAAGCGGTGGAGGAAATCGGTATAATTCTTACCTGACTTTGAAGACCATTGAACTTCAGCAAGAGCAAACGAACGAGGATAAGCCATATACTGGAGGTGTTCAGGAGTCAGAATATATTCCGCCCAAAGATTTGCCTGAGTGCCCAAAATATGTTTTTCCATGCCAAGATTAAGCCCCGAAGGTATCGGTTCATAGTCATACACATCTTTCAATGTAGTCAAGCCACCAATAGCTAACGGTTGAAGAGCATCCTTCATCTGATAATGGTCGAAATAACATTCGTCATTTGGCGTCATTATTACATCATGACCTTGGTTAGCTGCAGTGAGGCCTCCTTTCTCACCCCGCCATGACATTACTGTTGCATTTGGAGCGAGTCCGCCCTCCAGGATTTCATCCCATCCAATGATCTTTTTACCTTTAGAATTGACAAATTTTTCTATCCGCTGAATGAACCAACTTTGTAGCTCATTTTCGTCTTTAAGCTTATTTCTTTTAATTAATTCTTGACAAAAGGCACTCTCTTTCCAGGCCTTTTTCGGCACTTCATCACCACCTATGTGGATATATGGCCCGGGAAAGAGATCAATCACCTCTGTAAGTACCTTTTCTAGAAAACCAAATGTCTCTTCTGTAGGGCAAAAAATATCGTAGAAGACGCCCCATTTTTGGGTAGTAATTATTTTTTTATCACTGCAAGACAACATCGGATATGCAGCCAGAGCAGCAGTGGCATGGCCTGGCATCTCTATCTCAGGTACTATAGTGATATAATTGTCTGCTGCATAGTCTATAATTTCCTTTATCTCTTTTTGGGTATAGAAATGGCAATATTCTACACCATCATAAACCTCGGGTTTGGCACCTGCACGCCCTACCAGAGTAGCTTCACGGCAACCACCTACAGAGGTTAATTTAGGAAAGGCTTTGATCTCAATTCGCCAGCCTTGATCATCGGTCAGATGCCAATGAAAATAATTCATTTTCTGATACGCTAGCATATCGATATACTTTTTGACTGCCTCGCTTCCGAAAAAGTGGCGTGATTCATCCAGATGCATACCTCTATACGAAAACCGAGGATAATCATATATTTCACCCATAGGAAGCTGAAGTAGAGTAGAATCAACTGTGAGAAACTCAAGTGGCACCAACTGAATAAGGCTTTGAAAAGCATAGAAAGCAGAAGCCTCAGAGCTATATAGGATTTCAATTTCGTTATCTTTTATGCTCAAATGATATCCATCATTATGGCTTATTGTATCACTTTTGTTAACATAGATTTGTAACGCATTTGAAAGATCGGTCTTTAAATACCTGAGAGTTGTCTTAAAATTACGTGCGGGATCTTTTTCGAAATTATGATCGTAGATGAAGACAGGGAAAGAATTAGTCTTAGTCCAGTTATCCGATAATTTAATCGCCACGGGTTGTGGAATTATCCCAGGAATTTTGTGTGGAGTTAATATCTCCTGCACGTGAGCAGGTGGGGTCATTGGGCAGTTAAACCCCATTAATACATATAGAATCAAGAAAAAAGGAACCATCGGATATTTATCATTTAATATTGGATGCAAATTATTTTAATTTTGTCAAATTGTGGTCTTATAATCAATTTTAAGTCAATATTGGGTCATATATCGATACCAGAGCTATCTTATCTTCATTCTTTTAGAGTTGTATTTCAATTCAACTTTATCAATTTATAATACTTTCGTAGCATGGCAGAATATTCTTTTGAGCAAGTAAGCAACCAAATTGCTACCCGACAGTTGGCCAACGTCTATTTATTACATGGAAATGAACCCTTTTTCATAGATCAATTAACCGATTTATTTATTGACAAGGTTTTACCAGCAGAGTCCCGGGACTTCAATCTAAATATATTATATGGTGCAGAAACCAACATCAACTCTGTTTTGGACTGCCTTTCTCAGTTTCCCATGGGTTCAGACTACCAATTGGTTGTTGTAAAAAATGCACAGAGCTTGAAGAATATCAATCAGTTGGCGGCGTATGCAGATAATCCGTTTCCCTCGGCAATTCTGGTATTAGCGCATCATGATAAGAATCTAGATGGTAAGTTAAAACTGACTAAAGCTATTAAAAGCAAGCACGCTGTATATGAATCTAAGACGCTTTGGGAGAATCAATTACCCGGCTGGATAAAACAACAAGTAAAACTGTCAGGTAAAAGTATAGCTGATTATAACGCCGAATTACTGGCAGAATACCTGGGGAATGATCTTAAGAAGATTTCAAATGAAGTAGAGAAGTTACTTATTGTAACTCTTAACGACAAGGAAATAACCGGACGCCATATAGAACAATTTATAGGTATAAGCCGAAACTTTAATGTATTTGAACTCAATGCCGCATTCGCTTTCAAAAATGCGAAGAAAGCTTATATGGTGGCAGACTATTTGGCTGATAATATGAAAGAAGGACAAGTGCCGATGATTGTCTCAGCTGTATTTGGATACTTTCAAAAAATATTTTTATTAAGAGGAATCATTTCCCCGACTGATCAACAGATTATAAGCATTATAAACTCAAGAAGTACCACAGCGCTCAAAGAATATCGTGCAGCATTGGCTAATTATTTAGAAAGTGACATAACTTATATATTGGCCTTGCTCAAGACATATGACCAGTATTCGAAAGGAGTAAATGTTACTGCTATGACTAATAGAGATCTTTTACTTGAATTGGTTTTTAAGGTTCTACACTCCCGTGAAGCAAACGTATACAAGCAATTAATCAATTATTAAACTCTTCATACAACAGATTGCAACCCCTGATGTCCGTATTATCTAGACGTCCCGCTATCTCAAATGTGTTATCACCATATGTTATTCCGAGATCATCCGACTCTATAAAGCAGATAGTATGCAAATTCCCCAGATCTATTAGATTGATACGGCCTGCTTTTCCGGATTTCTGCACAGCAAATGGATCATTAATTTCTTTAGTGATAATTCGAAGTGAAGCAGAATTCGAAAAACGAGTGCTTCTCTGGGTATAGCATTGGGATATAAGCTCGGTCATGCCATACTCAGAGTAAACCCTGGTCGTCTGGTACAACTCCGATAATTCATGGTGTAATTGTATCTTAGTTATCTCAGTACGGCGACCTTTCATTCCCCCTGTTTCTATAATATATAAATTTTCCCATTTACCTGATGGAACTTGGATTGAGAAATCAAGCAGGGCATAAGGTACACCAAAGAGGAAAGTGTCTTTTCCACTGTTCAAGGCAGCATTTATATTGCTCGATAGGTCAGAAATATTCTCTACAAAACAAGACCTCTTATCATTACTTAGAGTCATAAAATGGTGTACCATATTCACTAGACTACTGTTCCCGGCATTAATATAATGTGGCAAAAGTGCTAAAAAGATGCTATCAGAGGGTGATGAAAAGTGCCGCGTAAATATTTGGGTACAAATCTCGTGATACCACTGCACACTTGCTACCAGGTGCCTGCTTTTAGCCTGCTGACTGGTTCCACTACTTTTAAATATGACTTCAGGAGAAAATGATAATGACTTTAGCGGGTATTGCTTGAAGAATTGGATAGGAAGACATGGAATATCCTCTAATTTTGTAGGATAAACAAAATTTAATTGCTCTAAATAACGCTTATAAATGTCGTTAGCCTCACTTTGCCATTCGAAAAGGCTCAGAGCTGCAGTCTCAAAATCAAATGATTTTCCCTTTATTAACTTTTCTACTAAAACCTTTATTTCAGCGGGAAGTTGATTCGTAAGTAAGTGGTAGTCATCAGGCATCTGCCATTATTTTTTAATTTTAGCGTTTATAATCTTAAAACTTACGTATTTGTTCGTTCAAATATAATCATGATCAGACGATTAACATATATTCTGGGTCTTTACCTTGCTGTAGCTTGCTTTGCTTGCTTGAAGCCTCCGGTATATCCGATTGAACCCATTATTTCAATGCTTAGTATGACGAAGGATTCCATTCGTCAAGCATCAATAATCTCTGATGACTCCATTCGGATCACTTTCAACTATACCGATGGTGATGGAGACTTGGGGGATAGCGATAGTTTGAATGTTTTCCTGACTGATAACAGGACCTCGTCCGTAGGCCAGCAATTTAAAATTCCTTTTTTACCTGAAAATGCCGGCGCAAAGGGAATCTCAGGTGAGATAGCACTTACGATAAGGCAAACTTGTTGCATATATTCTAATGGACAACTTCCCTGTACTGCTGGGGTTGACCAACTTAAAGATACGATGTCTTATTCTGTACAGATAAAAGACCGTGCAGGACATTATAGTAATTCAATAACTACACCTCCAATTTATATTCTATGCAAATAAAAGAATCAGAACTTATCATAAAGCCTGATGGTAGTATTTATCACCTAGGCTTGGTGCCGGAAGACATCCGTGGCACTATCATAACAGTCGGTGACCCTGCCCGCGTCAGCATGATAAGTAAGCATTTTGATCAGATATTATATCAAAAGAGTTATCGTGAGTTTGTCACACATTGTGGCCATATTGGAGAAAAATGGTTTACTATAATCGCCACTGGAATCGGTCCGGACAATATTGATATCGTACTGAATGAATTGGATGCATTGGTCAATATAGATTTTCAATCCAGAACTATTAAGCATGACTTGACCTCCTTGGATATCATTCGAATTGGAACTTCAGGTGCAATATATGATGGCATCGCAACTGATAGTGTGGTTATCTCAGCAGGAGCAGTTGGACTCGATAATCTAATGCATTTCTACCTCAATTTCAATAACCGAATTAGTGATGAGTTACTTACTTGGGACATCCCTTGGCCAGTTAAACCATATTTTGAATGGTCTGACAATCAATTACTTAAAAAGTTTGAAAAACTAGGAACTCCCGGTATCACTCTGACTAATGTAGGATTCTATGGACCTCAGACACGTCGCCTTAGATTAGAGCCCTTCAACTCAGATTTCATTTCATTATTACAAAATAAAGAGATTGAAGAGTATCACTTTACCAATATGGAGATGGAGACTTCAGCAATATATGGCTTGGCAAAACTACTTGGGCACAGAGCCCTATCTATCAATAGTATATTGGCAAATCGCACAGTTGGTACCTTCTCCGCTGATCCAAAGAAAGCAATGGAAAAGCTCATTATTCATAGTTTAGAAATTCTCTCCTCACCTCAATCCTAATCTAATCTAAAATGGCTAAGCATATCCTGGTTATTCTCTTTTTCGCTATTATTCCATCATCTATTTTGAAAGCACAGGTCATCAATGATGATTGTAGGGGGGCAATTTCTATCCCCAACGTGAAAAAATGGTGCTCTCCTGATGGCGCTTATACCAATGTCAATGCGCTTCCTTCTAATCTCAGTGCCGCGAGTTGTTTTAGTGGTGCTACCAATGATGTGTGGTTTAAATTTATTGCCAGTGCTACTGATATTACGATTACACTAAAACCCGGATCACTGAGTAGACCAGAAATGGCCTTGTATGCAGGTGGTTGTTCTACAACACAAGGTGATATTGAGTGCGTGACAAATCTTCAAACCGGGGGTGTATTGGAGCTATACCAAGGGGGATTGATTCCAGGGGGTGAGTACTTATTGAGAGTGCAAGGAGAAAATGGATCTACGGGAACCTTCGGACTTTGTTTTGATAATTATTTTCCACCTCTAAAGCCCGGTAGTGATTGTATTTCTGCTTCTGTACTGTGCGACAAATCTGCTTTTATAGTACAGAGTGTAGAGGGATTTGGAATTGTTCCGGATGAATTTAAAGATTCTGATTGTCTTGGAGATGTAGTCTCCGGTGTATCATCTGAATCAAACTCTACATGGTTTCGGTGGCAGTGTGATCAGCCGGGAACTCTGACTTTCACTTTAACACCTCTTGCGCCAAATGATGATTTGGACTTTGTAGTATATGAAGTAACAGGTGATTTTTTCAGTTGTGACCGAAAGCAACTTCGATGTGAAGCAGCTTCTTGCTTTGGCCCGACAGGCCTAAGGCCTCAGGCAAGTGACATCTCTGAGCCACCCAACTGTGATCGTGGCCAAGACAATTGGTTAGCGCCCATCAATATGGAAGCCGGAAAAGTATACCTATTGGGAATAAATAATTTTACAGCAGCTAAGAATGGTTTTAGAATGGAATTCGGTGGCACCGGCACCTTTCAGGGACCAAAGCCAGATTTTGACTTGGTACTGGACGAAACTACTTGCCGTGAAGAACAAATACAAATCATTGACAAGACGACTGACCAAACTTCAAAAATAACTGATGTCTTATGGACATTTGGAACAGATGCTACTCCGCAGTCTTCCACTACCGCCGGCGATAAAACCATTTCTTACCTCAAAAGAGGTGAAAAGGTAGTCACTCTTACCGTCAAAAACGAAAAAGGATGTATTGTATCACTCACTAAACCTATTGAAGTGCTCTGTTGTGGGCCTAATCACGACATCACACTCAGTCCTGGATCTGCTGAGATTCAGATAGGAGACTCTGTATATATAAAAGCTCAGGCTGTCCTCGAGGGGGATGACATCTTCTACCAATGGATACCTTTTGTAGGAATCGACTGTCAGGGTTGTGATGCGAATACGATACGTCCCTTCAGAGACAGGTGGGTGACAGTGATTGCAACTGATGAATTCAATTGCACAGCAGAGGACTCAATATTTATCAGGGTATATGTGAATTATCCCATTTTCGTACCAAATGTATTTACTCCGAATCACGATGGCACCAATGATTATTTTACTGTATTTGGAAATTTTATTGCAGAAGAGGTATTAGAGTTAAAAGTTTTCAACCGGTGGGGAGCCTGCGTTTTTGAGAATCATAACTTTAAATTGAATGATGAACGACTTGGCTGGGATGGTCGATTTAAAAATAAATTCGTTGATCCCGCCACCTTCGCTTGGTATGCCAAGATCAGATTTATAGATGGGGTTGATAAGATTTTTAAGGGCTCTGTTACTGTCATAAGGTAGATAAATGATGCGCATTTCGTCTATCGTACTATTGATATCTTCAGTTTGCTGCTTCCGACTTGCCGCCCAGCCCTCAAATGATAAGTGCGCTAATGCGTATTATATTTCCCAACCTTCACTTTGGTGTAGTAACGTGGCTAGTTTTACAACTATCAAAGCTACTGCAGATTCCGGACCTACGACATCTTGCTTTACATCAGCGGGTGGCGATGTTTGGTTCAGGTTCATTGCCTCTGCTCCGGATGTATTGATTAAGATCATATCTCCTGCTATTGATTTCGCCGCCGCATTGTATCAGGGGGATTGTAGTCAATTTTTTGAAGTAGCTTGTAACAAAAATGCCATAAATCATTCCGTTGCCTTATATCACTCTCAACTTTTGGTAGGCAAATCTTATTTGATCCGAGTCAAAGCGCAAAACTTATTGGGTGGCGATTTTCAGATATGTATCAACAATTATTATCCACAGCCTGTACAAGGCGCTGACTGTATTACTGCGTTTAGATTATGCGATAAGAATCCCTTTACCTCTGCCGGTATCTTTGGATATGGAAATATAAAGGAAATGCAGGAAGGTGTCTGTTTTTCCAGTCAGCCCGGGGTGTCACCTGAAAGTAACAGTATATGGTACAAATGGATCTGTAAAGATTCAGGTACACTTACTCTGGATTTAATTCCTCTGGTGCCAAATGATGACATTGATTTTATTATCTACAAGCTTGACATGGGAATCAACTCCTGTCAGAAATCAATAATCAGATGTATGGCTACCGGAGTCATTACTTCGAACTGTGGTAATGGTAATGAATGCTGTGGACCTACGGGACTCCGAGACGGAGAAACAGATATATCTGAACCGGCAGGATGTTCATCTGGACAAAACAATTACTTAAAGCCAATTGAAATGAAGGCCGGAGAATCGTATATCTTGGTAATTAATAATTATACTTCACAGAATAATCAGGTCACTGTGAGCTTTGGAGGCTCAGGGACTTTTGCGGGGTTGAAGCCTGAATTTACCTTCGAGACTAGAGGAGATACCTTGTGCCGTTTGGACACTTTGCACCTGATTGATAAGACTAAAGACTATCCCTTTAAGATTTCAAACAGCCATTTTAATTTCTACAGTGATTCTGTAAAAGTTTTGACTGCTGATTCGACTTACATTCAATATCAAACTTCAGGTAAGAAAAAAATTGAATTAATCGTGCAGGATGAAGTGGGTTGTATCTCAAGGGTAACTGATAGTGTCTATGTAAAATGCTGCGGAGGAGACCTATATGCCAACATCACAGAACTGCCGAATGTAACACCGGGAGAGAGCCTCCTCCCCATACTGGATGAAGTAATCGGTCTAGAAGGTAATCAGAGAAGCTATCAATGGATGCCTCCACAGTTGTTTGATTGTGACACTTGTTCTACACCTGTGTTAATAGCCCCGGATTCTTCACAATGGATATATGTAATGATCAGTGATGAGAGAGGATGTGTTGTGAGAGATAGCATAGCACTGAGTATTGAGACTCCATTAAAGGACTATAAGATATTCTTACCCAATGCATTTACACCCAATCATGATGGTGTTAATGATTATTTCAAAATTGCAGCCGGCTCAGAGTTTGTCAAAATAGTCAGTTTTGCGGTATTTAACAGATGGGGCGCTTGCGTATATGAGGAAAAAGACCATTTAGTGGGTGATCATATAGGCTGGGATGGCAAATTCAAGGGTAAAGAGTGCAGTAGTGGAACTTATGTATGGGTAACAATCATCGAATTAGCGAGTAAGAAAAGAATATTGTATAAAGGATCCGTAACGCTATTATGAAAATTAATTCATTTGTATATCTTTGAAGAGTAATCAGGTGCGCTTAAATTTGAAATTGAATATCTTATTCTGCCTATCTGTGGCATTTTTCAGCGCTTGTGAAAATGACCTTAGCGAAGTTAACAGATTGACAGGAAGTGCTGAGAAAAGCATTGAGATCATCACTGATGTAGAGATACTGTATAGTGATTCGGCCCGAATGAAGGTTCGAATCACTGGTGATACTCTCATCCGATATCTGACGACACCCAATGGACGGGATGTATTCCCACATGGAGTGAAATTCGAATTCTATAATGACAGCGGGCAAGTATCAAGCACTCTTACTGCAAAAAAAGCAGAACGATTGATGAAAAAACAACAAGTCATTTGCTCAGATTCTGTATTGCTTAAAAGCGTCAATGGAGAAGAAATATTTACTAATGAGTTGATTTGGGACGAACCGAAGAAAATAGTCTTCACAGAAAAATTTGTAAGATTATCGAAACCAAATGAAGTCATTTATTCTTATGGGTTCAGATCCAATCAGGACTTTACCCGTTATGAGATAAAAGCTGTTTCCGGTAAGTTGGATGGAGGGAAATTAAAAGAAGGATTTTAAAATTAATTTAAATATGAAAAGCAAACCGGATTCAGACTACTTAGAGTTATTTGAAAATAACAAAAATTGGGCCAGTCATTATTCTGCTGCCAATTCAAATGATCACGAGCGATTTTCAGTGGTAAATAGTCCAGACATATTGTTCATTGGCTGCTGTGATAATCGTATTCCGGCAAGTACTTTAATGGGAATTGATCCGGGGAAGGTCATTGTCCATCGAAATATAGGCAATCAGGTCATATCCATTGATGCTAATTCCATGGCTGTCATACACTACGCCATTGAGCACTTGAAAGTAAAAAGAATCATCGTGTGCGGACACTATGATTGTGGATGCATCAAAACAGCTATCAATCCCAAAGATTACGGAACTTTGAATTCATGGCTCAAGTCTATACGAGATGTATATAAGGAGCATAAGGTAGAACTAAATGAAATCGCAGATAAGGGCAAGCGCTTAGATAGGTTATCTGAACTTAATGTACTAGAGCAATGCGGAAACATTGCTAAGACAGCGGTAGTTCAAAATAATTTTAATGATTCCGGAATACCACAAGTCCATGGATGGATTTTCAATGCCTATGACGGAACTATAAAAGATTTAGGATTTGACTTTTCCGGAACTATTGATAAAATCCAACAAATTTATAGCCAAACAAGTGAATCATTTTTTGATGCTGAATAGTAAATAGGAAATTTAGAGATAAAGATTTTCAGACTAACTGTGCCATCCAGAAAGAATCCATAGGTTTTAAAAATTCAGACCTTAAGTCATCCAGTTGATCAACTAATTTATCAAAAAATAAGGTTTTCGAAGTAATTTTATTCTCCTGAAGTGCAGTCTTTAACTCACCTTGTTTGATTAGTTTAACTACTCCGTCATCTAAGTATTGGAATACATTACGATTTAGAAAGTCAACTCCAAATTCAATATTAAGTGTAGAAATAAAGCGATGCAATGTATCCATCGAACAGCCGCTGGATACTACAAAGCTATTATCTACAGCTATGATGGCAAACTGATTGTATAAAACCGTAGCACCACATTTTAATTTATTATCATGACTGACCCAAGAAGACGCAAATTCATTGAGACGCTCTTCGAGCAGGCTAACATCACTTTCCTTTAATAAAGGATTGGGTGCAAAAATCCATACCTTGCTGTCAGGTGCAAGATCTGTTAATCCAACATCATTCCGCATAAGTTACATATTTAGCCCACCACATACATTTAATACCTGACCAGTGATATAGGTGGACAAATCACTAGCCAGAAATACAGCTGCTTTGGAAACTTCCTCTGCCTCGCCAAATCTCTTCATCGGTATTTCAGATAGAAATGTACTCTTAGTCTTTTCATCCAGTTTGTGCGTCATCTCAGTGTTTATAAATCCGGGAGCAATGGCATTAAAACGGATATTCTTACTTCCCAATTCCTTAGACATTGATTTTGTAAACCCGATAAGACCTGCCTTCGAAGCAGCATAGTTTGACTGACCTGCATTTCCGGAGATTCCGACTACGCTGGACATATTTATTACACTTCCACCTGTACGTAACATGGGTTTAATGGCAAACTTAGTAAGGTTAAAAACTGATTTTAAGTTGGTATTGATCACATCATCCCACATCTGCTCACTCATGCGAAGCAATAAGCCATCTTTCGTGATTCCGGCATTATTTACCAGAATATCTAGCCCTCCAAAATCTGCAAGGACTTGAGCGATAAGTTTTTCAGCTTCACTTGTATTGGATGCATCTGACCGGTAAGCACGGACCGTACCCTGATGAGACAAATCACTAATCAGTTGATTCGCTGCCTCGGCAGAAGAATGGAATGTAAAGGCGACTGCGGCACCTTGTTCTGCAAACATACGGACTATTGATGCACCTATACCACGGGATCCACCTGTGACGAGAGCAATTTTACCTGCTAATAGTTTCATAGGCTAGTTTACTATAAATTTTTTAGTAGCCGATTTTAAATTATCTGCTGAAATAACTTCGAGAAAATATATTCCTGGTACCATTTCATAAGTGAGAATGTCAGAAACAATCAGATTTCTTTTTTGCCAGGAATTGATAATCTCACCGGTTAAATTACGAATAATTAAGGATTCTAAAGGTTCCTTAATTAAGATATTTATCCGATCGACAGCTGGTACAGGATAAATATCAACAGCCAAACTCATTTTATTTTGAAAACCGATAGCCACTGAATTACTTATTTCCGTGCGCTTGGATTCAAACACTTGGTTTGAAAGTGGGGATTGAATGAAGGCAGTATAATTAAAATCATTAGGTATCCAGTTGGCGACGTATGAAAAGTCAAAGGACTTTACTATCTCCTCACCCTTTGCTGTTCCAGCAGGAAATACAATTGATGTACCATTATCTTCAGCGAACTTCCTAAATACATTTAAATGTGTTGTTTCGCCATTCGGAGCAACATAAGAGACATTTTTCTCAGTTAGAGCTATAAAAAGATTAAGTTTTGTCGTAGTATCGATATTGTTTAGAGCAGTTATCCTCAAAGTGATCTTCTGTGTACTTGACTCCAGAAATTCAATTGAAAATTCAGCAGGCAATCTGATCGCATCTAAATAAGCCATGTCTGTGGGAAACTGCATCTTACTATAACCATCTATTTGTGCTGACGGAGTACCCACAATATTGTATAAAAGTTGGCGTGCATCGCTTCCACTTTTACTGGCTATATATAATTCACAAGTTCTGTATGGAACTGCTATATAAAATGAAATCGGATTAACCTGGCCTTTGTATTTATCTAGTTTTCGATAAAATTCTACATTCTGAGCGGCACAAGCGGGACATCTGCTATTGGTAAAATGCTCCACTAAAGGTGTGTGAGTCTGACTTTGACCTCCAAAACTTAGAAAAAGAAAAAGTATAGTAAATGATTGTATGTATAATGACTTAGATATCAATCTTTTGTTCATCATTAGGCCGCTTTATTAAAGATTTTATAGGATTATAAGTGGCAAAGTTAGTATTTTTGTGGACTTTCAAGATCATTACATTACAAAATTACTATATGTATATTCCTGATTTTCTGGATGTCAATGTGTGGATTAGCTTACTGACACTGACATTTCTTGAGATAGTATTGGGAGTGGATAACATCATTTTCATATCACTTATTTCAGGAAAAATTGAAAAAGCACACAGAGCGCGAGTTACTCGCATTGGGCTTATGTTGGCTATGGTACTCAGAATTATCTTGCTATTGGGGATAAGTGCCTTGATTGCAATGAAGAAGCCCTGGTTTGCAATCAATTGGGGTCCCATTGAAGGTATTTTTAACGGACAGAGTATTATTCTAATTTTAGGTGGCATATTTCTACTGTATAAAAGTACTTCTGAGATTCATCACAAACTGGAAGGCACAGAAGACCCACAATTTCGTTCCGGTGCTAAAAAAATGAACTTTACGGCTGCGGTAGTTCAAATGACCTTAATCAACATAGTATTTAGCTTTGATTCAATACTCACGGCAGTTGGCATGACTAGCGGCCTTCCCGGGGCCTTAATCATTATGATTATTGCAGTAATCATTTCAGTAATAATTATGATGCTTTTTGCTACACCAGTCTCAAACTTTGTAAACGAACATCCTACGATTCAAATGCTGGGACTTACTTTTCTTTTATTGATTGGGTTTATGTTGATTCTGGAAGGTAGCCACCTTGCTCATTTCAGAGTGGGGGAGCAGTTTGTAGGAAGTGTTCCCAAAGGTTATCTATATTTTGCCATTGCATTTTCACTTTTGGTTGAATTTTTTAATTTAAAGATGCGAAAGCGGCAACAACCGATCCAACTGCATGGTGCCCAGGAAGAAGCAGTAAAAGAAGGAATACTACCTTTACCAGAGACAATTATAGAATCATTATCTAATCAAAATAAAAAATGAGTTTAAATCTCACCAATGACATTTGTTTCTTCGACGTTGAGACTACAGGTCTAAATGTGATTAGAGACAGGATAATACAGATTGCTATTATACGGATTGATAAGGCCACCGGAACCGAAAGTGAGTATTATAAACTTATCAATCCTGGACCTGTATTCATCTCTGATGAAGCCGCGTCAGTACATGGAATTACTAGTGAAATGGTTCGAAATAAACCCACTTTTGATCAAGTTGCTAAGGAAATTTTTGATTTTATAGGTGATTCTGATCTCTCAGGATATAATTCCAATCGTTTTGACATCCCGATTTTGATGGAGGAATTTTCTAGAGCAGGTCTCCGATTTGAAATGGATAAACGCCGGACGATAGACGTGCAGCAGATATTTTATAAGATGGAGCCTCGGACACTGAAGGCTGCTTACAGATATTATTGCAAGAAGGAGATGGAAAATGCTCATGATGCTATGGTAGACGTCCGTGCTACCATGGAAGTTCTGTATAGCCAATTGGATCATTATGAGGGTAAAGATATGATAGATGAAGACGGTAATTCTATTCCGTCGCCCGTCACTCGTAATCCGGACGACTTACACCGGTTTACAACAAACCTAAAGACACTGGATGCCACCCAGCGGCTCAAATACAATCAAGATGGAGAAATCGTTTTTAACTTCGGAAAATATCTCGATCAGCCGGTAAAAGACGTTTTCAATAAAGAGAAAGGCTATTTTAATTGGATGCTCTCTAAGGACTTTTCACAACAAGTAAAAGATATTGTTACAAAAATACACAGAGAGATGCATGCTTAAATTGAGTAGGGCTTGGCATCTATTTCCGCTATTGGCGACGATAGTTATGTTAATATCATGTGGCAAGCAAAATGAGGGATGTACCGATCCAAAGGCGTCAAATTTCGATGTTAGCGCAGATAAAAATTGCTGTTGTAAATACCCGAAATTTATCTTGGAGTTTAGTTTTCAGCACGACAAGGCCTCATACAATTATGGAACTGTAAGTAAACCTGCTGATACGCTGGAGGACGCAGGTCAAAATTCATTCCGCGTAAATGAAATAAAGTTTATGTTTTCTGATTTCGTGTTTCACTCGCTTGCGCAGTCTGACAAGTATTTTGATAAACGAATTAAATTTTATCTTAAGAATAATGAAGATAGTGTCCTCTCAGTGGATGATTATGTCAATCCTTCATTTAGTAAGACTGATTTTGAGGCTTTCACTCTGAATAGTGAACAGACTTTCAATAGCCTGGAATTCACTATGGGGGGTGGTGATTCAATAGGACTTATTAACACATATTTACTCAGAAATACCAGTCATTCTTTATACCCAAAGGGAAATGTATTATGGGACTCTCTACAAATGCATT
Organism: Saprospiraceae bacterium; assembly: GCA_035426385.1. Taxonomy (GTDB): domain Bacteria; phylum Bacteroidota; class Bacteroidia; order Chitinophagales; family Saprospiraceae; genus Parvibacillus. The sequence goes on from DAOLZQ010000002.1 coordinate 77,990, forward strand.
ATCGGGCCGCGTACATCTCTATTACCACCTTACCGGATAGTGTGGTGAGGAAGTACTATATAGATGTACCAAATTCACTGAAGTTTCAGTTTAATATAAGTGGAATTAAGCCAAAGGCAGGATTTGACCTAAATCTATTATTGAAAGTAAATATGAATCATTTATTCAATGAAATCAGCTGGCATGATGATTTAGAATCAGTGATTACTGAAAAACTTAGAACCAATCTCCCAGAAATATTTAAAGATTGATTCGAAATTATTTAAGACTATTAAATGTTATATTTGTAAATTGCTAATATTCAAACAATTCTCATGAGCAAACTAAGGTATTTTTCACTCCTCTTTATGATTATATTTCTGGCGGGATGTCGCAAGGATGATGATCCCATATTGCCAAAACAGAAAGATCTTAAAGTACAATTTGTAGCCGAATATGATGGAAAACCATTGATATTTAATTCTTTGCTTAATTATGAATTCAATACCTATCTAAAGCTTAGTCGCCTTGACTATTTTATTAGCGACTTGGCACTAATGTCATCAAAAGACACCATTCTACTGAGAGATATTGGTTATTTGGACTTTACTAAAACCAACCGGGATGAAGCAACTGCTGCTAATGGAGTTGTGTGGACCATAAAAGATGTTCCTGTAGGTGACTACAATGCATTACGTATGGGCATAGGGGTGAACCCCAAGCTCAATGCTACTAAACCGGCAGATTATCCAAGCACACATCCACTTTCCAACTTGGAATTATATTGGGCAGGTTGGAATAGTTACATATTTAGCAGAATGGAAGGGAAAATAGATACGTTGTCTACAGGATTATTTGCTACTGGCTTTACTTATCACACAGGAATGAATAATGTGTATAGGGAAGTTAATCTTCAGAGTGCTATGAAAATAGACCCAACTGTAGAAAATAACACCATCACCATTCACTTGGATGTCAAAAAATTATTCTCTTCACCGGAAGGTTGGCTTGATATATTGGAGATTCAAGAGGCGCATGGTCCCGGTGATATGGCTACAGTACTTAAAATTGTTAACAATTATGCTACCGCGTTTAGTATTAAAAAATAAGTCCATGTTGGGTAGATGGTTGTTTTTATTGTGTTTTCTCGGGTTTTATACTTGTACTCCGGATGAGCCAATAACCACCAAAGGTGATCTGGAGGATATAGAATATAAACCGGAATCATATAACTATATCAGACCTGATAATTATCCCCAGCTAGAGTATTCATCCTCCAATCTTCCCACTGTAGCCGGGGTAGAACTGGGAAGGAAACTATTTTATGATCCTATTCTATCCAAAGACAGTTCACAAGGTTGTTTTAGTTGTCATAAGCAAGAATTTGCCTTCTCAAATGACGTAGCTTTTAGTACAGGTATCGATGGTTTCTTAGGCAAAAGAAGCTCAATGTCACTTGTCGATGTCGGATTTCATACTAGAGGTCTCTTTTGGGATGGTCGAGCTGCTGACTTAGAAGAACAGGCTGCTTTTCCTGTAAATGATGTACTTGAATTGCACTTTAATTGGCCGGATATCGAAAAACGATTGCAACGTAGTAATACTTACCCGACATTATTCAGGAAGGCCTTTGGAATTAAGGCTAAGAAAGAAATTACTGATTTGTTGGCTAGAAACGCTATAAGTCAATTTGAAAGGACAATTGTTTCTTCAGGCACCTCTAAATATGACAGGGTGATAGCAGGAAAAGAGGTCTTTGATAATGATGAGTTTGATGGTTATTCAATGTTTTTCGATTTAGGTGAGGGTAATCCACTCCTGCCTGATGCACAGTGTGCACATTGTCACAATGAGCCCTTACTTTCTTCTACGTCTTATTTTAACAATGGCCTTCAGGAATCATATAGTCTCACAGGCTTCAAAGATTTAGGACGTGGTGGAATAACACATGACTCACTTGACAATGGCAAGATGAAAGTTACCACCTTAAGAAATTGGAAATACACTGCTCCATTTATGCACAATGGAAGTCTCAAAACTATGGATGATGTATTAGCGCACTACAGTTCGGGGGGAAAGTATTCTCCAAACAGAGATCCTCTCATCAGACAGATCCAACTCTCTCCAACCCAACTACGGAAGCTTAAGGCATTTCTGAATACACTCAATGATGAAGCTATACTTCATAATCCAGCTTATTCCAATCCAAATTAGAACATCTCCCTTGATTTGAACAAATTTGACATTGTCCTCAACGATATTATCGAATTGCATGGAGTCTCGATAATTGTCGAGAATACTGAGAATATTTCTTCTTATAGTCATGATGAAACAGGAGTCTACTCTAATGCTCCTGTATGGATTGCACGTCCACACTCTTCCATTGAGGTTTCCAACATTTTACGTCTATGCAATGAGCACGATGTTCAAGTCAACGTATGGGGCAGGGGAACGGGCCTAGCCGGGGGATCTATTCCTGTCGGCCAAGCAATCACAATGGATCTATCTAAGCTAGATAAAATCATACACTTCTCTCCCGTGGATAGCACAATTTTAGTAGAAGCAGGAGTGTTAACAGCTCAGTTAAATGAGTATTTGATACCTAAGGGTTTTTATTACCCTGTAGATCCCGCCAGCGCTGGAATTTGCTCTATAGGAGGAAATATTGCTACTAATGCTGCCGGGCCCCATAGCTTAAAGTACGGTACTACGCGACAATACGTATTGAACCTAAAAGCAGTAATGATGGACGGTTCCATCATTAATAGTGGTGCCCAGACTGAGAAAAACTCCTCCGGACTCTCATTCACTCAATTAATTACCGGTAGTGAAGGCCAACTTGTGGTGGTGACAGAAGCACTATTGAAAATCATTCCATATCCTACTTTTAGAATGTCCCTTATTCTAGCTTTTGACACTTTAAGTAAGGGATTGAATGCAGTATCATTATTGCGCAATTCAAGATGTGGATTTTCAGCCATAGAATTTATGGAGAAAAACGCTATTGAAGTAGTTTATGCGTATTCTCCGAATGATGTTCTTTCACTTGAAGATAATGTAAATTGTCTCATTCTAGCAGAGATTGATGCTTATACCTCTGAGGAATTATTACTGAAACAAGAGGTAGTCTTAGATTTAGTACAGAACACAGGTCAGATACAAGATTTTGTTGCAGATGATGATAAGACGCAAGCAGACTTATGGAAGATTAGAAAACTTATTGGCCATGCAGTCAGACAGCGTACCAGCTATCGGGAAGTAGATACGACTGTACCCATCTCGCACCTGAGCGGGCTTATCCAGAAGGTAAAGGAGATCGGTGCTAAATATGGCTTTGAGTCGATATGTTATGGTCATGCCGGAAATGGTAATCTACATATTAATATCCTCAAAGATGACTTATCCGAATCTAAATGGGTTGAAATTAACCAGGCAGCAGTAGGAGAAATCTTTAGTTTCGTAGTGTCTGCTGGAGGTGCTATCTCCGGTGAACATGGTATTGGAGTGCTAAACCGGCCTTTCATGGGTCTACAGTATGATCAGACAGAATTAAGTCTGATGAAAGATATCAAAGCAGTATTTGATCGTAAAAACCTACTCAATACTGGTAAAGTTTTCTAATTTCTAAGGGAAACATTGCATCGTTCAGCGCTCATCATATTTTCATAAAACATATAGGAAAATGCCATATAAAATGCTTACTTTTGTGGGCTTTTTAGCTAATTATTAATTATATGGTAGACCACGGAAAAATTGTTCCTATTAATCTGGAAAATGAGATGAAAACAGCTTACATCGATTATTCGATGTCTGTTATTGTTTCAAGAGCTTTGCCTGATGTTAGAGATGGGTTGAAGCCCGTACACCGACGTGTATTATTCGGTATGGATGGTCTGAGTTTAGGCCCTTCCAGACCACATAAGAAATCTGCCAGGGTAGTGGGCGAGGTGCTAGGTAAATATCACCCGCATGGTGATAGCTCAGTATATGATACTATGGTTCGCATGGCTCAGGAATGGAGCTTGCGATATCCGCTGGTGGATGGACAGGGCAACTTTGGTTCTGTGGATGGTGATAGCCCTGCTGCGATGCGATATACGGAGGTAAGATTTACCCGTATTGCAGAGGAAGTACTCAAGGATATTGATAAGGAAACAGTGGACTTCAAACTAAATTTTGATGATTCACTGGAGGAGCCTACTATCTTGCCAACACGCATACCCAACCTGCTTGTCAATGGAGCGAGTGGAATAGCTGTAGGGATGGCTACCAATATGCTACCTCACAATCTAACAGAGATTATCGATGCACTTACTGATTACATCGATAAAGGGACATTGACTACAGATGAACTTCTAGAGCACATCAAGGGTCCGGATTTTCCTACTGGTGGAATAATATACGGTACAGGCGGTATAAAAGAATATTTTGAAACAGGTCGTGGCAGAATAGTTGTACGAGGACGCGCAGAGATAGAAACAAATGGCAATAGGGAATCAATCATCATCACCGAAATCCCTTATCAAGTCAATAAAGCTAACCTGGTAGCCAAGATAGCAGAATTGGTCAATGAGGATAAAGTGCAGGGCATCAGTGATACCCGCGATGAATCCGACCGTAATGGTATGCGGATTGTAGTCGAAGTCAAGAAAGATGCTATGTCATCAGTCGTACTGAGTAAACTATTTAAATACACTCCACTTCAATCATCTTTTGGGGTGAATAATGTCGCTCTGGTCAAAGGTCGCCCTATGATCCTGAGTATGATCGAAATGATCCAGCATTTTATAGAATTTAGAATTGAGATAATAGTTCGTCGAACCCGATTTGACTTACGAAAAGCTGAAGAAAGAGCCCATATCCTCGAAGGACTATTAATAGCACTAGACCACCTGGATGAGGTGATTGCACTTATCAGGGGATCTAAGACTGTAGATGATGCTCAGCAAGGCTTAATGAGCAAGTTCGGCCTTTCAGAAATTCAATCAAAGGCAATTCTCGAAATGAGACTGCAACGATTGACCGGGTTAGAAAGGCAAAAAATAAAAGATGAGTATGACGAATTGATCAAGACCATCGAATTTCTTAGAAGTATTCTAGCTGATCCGGAGCTTCAGAAAAAAATCGTAAAAGACGAATTGCTTGACATCAAGCAGCGATATGGCGATGCACGTCGGACAGAGATTAGTCATGCAGATGGAGATATATCTATTGAGGACTTGATAGCAGATGATGCTGTAGCCATCACCATCTCACATTTGGGTTATATCAAAAGGACCAATTTGATCGAATATAAGACCCAGCATCGTGGTGGACGTGGATCTCAAGGTAGCAAGACGAGGAATGAGGACTTTATAGAGCATATGTTTATTGCCTCCAATCACAATTATCTCTTGCTCTTCACCGAACAAGGCCGTTGTTATTGGTTGAGGGTTTACGAAATTCCGGAAGCCTCAAAAGTAGCCGCAGGTAGAGTAATCCAGAATATTATCAATCTTCCTCAGAACGATAAAGTGAAAGCTTATATACCAATCGAGGATTTGAATGATACAGAATTTATCAACTCACATTATATTCTATTCTGTACTCGTAAAGGTGTAATTAAGAAGACGCTTGTCGAAGAATTTAGCAGGCCACGATCCAATGGTATCAATGCGGTCACAGTGAGAGATGGCGATACATTGCTGGAGGCAAAACTGACCAATGGAACTCAAGAAATACTGATAGCCAATAGAGAGGGAAGGGCAATTCGCTTTAATGAGCAAAAAGTCAGGTCAATGGGAAGATCTGCTGCAGGTGTTAGAGGTATGACGCTGGATGGCGATAATACGGTCATCAATATGGTGTGTGTTGATCCTAATGATATGCTGACTTCTATATTCGTAGTATCCGAGGAAGGCTATGGTAAACGCACCTCTCTGGAAGATTATAGAGTGACCAATCGTGGCGGTAAGGGTGTTACAACCATGAAAATTACCGATAAGACCGGTAAGTTAATTGCCATGAAAGATGTGACTGATCAGGATGATATGATGATTACTACCAAGTCAGGTGTAATGATCAGAATGGAAGTATCTACTATCCGACTGATGGGGAGGGCCACCCAAGGAGTGCGTGTCATTAAGCTGGGTAAGAAGGACCACATCGCAGATCTGGCTGTAATCAGGGAAAGTGATGTAGTAAAAGAAGGTGAGGAGGAATAAATTTTAAGATTTATTTATAATCTTGTATAGCGTTTTATGAAACCGCACTTAAAATATAGATGTTATAATCGTGAACTAATCAATCATAGAAAATATGAAAAGTAAATTTTTGATATTATTAATGTTTTTCCTTGGTACTTCAATTGTAATGGCACAGGATGCTGAAAAGATAGCTAAGGACGCACAGAAAGCACTGACCAAATATTACATGAATAACAATGAAATGCCAAAGCTTATTGAAGCTAAGAATCTCATTGATAAGGCTTTTCAAGCAGGGGCTAGCAGTGCGGATGCATATGAAGCAAAAGGTGAGATTTATGCACAACTGGGTAACAATGATGAACTCATGCTCCAATTGAAGAAAGAGCCGGCAAAATTTCCAGAAGCAGGTATCATTGCTTATGATGCCTACAAAAAAAGTTATGAAGCTCAAACAAAGGATAAGGATAAAAAGAAGATTCTTGAAAAAATGGGTGAAGTAATTAGTACGCTTAATAATGCTGGTTCTGTTGCTATTACAGATCAAGTCTTTGATAAGGCTTATGCTAATTTCGATCGTATCCTGAACACGATTGATATGATGCAGGCAGCAGGTGTAAAATCTCCAGTACAAAATGATGAAGATCTGAATAACATTATATACATCACTGCTTTATCAGCAATGAATAGTGATAATAATGCACGTGCTAGAGAATTATATAAGAGAGCTTATGACAAAGGTTTTAAATCAGCAGTGATCTATGATGGCCTTTACAGGGCAAATATCAAAGACGATCCCGAAGCTGCTGCAAAATATCTTGCTGAAGGACGAGCTGCATTTCCTGATGATAATAACTTATTATTCTCTCAGATCAATCTTTCATTGAGTGAAGGTAAACTGGATGCATTGATCTCTGATCTTCAGCTAGCAATGGAAAAAGAGCCGGAAAATGTATCGGTAATAAATACACTCGGCAATGTATATGATAAATTATATCAAGGAGCAATAGAAAAAAATGATACTCTTACAGCCGTAGGTTACTATGATAATGCGATAAAGCATTATGAAATGGCACTCAAAAAGGATCCGAATAATTCATTTGCATTATATAGTTTGGGTACTATATTCTACAATAAAGCTGCTGCATACATCAAGGATATGAACGCGCTTGGAGATGATATGTCCAGTGCTGGTCTAAAAAAATATAATTTCTTTCAGTCTAAAACCAATGAAATGTTTGACCGTGCACTACCTTATTTCATCAAGTCTGAACAGGTAGATCCGAAAGATAAGAATACACTTATCGCCTTAAAGGAAATATATGCTCGTAAGAATGAGTTGGAAAAATCTAAAGAGTATAAAACTAAGATCGAACAGCTAGGTGGCGAGTAAGAAACAAAAGGGTTTTCAGAAAAGGAGAGATAGTTTATCTCTCCTTTTCTAATTTTGCACTTAAAGAAAAATAATTAAATGCACATTCCTACAAAACAATTCGATACGATCGACATAATTCTTCCTGAGAATGTCATCAAATACAAAGGTAAAGTACGTAATGTGTATATACGTGGACATCAGTTTGTCTCAGTCGCAACAGATCGAATCTCAGCCTTTGATCATGTGCTACTAAGAACGATTCCATTCAAGGGACAGGTTCTAAACCAAATAGCAGCGCATTTTCTAGATGAAGTAAAGGATATTGTGCCTGTATGGTTGGACAATTGTCCTCATCCTAATGTTTCAGTAGGGAAGAATTGTATGCCCATTCGCCTAGAGATGGTAATCCGGGGCTATCTGAGTGGACATGCCTGGCGAGAATATAGATCCGGTAATAGGCAAATATGTGGAATTGAGATGCCGAAGGGAATGATAGAGAATGACCCATTTCCTGAACCAATAATTACACCCACCAGTAAGGCCGATATAGGACACGATATAGATGTATCCAGGATAGAGATTTTAGCCAATGAAATTGTCACAGAGGATGTGTTGAATCAATTAGAAGACTATACAAGAGCATTATTTAAAAGGGGTCAGGAAATAGCCTTACAGAGAGGCCTTATTCTAGTGGATACTAAATATGAGTTTGGTATGTTCGATGATAAGATTTTTCTCATGGATGAGATACATACTCCTGATAGTAGCCGTTATTTCTATGCAGAGTCGTATTTTGATAATCAATTAAGAGGTAATAAACAAAATCAGCTATCTAAAGAATTCGTTCGTGAATGGCTGATCACAAATGATTTCCAGGGATTAGAAGGTCAGTCTCTACCCGCTATGAGTGATGAACTCACGACAGAAATATCGGAAAGGTACATCCACCTATATGAGCTAATAACCGGCATTAAATTCATACCGGCAGACTATGATACACTCGAGGCAGACATAAATTCCGAGGTGCAGAAAGTCTTCTCCTGAAGTTAGAATCTAAGTACGATTCCCCCAACCACATTGATACCATATGTCGGATACTTATACCAGCGTTGATACTTTACCGCTGCTAAATTATTTAAATTAGCAAAGGCACCAAATTTAGGTGAAAAGAAGTAATCTGCACCCACACTTACGTCAAAAAGTGGTTTTAGCTGGCCTTCACTGTCGAATCTATTGCGATAATAAGATCCGGCGGAAAAATTCAAATCACCTTTGAGTCTTAGTTTGTCATCTAGTGCCAGATAAGTTGCGTTTAAACCCATTGAAAAAGGAACCAACCCAAATACCTTAGAATAAAATCTGGCCTCTGCTATTTGCCCAAGAGCATTTAAATTCAATTGTAACTTATCTAAAACCTTAGTGCTTAGTTCACCTCCAAAATAAAAAATATTTACATCATCAGTATACACATTGAATTGACGTAAATCTTCTTTTTGCTGAATATATATAGGATAATTCTTAGTCGGTTTATAACCCGCTTTCAGTCGGTATGAAACGTTCCTGAGTCCACCGGCTACACCACCATAGAAATCGTAATATTTCGTATTAAATGGGTCTTGGTAGTGTAAAGTAATGAATGGATTTTCAGTAGTAATCCGCTTAAAACTTTGTTGGTACATATCCCCACCTGCACCGGCGAAAAGTAACAGAGCCGGTCCAGCAATATTTATTGTAGCTTCTATATCAGGAAAGAAGTTAAATCCTTCGGCGCTACTTACCAGATTAGCACCTGCTTTGAATTTAAAAGCATCTCCGTGGAAAGTAAAGGCAGGTTTTAAATTCAGATTATTCAAACTATTACTGACTGTGTCCTTATAATTTAACAATGAGTTAGTTATCTGTAAGGTCGCACTGTGCTTGCCTGATATCCACTTTGTCACACCCAGATCCAAAGCAAGATTATTTTCCCGGGTCTGAAAATTATCAGCGTAGTTATAAATATTTCCTCCTACCCAGTAATCAAGATCCATTTTATTCTTATGACCATTGAATAGTTTCACTCCAGCCTGCAAATTCCTAAAATTTCTCTTTGAAAATTCCGAAGCAAATGAAGTATCAATCTCCTCATAACCACCATAGAATCTATAATTATTCAGATCAATGGCAGCCAGACCGTTTATGGCAAGACCATTCTTAAGATAAGCAGTACCTGTGCCCTTAAGCCCGGTTTCACTAAATTTCTGATCCACTCGCGGCGAATTAAGAACACTTTGATGCTTGCCTGAAATATCTAAAAAATAAGAATCCGAATTAGTCACAGTATAACCACCTTCGCCATATAATCCCAGCGGATATGAGACACCCAACTTCGCATAACCATTATATGGAATAGGTAATTTTTCACTAGGAAGACCCAATGGCCTGATCTCAGGAGCCTCGTATTTTACAGGAGGCTTTTTATCTCTGTTGAGTGTACTGATCTGATACTGATAATTCTTCTCAGTAGAACTATCACTTCCCAATTCACCTGATAAAGTAAGTTTTTCAGCTTCTACTAACTTCGCTTCATAACTTGATATTACTTCAACTTTTCCACTGGGCAGATCCTTATCCACTTGAGCAGATAGGGAATAGGTTGAGATGAAGAAAACACTAGTACACAAAGAAATTACCCTTACTGTATTCATTAATATATTTTTATTATTCATGATAGATTCCATGATTTGAGATTTCTTATTTACCATTATCAAGTTCGAGATCATCGCCGGAAGATGATTTTATTTTATTTGTGGAGGAATCTTTTTTCTTAAGAATGTCTAACTTTTGTTTGGCCTCACTCGTAAGGTCTTTATCATCACCAAAATTTTCTATTACTGCTTCAAGGGCAGCTTTAGCATTGAAATAATCCTTCTTATCACTCAATATGTCAGATAATAAAATTAATGACTTTGCAACCCAGTAGGGGAATTCATTATTCTCTTCGGCTGATTTTTGAGCAAGCTGCTCCGCTGTCTCGAGGTCATTTCTCAGATAATAGACCTGCGCAATTCTGTATCTGGACTCGGCTGTTTGTATATTCTGAGAATTTTTAATTACAAAATTATAAGACTCTAATGCCGCATCATAATTCTTGATATCCTGTGCACTCCGAGCTTTATAGAAATGTGCAGAAGATTTTTGCTCTAGCGAAGCTCTGGAATTACCTATCACCAGATCAGAGAGCGCTACCACTTCCTCACGGCGATTGGTCCTATAGGCACTTCTCAATGCACCCAGTTGGGCTTCAAATTTCTTTTCTTCTTTGGTTTCTATGCCCATCCATTCATTGTAGTATTTATAGGCATCTTCGAAAGCATTACTGAAATTATAACTGATGACGGCTGCTTTCTCAAGTGCATCTTTATAGAATTCATTTTTTCCTAAAGAAATTACTTTTTTATAATCCTTAAGCGCATTGTCATAATCTTTAAGTGCCAGCGCACATTCTCCACGTTTGTAATACGCTTCCATGCTACGAGCTCCTCGATCGAATTTACTTAAATAAGTAGTGTAAGCTGCTATCGCTTCCTTGTATTTGCCATCTTCGTAATAATTCTCAGCTACCTGAAAATTAGCTTCATCCTTATCGCTGGAGGAGGCTTTGTACCCCGGTATCGATTCAGCATAGGCAAAATATTCATCCGGCTTTTTCAAGTCATTAATGTATATCTCTTTTATAGCAGTCATTGCAGCATCCGACTCCTCTTTTGTAGGATTATTTTTTATCACTTGTTTATAATTGGCCATGGATGTATTGTAATCATTTAGATTATAAGTGATCAACCCCAACTTTAGATAGGCTCTGTTTATCAAATTGGAACTCTTACCGTGCTCATTGATTAGTCGCTTTAATGCATTAATAGCATCCTGTGGTTGATCTGCTGATTCGTACGTATTACCTAGTTCTAAGAGTGCGTCGTCTGCATAATCTGATTCTGGATACTTATTGGCTATATTTACAAGGCCTTTGATCTTCGCCTTTTGATCTTTCTGTAAACCATCGATGATGGCAGATTGGTATAGAGCATATACGAAATTGGAATATTTCTTATCAATGGCTTCATTGAAATATTGGGCTGCTTTTGAATAATTATTGTTCTTCAGATAATTATCACCAATGCGCAATACAAGGTCAGGAACTATCTTGGAAGGTATATAAGCATCCTGAGCTGCAGTAATCTTTCGAAATGCAGCAAGTGAACTTTCAAAATTTCGTTGAGATTCTTTATAATTATTGTCCTTGAGTGCTATATAACCCAGATCATACTGAGCCGCAGCTATACTGTTCTGTGGGGGTAGATCATTGAGACCTGCAGCCATATTAATGAATTGGTTTAATTCTTCCTTGGCTTCTGAATATTGACCCTTTTGATATAAATCGTCTCCAATAAGCATATGTGCTTGTGCTTTCAACTTTCTATCGGTCCCTGTAGAAATAGATTTCCGGAATAAAGCTATGGCTTGATCATACCCTTTCTGATTGTGCAACTGAACACCACGGAAATAAAGCACCCGTTGGTAAGTATCCTGCATCTTGGCTGATTTATTAGGAATACCATCCAGTATCTTTAAGGCTTTCTCATAATCTCTTGTATTAATCAATACATCACTAATCAATTCTTGAGACTCAGCGTAATAGGGTGATTCCTGCCGAAAGTTTTGAAGAGTATTAATGGCTTCGCGGTCATAACCAAGTTCGACTGATAACTTAGCATAATTAAATAGTGCTTCCTCATTGATAGTAGAATCAAACTTTTTTGCTGCTGCTTTCTGAAAACCATTTCTCGCCATCTGCTTATTGTCCAGCTTTAGATAAGAATCTGCCAAATAGAACATGGCGTACATACCCATTTCACTATTTTGCTCAGCTAGGTCTTTGAGTGTTTCAATTGCTTTTCTATATTCTTTCAGCTTATACTGAGTCACACCCAACTGAAATACATCATCAGGCCGCATTCTTCCGCTGGATTCCGCATATTCCTCCAAATAAGGACGCGCCTTTTCGTATTCACCCATTTCAAAATATGCCTGTCCTAGCATTTGTCTCAGTTCAGCTTGCTTTCTAATCTCGGGATCATCCATAAGCGGCTCCATATAGACGATAAGGTCATCAAACTTCTTCTGCGCAAGTAGAATCTGTGCTATGTGAACAGGAACTATTGATTTATATTTCTTTGCATCCTTGACCCTTTTAAATGCTTCGATAGCACTATTGTAGTCATTGGTATAGTAGGCTGACATCGCATAATAATAATTGGCAGGAAAGTAATTGTCATTCTGGATATTCCTTATTTGATTAAAAGATGCTTTAGCCTCAGGAAATTTTTTCTTTACAAACTGAGCATATCCCTCCTTAAATTTCAGTTCTGACCGCTGATCATTTGAAAGGGTAGAAGGATCGATCATTTGAAAGAAAGCAATAGCCTCTTCATAATTTTTTTTATTGTAATAGTAATTACCCAAGTCCATCACTGCCTCAAACGCAAGTGCATCGGGTACATTCTTTCTATAATATGACAGCATCACCATCTCAGCATCAGGTTTACCCATACGAACTGCTGATTTGCCCATCATCAACTGGGATTTCATTTTAAGAAGATCGACCTCAGGATTTATAATCTCTTTATTTGCTTGATCTACATTTTCAAAAGCAGAATACGCTGATCCATATACGCCCAGATCGTATAGTTCTAAGCCTCTCTCGAATTCTTTAGTGCGTTCAGTATATACACTTGTCTTCTGAGCATATAAGCTTCCCGTACATAGTACAGAGAGAAAGAAACAGAAATATCTCATATAATTTATTTTTCCTTGAATTTAAACTTACTTATAGTGGGTGTTTAGTATTAGAAAATTACGAATCTTCGCAAAGTTAAAATTTATAAAGTATATTTAACTAACTTTTACATGATTACATGTTATAAAAATGTACAATTTGTTAAATTGTTGTAAATTTTAATAATACTTTAATACTATTTCCTTCTAATTTCCCAACCCACTGTAGCATATATCTGTCTGCCGGGTAAGGGGCGATAGGGTAGTGAGTAAGATAATCTGTTGAAAATGTTTTTTACTTCCAGGCCAAACCGAAGGTTATCTCCAAATATAGGGATGCTTCGTGCAAGCAAAATATCTCCAAAATAATCAGCTGGTAATCTATAAGTGGGCGCATTATCACTCGTGGTATATCGGCCTGAGAAATACCGATAATCGACTGAGACATTCCACAGACGCCATGTTAATTCATAGCAAAGTGCTGTCTGCCAACTAGACACATAACTTAGTATCTTACCTATACTTTGAAGGTTACCTGCGTAATCCTTGCTGACTACAGGATTACAATAGTTGATATCAGCACTGAAGAAGTGATGAGCTGAGCTACGGTATATGGAATATTTTACATGAGAATCAAATCCTTTATTTCTTACTGACTGAATATTATAAGGCGACCATAAACCAGTAGAAGAAGTGGGCTTCCAAAGAATCCAATTGTCAGTAACATTATAAAAAGCGGCAATCTGGTAACTGAAACCGGTTTTTATGATTCCACCTTTGTAGTTTAATTCTACTGAATTGCACTTTTCGGTCAATAAGTTGGGATTGCCGGAAAGGGGCCAATATCGATCATTAATGGTGGGTATGCGTTCGCTTATGGAATATGACAGACTTACCACGGAATTGGAAAACTTCCGGCCTGCATATAGATTATATACCAAAGGTGTATATCGGCCATTGATTTGAAATTGTAATTTTCCCCCATAGATCCAAGGAGCAGTTGTTTTGTCAATTGACGTAGTTATCCTGGTATCATTTTCAGATTTTGCTTTTATTTCTGTACTCTTTACGAAGGTCTGAACTGAAGAGACACCAGCCTGAAGAGAGAAACTACCTATTGACCTGTTCAGATATATGTTTCCCAGCGGAATATTGTAAGTGTCATAAATTAAAGGATTACCCAATCCTTTCACCGCTTCATATTGGATGTGATTGTTAACTAATCCACTTGCAGCACCAAAAGTCCACTGACGCCATAGCTTCTCATATTGAAGCGACAGTCTCCATTCCCGATTGAACTGCGATGCACCCATACCTGAGGAACTCACCGGCAATGGTATGTCCGAATTGTGCTCTTGAAGCAAAACATGCAATTGAAGTCCGGATAGTAAAGAGGCAGTATAGTTGATGCCGATATGATTATAGGCTGCCCCTGAAAGCTTTGGATACTCATTCTGGCCTGATATAACCGGCTTATAGGGATAATCATTGTCAGCTCTGTTATAAAGCACAGAAATCAAGTGCTTTGTGGACCCGATTTTTACAGAGGTAGCCATAGTTGCCATGAGATAGCCAAAACTTCCTATTTTCATAGTTATTCCGCCGCCCCATGAATCATCTGGCATAAATTGTTGTAGCCAAAGGCTTCCACCCGGACCTGAATATCCTTGCCATTGCGGGCTATTGGACTTTAGTAAAGTCATTGATATAAAAGCAGGATTCATATACTCCTGATTCAAATCAACTGTTCCATTGAGTGGTGAATTGAGTGCAAGACCATTCCAGAACTGGCTGGTATGCGAAGCACTCATTCCTCTAATCGAAATGGTTCCAAGTCCTCCCGGTGCATTAATCTTGGTCTGTATCCCCCATTGACTGAGTATATGAGATACATCAGATGAGCTAGAATAACTGCTATCAGGTCGAGATTTTAAAGCAAAATTAGCTATGGTAGTAGGGCTATTTACTTTGGTGGATATATCAATGGGCCTTAGCAAGATACTATCCTGAGCAATTAATTCCCGCTCCTGACTTGAGAGAATAAGCATTAATATGAGACAGAAAATCCTTGATAAGCTCATGAAACCAAATTGACGTGATGTGTACCCGGAGCAGATTTATATCGGTCTATATTTTCACAAATCACATTATAAACATTTGAATCAGTACTGAAATTGAGACTACCCAGACGCAAAATCAATACGGGTAGATGCTGTATAGACTCCAGATATGATCGATAAGCGTGTTGAATAGTAATTAAGTACTCAGCAGAGATCATAGCTTCGAAATCACGGTTCCGCTTTTGAATATTTTGTAGCAGCGATTCTACCGGCCTGTCAAGGTAAACTATCATACCAGGCTCCAATATGCTCTTTTCAAGCTGTGAATAGAGCCTGTGGAAAAGACCAAATTCTTTTTCATTCAGATTTTGTGAGGCAAATAATGCTGTTTTATAGAAGCAATAATCACTCACTATCTGCGGCTTGAATAAATCGGGTAACATCAGACTGGATTCCATCTGTTTGTGCCTTTCAGCAAGAAAGAAAACTTCTACAGGAAAGGCATACCTGGTTTTGTCTTTATAAAATTCAGGCAGGAAGGGATTATCCGAAAATTGCTCTAATAATAGAGTAGCATCCAGGTCCATCGCCAGGAGATTGGCCAGCGTGGTCTTTCCACTGCCAATATTTCCTTCTATACACAGATATGGATAAATATTCAACGATCCGTTCATCAAAATTCACTTATCTCACTTATATCCCGGCATTCATCATATAGTTGCCAGATGGGTTTATTTAATACCGGATGAATAAATTCCGGAACGATATCAAGCAAAGGCGTGAGTACAAAATTCCTTTCATGCAGGCGACGGTGGGGTACGACTAACTGTGCACTCTGGATTACCTCATCTCCAATAAATAAAATATCAATATCTATAGACCGATCCATTATTTTTTCACCTTTCCTGATGCGACCCATCTTTTTCTCTATTGCCATTACTTCAGCTAATATCTGCTCAGAATTAAGTCTACTCGTAAAGGTTGCTACCATATTCAAAAAGCTATGTTCAGACTGAAACCCAACCGGCTCTGTCTCATAGATCGATGAAATTTTGAATTCTGAATGGAATACTTCTTTCAGCAAAGCAATAGCATGAGCTAAATTTGAACTGCGATCACCTAGGTTTGACCCCAATGAAAGTATTATCTGATGAGCTGTTGCCTTTTGCATGAGGCCAAAAATAATTGAATTAACCCAATCAACCAGATAAAGAAGTGAATAAACTTAAAAGATTCTCAATCTATTCCTTGATGAGCAGTACATCCAATTCGCGGTAATATAAAGTATCACCGACTTGTAGCTTGGCTATATCATCAGACAATTTGAATCCTTCTATTTGTACTGTATTGTTATAGTTAATCCTTTGGCCACTCCGATATGTCACATCCACCAATCCTCTCATACTCATGGTATCATTAGAACGAGTGGAAGTGTAGGTAATATGTCCGATGAGATAATCAGATTCAAAGGTATAAGTTTTACCGGATTGTGAGTATCTGGAGTCTAAGGAGATAGGAGTACCATCACGTACAGCACCATTAAATTGAGCTCGGTCAGCCGACAGAATTTTAATGTAATTGACTTGTTTCTCCGCATTTTTGATCAAATCATCCAGTTCCTTATCTCTGTTAGATACAGCATAAGGTGTCGCTATTCCATCAGTGTATACGTAAGTTGGAGTTATATTATGGATGGCTCGATATCGAAATATCACTGGTAACTTATCTTTAAAAGGTCCGACTAATTCATCACCCTTATTACAACTCACAGAGAAGATTAACCCTGCTATAACACTACAAAATTTTATGTATTTCGACATGTAAGTTTATTATACTACGGTAAGAACGATAAACCCAAAGGAAAAACGTGCGCTTTCAGGGATAGAGATCAGGATTTTCTCGCCCTTTTTTAATTTTCCATCATTAAATACAGATTCAAGCATGATAAAGGGAGAAGCTGAACCAACATTACCGACCTCAGGCAAGTTGACAAACCACTTGGACTCAGGAATCCCAAAACCCAAATTAATCATCTCGGAATCCATCTTTTTCCAAAAGAACATAGATGACAAATGTGGCAGATACCAATCAAAGTCTTCCGCCTTATATCCCTTTTCTTTTAGTGTCTTAACCATCCAACCTATGCCATAGGGCACGATATTTTCGCCAAGTAACTTTACATCTTGTTTGTATGAAAATACACTGGTGGCGTCCCATTCTTCCTGAGTCATATCACCAAAAGTCTTTAGGTCTCCGGTACTATTCTTATCAGCTCCGAGGTACATACATACTTCCAGTTCATTTGCAAAACTGGTGATATCTATAGAGTCTATTTTAATAGACAATCCCTCAGTATTGGGATGATTTTGCAAAAGTACAGCTGAAGCACCATCTGATAGCATCCACCTGAGGAAGTCCTTCTCAAAGGCTATATATGGGTTTGATTCTAGTTCCTTTCGCTTATCAAGTTCCTTTTGAAATTTATGACCTAGAAGGTATTGTGAAAATCGCTCAGATCCGCTGGCAACCGCTGTATCAGCCTCTCCGCATCGCACTGATAGATAGGCATATTTCAATGCTTGTACCGAGGTGCAGCAAGCACCGGCAGTGCTAATGAGATCTACATTGGGCGCTCCCAATTCTCCATGTACCATTGAAGCCAGTCCGGGCACTATCATGTCTGGACTAGTGGAACCGCAAGCCAAGAGATCTAAATCCTCCATCTTTATAGTATCATCAAAGAGCCCTCTGATAGCCTGAGCTGCTATTTCTGCATTCGAATGTGTCGCTTTACCCTCAGCATTTAGAGCATAAAAACGATTTTTTATACCATTATTACGTAGCACAATAGATCGAGACCTAGAAGGTATATCGCCGGCAACACCTAGCACAGATTCCATCTGGTCATTTGATATTGGACTATTTGGGAAAAAAGTATTTAAACGATTAATATAAACGTCTTTTAATTCGCTCATGTGATATTTAGATATTTTGCAAAGATAAAATCAATCAGGATATAACAAATATTGACTGCGAACTGTTCGAAATTCTTCAATTCCCTTTTGCCAACTGGCTCGAATTTGTTCTTCAGTCTTACCCGCGATTATTTGTTTCCTTAATTCCGCTGTACCTGCAAGCCGTTCAAATCCATCTCCAGGAAGGAAAAATTTACTTTTATCTGTAAACTGTTTGTAGGCTTTCAGCAGGTAATTCATGTTAAGTTTTTTCTCATTCCGGACTGTCTCCAATTTTGTATTTGTTAAGTCTGATCCATAGCAAGTTTTTCCTTCCAGTGGAGGCTGAGGTGAACCCGCATTTGGCGTAGGAGTAAATGAAAAGTTAGTTCTGGGTAAATATGGGCTACCATATATTTGAAATTGATCATCTGTCCCTCTCCCCACACTGACATTGGTAGCCTCAAAGAAGCAAAGTGAAGGATACAATGCGATAGCTAGATCATTTGGTAAGTTTGGAGAAGGTTTGACAGGTACAGTATAGATAGCACTATGACTATAATCTGCACAGGAAATGACCCCCAGGTCACATTTCAGCTTGTCCTTAAGAAGTCCCTGACCGTTCATCATTCCAGCCAGTTCGCCCAGAGTCATACCGTGAACTACAGGTATGGGAATGATGCCTACAAATGACGTAAATTTAGGATCAAGCAGGGGACCATCTATATAATGTCCATTTGGGTTGGGTCTGTCTAATAGCAGGAGAGGGATATGATTGGTGGCACAGGCTTCCATTACATATTTAAGTGTACTTAAAAAAGTATAAAACCTCGCGCCTACATCCTGTATGTCAAATACCACGATATCTATGCCCTTCAGATCCTCAGCAGATGGTGCTCGTTTATTTCCGTACAGAGATATAATCTTGGTCTGTGTCTGTGGATCTATACCGTCATGAATGACTGCTCCATCTGCAGCTTCACCTCGGAAACCGTGTTCTGGTGCAAAAATCACTTTGACATGTATTCCTTTGTTCAATAAATAATCTACCAGATGTTTATCCACCACCATAGAGGTTTGGTTTACCACAAGGGCCACATTCTTTTGCTTTAATATTGGCAGATATTTACCAGGTTGTTCTGCTCCTGTGAGAATTGGGCGCTTTACAGTTTCACCGTTTGAAGTACTTGATCGTGGTTCCATTGGCACAGAAGGTTGTGTATTTGGGGTACAACCAAGGTGGCTTAGAAAATATACACAGATTAAAAAGAAATTGATCATAGTATTTTTAGAAAAGTGTAATAAATATGGACGCGCATTCAGTTTATTAATAAATGGAAAATTCACCAGATCAGAATTACTTTAAAAAACGAATTAACAGTACTTCTATTAATAAGAAAAACAATGCAATAATCAAACAGAGGCGCCAGAGTACCCAACCCTCATCTTGCTCTCTAACTATTGACGCCAAAAGGCTTTGTGACTTGGGCTCTAATAATTTTACATGTTCAGATGTGAGGTTTTTCAAAGAACTCATGGGTAAAAAATCCATTTCACTTTCCTTTCGATCATAATTAAATGCATATTTCCCCATCAATTTTCCTGTGCGGGCATTTAGGTCATATACACCGGGCTTGATGTTTTCCTTCCCCGTATTTATAGTTATTAATTTATTCCTATTAATTTGTTCCGGTACAAATGTCTGTGGGCCAGTAAACTTTAAGATAGCATCCTGTTCATTATTGACGTATGGTATTTGAAAGGTCTGATTGCGACCTATAGTAAGTCCCTGTGATTGTTTGCTCAACGATGCAAATGCAGCTTTAAATAAAACCGGTACCAATACCTCACCATTACGAACTAAATTATTGTATGCAAGATCCAGTGGTGCAGAACATAAATACACATTTCCTGCCTGTCGTGAATACCTGACTAGATAGGGGCTACCATCTTTATAGTTAATTAGTGGAACTGCTCCTCTGGCTGATTTGGAGTTGATGGGAAAATTCAAAGTAGTCACAGGCAACTTGATATCGGTCAGTTTACCCTTAAAGACGTTTTTAAATGTTTCATCATATATATTGACAGAGCCTGCTTCTCGGGTGATTTTTGTGGGTGAGATACTTATATCTAGTTGCAGAAGATCTGAAAGTGCCAATAAGCCACTTCCTGTGGCCGATGGGAAAATAAATAAATTGCCACCTTTTTGGAGATAATTTACTACTGCATCTAATAGAGGCCTGCCTGGGTTTTTCAATCCATTCAAAATAATCAATTGATTCTGGTCCATCAATTTCTCACTAAACTGGTTATACTCAAGATTATTGACGTTGAACCTCCCGGAGGAATTCAGCGCCAGATTAAGAAAACTGTTTGTGCTATTATCATTCAGAACCAGTACATTATTCTTATCAGGCACGTACCAACACATATAGTAATCATCATCAAACTGGATGGGTGCATCTGACACACTCACTATGGCTGATTGCCACCCAGACTTGACCGCGCTGAGCTGAACAGTATCAGATTTTCTTTCTCCGGGTTCTAAAGACAAGGAAGGAAGTGGTTTTGGATTATTATTTACCTTCAGAACAGGTCGTGGTCTGGCTTCTGCATTTCCACTATTTACTATGGTATAAACTAAGCTTCCGGCTACTCCACTTGCTTGGATGGGTTCAGCAAAATAACAAGTGTCTACATATACATTACTTCTGGCCGCAGCGACTACAGGCAACAGATTGACAAAAATACTTGTATCACTAAATGAATTAACGTCTGAGGTAGACCGTTGGAAATCTGACAGCAAATAGATTTCTTTTTTTACAGCATTTGATTGGTCAAATTCACGTTTTGCCGCTGCGTACACCTTGGATAAGGGCAAAGTCACCGAGCTGATCTTTATGTCATTGAGCCGAGAGATGGCTTCATCCTTAAACATCCAGTCAGAAGATGAGATATCTTTATCATTGGTGATGATCTTGACCTTATCGTCCGCTTTCAGTGCATCTAATATCTCATGTGCATTGAGCTTGGCATTTTCCAAGAGCGAAGCACCTTCACCCGACAATCCCATACTAAAGGAATTATCTATATAAATTACTGATCTTTTGGCGCCTGTCTTCACTTTCCCTCTGACTTCAAAAAATGGCTGCGCAAATGCAAGTACTAAAAATATAACTGCAAAGCTGCGAGCTAATAAAATAAGTATCTCCCTTAGCTTTCTGGTAGATTGCGTTGTTTTTTGAACGCTCTTTAAAAAGCTGACATTTGAAAAATAGATCTTTTTATAGCGCTTGAAATAAAATAAGTGAATAAGTATCGGAATAGCAATACTAGCGAGGGCTACAAGAAAAAGAGGAAATAGAAACTGCATTTAATTCGATCTAAAAGATATCCAGCCATTTAAACGAAAAGTTCAGGCATCTGGTACACTTTCGTAAATATGAGATTAATCAAACTTGCGTTTAAGAAACCAATAATCATCATTGATATTTAGTCCTAAACTAATATTGATAAAGCTTTCTGTAAATCCGGCACCATAAGATTTTTTGCCGAATTCAGCACCAATATTGACATGAGATATCTGTCGATTGACGAAAACCGGTAAGCCAAAACCAATGATCCCACTTGTCACAGTGGTCTGTATATCATCAAGCAAAAGGGGCAAAGTACCTGTCCTGAAGCCTGCTCTGTATTTGACTCTTCTAAAGAATGAAACATAAGATCCCGGATCAGGGCAATACTCACCTCCGACACTAAATATTGCTGCATTTCTATATGATTTATTAAAATCTAAAATCGTAGCCTTATCAAACTGATTGGCACTATAATTAATATTGAGCTTTAGATTTTCACCACTTCTATACTGTATACCGGCTCCGTATTCACTATAAAATTTTCCTTTCAATACTTGGTTTTCTATCTCATAGATGGTATCTGTGACTCCTACTGCAGGTGCGTTAGAATATAATGACGCAGTTTGGCGTGCCTTTATATTAGTTGCAGGCTGATAGTAAACACCAAAAACTAACTTTTTTAACCTCTCAGGATCAGTCCTTTTACCTGCCGTCATTGGGTTGAGTTCATATGTATAGTTAGCACCGAGATTAAATTGCAGCCCATTTAAGTATGTTTGATTTTTGTAGATATAGTTAAAAACGTTATCAGCCACTAAATCTTTAAAATACAAAATGGAGTTACGGGTAGAATTTCCAAATAAATAGTCTAAACCCAAACCCACACCAAACTTCTTATACAGAAGACCATTGTTCCAGTGAAGTTTATAATATCCTCCTTTCCCTTGATGCTGCTGATAGTATGAACCCACTGTAACATCCTGATAATCCAGCTGATAATTATAATCAATACTAGAAAATGGACTTAAACCAAATCCCATTCCCCATTTGAATTTGCGATCTTTCCTATCCAGAAGTTCATTGTATGGACTTAACATCGGAAATGCAAGTGAAATTGAATTTATATTGCCCTGCCATGCTTTATAGGAGCTAGAATTATTAGTATAAGTATTGAATTTACCATATACGCCCAGTTCAAAGGAAGTGGACTGGAGATATCCATACGAAACAGGGTTGCTTAAATTGACGTGATAATATTCATTGAATACTGCTTTATTCCATCCCGTAGAGGCTACAGCTGTCTGAGTATTGTCCAAAAACTCTCCAAAACCAAGGCTAGACAATGGGTTGTGAGTCTGCTGACCTGATAAATGGACACTAAATATAGAGAACAGTAGTGTGTAAAAAAGGATTTTATGCATTGTGTAAGAGGATTTTATTAAGTCCTTCGAGGACCAGGTCAGGTTTTATAACGAAAGAGTCCTTCAAATAGTGGCTTATGAATAGAGCATTTCCACCGGTGAGTATGATTTTGTTTGGATTAAAAATAGCGCAAAATTCTCTTTTGTAATATTCTATTTCAGCTACAACTCCAAGCAGTGCTCCATTCCGAAGCGCTGATTCAGTATCCATACCATATAAACTAATTTCACCCTTGAAGCCGGCTAAAGGTAATTTGTCTGTCCTTGCATGCATGAGTTCTAATCGCATTGCCAAGCCGGGGGAGATATTGCCTCCCAAAAATTCGCTTTTATTGTTGATGATATTATAGGTGGTTGCAGTTCCCAGATCCACGACCATAACGTGTGCAAAAGGAAAGCAATAATGTGCTGCGATAGCACCTGCGAGCCGATCCTTGCCCAATGTATCTGGCGTGCGATATAGATTCTTAGCCGGTAGGAGTGTGTTCTCTGTCAGATACCGGATATTATATTGGTCTTTCAATATCATGAGCATATCCTGGCCAATATTTCGACTACCGGTGATAATTCCTCTGTCGAAGCCATACTTTTCGTGAATCTGCTTAAGGTCTTCCAGCTCCAGATCATTATGTACGATTACCTCTTTCAGATAGTCTACATCAAAGACCCCATATTTTATCCGGCTGTTGCCGGCGTCTATTGCTATATTCATATGTGGTTAATGCTTAAAATGTCGGATTCCTGTAAAATACATTTCGATATTGTGTTCATTACAAAAAGCAATTACCTCCTTATCACGGATAGAGCCACCGGGCTGGACTATCGTCTTTATTCCATTCTTAAAAATTAGTTCTGCAGTGTCTGCAAATGGAAAGAAAGCGTCGGATCCAACGATGCTATCAGTCAAATCAAAATTATATTTTTTTGCTTTATCTATAGCTTGAAGCAGTGCATCTACCCTTGAAGTCTGGCCTGTTCCTGCGCCGATCATCTGACCATTCTTTACAATTGAAATGGCATTACTCTTCAGGTGTTTGACACAAGCTATGGCTAAATGGAGATCTGCCTGTGAAGCGGGTGAATGCACAGGATTTGTGACCATTTCCAATTTCTCTTCAAAGGGATTTATTGTATCTGTATCTTGCACTAATCTTAAATCCATAAATGATCTGACCGTCTGCGTGGGTAGCTTTGCCGGATTAAGTCTTAGGATAATTCGATTTTTTTTGCCCTTAAGTAGCTGCAGTGCATCTTCATGAATTTCAGTTGCCATGACAACTTCAAAAAATAATTCATCTATTTCGCGGGCTAAGTCCAACTCCAAAGGTCGATTTAGAATAATCACACCACCAAAGGCAGAAGTGGGATCACAGTCCAAAGCTTTTCTCCAAGCTATTACAGGACTATCAGCAATAGCTACGCCACAAGGATTATTGTGCTTAAAAATCGCTACCATAGCTTGTTCGGTATTAAAATCCGACTTCAGCTTGAGAGCAGACTCAATATCCATGAGGTTATTAAATGAAATTTGTTTTCCGGCCAATTGATGAAAGTAGGTCTCTGTATTTCCATTTAGCTCGGCAGACTGATGCGGATTCTCACCGTACTTAAGCTGCATGTTACTCCCAGTCGACTTATAGTTGCTTCCGGATAAATACTGATATATATGAGCATCGTAATCACTAGTTACTTTAAAAGCTTCTGTAGCTAATTGTCGTCGGAGGTCCAGTCCATCAATGGTATTTCCCCCGCGTTGGTATTCAGTAAATGAAGCATATTGTTCCGTCTTGCAAAGGATGTGTAAGAACTGATAATTCTTTGCTGCTGCACGTATCAGGCTAACTCCCCCTATGTCAATTTTTTCAATAATGGCATCATAACCCGCTCCTGAAGCAACAGTGTCTTCAAATGGGTAAAGATTAACTACTACCAGGTCAAATAGTGGTAGCTCAGCCTGAGCTATTTGACTTAGATGGTCGGGAGTTCTCTTGGCCAATATGCCTGCAAATACTGCGGGATGCAAAGTTTTGACCCTTCCTTCCAGCATCTCAGGGTATCCGGTAAGGGTTTCAATTTTGATCGCAGGAATGCCGAGCGATTTTATATATTCAAAGGTACCACCTGTGCTATATATAGTAATCTTGCTCTCGTGCAATACAGTAACCAGCTCATCTATTCCCTGCTTGTCAAATACAGATATTAGTGCGTTTTGAATGGTCTGTTTTTCCATAAATTTTGAAATCAAGCGCAAAGGTAACAAAAGGTATGAACTGCTTTATTTTATCAATAGCGTATCCGAATGTTGAATTAATACCTTTTTCTTTGAATTGGTATCTTAGCACTTAAATTTGTGCTCTTACAAGAGAATATAACGATTAACAGTTGAAATGACGGTTGTCTTTCCTAAGATTCAAATCCAGGGTGGTGTAAAAGCGATCTTGCTGGGCATGGTGGTAAGTTTATTGCTTGCCGGCATAAAGTTGTTCACCGGAATTGTAGGTCACTCTTATGCACTGGTCGCTGACGGTCTTGAGTCCTCTACTGATATTGTTAGCTCTTTTATAGTTGTACTGGGAATCACCTATGCTTCACGACCTGCAGATAAGGAACATCCTTTCGGGCATGGTCGTGTAGAAACCCTCATTGCCTTCGTCACTATCCTTTTCTTACTTGGTACCGCAGTGATTATTGCTGTCCAAAGTATTATAAACATCATGAATCCACATGAGGCTCCTGCCGGTTACACCTTAATCGTACTGGGAGTTGTCATCCTGATCAAAGAGGGGATGTACCGCTATTTCAAGAGACAAAATCAAGGAATAAACAGTACAGCTCTGGCTACAGAGGCTGAACATCACCGTAGCGATGCTATCTCTTCATTGTCTGCCTTTTTAGGTGTAGGAGTAGCCTTAATCATGGGCAAGGGATATGAGTCTGCAGATGATTGGGCTGCATTAGTGGCTGCAGGAGTGATCTTGTTTAATTGCTACCGCATATCTAAGCCAGCTTTTAGCGAACTTATGGATGAACAGAATCATCCTCAGTTATTCAGTCAAATAGCAGAATTAGCCCAGTCAGTAGCCGGTGTTGAAGACACTGAGAAAATTTTTATAAGAAAGAACGGAATGAATTTCCTGGTAGACCTACATCTGGAAGTAGATGGAGAAATGAGCGTAAGAGATAGTCATATCATCGCACATCTGGTCGAAGAGAAGTTGATTAATTCCGATCTTAAGATCATTTATGTTGCGCTGCATGTTGAACCTCATGACAATGTGATACGCAAACCACAATACCTTAAATGAAGCCGAAAGAAGTTTATTTCACTCTCGTAGAAACCGTTCAGGCGGAGTTGAAAGTAAAAGGCAGCAAGTTCATCGCTGATATCTTCCCCGTAGCTGATATAGCAGCAGCGCAGGGTAAAATAGAGCAAATGCAACAACTCCATCCCAAGGCAGTGCATCATTGTTTTGCTATTAAACTCGGCGTTCCTTCTTCTATTACACGAAGTTCAGATGATGGAGAACCTTCTGGTACTGCAGGCAAACCTATAATGGGTCAACTGGATTCTTTCCACCTCACCAATGTTGTAGCTGTTGTCACCAGATATTTTGGAGGAACTCTCTTAGGAACAGGAGGCCTTCGAAAGGCTTATAAAGAAGTGGTTAGATTAGCGCTTGAAAATCAAGAATTTAAAGAAATAAAAAAACAGTACAGGGTTACCATAACCTTTGATATAACTATGCTTCCTCAGGTCATGCATGCAGCAAAACGATTTCCAGGACAGATCACAACAAAAAACACAGTTCTGTCTCCCTATGTTACTATACTGACAGAGACAGACGAAATTGACTACGAAATCTCCCAGCTTAAGAGTAATATTTTAAATTTGCCGCCGGATTATGCAAGCATAGTTGTAGATCCCGGGTTTCAGATAACAATCACATAAATGGTAGTAGGACTTACAGGCGGAATAGGAAGTGGTAAAACCACAGTTTGCAATATTTTTGAATTCTTAGGCATACCTATCTATAATGCAGACAATCGTGCCAAGGATCTTATTGTCTCTGAAACTAACATTCAGAGTCAAATGATTGATTTATTTGGCGAAAAGGTATACGATAAGACAGGAAAATACAACAATAAGATGGTGGCAGCTATTGTGTTTAATGACGCCGAGAAGATGACACAGCTCAACGAAATAGTACACCCTGCAGTAAAAGACGATTATCTGCATTGGTTGGCTCAGCAAGCGACTGCTTATACTATTCATGAATCTGCCTTGTTGATCGAATCCTCCTTTGCCGGACTCATGGATCAAGTTATTCTTGTCATTGCATCAGAAGAAGTGAGAATATCTAGGTTGATGAATTCCCGTGGATTAAGTCGTGATGAGTCACTTAGACGGATTGCAACTCAAATGTCAGATGAGGACAAGAAAATATTTGCAGACCACATTATAATCAATGATGAGAAGACAGGACTTATAAAACAATGCATCGAATTACATCATGAATTGCTGCGAGAAATAAGTGAAAATTACGTCAATAATTAACTTTGGAAGAGAAAGATATTGAGATTACAGTAATAGATAGGGAAGGTGAACCTCATCTTATCACAATACCTAATGGTATGGGGTTTTCATTAATGGAAATCTGCAAAGCGGAAGGTCTTGATGTCCTAGGTACTTGCGGTGGAATAGCATTATGTGCAACATGCCATGTATATATCGATAGTTCAACCCCGCTCAATACACCTTCTGTAGATGAGGAAATGATGCTTGACCAAGTAAACCATTACAAACCCATTTCTAGACTGGGATGTCAGATAAAAGTAGATGCTGCTTGTGATGGATTAATAGCCCGTTTAGCACCCGAATAATGATACCTCTAGCGGAACGTATGCGGCCTCTGACCCCTGATGACTATGTAGGACAACCTCATCTGATGAGCCCTGATGCACCGCTGCGTAAATCCTTGGAGCAGAAGAAAATCCATTCCTGTATTTTTTGGGGTCCCCCGGGAGTCGGCAAGACCTCTCTGGCTTTACTTATGTCCGCTTACTTAGATCGCAAACTATATGCACTCAGTGCAGTCAATGCCGGAGTGAAGGATGTTCGAGAGATACTTGCCCGTGCCTCAAAGCGTGATTTATTTCAAAAAGATACGCCTATCTTATTCATTGATGAGATCCATCGTTTCAATAAATCACAACAAGATGCTCTGCTGGAAGCAGTAGAAAAGGGAATCATAATTCTTATCGGAGCAACAACTGAAAATCCCTCATTTGAAGTCAATAATGCCTTACTCTCACGCTGTCAGGTTTACATTTTAACAGAACTTTCGGTAGATGAACTTAAATCATTGATTTCAAATGCATTAAGCAAAGATATTGTCCTTAATAAACTGAACATCAGGGTAGATGAACCTGATGCGCTGATGTACTTCAGTGGCGGAGATGCACGTAAGCTGTATAACCTGCTTGAGCTTATAGTTAATACCGCTGAATCCACAGATGAAATTATAATAAGTAATGCCTCTGTAGAACAATTGATGCTGACTAAATCAGTCATGTTTGACAAAGGTGGTGAAATGCACTATGACATCATTTCCGCTTTCATAAAGTCAATAAAAGGAAGTGATCCGGATGCAGCCGTGTACTGGATGGCGCGCATGATCGCGGGCGGTGAGGATCCGATATTTATATGTCGTCGCATGGTAGTCCTTGCTGCAGAAGATATTGGCCTTGCAAATAGCAATGGTTTATTGATAGCTAATGCTTGCATGGATGCAGTTCATAAGATCGGTATGCCTGAAGCTCGCATCATCATGGCACAATGTGCCATCTATTTGGCCTGTGCTGAGAAGAGTAACTCTGCATACGTAGCTATCAATCAGGCTCTGGAAGAAGTCAACCGCTCCGGCGACTTGAGTGTTCCCTTGCACTTGCGAAATGCACCCACTAAGCTCATGAAAAATATTGGGTATGGGGCCGATTACAAATACCCACATAATTTTCCTGGTAACTATGCCGATCAGCAATACATGCCTGATAAACTTGTAGACACTACCTTGTACACCCCAGGCCATAATCTGGCTGAAGCAAAAATGAAAGCTGCGCTTCATGAAAAGAAAAATTACGAGGGCGCCATGGCCGCCTTCTACGCGGACTCCGCGGCGCGGATCTCCGG
>DAOLZQ010000003.1:0-96065 GCA_035426385.1 Saprospiraceae bacterium
TAATGCAGGTCTTGCCAAAGGTAGTGGTGAGATTCAGGAGGGAAATATTGAGAATTGGGACACAATGATCGATACTAATATCAAGGGATTGCTCTATGTGACGCGTGCTGTCACACCTGGAATGGTAGAGCGCAAAGCAGGACATATCATCAATCTATGCAGTATCGCCGGAAAGGAAGTTTACCCAAGGGGCAATGTATATAATGCGACCAAATTTGCAGTGGATGCTCTCACTAAGGCCATGCGAATGGATCTATATAATTATAATATCAAGGTATCCTCGGTCAGCCCTGGTGCAGTAGAAGAAACCGAGTTTGCAATAGTTCGCTACGATGGTGACAAGGAAAAAGCAAGTATTTATAATGACTATACGCCGCTAAAAGCCCGCGATATAGCCGAGATAATAGAATTCGTGATTACTCGTCCGATTCATGTAAACATCAATGATGTAACAGTGACCGCAACACAGCAAGCCAGTGCGCTACTGACTAATAAAAGTGGCAGAATCTTCGGATAATGGCGTGCATATAGCTTATAAGCATAAAAATTATATTTTGACATTAATACTAAATTCCCTATAATTTATTTGAAAATTATATGATTTTAAAGTTTCTAAATTGTGTTTTTTAATTTGACGTATATTTTATTTACATCTGTAAATTAGATGATTATCAGTGAGTTATATCTAAAAATAAATTGTACCTTTGCGCAAAATTTAAATAAACAATGAAAAAGCAATTTGTCAAATCTAAAGATGCCTGGAAAGTTACTTTTAATCCAGCATTAGACTGTGTAGGTGAAGCTAACGATGTAAAAGTATTAGGTGATTTTAATAATTGGAATCCTGAGGAAGCTCTGGAATTAAAGAAACAAAAAGACGGATCTTTTAAAGGTTCTTTGGATCTGGATAATCAAGGTGAATACCATTTCAAATACTTCATCGATAATACCCGTTGGGCTACTGAGCCTGCTGCGGATGAGAATATTAAAAATCAATTCGGCGAGACTAACTCAGTTATCCGAACTACAAAGTAATATCTTACAGGGGTTTACCTCACATTTTAATTACTATAATGAGATAATTATGTACTTGGCATAATTATCTTTTTTTTTTGAGTGAGTCTGATTAGAATTTAGGGCGTTATATTTATGACCTGATCTAATTACTCTAAGCATGTTTCCTGAAATATTCCGGCATAGTCTTTTCTCTGAATACGATATTTATCTATTTGGCAAGGGATTGCATTATAGGATTTATAATTTACTGGGGTGTCATTTTATTGAGAAAGATAAAATGGCAGGATGCTATTTCGCAGTATGGGCGCCGAATGCGGTCCAGGTAACTGTGATGGGTGAATTTAATCACTGGCAGACCGCTCAGTTACCGCTGTTCAGAAGAGATGACAACAGTGGTATTTGGGAAGGATTTGTCTCGAATGTCAAGCCCGGAGATCGATACAAATATAATATAACTGACCAGAGGCAAAATCATTGGCCTAAAGCAGATCCGTATGCTTTCCGTAGTGAGATTCCACCCGGTACTGCGAGTATAGCCTGGAGCCCTGCAGGTTATAGATGGAAAGATAATGAATGGATGGAGAAGAGGACCAAGGGCTCTCGCTTCGAAGTTCCACTATCTATTTATGAAGTTCACCTGGGCTCCTGGCGAAAGCCGGTGCCTGAGGAAGGAAGTTTTCAGACCTATCTCGAACTGGCAGAAGAACTGGTAGTTTATGTCAAAGAAATGGGGTTCACTCACGTAGAATTTATGCCGGTGGCTGAGTATCCGTATTATCCATCCTGGGGCTATCAGCTGAGTGGGTATTATGCAGCTTCTTCCCGCTTCGGCAGCCCACAGGAGCTGATGTATCTGATCGATTGCTTTCATAAGGAAGGTATTGGTGTCATCGTAGATTGGGTGCCCAGTCATTTCCCATCCGATGCCTATTCACTGGGATACTTCGACGGGTCTCACCTATATGAGCATCCGGATCCTCAGCAAGGATATCATCCGGATTGGAATAGCCTGATCTTCAACTATGGCAGACCTCAGGTGCGCTCATTTCTGGTAAGCAATGCCTTATTTTGGTGTGAATACTATCACATCGATGGTATTCGTGTAGATGCTGTAGCTTCTATGTTGTTTCGAGATTACTCTCGTAAGGAAGGTGAATGGACTCAAAATCAGTTAGGCGGAAGTGAAAACCTGGAAGCGATTGCATTCATAAAAGAAATGAATAATGCAGTTCATGCGGATTATCCCGCTGTATTGACCATAGCTGAGGAGTCTACTACATTTCCGTATGTAACTCGCCCCACATCAGAGGAGGGTCTCGGATTCGACTTTAAATGGATGATGGGCTGGATGAATGATACACTGAAGTACTACCAGACCGACCCTCTGTTCAAAGCGGGCAGCCATCATCACATCACATTCAGTATGACCTATGCCTATTCAGAAAAATTTATTTTGCCGTTTTCGCATGATGAAGTGGTACATGGTAAAGGCAGTATGATCAATAAAATGACCGGAAATGAACCGGAGCGTTTTGCGCTTCTGCGTCTATTGTACCTATATATGTTTACACACCCTGGGGCCAAGTTGCTTTTCATGGGAGGTGAATTTGCCCAAAGTTGGGAGTGGAGTCACATCACCGGGCTGGACTGGGGCTTTCTCGAACATCCATATCACAGTACTATTAGAAACTTTGTGATAGAGCTGAATAAGTTATATCGTGAGAACTCTGCTTTATACATCAATAACTATAGTCAGAATGGCTTCTGTTGGATAGTGGTGGATGATTCTAAGAATAGTGTTCTGGTCTATCGGCGCATGGGTAAAAATACTGATGATGATCTCATCGTAATACTGAATATGAAGCCGGAGAAGCATCCACTCTATGAGATCAAACTACCGGATACTGATCATTATAAGCCCATACTATATAGTAATAAAATTAGCTGGGGCGGGACGAGTAAGCAGATGCCCAAACTGAAACATAGTATTGCAAAAGAGGATGCACTCTTGCCCGGCCGCATTACATTTTCACTGGAACCTCTGGATGGAATCGTTTTATCACGACAAAAGACCTCATCACATGTGTAGGATAGATATACATACTCACATCTTGCCGGAGCATATACCTGACTGGGCCGTAAAATTTGGTTATGAGGGGTTCATAAAACTCCGGCATCACAATAATTGTGAAGCAGATATGCTGATCGGTGACCGATTTTTCAGAAAGATTAAATCAAACTGTTGGGCACCTTCACCCAGACTGGAAGAAATGCGCGAGACAGGAATAGATAGACAAGTGCTGTCCATTATTCCGGTGCTATTTAATTACTGGGCTAAGGCTAGTCATGCGTATGAGACAGCTCAGTACTTCAATGACTATATTGCTGACGTGTGTAGAATGAATCCAGGTCAATTCTATGGCCTTGCCACACTGCCGCTTCAAGATCCTGAGCTATCAGTCAGAGAGTTAGAACGTTGTGTGCTTGAGCTAGGTCTGCAGGGCTTTGAGATGGGTTCACACATCAATGATTGGAACCTCAATGCCAAGGAATTGTGGCCGCTGTATAAGCGCGCTGAGCAGCTTGGTGCCTGTATCTTCGTTCATCCCTGGGATATGATGGGCCAGAAGCAAATGCAGCAATACTGGTTGCCCTGGTTGGTAGGAATGCCGGCAGAAACATCACTTGCTATCTGTAGTATGATATTCGGTGGTGTATTCGAGCAGTTTCCCGAGCTCAGGGTGGCTTTCGCACATGGAGGAGGTTCTTTTCCTATCACTATAGGAAGAATTCAACACGGTTTTGATTGTCGGCCGGACCTCACTGCAATTGACAATCCGTTTCCTCCCAGAAAATACCTGGGCCACTTTTGGGTAGATTCTCTGGTGCATGACCACAAGGCATTAGATTATAACCTAGAGCTCTTCAGTGAAGATAAGGTAGTATTCGGGTCAGATTATCCATTTCCATTGGGTGATCTCACTGGTGGTAAATGGATCTTAGAATCCGGGCGGGGTGAGGAAGTACTTAAAAAGATATTCTATACCAATCCACTTCAATGGCTGATGGGAAAAGTAGATTAAATCTTGAGAAATTTGCTGAATATCTGATCAGAACCTGTTTCCATATAAAGTATATACATACCCGGCTTTAGTTCATCACTCAGTGTAATTTTAAAAGACTTCTGAAGTTCATTTTTTATTACAGTACTTTTGTAAACAACCTGTCCTAATGTATTGATAATGTTTATTCTGTAGTCACCTGGGAATTGGCTAACAAGATTTATTTCTAAACTCGAATGTATCGGATTCGGACTGATGAGAGAGTTGTTCACTGTGATATTGCGGTTGCTGTTGGCACAATCTGTACGGAACAATATTTGTTTAAATCCACTGGTATCTTGCAGGCAAACTGAACTTATGCCCACTTGGTATTCTTCACACTCCTTCAGTCCGGTCAGTTCTGCTTTTGTATCGGAGATTACCTTATAGGTGTAGTCGGCAGCGCCTAATTTTCTATATCTGAAGATATAGGTTAGTGTAGTCTCATCGCCTTCTTCCCACTTTAGCTTGATTGTTGTTTGTGTCTTTTCAGTGTAGTAAAATGTATCTACGCTTAGACAAGTATCAGCCAATGAGGAGTATGTGTACTCTTTAATGTCATTCAGGTTGAAATTTGAATTATTTTCCATCATTTGGCCGTTTTGGTCAGTACTCCAGAGTATGATATTCTCTTGAGCCTGTAGAGTGACTATAGTAAGAACTGAAAATAACAATGTAATTAAATGACGCATAAGCCCAATTTTTACCAAATATAACAACTGTCTATAAATATTTGCTGAATAACCTGTTTTAATCTTCTTGGGGGGTAAAGGCTGGATTAATAATTACTGTGGTCAGGACAGGGAAATGGTCTGAAATAAACCTATCATTTATCTTAGTAGTATCTGTGAGGTAACGCAAGACTTTTACAGATTTATTGACAAAAATATAGTCTATTTTACCACCAGATTTCTGATAGTCAATTTTAAAGTCATTAAATGAGGTTACATTTTCGCTCTCGCGTTGCAGTGCTTTATCATTGGCTTCAGTATAAAAATCCTTTAAGATATGAATACCCGGCGCCGAGGGTAAATCATTGAAGTCTCCCGTGCATATAACTGGCAGTTGTGGATCTAAAAGGCTCATTTTTGCCACTATAAGTCTCGCAGAGTTGATTCTGGCTAACTTGCCAATATGATCAAAGTGAGTATTGAAAACATAGAACTCACCTCCGCTTTTGGCTTTAAAGTGTGCCCAGGTGCAGATACGAGGTAAGGCGGCATCCCATCCTTTATTTGGTTCGGTATTTATCGGAGCCAACCAAAATGTCCCGGAAGAGATGATTTTGAACGTTTTAGCTCGATAAAAAATAGCACAAAATTCACCTTCGGTACTTCCATTGTCTCTGCCTACACCTACATACTCATAGTCAGCAATACTGTCTATATAGTTGACTTGATCTAGCAAGGCCTCCTGAGTACACAGAATATCCGGAGTGACTCGCAAGAGGTATTCCTTTAGAAGATTTTTTCTTATTTCCCAGCGATCCTCCATATCCTTTGCTGCGCTGTTGCGCAGGTTGAAGGTCATCAATTTAATACTGTCTGATTTTACGATCTGAGCAAAGCTCTCGCAGTTCCATAAAGTCATCTGCCCGAAGATCAGGAATAGAAGCATTAGGTTTTTAATGTGTCTTGATAGCATATTCAATGGAAGAAAAACATTAGAAACCCGGTAAGCATGAGGACAGCCCCTGAGATTTTCTTTTCATTATGTTCGAAGAAATGCGTGTTGATCAACAAGCTACCTTTGAAAGCTAGATAGATCAGCAGTGTGATGGAAAAGATACTACCTGCTGCGTATACGGCAGCAAGTAAAAGTACATTCTGGAGACCATAAGCACCGGCGGATAGGAAGAAAGTTTCGACTTCCAGACAAGGTGATATGAGCATCAGCAGTACAAAGTACATAATCCATCTTTTTTTACTCTTTCGATACGACTCGATGTCATCTGTGCCCGGATGATGATGGTGTGGGCTATTTAGAGTGATATAAATCAGGCCAAGCAAAATCAACAATAATGGTGCTATAAAGTGGATGAAACTCTGGAATTCAAGTGATAGTTTCAAGCCTACCAGACCCAGTAAGACACCTATGATGAGTGTGCCTGTGACGTGAGCTACTGCCACTAACCAACTGATGCTGAATACCTCACTTGGAGGCCATTTCTCAGCCTTAGCAACAGCAACTATAGGAAGCCAATGGTTTGGGATCAGGGCATGAACAATGCTTAAAATTAGTGTACCTGCAAACAGACTTAACATGGGTCAAAGAAAAACAATTTTTATACTACCAAAACATATTGATTTGATATATATGTAAAATTTAATCCTAATAAACGTTAATAAATTTGGTAATTAGAGCACAGGTTCTATTTTTGCAACTTTATAGACCTTATTACATCATTATCTAATTAGCTTAATTTGAACGCACAGAGCCTGATCAAACATACAAGCCTCGCTTTCACATTTATACTATCCTCTATAATTCTCTCCAGAGTTATTCCAAATAACATCGAAAGAACCTATAAGTTCAATAAGTCTGACCTTACTACACTCGGTAGTTTTGACATTGTAGCTCCTACTTATAAGTATGGATTTGTATTGGATACGCTGAATTCAGAAGAAGTAGTTATCAAAGAGGGTGAGACCTTTATTTCTATTCTGAATCAATTCACAAACGACAATAATCATACGTACAATATCATCAGAGAATGTAAAGGTAGGATCAACCTCAATCTGATTCGACCTGGAATGAAGATGCTCATGTTGGCCAATAAAGCCACGAATGTGCCTCATTATCTCGTATTCCAACCGGATGTGTATAAATACATCGTTTTCGATCTTCAGGCCCCTGAAAAGCTTAATATAGTCTATAAACCGATTGAAAAATCAATTGATGTAGTATCCGGAGTTATGGATGGCTCACTGTGGCAGACGATCAAGAGGTACAATATGGACATCTCACTGGCGAGCCAGATGGAGGATGCCATGGAATGCGCGTTTGACATGAGCAGAGCAGGGAAGGGTGATATTATTAAGCTGGTATATGAAAAGAACATCATAGAGGGCGAAGAAGTAGATGCCGGTAGACTATTGGCAGCTTACTATAAGGGTCGCCTGGGTGAAAAACAGGTTTTCTATTTTGAAAATAAAAATCAGAAGGGATATTTTGATGAAAGTGGCCGCCCTATGAGGAAATCATTTCTTAAGGCACCACTGAAATATGCCCGGATCACCTCGGGGTATACCATGGCGAGATTTCACCCCATTCTAAATAAAATGATGCCACATTTCGGAACTGACTTTGCAGCACCTTATGGGACTCCGATAATTGCAGTATCCGATGGTCGTGTAGAAGCAGCTTCGTTCACCTCCGGTAACGGCCGTTTTGTAAAGATCAAGCATAATCAGACCTATGAGACACAATATCTTCATATGTCTAGATTTGCGGCAGGCATCTCCAACGGAAAGTATGTAAAACAAGGGCAAGTAATCGGTTATGTAGGCTCTAGTGGGCTCGCTACAGGCCCCCACGTGTGTTTTAGATTTTGGAAAAATGGACGTCAAGTAAACCCAACCCATCTAAACCTTCCTGCACCGGATCCGATGCCATCTGCTGACCTGAGAGTTTTTAAAGAAACCAGAAATGATATGTTGCAAAAACTAGCTGCTATCGGTAAACCCATTCCCGGACAAAAATTTATCCGACAGAGCAATCTGGATGGACTGCTGTTTGATAATCCTTGATTAGTTTAATTTAGAAAGGGATTTTCACTACTTTTTTCTCTATTTTCACCCTATAAAGCGAATACATGATCAAGCAATCGAGAGATGCCTTCAATGCATCATTTACTCCTGAAAAGTATCTGAATTTACTGGATGCCATGGTGATTGACAACAAGTATACTTGTAAGTTCAGGATTGCAGAAACACCCATATTTATACCTAAAGACTTAAAGTTGAAACTTGAGGCAGCCTGTGAATCGCTGGCTGACTTTATCTGCTCTGAAGAATTTGAAATACCTGCACAGAAAGCAATTGAAAAGCTTGGAATTAAGGTGCCCGGTGAGGAAGGTAAGCCCACATTTATCCAGATGGACTTTGGTATCAGTAGGGATGATGATGGAGAGTTACATCCTTATTTAGTTGAAATGCAAGGGTTTCCTTCTTTGTATTTGTTTCAGTTGATGCTTTCTGACGCTTATAAATCCACTTTCGAGCTTCAGAGTACACTGAGTAATTTTCCATCTGGAATGTCTAAGGCGGAGTATCTGGAAGAATTACGAGAAATAATGATAGGTGAAGGTAATCCGGAAAATACAATTCTACTTGAAATAGATCCGGAGAAGCAAAATACAGCCATTGATTTCTATGCGACACAAAAAGAGTTGGGCATCAAAGTGCTGGATCTCATTGATCTGAAGCTAGAAGGAAAAGATTTATATTATTGGGAAGGCAATAGGAAAATACCAGTATATAAAATATACAATCGAGTGATATTCGATGAACTTGACCAGCGAAAAGATCTAAATCCTGATTTTACTTTTGATAAGCCAATCAATGCAGAATGGATAGGCCACCCCAATTGGTACTTCAAGATAAGCAAGTACACAATGCCTTACATAAGAAATAATCCCTTTGTGCCCTGGACTCGATTTTTATCTGAAATAGAAGAAATTCCTAAGGATCTCGAGAATTATGTTCTTAAACCCTTATTCTCTTTTTCAGGTACAGGAGTTATATTCTCTGTATCTAAATCAGATATAGACCATGTAAAAGATCCTGAAAATTGGGTATTGCAGCGTAAGATTAAATATTCGCCGGTGATCCAAACCCCAAACCCGGATGAGCCGGTGAAGTGCGAAGTGCGGATGATGCATGTTTGGAATAAAAATGATTCCAGACCGAAGATTGTAAATAATATAGTACGGTTGAGTAAGGGTGATATGATCGGAGTTAAATATAATAAAGATAAAGACTGGGTAGGCGCAAGCTGTGCTTTCTTTGAATAATGAATTTCCCTATAACTGAAATACAACACCTCATACCGCAGAAGGATCCCTTCGTGCTTGTCAGTTCTTGCATTTCACATGATGAGTCTGATACAGTGGCTACTTTTATCATACCTGCTAATCATGTATTGGTGGAGGATAACCGATTATCTCCCTATGGACTTATAGAGCATATGGCACAGTCGGCTGCTATTCGGTCAGGCCTTGCAGCACAGATGAAGAATGAACCACCTCCAATAGGCTTTATTGGAACCATTAATGATGCTATTATTCACCATTTGCCACCTGTAGGTGCTGAAATTCATACCACTGTCCATCAGACTACAGCTCTACTAAACATTATTGTCATCGAAACTCAATGTTTTATGTCTGATACGTTAATAGCTCAAAGCAAAATGAAAATAGTTTTAATGGGTGACCAGATATGACAGGAAATATCATACTTCTCCAGGTAGAGCAACAACTGACCATACGCTTTAGTGAGGTGGATTCGATGGGTATCGTATGGCATGGTCATTACCTCCAATATCTGGAAGAAGCAAGGGAGGCATTCGGTCGGGCGTATAAGCTGGGATATCTTGACATGTATGCTCATGGCTTTCAGGTACCACTGATAGATTTGAATATCAAATACAAACAAAGCATTGTGTATGGTGATGTAATCAAGGTTGTGATTAAGTTTAAATATGCTGCGGCAGCAAAAATTCAATTTGATTACGAGATATACAAAGCTCAAGGAAATATATTGGTAGCTACTGCAAATACAACTCAAGTATTCCTCAGTAGTACCGGGGAACTACAATTGATTAAGCCTGATTTTTATAAGGATTGGGAGAGGGAAAATGGAGTAGCCTGATGGAGGGTGTATTTTGCCACCGTGGTTCTATCATCAACGGGTTTGCAGATGGTCTGCAACATCATTGGCAGAACTGTCTTGAAGGCAAATCAATGTTGTCTCCAGTTGTCTCTCCTGGTGAAGAGAATGGTTATACCCATAGTTTGACTGAGGGGAAATGGAATTCACTTAGAGAGAAATATGGGCCTGCTTACACCAAATGTGCACTGCTATGTCTGGAAGCGCTTCTGGATACCGGCTTTAAGGCGGATGAGCATCCACCTTCGCTTATTATCATAGCGAGTACCAAGGGCGATATTGATTTATTGTCTGTGGAAAATGCTCAGAGTAGGGAAGCACCATTTCTGTTGTCAAATATTGGAAAGCAATTAAGAACATATTTCCAACGACAATTGGATATTATCACACTTTCAAATGCCTGTATAAGTGGGAATCAAGCCATTCTTTTAGGAGCCGATTATATCAAGACCGGTCGATATAAGCATGTCTATGCAGTGGGTGTGGACTTAATGAGTGATTTTACTTTCTATGGCTTTAAAAGCTTTAAGGCTATCAGTAGCACACCATGTAAGCCCTTCGATATACAGCGGACAGGTATCTCTCTTGGAGAAGGTGCGGCGTGTTTGCGGCTGGGAAGTGAACCTCAACCTTTCGAAGGATTACAGAGTATCGCTTTCACCACCGGAGCAGTGACAAATGATGCCAATCACATCTCGGGTCCGTCCAGAGATGGTGAGGGTCTGGTGAGAGCCATCATTAAATGCTTGGAGCTGGCAGATTACACGCCCGAAGCAATATCACTGCACGGAACCGGTACTATCTTCAATGATGAAATGGAATCAATTGCAATGAGCAGGACTGGCCTTGATAAAGTCCCTGCCTTTGGATTAAAAGGAATATACGGACATACATTGGGCGCAGCCGGTATCTTGGAGACAAATCTTTCACTAATGGCAATGTGTGCTGATGCAATACCGGGTACTGTAGGTTATGAAACCTCCGGAACGTCAATACCATTGAATTTGTCAGGTGAGAAATTTGATATTCATTATAATACATTGATGAAAACTACATCCGGCTTTGGAGGTGGGAATTGTGTGTTGTTTTTTAAGAAGATTGGATGAATAAGTGTTGCTACATACACCACTGGACCGAAATATCCCTTAGCTCGAAAGATAACAAAGACCTGGAAGATCAGCTCATAATAGCTTATAAGAAAACTTCTATAAACTATCCTAAGTACTACAAAATGAATAGTTTATGTAAGTTAGCATGGTTGGCACTAAACAGATGCTTAGGTATAAATGATGACTTAGATCATTACAAAGGAAGTGATGATATAGGTACCTTGTTTTGTAATAATTCTTCTTCATTGGTGTCCGATCTTCCACATGCTCAGGTGCTTAATCAAAAAGGAGGAGATGTTGCAAGCCCTTCTGTTTTTGTGTACACTCTCCCTAATATAGTCAATGGAGAAATGGCTATTTATATGAAGTGGCATGGTTACAATGAATTCTTAATAATACACGAGCAGTCGTCGACACAATTCTATAATCATGTTCATTTGTTGTTTGACACTACGTCTATTGATCAATTGCTGATAGGTTATGTTGAGGTTGGTAATGGTACCGGATTGATTGAAGCCAGGATGTGTTTATTAGACCGGAACTCAGTAGATGGAACAATGTGGAGCGAGGAAGTGGCAAAAAGGTTAATTTTGAGTTCAAATAAATAGAGTTACTCATGGAGACAGATTTTGTTGAAGATTTCAAACAAAAACTAATAGAACGATTAAATATCAAGCATATCGATCCCAAAGATATTGATATAGATGCCCCCATTTTTGGTGATGGGCTGGGTTTAGACTCAATAGATGCACTTGAGATAATTGTCATGCTTGATGATGAGTACAACATCAAGTTTAATAATCCTGATGAGGCGAAGCATGTATTTACTTCTATTCGAAATATAGCTAATTACATAGAAACCCAACAAAAATGATTTCCCGAGAGGTTGTGATTACCGGCATGGGTATCAATTCTTGTCTTGGTATGAATGTGACTGAAAACCTATTTAGCCTCACCCACAGTCTGTGTGGAATAGGTGAAATGACTATCCTTCCATCTCATCACAAGAATACGCTGCCTGTCGGTGAGATCAAATACGATAACCATGCACTTGGCATAATGACTAGGTTTGGCCCATCTACGCCGCGCAGTGTGTTATTGAGTGCGCTGTCAATAAGAGAAGCAGTATTGATGTCCGGGATTTCCACTGAGCAAGTCGAAGCGTTTATTTACGCAACTACTGTAGGCGGTATTGATCTATCTGAAATACAGATGGGCAGGTATTTCAAAGATGAAAAAGTGGATTATTCTGTTTTCTCTACTCATGACAATGGACGCTCAGCAGATATTTTGACCTCGCACTTCGAAATATCTTGTCGGGGCATGACGATTTCAACGGCTTGTTCATCTGCGGCTAATGCAATATTACAAGCAGCAGAGCAAATTCGTAGAGGGCTAAAAGAGATTGTAATTGCGGGCGGTGCGGATGCATTAAGTCTGTTTACACTGAATGGCTTCAATTCTCTTATGATCCTGGATAAATCACTTTGTCAACCATTTGATAGAGATCGGCGAGGGCTGAATCTTGGTGAAGGAAGTGCCTTTTTAGTACTTGAATCTAAGGAAAGCGCACAAAAGCGAGGTGCTGAGATTCTGGGAATAGTTAGTGGATGGGCAAACACAAATGATGCACATCATCAGACTGCCAGTTCGGAGACAGGGGAAGGTGCTGCCATGGCAATGTCACGAGCTATTCAAGTGGCAGAGTTACAACCTGAGGATATAGACCACATCAATGCACATGGTACCGGTACGGGCAACAATGACGCTTCTGAAGGAAGTGCTATTCTATCCACATTTACTCATGTTCCTCCCTTTACTTCGACTAAATCGTATACCGGGCATACCTTGGCTGCTTCAGGTGCGCTGGAAGCAGTGTTTTCAGTGATATCTCTTCAGCAGCAAATGATGTTTCCTACTCTAAGATTTCATCATCCCATAAATGAGAACCTGGTTCCTGTAACTGAGCTAACCCCTGGCACGCTGAAACACATACTCTCCAACTCATTCGGTTTCGGTGGAAATTGCACCTCATTGATCTTTTCTAAATTTCAAAAAGCATGAGCGTTTATGTTCATACTGCTCATGTGATAGCCCCACATAGATTGACGATGAAGGGAGCATCCTCTGGTCTTGCCGAGCCTGATTATAGTCGCCATATCGATATCAGACAAATGCGCCGCATGAGTAAACTAATCAAGATGGGAGTGTATAGTTCGATGTCAACGATTGAAGGCTATACCGGCGAACTGGATGGGATAATCGTAGCGACAGGTCTGGGAAGTATCAGTGATACATATACCTTCATGAAGAATATGATAGATCGAGCTGAAAGTATGCTTGCCCCCACTGCTTTCATCCAGTCCACACACAATACCTTGGCGGGCACTTTGGGAATTTTATTGGCAAATCACAGCTATAATATTACCTGGTCTCAACGCTACTTATCGCTTCACTTTGCGCTACAAGATGCAATGTTACAGTTGGACACTACAGATCATCGGCAGATACTTCTGACCGCTGCAGATGAGGTGACAGATGAGGTAAGAAACATTATAGATCAGATGGAATGCCTACCGGAGGGAATTGATTGGTCAGAAGGAGCAGTTTCTTTTTTGATATCAAATCAGCGTCGTTCAGATAGAGACTGGAAATTGATCCGACAAGAATTGATCCCAAATCATTTTGTTGCAGATACTATCGGTCCTGATTGGAGTGATGTTTTCAATTGTAATAATTTTCTAAAGCTTGAATCTCTATCCCCTGAGCATGACCTAACCATGGATATAGGGCATTATTTCCTTACTGATGCAATAGGCCTCGGCCATTTACTCTCTTATCCTGATGTTGAAAAAAGAGACCGCTTTATTTCTCTGGGGGGCGATGAGGAACATACCAGTTTGCTCGAATTTCAGAGGGTATGATTTGGATTATTTTGATTTTAATATTCCTCTCAGTAGGCATCGTATTTTT
Source organism: Saprospiraceae bacterium (assembly GCA_035426385.1). Lineage (GTDB taxonomy): Bacteria > Bacteroidota > Bacteroidia > Chitinophagales > Saprospiraceae > Parvibacillus. The sequence continues at coordinate 14,089 of DAOLZQ010000003.1, forward strand.
ATTTGCAATGAAACTCAATTGGGCGATTTTTGTGCCCGTAAAATCAACTCAGCATAGCGAGAAAGTACTGCTAACTTTTGATGATGGACCACATCCGGTTTTCACTGCTATGATACTGGACGAGCTTGAAAAGTACGGAGCAAAAGGTATATTTTTTATGATTGGCGATAGGGTAGCGCAATATCCGTCAGTTGCTAGGTTGGTCTTAGAGAGGGGCCATACACTTGGCAATCATTCCTATAGTCATTCCATTAAAAATACATTTGCGTCTGCCCGAAGATTTGAAGAAGAAATCATCAGAACTGATGAAGCGCTCATCCAAGCTACCGGTCAAGCATCAATTTATTTTAGGCCTCCATTTGGAGTTACTAATCCATCTATAGCTGCGGCTATTAAGAGAACTGGCAAGATGGTCATCGGCTGGTCACTAAGATCGTATGATACCATCCAATCCAATCCTTCAGATTTGGCAGATAAGATACTAACTAAAGCTCAGTCCGGTGATATTATTCTGCTGCATGACGACAGAAGTATTACTGCGGAGGCCATGCCGATGATACTAAAAGGACTAAAAGAAAAAGGCCTACTCTGAGAGTAAGCCTTTTCTTTGATTATAGTTTGATGTATTTTACTACTTGAAGCTTATTGCCACTGTTTATCTTGATAAAGTACATCCCCGGTGGATAATTCCTTAGATCGATAGATCGGTAATTGTTACCTGATGTGGCAGTAAATTTCTCCGTTAATATTTTGGTAGAAGTAGAATTGACAACTTCAATTTCTGCATTACTTGTATTAGGCTGAGACCAATTGACATTGATACTTCCCAGTCCGGGATTAGGATAGATGATTGCAGCCAAATCAGTTTTTATTACTTTGTTTGCTACACTGTTATTATATCTAACATAAGTTCCCAACTCATCCGCTGAGGCACATTCAGGAGATAAATTATCAGCAGTTACACAGGCTTCACTATTCACAAAGACAGCGTCAACAAGATCCGCACGGTTGATCCACCAGCCACCACCATTTGTGATACCTCCGCCAGCTGAACCGTACTTAAATTGAAGATAAATATCTTTGCCTTTAAGTTCATTTACGTCAAAAAATGAATTGATGTACCCGTCAGACTGTCCACTAAATCCTAATAAGGACGGAACAGAAAAAGTAGTATAGGCTATGGGAATGAATGGACCACCACGATAAAACTCATCGTGAAACCGATTGAAAATATTTCCATCAGTAGACCAATCTACGATGCCGCCATCTGTTCCGGCAAGCGTGCTGTATTTATGATTGATGATCAGCGAAGGATGTGACCCATTTATATTCATTGTTCTGTCGATCAGAAGTGAAGATTTATACGCTGCATTATCTGATTTGATTGCATAGACATTTTCACCATTTGGACCGGTCCCACTTTCAAACTTGAAGAATACATTTCCAGTCTCTGCACTGGTGATATATACATTATTGTCATCTGTTTCTATCGGGTCGGAAGCCATCAATATAGATTTATAGTCTGCATCTACTTTAACCTGATAACTGAAAATGTGGAACTCTCCCTTAGCAAGTGAATCAAGACTTAGAGTGACTATACCGTTGCTAAGCGTACCACCAGATCCGTCAACAAAGCTCGTATGTTCAGGAAGAAGATCAGTTACAGTAACAGTTTTTGAAGTCGAGGAAGTATAATTAGTTACTTTAATAGTAAGATCAATTATTCCTTCAGGGTCTACCTCTTTTGTCATTGTCTTGGAGATCAACAATTTATTGAGACAGAAAGGATAACTAGTATAATCTGATATATTGTCATTACGTGAATTTGAACTTCCCTGATCGGCAAAGTAACCCATTCCGCGGCGTGCAAATACTTCCCAAATAAGGCAGGTATTCTCTCCATTGTATAATAGTGAGTCTGCATCTAGAATAGCATCACGACCATCAAGCAGTCCCGGTCTGCAAGGTTGCAGTTTCATGCCTTGCATTACCAAGTTTACCGCCATTGAATTTCCACCTGTACCGCCGTACAGCAAATGGTCATCACCATATTTTTCAGTCATTTTCCAATATAGATCCCACAAAGTAGTTGCCCATATTTCACCCAGATAGTGCGGGCCGGTGCTGCCTATTATATCCTCCATAGTATGCGGGTTGATAGTCATATCTGTAGAGTAGGGATAAGTTCTGATACCTACGCCATTGGTGGGTTGTTCCAGCGCATATGTACCAATTCCTCTTGAGGTGGTTGCGACATCGCCTGGTCTTCTAGTTGTAACCAGAGCGAAGAAATCACTCCATCCTTCTCCCATTTGTTCATCATTTGCCAAGCAACTTGTGTTTTGTGGTCCACCAGTCAAACGATTCGAGATACCATGTCCATACTCATGTGCAATGATGCCATTATCTAAAGAGGCATCAAGAAAAGCAGGTCCTGACGTCTCAGGTCTTTCAAACTTTGCAACTACTTCTTTCCCGTTAGCTAATTGCTGTTTGATGAGGTCACCTGTTGCTTTTGATACAAAGACAGAGGGGATATTGACAGAACCACCAGCGCTACCGCTTGCCATATTGATTACTGCATTTTCGAAATTTACGATGATGGCACCGATAGCACCATTTTCTTGGGCATTATACACCTTCTGGCTGAAATCACACAGCCCTCTGTCGATTAGGACAATTTTACCTGCCATTTCAGCCGCATTTTCAGCTTCTTCGCAAAAGTTATGAGTTCCACCGGTAACGTCATTGGCATAAACAATAGCAGATTGAACAGGTGTAGAATTGATAGCCGGTCCGAAAGCAGCTGTACCTACATCATATGAATTTTTGATCTCATCTGGAGCCGTTATTTCAAATATCGATGAACCTCGATCCCAGAGAAACATTCGCATTACTCCGCTACTACCATCTGTAGGTGTAGAAAAGTCAGCATTATTTTTTTCAGTTGTTCCATTTGAATATTGGGACAATGCTTGGACTTGATCACTATCTGCTCCTTTGTTGGTGTAATTAATCCGCTGGAAGTTACCCGCTTCTTCATCGAGGCCAAAATGATAAGAGAAATCATGCATCATATTAACCATATAGAAAAGGTTGATGGCTGCTGCATCTTTCGAAGAAGCAGGCTCATTTACGAAATCATATGGCTTATCAAAATTTAGTTCCTGACCACCATCCACATCATTATTTGGTTGATAATCACCATCGGCATCATTGAAAGCATATACATTCTGGCCGTTAAGAGTCGTATTGTCAACTGATGGGGAACCGTCTGCATCGTGCCAACCGAAAGGCGATGCGATCGGATCAGATGGGTTGATAACCAGCTTGGAGGCTGCAAAAGAAGGTGCTTCCGCAGGAAGTTCGAAAACTCTATACTTTGCGTTCTCGGCGAGTGGATTGAAATGACCGATTGGTTGATTCATTGTGATTGAAGGTGTATGGTCACATTGATCCTGCGAGTGAAGAAAACCCTCTCCGAACGAACAGGAAGTAGTCAGACTTTCTTTGTCAACGATACTTCCATCTGTGGCATCAACATATATTTGCCACATTTTTTCTCCTTTAGCAGGCATGACTTCCATTTCATAGACCAACTGAAGCTTGTTGTCCTTAGCAAGCCAGACCAGTTTTGGTTGGATCTTGTTCGGACTTAGCGCAGGAAAAATAAATTGAGAATTGGCAGGATCTATTGTGCGAGGAGACAATACTAGAATACCAAAATATTCGGCGGCTTTCGTTACTGATTCGCCTATAGAAAGTCCGGGTTTTGCAGATAAGCTTGAGGTCGTATTAGTTTCAATAAAACGACTTTGAGATTGTTTGATTACTCCGTCTTTTCCACGGTACAATGTAGTCTGTGCATTCTTAATCGGAATACCTTCCTTTTGCTGACCTACATAGTAATAAGTAATTCCTCTGCCTTCATCAGTATATTGATTTATCAGATATAAATCAGACTGAGCGTTCATTTTTAGCTTTTCAGCGTTCTGTTGTAGAGAAAAGTAATTTGAAATCTCAGGAGGCAAGCTCTTACTTTGGCCAAAAAGTGCAATATTTGCCCATAGCAGTAGCAAGGCGATACAAATCGAATTTAGTTTCATGAAATAGTTGTTATTGGTACGACGGTTTAAAAAGAAGATAAAGATAAAATTAATTTTAAAATACAATGTTTGATATCTATGAGTAACGAATTACAAAAAATCATTTTTGGCCGCAATCCGGTACTGGAAGCCATCAAATCTAACTTAGCCATTGAAAAAATACTTATTTCGACTACAGGTGACAGAGTCTTTGAAAAGGAAATCCGCACTCATTTATATGGTAAGGAGATAGAACTTCAGTTCGTTCCGAAAGAGCGTCTGAATAAATATACAGCTTCCAATCATCAAGGGGTAGTAGCAATCATAAATGAATATGTCTATGCGCAGTTGGATGAGATTATCAGCGGTGTAAAAGAAAATGCGCTGTTCCTTTTGTTGGACCAGCTCACCGATATTCGAAATTTTGGTGCTATAGCACGGTCTGCGCTGATCGGTGGATGTGATGGTATCATTATCCCGGCATCTCATAGCGTGAAGGTCACTGAAGATGCCATGAAATCATCAGCAGGCGCATTAGCCAGAATTCCTGTATGTAAAGTAAATTCACTGCACGAAGCAGCTGATATGCTGGGTAGTGCTGGGATTAGCCTATTTGCGGCAGCCGGAGAAGCAGATAAGAAATTATATGAGCTTAGTTTCAATCAGCCTTGCGCCATAGTGTTGGGTTCAGAAAAATCCGGTGTATCAAAGAACCTGCTTTCACGTGCAGATGAACAATTCAGTATTCCACAAAATGATTTATTAGATTCTTACAATGTATCTGTCTCGGCGGGAATAATACTCTATCAGGTATATTTATCCAGAAATTTAAAATTTACATATGCGAAATAGTCCATTATTATTTTTACTACTGCTGCTCGTAGCATGCAATACATCGAAAAAAGAGGTTAGTGTTACTTCTTCACCCAATTATAACCAAAGCCTCCTATGGAAGATAGAGGCTCCAGGTGCTAACCGCCCCAGTTATTTATTTGGAACCATACACCTGATACCTCAGGATAAGTTTTTATTTACTTCAGCGATGGAGCGTGCATTTAGCCAGTCTGACGAGGTGATGTTTGAAGTAGACATCAATGATATGAAGGATATGAGTAAAATGATGGAGATGATGCAACTGGCAATGATGCCGGGAGATACCACTTTAAAGGATTTGTTGACAGTATCTGAATATGAAATGGTTCAAAAAAAGCTGGGGGATGGAATGTCACTGATGATGCTCGAACGTATCAAGCCACTCTTTTTGTCAGCTCTTGGCATGGAAAATATGTCTGAGGTCAAAGACAATATGAAGTCATACGAATTTGAATTGGCAACGAAAGCAGATTCTTCCGGCAAGAAAGTGCTGGGCCTTGAAACCATCGAAGAGCAAATGAGTGCGATCGATAAGATCCCACTTACTGTTCAAGCTAAGATGTTGGTAGAATCAATGCAGTCCAAGGGGAATGATGAATATAATGACTTGCTTAAAGCTTATCTAGCGCAAGACCTGGATGCTCTCAATGGACTTATGGGTGATCAGATGGATCCGGCTTTAGGGTACATGGATCCATTATTGAAAAACCGGAATTATAATTGGATAAGCCGCATCCAAAAGCAAATATCTGCCCACCCAACCTTTATCGCTGTAGGTGCCGGGCATTTGCCTGGAAAAGATGGTGTAATAAATCTGCTCCGGCAGAATGGAATAAGAGTTACCCCAATCAGATGAACATTGAAGAAATAAGGGCTTATTGTTTGGCAAAGCCTTTTAGCGATGAGGCATTTCCATTTGGTGAAAGCACTATGGTGTTTAGAGTGTTGGAAAAAATGTTCGTTCTATATGGCCTTGAAAATATTGATCCATCCATTAATCTGAAGTGCGATCCGGAGTATGCTATTGAACTTCGAGAACGATATCCTTCCATCACACCGGGGTATCATATGAGTAAAAAAATGTGGAATACAATCTATATCAATGAATTAAATAATGATCTTCTGCTCCGTCGTCTTATTGACCATTCTTTCAATGAAGTCGTAAAGGGCCTGCCAAAATACAAACAGGCCTTGATCAAAGGTCTTGAAAAATGAGCATATTGATCGTAGGAGGTGGAATAGCAGGAATTGCAATTCATTTTAGATTAAGACAAGCGGGGATAGATGCCCATATGATGGATCAAGCACTGGAAGGAAACTCTTCCCGAGCCGCTGCAGGCATTATAAATCCACTGACAGGATCGAACTTTGCCAAGAGTTGGAATTTTGATTATTTACTACCTGAATTATTTAGTTTTTATGAGGATGTCTCCCAGCTCTTAGGCGTAAATGTTCTGAAAAAACTTGATTTCAACAGATATTTAAATTCTTTGAGTCAGGTGAATGCTTGGTTAATGAAGACGACACTTTCTGACTATGAGCCTTATTGTGGTCAGGCAGACCCGATATCGGTTGAGAAAAATAAAAAGAACTTGTACAAAGTAAAAGTTGAGAATGCCTATCATGTAAATATGATGACATTGATAGACGGCTATCATAGCCTCCTAAGAAAGGAAGGACTGTTTACAGAGGGAATCATAGCGTATGATCAGGTATTTCCCGATGGAGAGGTAGTAAGGATAAGTAAAGACGTCTGGGATCAGGTAATATTCTGTGAGGGATGGAGGGTCAATAATAATCCATTCTTCAACTATTTACCGGTCATACCAAACTGGGGTCAGGCATTAGTATTAAAGAACAGAGATTCAATAGTAGATAGAGCTGATAGATTCAAAAATTTATTGTGCTACCAGACTCCCGAACATTGTTGGTACGGAGCTACAATGAGGCCGGTGGAGGGCTTGCCGGCAGATTTTAACTCATATCCACAGAGTTTAGAAGATGATTTTATTCAAGATTATGATCAGGCACCTGAAATACTCGATATTAAGAGTGGTCTGAGACCTACTGTGCGTGATAGAAAGCCGATCATAGGCAGACATCCGGCTCATCCTCGTCTGATGTGTTTCAATGGGCTTGGTACGAAAGGCGCTTCGTTGGCGCCTTGGTTGTCGGGTTTATTACCTGGCTATCTTAGCGAATCAGCAATCCTACCTGCAGAGGTCGATATTAGGCGGTTTGATCATTTATGGTCGAAGATCCATTAATGCAACTAATCAAGTATATGAATCGTTATATTTTCCAAAATCCGGCAATGAATTTAATTAGACGCTTAGCGCTATCTTTTTTGTTATTTTTTGTTCTAAACAACGCATTTGGGTCTTACATCTTCATTCCCATGAATCCCAATCAGGCTAATCATTTGAAAGCGTATGGAATCGTATATTGGACACTTGCTCAGGGTGCTGAATGTTGGTGGTTATTAAACTATGAGGGTGGTAGTTTTGTGCTCCCCAACAGTGCCAGTATAGAAAAAGAATGTCGTACTCGTGGGGTAACTTATAGTGTGATTAGCGATGGCCAGTTTAATGGAATATTGCAGGAGATCAATGATCCTGATGTCAACATGGATGCTATGAAACTGGAAAAGGCACCACGCATAGCAGTTTATACACCGGATGTAAATGACCAGGGTGAAGAGATTCGACCGTGGGATGATGCAGTAACTCTTGCACTAACTTATGCGGAGATTCCATTTGACAAAGTGTACGACCGGGAAATTATTGAAGGAAAGTTAGTGAAATATGATTGGCTTCACTTACATCACGAAGATTTCACAGGCCAATATGGTAAATTCTATGCTTCTCAACATACAAAACCATGGTACAAGAATAATCAGGTCAAGCAGGAAGCATTGGCTAAAGAACTGGGCTTTGCTAAGGTATCCCAACTAAAGCTCTCAGTAGCGAAAGCCATCAAGCAATATGTGGGAGGTGGAGGATTCATGTTTGCCATGTGCAGTGCTACTGATAGCTATGATATTGCTTTGGCAGCAGAGGGAGTTGATATCTGTGACGTAGTATATGACGGAGATGCGGCAGATCCGAATGCCCAAAAGAAAATTGACTATGACAATTGCCTCGCATTTACGGCTTTTGATCTGGTCATGAACCCTATGATCTACGAATTCTCGAGTATTGATAATGACGCATCAGTCAGGCAGAGAACCATCAAACCGGAAGAGGATTATTTTACCTTGTTTGACTTTTCAGCAAAATGGGATCCAGTACCGACTATGCTTACTCAGAATCACACCCGCACCATCAAGGGATTCATGGGACAAACAACTGCTTTTATACGTAATTATATCAAACCCAATGTACTTATCATGGGTGATCTGAAAGCAGCCAATGAAGCTCGTTATATTCATGGAGAATTTGGTAAAGGCCAGTGGACATTTTACGGAGGTCATGATCCAGAAGATTATCAGCATTTGGTAGGAGATCCACCGACCGACCTTTCATTGCATCCCAACTCTCCCGGATACAGACTGATACTCAATAACGTATTGTTTCCGGCAGCTAAAAAGCAAAAACAAAAAACCTAAAGAGTCAAGTTTACTTGAAAATAACCCTCATAAGGTCACCTTTATTATCTTTGTGCCACACCAAAAAAGATGTGATTCAAAATGGCAGAATATAATGTATTGGTTATCGGCTCAGGACCGGGTGGTTATGTAGCAGCTATTCGAGCTACTCAGTTGGGGTTTAAGACGGCTGTAGTCGAAAGAAGCGAACTGGGTGGTATATGTCTCAATTGGGGTTGTATTCCTACCAAAGCATTACTAAAGAGTGCGCAGGTGTTTGATTATCTTAGACATGCTGAGGATTATGGAATTAATGCCTCGGTGGAAGGTGTTGATTTCAACAAAGTCATCGAAAGAAGCCGAAATGTGGCTAATGGAATGAGCAAAGGCATCCAGTTTTTATTTAAGAAAAATAAGATAGACAGTATCTCAGGTACCGCTTTACTTCAGCCCGGCAATAAAGTTGAAGTTACTGCTGCGGATGGCAGTAAGAGAATCATTACTGCTGAGCACATCATTATAGCAACAGGAGGACGATCTAAGGCGCTTCCTAATATTCCTATTGATGGTGAGCATATCATCGGATACCGAGAGGCTTTGGTATTGAAGCAAATACCTGCCAACTTAGTAGTGATAGGAGCAGGTGCCATAGGTGTAGAATTCGCAGATTTCTATCGCTCTATGGGCAGTGAAGTTACTATTATAGAGTTCATGGAACAGGGTCTCGTGCCGCGTGAAGACGCTGAAGTATCCAGAGAATTGGCAAGGGCTTTTAAGAAAAAGGGCATAAAAGTATTGGCTAATTCTGCTGTAGAAAAAGTAGAAATTGTCGACAGTAAGAAAGTAGTTACTGTAAAAAATCGTGCATCAGGTGAGATCACATCGATCGAATGCGATATCGTACTATCTGCTACCGGAGTGACTCCCAATATCGAGAATCAAGGATTGGAAGCTACCGGCATTAAAGTAGAAAAGGGGTTTATAGAAGTCGATGAATTCTATCGAACCTCGCAACCCGGTTATTATGCTATTGGTGATGTGATCAATACTCAAGCGCTTGCTCACGTGGCTAGTGCAGAGGGTATCACATGTGTAGAAAAGATCAAAGGTATGTCAGTCGAACCCATCGACTACAATAATATACCCGGCTGTACATACTGTTCGCCGGAGGTAGCTTCTGTAGGCTATACTGAGCAGGCCGCCAAAGATGCCGGCTATGAACTAAGAGTAGGTAAATTTCCTTTTTCTGCTTCTGGGAAGGCGGCAGCTGCCGGAACTAAGGAAGGATTTATCAAGCTGATCTTTGATGCTAAATATGGTGAGTTACTTGGAGCACACTTTATCGGTGCTACTGTGACTGAGATGATTGCTGAGATAGTTGTCGCCCGAAAACTGGAGACTACCGGTCATGAGCTCATCAAATCTATTCATCCACATCCGACTATGTCAGAAGCTATTATGGAAGCTGCTGCAGCAGCCTATGGAGAAGTAATACATATATAAGCTGATACTAAATAAGATTAATGAATAACACTTACTATGATCTGATAGATCAGACCTTTTATTTTCCACAAGAAGGATTTGGATTGGAGGATAATAAGTTGTTGTTTCATGGCATTCGCTTGTATGAATTGCTTGAAAAGTATGGAACACCGCTCAAGCTTATATATCTCCCAAAGATTGAGGATCAGATACGCAAAGCCAAAAACTATTTTGATAATGCGATGTATCAATTGCAATACGAAGGTGCGTATCACTATACCTATTGTACCAAGAGTTCACATTTCCAATACGTACTTCATGAAGTATTGAAAAATGATGTCCATCTAGAAACCTCCTCAGCTTTTGATATTGATTTGATCTGGAAGTTATTTTCCTCGGGACATATTGATAAGGATAAGATTATAGTCAATAATGGCTTTAAGAATGACGCTTACATCCGGCGGATCTGCGGCATGATTCAGTCAGAGTTTACCCGAATTCTTCCGGTGATGGATAATTGGGATGAGATAGAAATTTTCCAAAAATATCTGGGTGATATGGATTTTTCTATTGGCGTGAGAATGGCTACGGAAGAAGAACCCAATTTTGAATTTTATACCTCTAGATTAGGGATTAGGAGTTCGGAAGTTGTCCGTTTTTATGATGAAAAAATTAAGCCTTTCCCAAATGTAAAATTAAAGATGCTCCACTTTTTTGTGGATACGGGCATCAAAGACAATATATATTATTGGAATGAATTAAAAAAGGGCATCAAAACATACTGCCAGCTAAAGAAACTATGTCCAGATCTGGAAGCAATAAATATTGGTGGAGGTCTTCCGATAAAAAATAGCCTCGGTTTTGAATTTGATTACGGATACATGATTCTAGAGATAGTCCGGCAGATTAAAGATGCATGTCAAGAAGTCAATATACCCGAACCAGATATTTATACTGAATTTGGAAAATACACAGTGGGGGAAAGCGGTGCTCATTTTTTCTCAGTCATCGGTCAGAAAAAGCAAAATGACAATGAGCTATGGTACATGGTTGATAATTCTCTTATGAATACACTGCCGGATGCGTGGGGTATGAATGAAAGATTTATACTACTACCGGTAAATAACTGGGATAAAGAGCCACAGCGAGTCAATATCGGTGGTCTAAGCTGTGATAATTCAGATTACTACAACTCAGAAGCACATAGCAATCAAGTGTATCTCCCACGAATAGAAAAGGGTGAGAAAATGTTTCTTGGCTTCTTTCATAGCGGCGCTTATCAGGATGCACTAAGTGGATATGGAGGGATAAAGCACTGTCTTCTCCCTTCACCCAAGCATGTGATTGTAGATAAAACAGCTGAAGGAGAGTTTGTAGATTGGCTAGTTGCTGAAGAGCAGGATTCAGAGTCTATGCTGAAGATATTAGGCTATTGATTCGCCGACCTCAATAATGATTTCAAAGCCCCAGAATAAATATAGTGGGCCACTTGTTTAATATATGCTCATAGTCGCCCTTTTTCCAGGATTTAATAGACTGTGTCCTTATCCACTCTTCAGTCCCGGTGAGATCGCGTGATATACTCAGATAAATGTCAGGTGGCAGTGTACTTAGCAAGGTTTGGAATAATTTGAAATTGCGGTAAGGTGTTTCAATGAACAAGTGCGATATACCCGTCTTCTGGATATCAGAGACGATTTTTCTAAGTATAGATTGTAATTCCGGTTGCTTCTGGGGAAGGTAGCCCAAAAAAGTGAAATTTTGGCCATTTAAGCCACTTGCCATCAATGCGAGTATGAGTGAGTTCGGTCCTGAGTGAGGCTTTATTTTCCATCCCAACTGATGCAATTGCCGTACTATTATGGATCCCGGGTCTGCTATACAAGGTGTACCGCTCTCTGACATAAGCCCAAATGAAGCTTTATCTTGTAATGATTCCATTAACCACTCTTTGGTGATTTCTTCATGCTTTGGCAGTTCGATGATGTGCAAATCAGATTGAGCAATGGGATGCTGGAAAGACTTCAGCCATTTACGAGCTGTTTTCTCGCGCTCCACAAGAAATGTGGTCAACTGCCTTGCAACTTCTATGGTATCTACAGGTAAAGTAAAAAGGGATTCTTCGCTAATCGGCACGGGTATTAGATGGACTTCAGGACTATTTTTCATGAAACAAAAATACAACTTGTGTTATATCCAAAATGTAATCGGATAGAAAATGTAGTTTTGCAAAAGGAACACACAAATCTGTATGATGAATAAATGGCATAAAATATTAATAATTCTACTAATATTTTCTACACCTGTATTTAGTCAACTCACCCTTCACATTACTTCTGTTCCGGGTGACACTCCGCCCGGTGATTTAATCTATGTAGCCGGAAATTTTAATAATTGGGACCCGGGCAATGTAGGCTATCAGATGATCAATGATGGTGGTGGGCAATATCATCTCACATTTTCTCCGGCGGTGGGTGCTTTGGAATTTAAGTTTACCCGAGGTAGCTGGGCTACAGTAGAAGGAAATGCAAGTGGCCAGTTCAGGCCAAATCGTATGTTAAACTATCCCGGTGGACTCATGACGCAAAATATGGTTATTGAAGGTTGGGAAGGGCTCTCAGGCCAACATACAGCTTCTCCACAGGTGCACATAGTAAGCGATGTTTTTCCCATACCAGAACTAAATACTACCAGAAGGGTCTGGATATATTTGCCACCTGACTATAATCAATCAACCAACACGTACCCCGTCTTTTATCTTCAGGATGGACAAAATCTGTTTGATAAGTTCTATAGCTTTTCCGGTGAATGGAAGATTGATGAGACTATGGATAGCTTGTACAATATTGATATGAAAAGTACCATTGTGGTAGGAATAGATAATGGAGGCTCTGACCGAATAGATGAGTATTCACCTTGGGTCAATGCGTCGTATGGCGGAGGAAAAGGCGAATTGTATGCACAATTTTTGGTGAATACACTAAAGCCCTATATTGATTCGCACTATCGGACTAAACCCGGGAGAGAATTCAATGGGATAGGAGGTAGCTCAATGGGTGCTTTAATTTCATTTTACACAGGTCTGGAATATGATGAGGTGTTTAGCAAAATTGGCGTTTTTTCTCCTTCTTTTTGGTTTAGCGACTCGACTTATGCGTTTGCAAACCAATTTGAGAAGAATTTCCCGATGAAAATATATTTTGTCGCCGGGGAGAATGAAAGTGCTTCAATGGTACCTGATATGCTTAGAATGAAAAATCTACTCACTGATAAGGGATTTGAACCAAATGAAATAAAGTATGTGACTCTGCCGGGATCACACAATGAAGCTTTATGGTCATACACCTATCCGGCTGCTTATGTTTGGCTCTTTTCTGACGCATGGACTGCCAATCATTTTCAAAAAAAAAATGAAGTAAGTATATATCCTAATCCTGCTCAAGGAAGGTTCAAGATTCAGTCATATACCCCTCCAGGTATGGTAAGACTCATCAATATGTATGGTCAAACTTACACTTTATATTCTATAAGTCAGGGAGAGTATGATATATCTTCATTAGTCAGCGGGATATACATAGTCACAGCGATCAGGAGTGATGAATCTACATTTTCCCTTCCACTAATTATCTATTAAGCCCAAACTGATGCAAACTAATATTGAAACTTATTTTATTAATCTGCCGGTTTTTGAAGGTCCTTTTGACCTGCTTCTATTTTTCATTGAAAGAGATGAGCTGGATATTCAAAATATTCCGATTGCAAAAATTACAAAGGATTTTCTGCACTATATCAAATCAATGGATTCCATCAATATTGATTTGGGTAGTGAGTTTATAGTGGTGGCAGCTACTCTAATGAAGATCAAAGCTCGGAGCTTGCTCCCGGTTCGAAAGTCGGAAACCGGCCAAGAAGTCGAGGATCCTCAAGAAGAGCTAATCCGCAAGATATTATTGTTTAAGAGCTTTAAAGAAATCTCAACAGAATTGGCTGAGCTGGAGAGCAGCCGTCAAGAGAAGCATGAACGCGGTGCTATAGGCGATCATATAGAACGTATCAAGCGATCTGTAGCTTCAGTCAGCGAATTGGAATCAGCTTCACTCTTTCACTTAATGCAGGCATTTGAACAAGTCATGTCAAGGCTTGGAAAAGAGAAAAAGAAATCAATTCATCAACTCATTGATTATCCCTATACCATCCAATCTGCTAAGGAGCGGATTCAGGTCATGATGCAGGAAAAGAAGCATTTGACTTTTCAGGATATCTTTTCAGAATGTGAAAATCGAATTCATGCGATTGTCACTTTTTTATCTATACTGGAGATGATCAATGGAGATGAAATTGGTATCATAAACTCATCGACTGAAATGAATAATTTCTATTTGATTCCGGCAGAAGGAGGCAGTCAAGAAGAAATAATTCATTCAGAAGAAGAATAAATCTATGGTTCCAAAACTCAATAAAATTTCTAATTATTAAAATCTGATCATTCGAAGTGATAATCTACGATCACTTTGTTTGCTACTAATTGATTGCCTTTTCTATCCATTTTTGCTCCGGCCGGTATATAGACTAGCACTCTGGCATTATCCGGAGGTAGAAGGACAGTTGTTTTCCCCGATGCATTGGCAACTATGATTTTATGAGCTATACAGTCATAGATGTCTACTTTATTATTTCCCACATTTAGGTCTACTGATTTAGGAGACTTATATGGATTGTAAATTAGGTAGGTAGGATAGGCTGCATTCTTCTTATACATGTCTGTAGCCAGACAATCCAAAAGCAATATCTTTTCGATATTAGTGGTCTGTATAGTCCCACCAAAGAACCCTACGTGACCGCTACCGTATATTGAGAACATAGTTTCGGGCGGCATACCCTTAGCCCATTGAGGACCGTCACCCTGCGCAAAAGGGGTCTTTCCTTTGTATTGATCGTAATTGGATTCTTTTATTAACCCTTCGTAGGCAATTGCATTCTTTGTAATAGACTTTTTATCAGGTAGTGCCTGTAATTCATCCGGAATATCATATGGATAATACAGGCGGGCTGCATTGGCTGCGTTCAGCATCCATTTACCCACAGATCGAGCATATCTTTGATCGTATCTCACCATGGGAAGTAGCGGCCAGGCCATGTCAAATGTGTTCATTGCAAATCCATACCCACCCATATGTACAGTACTTCCTGCCAATCCACTCACATCATAGCCGCCCCAATTACCGACTATCACTCCCCAACCTTCGCGATTGGTTGCATCGCCATCAAAGGACCAGTCCAGTAATTTTTTAATGTCAACATTTTGTCCCTCTTCTGCATTTAGCCGGGCAGCTATATATGCCCCATACGGCATTAATATCTCATAATACCTATTTTCTTTTTGTTCGGTTAGGGCTTGTAATGATTTGATAGCACCTTCTAAATAAGCCTTATCTCCATATTTTACATATGCTGCGTGCAAAATAAAAGCATAGCCGGCAGCGACATCTTCTTGAGTAGGTATGTGATTCGTACCACCTTTCATATTTGCAAAATCAAAATAGCTTGCTGTAAAATTATAATTAAGAGTGCGGGCAGATTTCAAGAATTGGTCTGCAATTGTTTTTTGAATTTTAGAGAAACCATCTACTGAGGGATAATAATTTGCTGCTCCATAAAATAAGACATTATTGAAGATATCATACCAATAATCATTTCCATAACCGCCGCCAATGTGCCCTCTTTCACTGGTGAAATTCATGATTATATTAAACCCATTCTCAGTATTGAAATAGTTTTTCAGCATTTCAACGTAGTTATAGCCGTCTTGCTTGCTTTTATCTATGCCTACCAGAGTAGCGCTTATTATCGAGCCTATGGCCCCGATAGCTTCGTGATTTTCACCATTATTTATTTTGGGGCCTTCACGTACATCTCCTATGGCTGTATATAGACCGAATGTTTTCTGAGCTGCATTTCTCTGTGTATTATCTTCCCAAATAAATGGTCTGAATTCACCCTTTGCATTCCAGTCATAAACATACGCATCAAAATCTTTTGCGGTCTGTCTCCAATCTTTCATTTTATATGGCGCCGGTTCATTTGGCATCATTTCCACACGTGCGATATTGATTTGGGTAGACGGTGGAAGGTTAAATGAAATAGATTCTTTAGCAGTTTTACAGGCTGCCAATGGCATTAAAAGGAACAGTATCTTCTTCATGTGATTTAAGTTGAATTATTGCACTTCCATAGAATGGTAAACTTCTTCAGTATCAGGTGGTGGGTCAGTTTGCCACACCGGGTCTTTCAAAATAGATTTTGCTACAAATACGGACATGAACTGAATTATGGCAATGACCAGTAGAGCGTATCTGAGCGCTATATATGAACTTACATACCAGGCAAGTAGAATGAACAAACCGCAGCCAAATAGTCTGCCAACTAACAGTCCGATCTCATGGTTAAATATATAAGCGAATTCATTTCTTTTTTCTTTCACAGATAAGTAATCAATGACTTGGAGCTGAATAGGGAAATAGGAAATATCAAGTAGTGGTCGGGCAAAGATAAGGCAAAGCACAAATGCAATTGCGCCAATGGCACTATAGAAAGAGGCATTGATAACTGTTCCCAATAAAAATAGCGTAAGTCCTATGGCAAATATCCTCAGTCGGTGTTCGGGCTTCGTAATTCTACCAAGTATGTACAATAAAATTGCTGATAAAAAAGCCGCCACTGACTGAATAGTACCCAGGGCACCTTCCTCACCCACTAAAGTCATGATGAGCATAACCGGTGCGGTGGCAATATATCCTTGGCCTATGCCCTTAAGAGCAGCCAGGCGCAACATTTTATGCCATAAGGGATGAAATTTCGTAAATATAAAAGGCGCCTTTTTGGGATTCTGAAAGCCCCCTTTATGCACCAAAATAGATGCTAAGATGGTCAGAAACATCACAAAACCTGCAAGGCAATAGTAAGCAAAGTTGATATTACCATGAAACCAATGGTTATTCTTTGTCGCAATGATAAAAGCTCCGATAAGCGCAGGAATAAGTATGCCTGCTATCGTATAGAAAAATGTTTCTATGCCATAGTAATAATTCCGGTTGTTATTATTGGTGGTATTCAATGCGAGGAAATCCCTATTAGCCCAGAAAAATCCATAACTCAGACCCATGATGAGACCGGTAAAAAATATCCCTGAGGTAGTGAGTTTATCTAGTGACATCATAGCAGTCATTGATACCCCGCTGAGTATCATACCGAGTGAGTACAATCTGGTGATTTTTATATGATTTAATAGATAACCATTCAATGCGAACGTAGCGGGAATACCAATGTAAACAGCTAACTGGAAGATCACTACCAAGCTAAGATCATCCGAATTTCGCATAATATAAGCGCCTATAAATAGCTCGATGACTGGTAGAACCATTGCATAGATCAGGTTCGTCAGCAATAAGACCCTCATAGAAAGTGGGTGTGACTTAAAGAAATGTATTTCTTGGAGAAGTTTATTCATAGGATATTTTTACAGAACATATTATGGAGGAATTTAAAAGTTAATATTTAAGCGTGTGATTATTTTGGACACCACCTCACTCTTTAAAGAATGCAGTATCTCTGAAATAGATAGTGTAGCTCCACAGATTACCTCATCTGCTGCACCATAATACATACTAATTGTATCGCCATTTACTAAATGCCCATTTGTGAATACAACATTGCCAAAGAATCCGCATGTCTCATATTCTTCAATTGGTTCGAAAATGGGAGCTTCAGATCTCGCTACTACTTTGGTGGGATCATCCAGGTCAAGCAGTAATGCACCTAAACAATATCTATTATTTTCATCTGCACCATGATAGATGGAGAGCCAACCACGCTCTGTTTTGATAGGTGCAGCACCTGCACCGATACGTACACTATCCCAATATCCGGGTCTTGTCTTAATTAAGCAGGTTTGATTGCCCCAGTGAGTTAGATTCTTTGATGAAGCCAACCATATGAAATTTCCACCTATGTCAATTCCGGACGGACGGTGGAAACAATAGTAATTATCATTTATTTTTTCGGTAAATAAGCTGCAATCTTTATTATGTGGTGGTAATATCATGCCTTTTCTTTCGAAATGAACCCAGTCGCGGGTTTCCATCAGGCCTACTCCAACTCCATTTTCCGATACTTGAGTATAAGTGAGGTAGAAAGTGTCATTGATCTGAGTTACTCTGCAGTCTTCGATTCCAAATGTTTCATACGGACCCTTACCGTGAATTTCAGCACATAAATCCGTTGGTTCGCTAAAGTGGATGCCGTCATCACTCTGAACTAAACGTAAATGAGAAATAGTAGATAAATAAGTAATACCCTTGTGTTTCACCAGCCTGGCATCGCTCAGATCTAAATCAGGATCATTGGTGTCAAAGGAAATTATCTTCATCGATCCGCTTCCATTCAGAACCGGAAAAGAGATTTGGTTTTCTTTCTGTACCGGTCTTTCTGCAACTCGAAGTAGAAGCCATGTTTTTCCCTGATATTTAAAAACACCGGGGTTCAAAACACATTCAACTTTTAGTCCTTCAATACTTGGCTCGATATCAGAAGTCTTGATGAGTGGATTCTCTTTAAATCGCATACCCGATATTTTTTCTAAAATTATTTGACAAAGATTAACCGGATGATAATGGGAAATTCTAGAAAAAAAAGCATGGGAGCTATTAAAAGAAACAACCCCCATGCATATTCACCTCAGAATTAAATTAAATTTTATCAAATAAGATAGAACCCAGGTTTTTACCACCATATATGAAATTAACCATATAAGTACCGGGGACATATTTGCCGATATTGACAGACAGAATACTTGTAGGTATTTCACCTTTAGCATAAGAAATAGCATCAATTTGTCTTCCTTTAATATCAAACACTCTTAGAGTAAGCGCTTGGTTATTTCCTATGTCATGCTTAATAAATACTTTGTCCTTAGCAGGATTTGGATATAATGCGTGAATTGAACTGGCAAGCTCAATACTCTTATTTCCACTGGTTCCGCTTTTATACAATGAATTGATCTCAGATGCCGACAGCGCTTTATTGTACAGCTTGATTTCATCGAGACCACCATTGAAATATTGACCTCCGTCAATTGGGTTGCTACCTATACCAAATACATTATCAGTAGAATTCAGCACACCTGCAACCGGTTTGCTATTAGCCAATTCGCCATTTACAAAGATTTGATCATTCACACCATCATGTACCATGACAACATGCCACCAAAAACCTTTGACCAGTTCATTGCCATCTCCGGAATCCATATCCGAAATAAGATTAGGGAACTGAACTGTTTTATTATTGGTCGTCCAGACTACCTTCAGGTGAGTAGGTAGTGATATTTTCCATCTTTCATTCCAGTGTCCAAAGTCCAAAAGGTAAGATTCTGCATCTCCTGCATTTATATCCGAGACCTTTATCCAAAAAGCAACTGACGCATAATCAGAGATTAACTGAACTGCATTTTTTACAATTACAGAATCTCCATCTCCGTCAAATTTTAAATAGTTCGATCCTCCATTGGGATGGTCAGGAACTTCAAATACAGGATCTCCACCTATTGTACCATGATTCTTATAAGGAGTGGCATCATTGGCATTGCCATCGAATGGATAATAGGCTACTAAACCTGGTTCGCCGGTGTCAATTTCTTTTGTAGTTGATAAAGTGATCTCTGATATAATAGAATTATTTCCTGCAGCATCATAAGCATACACCTCAAAAGAGTAAGGTGTTTCAGGATCTAAACCTGTAACCAAGATACTCACTTGACTGCCAGGTATTGTATCATAGATATCACCATCTACTGATATTACATATCCGGCAACTTGCCTATCATCCACAGAAGCTTCCCAGGACAATAACACTGAATGAGATCCAGTAGCTCCTCCAAGATTGCCAGGGGCTGTTGGTGGAGTTGTATCAGGTGTTTCTTCATCGCCTGTGGTAGCGTCAATAGTAGATATAGTGGATTCATTTCCGGTAGTATCTACAGCACTCACTCCAAAGGTAAATGTAGTGCGTGGAGTCAGACCTGTGAGTTCCAGATTAGTAGTATTGCTTGTTCCTATTTTTGAATCATTTTGGTAAATATTGTATACCAACACTCCATCATTGTCCATAGAAGGCAGCCAGCTTAAATCTACTGTTGTGTGATCTACGGTAGCTATCAGATTGAGTGGAGCAGTAGGAGCTTCAGTATCAGTTACTACAGGTGGTTGATTCTGTTCATTGTACAATGCTAAGACTTCAGATTCATCCAGTGCACGATTATATATCCTGACCTCATCCATGCTCCCGTCGAAGAAGTTACCTCCATCTATTGGATTCCAACCTATTCCCAAGTCTTTAGTGGTGGGATTGAGCGTTCCTGTAACTGCTTTCTCTGCTACCTTGGTTCCATTGATAAATATTCTATCAAAGTTACCATCATGAGTCATGACTACGTGTGACCAAGATCCCGGAACTAAAGCATTACCATCTCCTGCATCCATATCTGAAATGCCGGAAGTTGAATTAGTGGTAAACACCACTTTTCCATGACTTGGTAAAGATATTTTCCAACGTTCCTGCCATCCTCCATTTGAAAGTAAAAATACTTCACCTGATGCAGGTAGACTGGCGGGATTTACCCAAAAACTAATAGTAGTAAAGTCTACATTTTGTTGTGGCGAATTAGGAGCAGTAATTTTTGCATCTACCCCATTAAATTGATATGCATGATTTGAAAAACCAAATTTATCATTTACTAACTGAGCATTTTCTACCACACCATTATTGTGATAGTTGGAGATATCTGCTGCAGAATTGTCCATTGGGTAATTTGCAACAATCTCATCTGTGATAACCGGAGCAACTCTTTGTTCATTATACAAGGTTAATACGTCATCATCACTAAGCGCTACATTGTATATTTGAATATCATCCAGTGATCCCGTAAAGAAATTTCCTCCATCAATAGAATTGAATCCAATCCCCAGCGGTGTATTGGCGTCATTGAGCGCTCCACTAACAGCTTTAGTATTCACTTCCACTCCATTGATATAGATCTTATCATTCGTGCCATCATGAACCATGACCACATGTGACCACTGATTGAGTGCCAATTCATGCCCTCCGCCAGCATCCATATCTGAAATGCCGGAAGTGGAGTTTGTCGTAAATACCAATTTACCGTGCGAGGGAAGTGAGATTTTATATCGTTGTTGCCATCCGCCGTTTGACACAATAAAAGATTCACCTGATGCGGGGAATTCAGAGGGGTTTATCCAAAAACTAATTGATGCGAAATCTGAATTTAATTGTCCTGAATTATCAGCTATCAGAGAATCATTTCCATTAAAAGAAACCGCATTATTGGCCCAATCAAATCTATTTGCAGTAAAATTCGCATTGCCTGAGGCATTATTTCTAAATTGAGTTTCATCATTGAAATTTCCTTTGAATTGATAGGAGGCCACTAAGTCAGTAGGATTGCCGGGAAAAGTATTTTGTTCAGTGAATTTTGTAGTGATATCTGCCGAAGTAAGTGCGTAGTTATAAAAATGGATGTCATCAATACTTCCATTGAACCAGTTACCACCATCAATTGTATTATATCCGATTCCCAAATCTTTATCAGTTGAATTCAAGTCGCCTGTAACGGCTTTCTTATTAGTCAATTCCCCATCTATATATATCTGATCATATATGCCATCATGTACTACGACCACTTGAGTCCACTTATCGGGTACTAATTCATGTCCACCGCCAGCATCCATATCTGATATGCCTGATGTAGAATTAGTAGTAAAGACAACCTTTCCGTGATCAGGTAATGATATCTTAAGTCTCTCTTGCCATCCTCCATTAGAGATTAGGAAGGATTCACCGCTAGCAGGGAGCGCATTAGGTTTTACCCAAAAGGAGATACTTGCATTTGCTGAATTGAGCACAGAGCTATTGGTTGCTTTTACTTCAGAAGAATGACCATTGAAGACTGCAGCAGAATTTCCATAACCGAAGCGATCTGTACCAAACTTAGTATCTTTCATAGATGCATCGTTATTATACTCGCTTGCATCTGCAGTATTATTTTTAAACTCATAACTCGCCACCAGGCCGGGAGGAATGACAGGAGCAGTAGATTGTTCTGTATAAAGATCTTGGATCTGAGTGTCATTAAGACCTTCACCATATATCTGGATATCATCTAATTTACCATTAAAGTAATTCCCTTTTTCGATGGGATTGTAGCCAATGCCAAGTGGTGCTAAAGTAGGATTTAATGCCCCTGAGACTGCCTTATCTGCAATTTTTTGTCCATTCAAATAAATTTCATCCGTAGTTCCATTATGCACAAATGTCCAATGCTGCCATACTCCGGGAACTACGACATTTCCGTCGCCGGAATCCATGTCGGATATTCCACTTGTATTATTGGTGGTCCAGACCATCTTGCCATGATCTGGCAAGGAAATTTTCCATTTTTCTTGCCAACCTCCAAAAGATAATATGTAGGCTTCACCAGCAGGAGGTAAGGCATTGGCAAACAGCCAAAATGATACTGTGGTATAATCAGTATTTAAGGTAGGATTATTTGGGGCCCTCAAAAATGATTGAATTCCATCAAAAGAAAATGCTCTGGCTGCAATACCAAATCTATCTTTCGTTAGAAATGCTCCATGTACAGAAGCATTGTTTTTAGTTGCGGAGATGTCTTTTGCATCACCAGAAAAAGGATAATCAGCAATAGGAGTCTGAGCAGTCACTGCCATGACTAAAAATAAACCCAACACCGAAAAAAGGCATTTTTGTAATGTGTTTCTCATGTTCTTAAAATAATTTAGTAGAGGTTTAAATAAAAAAGGGGTCTAGTAAAGATAAGATCTATCTGTTTCGATATATGGTATTAATATGTCCAAAGATTGTACTTTCATGAACTCTATATTTTCACAATTTGGAATTTATTCTTTGTCTTACCGGTAGTAACCATAATAGTGTACACGCCCGGTGGAAGGTCAAACATTGATACTTTCAGTTGACTGACCTGCTTCAGTGGTTTGGTCTTTACTACCACTCCCATTAAATCATATATGGTCAGGAGTCCGGAATCAACTTCATTGGTGAATTGAATGTACAATTGATCTCGTACCGGATTGGGATATATCACTATCTCCGTATTTATGCCTGATACCTTAGTATCTAAATAGTCATTATTATAAATCGCTTTTACTTCTTCAGGAGTATGGGCCTGATCATAGATTTTTACCTCATCGATGATGCCACTAAAATTATAGTTTGATTCATCCGGAAGCATTTGACCCATGAGGAAGGGTAGATCAGTCGTCCTGATTTTACCCGTCAATTGCTTATATGATTCTAGCTCTCCATTGATATAGAGGCACATTATTTTTCCATCATAGGTAGCAGTAATAAGATAGTTATTTCCAACTTCAAGAGGAGACTTAGCATCCAAATCTGCAATAGAAATTTCAGTATTAACAGTCCACCTCAGTCGCCTTTCCGGTGTGATTGATAATTTATACCTGTTTTGCCAGCTTCCGTGAGATATAACGAATGACTCACGACTAGGCAGATCACCCGCTTGTATCCAACAACTTAGTGTGATTCCGTTTTGGAAGTTCAGTTTAGGATCGCTATTGACACTTGCGAAATCATTTATTCCATCGAAAAGACAAGCACTTTTGGGGTTACTATTAAAATCTGGTACATATCTGACTCCTGAGACCAGAGCGTCCAGGTGATTTAGGGTTGAATCTCTTCCGGTACCGGAGAAAGGGTACCATGCAACTAAATTTGAGTTGTAGGTATTTGGGAAATTATAAACTAAAATAGAAATAGTCTGTGAAGTGCTTAGTCCCTTATCATCCGATGCTTTCAGTGTGATGTCATAGACACCCTCAGTGAGAGGAGCCTTCCAGGTTATATTAGATTGAGTTCCATCTATAGTCCCACCGGTGGCACTCCAAGAGTAAGTAATAGGATCTCCATTTGGATCTATTGCATTTGCAGATATATTTGCGATTCCATCTGGGATCAGCGAAGATTTATCTGTAATCAGGTCAATACTAGGAGGTAAATTAATTTCTGCAACTACTTCAATATCATGAGTTGCTGTATCGCTATTTCCTATCTCATCTTTTACAATGGTGGTAATATGGTAAATGCCTTCTGATTCAGGTGCTTTCCAGTGCACTTCAGAGCCAGACCCTGTAATGATACCGCCTGATACATTCCATTCCCAATTGAATATGTTTGAATCCTGGTCAAAAACTTTTGCGAAAATCTGAGTCGATTTTCCTTTTTCAATTATATAATCTGATGCAGCTAAGGACTGAATCCTGGGTGTATAGGTGAACAAGTTTTTTGATTGTTTATAGTCAACGATTACATCATTAATAAGCATTTTATTTTTGTCATAAGTTACAACACCTGAGGCCGGGACAATAGTTGCTATTATTGATGTGAGTGCAGGGATTGAAACCGAAATGGTACCGGTAGCGTTTTGGATTAAAAATGTTTCACTCACAGCATCATAAATATCATACAATCCCCCGCCTAACTCCATCTCTATATTTTTAGATACACTATATGGGTTGTATAATAATGAAGTAGGGTAGGCTGATGTGTGGTAGAAGTCAGTTTTTAATAAATCCAACCTCAATATTTTTTCCACATTTGTTGGATGTATTAAAGAGCCCATATACCCAATGGATGAGGTGCCATACAGTGCGAGATTCGTCTTACCCCATCCACCCTTTAGTGCATCTCCGGTAGAAAAAGGCGAGTTTCCCATCCATTTTTCCTTGAGCGCTTCATATCCCATGACTCGTTGTGGATCATTGGTCGCTGACCAGGCAGATGCATCCTGTAGATTATCGGGTAAGAAGCCGGGATAAAATAGCCTGGTTGCATTTGCCAGATTGACCATCCATTTTCCTATTGCGTTAGCAAACCTCTTATCATATCTCACCAGTGGGACAAGCATAGCTGCTTGCTGTACTCCGTTAAGTTGGAATGCATAATCATCGCCATTATCATTGGCTTCACCCACCAGACCGGATACATCAAATCCACCCCATTTTCCTACGATAGTTCCCCATCCACGTAGTGAGCCGCGATCGAAGCTCCAGGTGAGCATTTTCTGAATATTATAATTAGTACCGAGCTCAGCATTCATTCGTGCAGCTGTGTAGGTACCATAAGGCAATTGGAGCTCATATGAAGGATTGGTGTTTAAGCTATTTAAAAACTCAAGACTCCATTCTGCAGCTTTGAGATATTCAGGATTGTGAGTTTTGGTATATGCATTATAAAGTACCCACGCATAGGCGCCGGCAGCCTCTGGCTCTTTTACACCTTCTGCATTGGGCAGCATCGTTTTAAAGTTAAAAGCTCGATAATTCATGTTGGCCTTTTGCCAGGGAGTATCCTTCCCCCCTAGGGCTCTCACTGACTCCAAGAAGCGGTTAGCAATGGCTATAAATTGGATATCTGCTTCACCACCTATAGATGGATACAAGTCAAATAATTGATAGAAGAAGACATTGGGCATGAGGTCGTACCACCAGTCATTACCGGTAGCCGTATTATTATTATTTAAATAAAGTAATTCACCATTATTCTTATTGAAGAAATCCTGGCTCATCAATACCCAATTTTGAGCATATTGATTCGACTTGTCCACACCACACAGACTGGCCCCCACTAAAGAAGGTAAAACATTAATAGCTTCATTATTCATGGGTGAATTGGTGCCCACATAGGTATGTAATCCAAAAAAGGCCCGTTGTTTGTAATTGAATCCCTGAGGTAAGATATAGCTTAGTGGGAGGTATTGGCCGGACTTCGCTGTATTGTACACAAATGAATCATATTCTATTGCTACTTGCTTCCAGTCACGTAAATT
The DNA here is from genome assembly GCA_035426385.1 of Saprospiraceae bacterium. Classification (GTDB taxonomy): domain Bacteria; phylum Bacteroidota; class Bacteroidia; order Chitinophagales; family Saprospiraceae; genus Parvibacillus. The sequence goes on from DAOLZQ010000003.1 coordinate 40,064, forward strand.
GTATGGTGACGGCTGGTCAGGCATTTGATTAATACGTGGAATGGCGATTTGGGTCGGTTGAGCAAGACATACCGTCCCCATTAATAGAAAAAATAAACAAATAAATTTATTTAGCATATCATGTAGTAAAGTGTAATTAATATCCCGGATTCTGAAGTAAACTTTTGTTTAAATCAATTTCTATTTGTGGAAGTGGAAATACCTCATGTTTTCCATTTTGAAATCCCAGAGCGCCTAATTTATCTGAGGCTATTCCCCAACGTACATAATCAAAAAACTTATGCATTTCGAAGCCTAACTCGACTGATCTTTCATGTCTGATAGCTTGTCTCATGATGCCTTGATCCGCAGTGGTTATTTTAGGTAGTGTATTCTCTGGATCTGAAGACTGTTTGCGAGCTCTTGCTCTTACAACTTCGAGTGGATCTTGTGCATCTGAGGTTCTGCCTATTTCATTTAGTGCTTCCGCTTCCCAAAGCAAGACTTCTGCGTACCTGATCGGAGTCACATTAATGTCTCCATCTGCCTTTTGAGTAACAGTTGAATCTGTTTGCAGGTATTTCCTTGGACTGTGACGTGTTGAGGAATACGAATTTTTATAAGTGACTCCAAAATATTCCTGATTATTTGAGGCAATCGTAAAATCACGTCGGGGATCACCTGATTCAAATTCGTCATAATAACTTTGAGTCACTTCTGCAAAGCCATATCCATCAGTTACCTTTTTTGACAACCAGATTTGGTTTAGGGAGTTTCCGACGCCCAGTTCCAGATTGGTGTGTTGGATTTCCCATACAGACTCAGTGTTGTTTTGGGTTTTTATTTTGAAATTATCCTGATAGTCAGCTGTAAGAGAATATATATTAAGTTCCTTAACTTGACTTACATAATCCAGAACGCCTTGCCAGTTTTTGGAATACAGCATAGTCTTGGCAATCAGAGCCAGTGCTGCACCTTTCGTTGCTCTGCCGACATCTGTCGCGGAATAGCTAGTAGGTAGCTTATTTGCTGCATCCTTACAGTCATTGATTATTTGCTGGTAGATGGCATCTTTTGAAGATTTAGCATATTTAATGTCAGTAGGAGGTAGCACTCTTGTGATGAGTTGTACCTCACCAAAGACCTGAGTCAATTGGAAATAATAGAAGGATCTTAGAAACAGTGCTTCACCAAGAATTCTATTTTTCAACGTCTCATCCATATCAATTGAGGGCACTCTATCCAACACAGTATTGCACTGTGAAATACCTTTATATTCTAATTTATAGAAATTATTAAATTCTTCTGTACGAGGTGTATAAGTGAAAAAATCCAGTTCTGTAAGCCCAGGTTGTGAACCATCTCCCCCTACTACCGCCTCATCGGTTGGTAATTCAGCAAAGGCCCAATAGGCATTTTTATTTGAGCTGGTATACATAAGTGGTTCATATGCGGCATTTATTCCTTGCACTGCATCATTTGAGGTCTTAAAAAAGGACTCTGAATTCAGGACACCTATAGGCTCATTATCTAAAATTTTTGAACAAGAATCAAGTGAGATTACCGCTACAATTATTAATATATATTTGGAAATATTCATTTTGTTTAATTATTAGAAGTTAGAAGTTAAGATTTATCCCAAATAAAATTTTTCTTGGTGCGGGTACGGTTCCCCAGTCAATTCCCACTGATAGATCTGACGAAATGCCAAGTCCCTGAGTATCATTATTATTGGCTTGTATTTCGGGGTCTAAGCCCGGATATTTAGTAAATGTGAGCAAGTTCTGACCGGTAATATAAATTCTTAGGCCGGTAATAGATTTAGTTTTGAATACAGATTTTAAATTGTACCCTAAAGTAACATTTCTCACTTTTAAATAAGAGCCATCATACAGAAAGCGTGTGGAAATCCTTCTATTTCCATTTCTATCATCCAGACTTACTTTAGGGATGGATGTATTGGTATTATCCGGACGCCAATAGTCTTTTATATCCTCATAAGAATTAAAACCTCTGGACTGAGTTTCATAAGCGAAGTTTCCGTAGAGGAAGTATATGTCATTGCCCTTTACACCCTGAATTAAGGTTGAAAAATCAAAGTTTCTCCAGGTAAATCCCAAATTGAGTCCATAGCTAAAATCGGGAAAAGGGCTGCCCAGATGTGCCCGGTCCTTATCATCAATTTTATTATCCCCATTGAGGTCAGCAAATTTTACATCCCCTGGTCTCGTATCCTTTGTCTGAAATGGACTGGCTTCGATCTCTTCTTGAGTTTGAAATATGCCTGCCATTTCATATAAGAAGAAGGAGCCAATGGGATAGCCAACTTCCGTCTTAGTGATGGCACCATCGGACAACCCAAATCCTCCAAGAAGTGGTTCGCCAGTACTCAGTGATAAAACATTATTCCTATTAGCTGAGAAATTACCCCCTACGGTATAGCTGAACTCACCAACTCTATTGTTGTAGATAGCGCCCAATTCTATTCCTTTATTTTCAACTGATCCTGCATTGACAAACGGTGGTGTTTGTTCGCCTGCTGACTCAGGTAGGGGCACTTGCACTAGCATATCCTGTGTCTTCTTATTATAGACATCAAATATAAAGGTAAGCCTGCCTTTCAGAATGCTGAAATCTAAGCCCAGATTGGTCATTGTAGTAGTTTCCCACTTGATCTTACTATTTCCGGTCTCCAATATCTGTGCTCCGGTGACGATATTATCACCAAAACTATACACTCGGATTCCGGTACCTACTAATGAAGAATATGGATATAGCCCTATTTCCTGATTACCCATTTTACCCCAACTGGCGCGAAGTTTTAGATTGTCAATAAAATTAATTCCACTGAAAAATGATTCATTGGAGATATTCCATGCGGCAGAGATTCTAGGGAAGACTCCCCAGCGATTTTCCTTGCCGAAGCGTGACGAACCATCCTTGCGCACTGATGCACCAATAATATATCTATTGTCAAAATTGTAATCAGCCTGGGCAAAATAGGAGAGGAGAGCCCAATATGTTGTGATCCCACTCGCTCCGATATTTTTTATATTTTCCGGTACACTATTGTCTATATTTCTAAAATTAGGGTCTGTCCTGGTGAAATTATTAGCGGAGGCACCCAGATAGTTCGTATTATTCTGAATAGCTTCCATTCCAATTAATATAGATGCGTGATTTCTGCCAAAATCCTTAGTATAGTCCAGAGTATTATTCCAGATCATGTTCCGTCCAAATACCCGCCCTTCATTTAAGGAAGTAGGATTATAGATAGACGCAGATAGTTTTTGTTTAAATTTTTTCTCGTTCTCAAAAGTAAAATCGCCACCGAGCGAAGTTCTGGCTTTTAATCCCGGTAAGATTTTTGCCTCTGCATATACATTTCCAAAAAATCTCGACCGTTGGATGGTCCAGTCGGTAGCATCGATCAAGGCCAATGGATTTGCATTTCCATCTCCATATAGGAGCGGATCACCCAGCTCTGAAGATGTATTTACATAGCTCCCATCTGCGTTTCTTATCCTGAATACTGGTGCGGCTATGAGTGCATAGCGCAATACATTTAACTCGTTTCCTCCTCCAAATCCATCACCTGTGCTATTCATTCTATTTTGATCAGTATAGGCAAAATATAAGCTATTTCCAACTTTCAACCACTTATTGCCTGCTTCTCCATTAAATCGAACGCCATATTTCTTGAATCCCTGACCTTTAAAAACACCCTTTTCGTCCAGGTACTCACCCATGATAAAATATCTTGCATTTTCAGTACCCCCTGTGGCACTTAAGCTGTAGGTTTGATAAGGTGCAGGATGAAAAACTTCATTAAGCCAGTTTACATTTGCTAAAGTATCTACAATAGAAGTAGGATAAGTATCAAGTTGGCGGGCCGGATCACGGAGTGTATTTGCATTTACAATTGCTGCATTCCTTATATCGAGATAGTCTTTTGTATTTAATAGTTTTGGTAATCTATAAGCTTGTGAAATACCAACGGTTGTATTGAAGGAAAATTTAGTGTCACCTGCTTTACCTTTTTTGGTTGTGATTACGATCACACCATTTGCGGCTCTGGCTCCATAGATCGCAGCAGCGGCATCCTTTAGAACCTCCACAGATTCTATATCATGAGTTGAGAACATATTGATATCACCGGTTGTAGGCATACCGTCTATAATATAGAGGGGATTATTGTTTCCTACTGTTCCTACGCCTCGGATTCTAACACTAACCCCATCACCTGGTGCACCTGATGTTTGGGTTACCTGTATTCCAGCGGCCTGTCCTTGCAGTGCCTGGTCAATTCCAAGGACAGCCAATTTATCTATATCTTTTCCTTTTACTGAGGCAATAGATGAAGTCACATTGGATTTTATCTCAGACTTGTAACCAGTGACTATGACATTCTCAAGTAATTTTGAATCGGACTCAAGTGCAATATTTATTGCAGTCTGATTATTGACTTGAACTATTTGAGGAACATAACCTACAAAACTAAAGGTCAAAGTAGTCTGAGGATCACATTGGATAGAAAAGTTTCCGTCCAGGTCTGTAATAACACCCGACTTAGTCTGAGCATCTACAATACTTACACCGATCATGACCGATTTATCACCTGCATCTGTGACCGTACCTGAGACAGTATGCTGAGCATTGATCGAGCTAAGGCTTACAGAACTAAGTAGAAATATCCACACAAATGAGTGTATGAGATTTCTTAAAGGACAGATATTCATGTATTTATGGATCATAAGAGATGGTTTGATAAATGTTCCGTTAAATGTTCTTGGGGACAAAAAATTAAATAATAGCCTTGTTGTTTGGTAAATATAGCCGAATGCAAATTGGAGGTTTGATACTTTTATGTTAATATATAATACTTTTGTGAACCAACTAATTTACTGTATATTTGAATCTACATGGAGAAGGCAAGTGACCCCTCCATTTTGCTAGATGCTCAAGTGGTTTGGTCTTCAATTTTGCTGTTTTAAGCTTAGCAGTTCCGCTTTTAACTGATACTATTATAAAATCTTAAAAAGGATTGGCATGAATATATATAGAGAGATAACCCCCTTGAATGATCAGGATGTATTTGTTTTATTGGACTCACATAGTAACGGATTTGATTATCCCATTCATTGTCATCCGGAGTATGAACTTAATTTAATACTTGGAATATCTGGTGTGCGGCTAATTGGAGATTCCACAGAGAGATATCATGAACAAGATCTAGTGTTGATTGGGCCATATTTATACCACAAATGGACCGGAGATGAATATATAAACGGTCTTAAAAAACAGTATAAGGTTATCACCTTGCAGTTTTCCATTGATTTACTGGAAGGTACACTGTTTAAAAAAGAAAAATTTCATAATATAAGGAAGATGCTGGATGCTTCTGTACGTGGTATTAAGTTTAGTGGAAAAGATTTAAATGCAGCAGCTCAGATCATTACCAGTATGACTCAGGATAAGGGCTTTACGAATGTCATTGAATTTATTCAACTATTGGAAACACTTTCTCAAGCAAGTGATTTTTGCTACCTGGCAAGTGAGGGATTTATGCCTCAGACTATGCGATGGGATAGCAAGAGGATACAGACCGCTTACAATTATATAATCAGGCACTTTGACAAGAGTAAATTAAAAGTCGAGGAAGTCGCAAAGTTGATAAACATGAGCGACTCATCTTTTAGTCATTACTTTAAAAAATATACTAATAAGAGTTTCACTGAGTTTCTGACTGATGTGCGGATAGGTAATGCTTGTAAATTATTAATAGGTTCGGATGATACCATCAGCAGTATTGCGTATGCATCCGGATTTAATAATATTGCAAATTTCAATCGGTTATTTAAAAAAACACGGTTATGTACGCCGGTTGAATTTAGAAATCGTCATAAGGAGCATTCCGGTTTTGATTGGCAAAATCAAATCACACCTTGGCAATTTTTGCCGCCTCATTCGCGGGACTTACCCTCGATAGGTCCGAAAGAGTATTCTACTAAGCTTACACATGTATGAAATGTGGATTGATGTAGCCTCCTTGAAGCTAGTACTTCAATTGATCTAGCTCTGCAGCAACGCTGGCCAGATCACTATCCTTAACTTCAGTATGGGTTTGCAGAAAATTCATAAGCCACTCATCTTGTTTGCGTCCTCTTTTCATTGCTTCTTCATAAGGTATGTCATCTCTGAAAGTTACCAAACTATATTTAGAATAATATCTTGGAAAATTCTTCTCTAATCTGGTTTCTACATTGCGCTTCATCTGGAAGAGTGCATCGCCGGTCTTATCGCGCATTTCATAGAAATTGTCGATTGCCAAATCGGCTATTGCGTCTGTATTTGGTTTCCTCAGATTTTGTAATTTATCCATTATTGATGGGCTTATTTCAACATCAGAATTTATTAATTGGGAAAGCACAAAAATATCTTCAAAGGCTGCATTCATTCCTTGACCATAGAATGGAACGATAGCATGCGCTGCGTCACCGAGAATCATAGCCCCGCGACCATCGCTCCAAGGAAAGCATTTTATGGTACCCAACATGCCTATAGGGTTATGGCTGTATTGTTCATCCAGATCATCAAATAGAGGCGCTATACCTTTGAAATGTGAGTCGAAATAGGATTTTATCCCTGTTGACTTGTCGATCTCATCAAATGAATCTTTTCCTTGAAGAGGGAGAAACAGTGTTACCGTAAAGCTGCCATCCAGATTTGGCAGAGCGATCATCATAAAATGGCCTCTTGGCCAGATATGAAGTGCGTTTTTCTCAAGTTTAAATACCTCCTTACTTCCGGCCGGTAATATCAATTCTTTGTAGCCATAATCCAAAAAATCTTGTTGGTAGTAATATGAGGCATAGTGCCTGCTATAAAGCGCAGTGCGAATGGCACTAGCTGCTCCATCGGTTCCAAATAGATTAGCATATTTAGTGGTACTATACTGACCGGTATCAGTAGATTTTAATGATATTTCATTTGCTTCAAAGTTAACACTCTCGCAAGAAGTTTTAAACTGAATCTTGGTACCTGACAGTTGTTCATACCGATCCATTAGCAACGCATTCAGATCTGTACGTGAGATGGAATTTATATACTCTCCACTACGACCTGAATACGGGTATAGCTGAAAGCTACCATCTGGCATATGTATGCCACGTGCCGGCATGGGAATCGAAATAGCTTTGATTTCTTCATTGATTCCTGCGAGACCAAGTGCTTTTATTCCCCTTGCAGACAGCGCAAGGTTGATTGATCTGCCTCTCTCTGCCTCAGACTTACGGAGATCGCCTCTCTTCTCAAAGGTGAAGGTTTCTCTTCCATGACCTGCTAGATAGCAGCCGAGTAAGGATCCACACAGGCCGGCGCCCACAATAATTGTTTTCTCATCTTCCATAGCTACGCCCGGTGATTTTTTAAAATGTCATAAAATTTGAAGATATCATGGAAGCTATTATACAGAGGTACCGGAGCAACTCTGATTACATCCGGCTCGCGCCAATCTGCTATGACTCCCTTTGAAGTGAGGCCATCGAAATAGCTTTTGTTCGGTTCGACCATCTGTATAGATATCTGGCAGCCACGCTGTGATTCATCCAGTGGTGTGATGATCTTAAGTTTGTGATGCTCCAGCTCTTGTACACACTCGATCAGAAAAGCGGATAACAACTTACCTTTCTCTCGTAGGTTATTCATCCCTGCTGCCTGGAAGATGTCCAGGGAAGCCCGTATGGGTGCCATAGCAAGAATGGGTGGATTGCTGAGTTGCCAGCCTTCCGCGCCCGGGATAGGGTCGAAATTATAATCCATCTTAAAGCGGCTTCCTTTATCATTTCCCCACCAACCTTCGAAACGCGGATTATCTTGCCAGTTCTGGTGATTTTCATGCACAAATATTCCTGCAATTGCCCCGGGTCCCGAGTTTAGATATTTATAATTACACCATACCGCGAAATCAGCACCTAAATTATGCAGATCGGGTTGAATATTTCCGGCTCCGTGAGCCAGGTCAAACCCCACCATGCAGTTATGCCGTCGTGCAAGTCTAGTGATCAGTGGAAGGTCATAATACTGCCCTGAATAATAATTTACTCCACCGATCATTACCAATGCGATAGAGTCTCCATGTTCAGAGAAACAGTTTTCTATGGCTTCCATGGAGATAAAATCATCTGTGCCATTCAACTCCAGGATTGCATCAGCAGGATCATAACCATGGTATCGAACCTGAGAAGATATTGCATACCGGTCAGATGGAAATAAACCGCCTTCAACCAAGATTTTAAATTTTCCGGATTGAGGTCGGTAAAATGAAACCATCATCAAATGTAGATTGACAGTAAGTGAGTTCATCACCACCACTTCAGATGGATGTGCACCAACTACTTCCGCCATCCCTTTTGTCAGATACTCATGATATGGCATCCAAGGAAAATTACCTTCTAAATGAGCTTCCACCCCATATTTTCCCCATGAGTCCAGCACTTCTCCTACAGCAGCAGCAGCGCTTTTAGGTTGCAATCCTAGACTGTTTCCACATAAATAAATGGAATCATTGCCTTGATGCTTTGGAATTAGAAACTGATCTCTAAAGACACTTAATTTGTCTTCAGAGTCTAGTTCAAGTGCTTTCTGTTCGAGTATATGCATCTAAATGAAGTAGGTTATTTTTTATTATTTGTAAATCTTTCCATATGGTATAGTGGCGGGCATAATCCATGTTCTCCAGATTAAAATCGCTGACTTTGATATCTCGCAGATTATTTTTTGCACAGTATAATATTCCCGGGTTCAATACAGGTAAATTATGCTCCGCTGATTGTGGTAGGTAAGTCACAAATGTTTTATTCCCGGATATTATGGCTGATAGATTTCTATAAAATTGAGCTTTATTTTCCTGAAACCAAACTAATAGCGGTGAAATAATTAATAAGAATATACTCAAAGAGATATCGAGTATTCTCTTTTCCCTACGAAAGGCAGGATCATTTAAATTATAATTCAAGTCAATAGTGAATAAATCGCCTTGTTTGTGCTTTGAATTACTCGAGAGAATTGCCAAGTTATCATCGGGAGCTATCCTGAAATGAACACCTGCGGGATTGGACGACATTAGCTCGATCATTTGCCCTGTAGAGATATCTCCTTGTGCGAAGATGACCTCATTTGCCTGATAAGCACTGAGAATACTGTTTAAATCTTTCAGTGTTCCAATTGAATTTTCTGACTTTTCACTTACATCTACTCTGCCAAGATAGTTTGTATTTCCTCCATTTGCTTCAGCTAAGTGACGGATTTTATCAGCGCTATCTTCATTTCCAATGATCAGATAATTGATTCTATTCTTTATGTCCAGTGACCATATTCCTCTAAATGCTAAATTTTGCAACAAGGCAGTGAATGTGAAGATCAGAAAAGCACCAATAGTACCCGCCAGAATTATCGTCCTGGAGTTTCTGAAATTTTCATTGAACAGAGCATATATTATTAATATCAAAATGGTTCCCAGCACTACGGATCTCAATATGGTCCAGAGATTTTTATCTGTTCTGTATTTTCCATTCAGCAGTGCGGACATCACCCAAACAGTTACATAGATCGGAAGATTGAATTTCAAGAACCCAATTGCAATGTATTCAGGGTCATGAAAATAAAAGTTCCCCCAAGCAGTACGTAGCCAGGCAATGAAAAAGCTGAGTAAGATAGTATCCAGAAGTATGGGTACCACATAGTTAAATATGTTTTGAAACAAAGCTATAAAAGTGCGGAAATACACTGCGAAATTTAGGAAAAGCGTATACACAAACCCTTTGTGCTTATAATGCTTGTTTACGAAGATATTCATTGCACTATAGAAAGTCTTAATGTAATTATAGCTTGCTTTTCGCGTACTTTCCCCTTTGAAATGGATGATACTGGTCTGAGGGAGGTATTGAATAGTATATCCCTGCTGTCGAATGCGATATGAATAGTCGATATCTTCACCATACATGAAGAAATCTTCATCGAGTGGGCCAGTCTTACTTACTGTCTCAGAGCGCATAAACATAAAAGCACCTGTCATGACTTCAATTTCTGCCTCTTCGTTTTCACCTATGTGACCCATATAATACCGATTAAAGGATGCACTCCTTGGAAATAATTTGTACAAACCGGTCATTTTGGTAAAGGAAGCCCAGAAAGTTGGGTTTCCACGCTTGGACTCAGGGAGATATTTTCCAGAACCATCTATCATGCGCACGCATACAGCTCCCACCTGGGGGTGAGATATTAAGTATTTATGACAGATACTTAATGTGTTTTGACTTACAATGGTGTCAGGATTGAGAAGCAAAATAAAACTCCCGGTTGCAGAGGCAATTCCGATATTGTTAGCAGTGGAAAAACCAAGATTTTTCTCATTAACTATCAATTTGATTTCGGGATATTTTTCTCTCATTAGTGATACAGAATCATCACTTGAAAGATTATCGACAATAATCACTTCAAGAGAGAGATTTCCTAAAGATTTATTGATGGATTGCAAGCATTGGTCCAGGAAGTACCTAACGTTGTAGCTTACAATTATTATTGAAATGTCTGGATGCAAAGGGTTGATTATTAGCTAAATTGGAAGTTCAGTCTTTTGCCGGGTTTATGGGGAAGTAGTTTACCTTCCTTATAGACTTGAGAGCCATTAACCCAAGTTCCCAGGATTCTGCCAGGCAGCGTGACGCCTTCGAGTGGGCTCCATTTGCATTTATATAATAGATTGTCTTTTTCGATTGTCTCATAGTCATGGATATCTACCATCACCAGGTCTGCAAAGTAACCTTCTCTTATATAACCCCGTTCTTTAATTTTAAAGATATCAGCAGGAGCGTGGCTCATTTTATCGACTATTTGCTCCAAGGTAATGCTCCCTTTTTTGTAATGGTACAGCATTAGCTGTAGACTTTGCTGTATCAAAGGAAGGCCAGCAGGTGCTTGCAGATAGGGTAGTGCTTTCTCTTCCTCAGTATGTGGTGCATGATCGGTAGCAATCACATCTATCCTTCCATCAAGTACTCCCTGAAGAATAGCTTCCCTATCCTCGCTTGATTTTATGGCCGGATTACATTTTATTTTATTACCTAGTTGTGCATAGTTCTTATCGTCAAAATATAAATGGTGAACACATGCTTCTGAAGTAATTCTCTTTTCTCTGCGATCTTTGATTTCGAAGAGAGAGAGTTCTCTAGCAGTACTTATATGTAAGATATGAAGCCGTGTGTTATGCTTTCGAGCCAGGTTGACTGCCTTAAAGGATGAAAGATAGCAGCCCTCAGCACTTCTGATTTGGGGGTGCATAGGTGGGGTAATCATATCTCCGTAACGAACTTTAAATTTCTGGAGGTTATTTCTAATGGTCATTTCATCTTCGCAGTGTGTAGCGATGAGTGCAGGACATTCCTTGAATATTTCTTCTAATGCAGTGTCACTTTCCACTAATAGGTTTCCTGTACTACTACCCATGAAAATTTTAACTCCACATACTTGATTGTAATCGGCTGATTTGATTACATCCAGATTATGTTCTGTGGCACCGAGATAAAAAGAATAATTGACCACGGAAGTCTCAGCTGCCCTCTGATATTTTTCTTCCAATAACTGTAATGTTATAGCTTCTGGCTTTGTATTGGGCATCTCCATATACGATGTGATACCCCCTGCAGCCGCTGCAGCAGATTCAGTAGCTATATTGCCTTTAGCAGGAAATCCTGGTTCTCTGAAATGTACCTGATCATCAATTATACCGGGCATTAGGTATTTGCTCATACCATTGATTTCAAGCCCTGATGCATTAATAACCGGAGCAATTTTGGTGATTCGGTCACCACATACCATCACATCGGCATTGATTATAGTGCCTTCATTGACTATATTGATGCTTTTAAAGATGATAACTTCGTCTGTGGCCATATTATTTAATTGTTGCGATTACGATATATTGATAGTCCAGGCTGATGTCATCTGAAAGTAATATCTTGAATCCGGCATCGGTTAATTCGTTCTCTACCTGAGATAAATCGATTTTTTGACTTGCCTGAGGCCCGAAAGGTAAGTTCTTTTTCTTATAGTCGATGATCATCAGTCTTGCATTTGGCTTAAGGTATAGCTTTAAGTTTTGGAGATATTTACCTCTATTAGTCAAGTACATGTATGTATTGGAAATAAAGGCAACATCCACTTTATCTTTACCAAGATTTGGATCATCTGCTTTGGCGATTACAATTTTAAGCCTATCTGAGATTGCTGTATCCAACTTCATTGAAAGGATTTGCATAAGGTGAAGTGAGGCAGTATCAATATCTGAAGCAATCACTTTATCTGCCTTCTGTAATAATCTGAAAGTAAAAAAACCTGTTCCAGCCCCAATATCAGCCACAGTTTGATTTTTCAGATCACCCAAAAGGTTAACTACCAATTCCGGCTTTTGCCAAATTACCCGCTCAGGACCATTGTCGGAAGATAGCAGCATACTATCTGCTCTTTCACTAAGTATAATGTCGTCAGTCGAATCAGGCTTGTTCTCTTTTCTGAAACTATTGGTTTCTGTAGAGGATGTAGTATCACCTTTACAGCCTAGGATAAGCGCGAAAGCCAATACGCACATGATAGAAAGATTTTGATAATGCATAAGTTTGATACAGTTGACTCAAAAGTAAGTAAAAAGATTTTCTCGGGATTTTATAAATAGTTGGCCGGAAGTACATCAAATATTATATTTTTGTTCAGAACAAAAGTGCATTGTGTGGTTGAATAGTGAGGAGGCACTCTGAAAATAGGTAAATGGAAGTAGCGATATTACTGGCGCTGATCATACTCAATGGGTTTTTTTCAATGAGTGAGATAGCCCTTATATCATCAAAAAAAGCAAGATTAGTCGATAAAGCCACAAAGGGCGATAAGAACGCGATACTTGCATTGAAATTGCTTGATAACCCGGATAGTTTTTTGTCTTCGGTTCAAGTAGGAATTACGCTTATAGGCGTAGTTTCAGGTGCCTATGGTAGTCAAGTATTTACCAGCCCGCTGGAAGCTCATTTCCTTCAAATACCTATGGTCGCAGCATATGCACATCCGCTGGCTTTTGGAATAGTCATTACTACCATCACATACCTGAGCATAGTCATGGGTGAATTATTGCCTAAAAAAATTGGTTTGATCTATTCTGATCAAATTGCTTCTTTCATGGCACCGGCACTTAATTTGTTTTCTAGAATAACATATCCCATCGTTTGGTTCTTTTCTAAATCTACGTATTTATTGAGCAAGCTCTTCTTCCTTAAAGAGAATGAATCAGATAAGGTATCTGAAGACGAATTGAAGATGATGGTAAAAATGGCAAATGAAGGCGGTGCCATTGACAATAAGGAAAGTGAGCTGATACACAATATATTACGATTTGCAGACAGAAAAGCTTACTCTGTCATGACTCCGCGCAATGAAGTGGCCTGGCTAGACATTAACGAATCAAATGAAGAGATCCATGATGACATCATCGAAAGTGGCATGACGAAGTTTCCTGTTTGTGATGATTCATTGGACAACTTTATGGGGGTGCTCAACCTGAAAGATTATTTGATGAACCGAAATAAGCCAGGATTCAATATTACTCAGATCATGTCTCCGGCTGTCAGTATTCCCGAAAATTTGACCGCACTAAAAATACTTGAAAATTTTAGAAAAGAGAGAAGGTATTTTGGTATGGTGATCAATGAGTTTGGTTCAGTAGAGGGCATAATAACACTTCACGATCTGACCGAAAACATTTTTGGTTATTTACCTGACCTTGAGGAAGAGGAAGAAATCATGGTTTTTAAGCGAGAGGATGGTACTTTTCTGGTGGATGGATCATGCCAGATCGATGAACTAAGAGAGTTCATTATTATTGATGAATTTTTCGATGAGGATCTGGATTATACCACCATTGCGGGATTTATCATGGATAAGCTGGGTAAAATTCCGGTCATCGGTGATCATCTGGTGGACAATGGTTACCGATTTGAAATCATAGATCTGGACAAGAGTAAGGTTGATAAAGTGCTAGTCGAAAAAATAAAAGAAGAAAACACTACCGATTAAATCAATTCTAATTGTTTTAAGAAATCTGATATAACTCCTTCATTATCAATTTAGATTGATGCTGTCAGGAATCTCTGATAGAATACTAAAAACATCGCTTTTATTCATCATAACCTGCTTCCATAATTTTTGGTGATCACTCTTAAACACATAGTTTGGATCCCCATAAGCTACGACCCATGAGCCTGTTTCCAGTTCTTCTTCCAGTTGCTGAGGTGACCAGCCTGAATATCCTACATAAAATTTTATCTGAGAAGGCTTGATAAGTTCAGTTCTGATGAGAAACTTTAATTTATCATAATCTCCACCCCAATAGACCCCATTTAGAACATAATGGCTTCCCTCCAATAGCTCACCTACAGTATGGAGGTAATGGATGGTATCGTTGGCTACAGGACCACCATAGAATACCGGAGAATCAAATTCCGGAAAACTAGCCAGCAGGTCCCCCACATTCATTTCTAGTGGTTTGTTCAGAATAAAACCTACACTGCCAGTATCATGATAATCAGTTAACAAAATAGCTGCCTGCTTAAAATTGGTGTCTTCCATAAAGGGCTGGGCCAACAATATATCACCTTGCTTCAGTTTAGTTTTATTTTTACTCATAATACTTATGCTGTTGTTGATTCTATGGTTCTATCGATTTTTCTGAGTAATCCTCTGAGAACTGAGCCACTACCTCCGATTTCTATTGCTGAAGTCATGCCATCAGCAATCATATTTCTCATGGTTTGAGTCCATCTCACTGGAGCAGTTAACTGATCCACTAATTTTTGTCTTATAATGTCAACTTCTATAGAGGGCAGTGCATCTGAATTTTGGTATATGGGGATCTTAGGACTAGAAAACTTAGTTGCCATGATAATAGATTCTAGTTTGATCTTTGCGTGTTCCATAAGAGGTGAGTGAAATGCGCCACCAACCGGCAGTACAATGGCTTTAACAGCCCCTGCTGATAAGCATTGTGCACAAGCCAGTTCTATTCCTTTCAGACTACCTGAGATCACTAATTGGCCCGGTGAATTATAATTTGCCGGTACGACAGTCTCCGATATATCATTGCAGATATCTTCTATGACATCATCGCCTAATCCAATGATAGCAGCCATAGTGCCTGGATTGGCTTTACATGCTTCTTCCATGGCTGCTGCACGATGAGCAACTAACTTCAACCCATCTTCAAAACTTAAGCCACCCGCACAAGTCA
Organism: Saprospiraceae bacterium; assembly: GCA_035426385.1. GTDB lineage: Bacteria > Bacteroidota > Bacteroidia > Chitinophagales > Saprospiraceae > Parvibacillus. Next base: position 55,371 of record DAOLZQ010000003.1, read on the forward strand.
AAGCGGAAAACTCACCCAATGAGTGGCCTGCAGACATATCCGAGAACAAATCAGAGGCCAGTGTGGTGTATTTAGCATAAGAATGAATAAAGATGGCCGGCTGCGTAATATCAGTGCGTTTGAGTGCTTCAGCATCACTTCCAAACATTACCTCAGAGATATTGAATCCCAAAATATTGTTTGCTTGCTCAAAAATATCTTTGATATGCTCATTCGTCTCATAAAGATCCTGACCCATTCCGGCAAATTGGGCACCCTGGCCTGGAAAAAGAAATGCTTTCATCGCAGTATTTAAATTAATATATTAATATAAAATTAAATATAAGAATAATTGATATTCTACATTAAACCCCAATTATACACAACAGTTTTTATTTGATTACTATCGGTTGTAGGAAACTCACCATTTTTTAACTAAGAATAGCTTGAGTCTTCCATTTCTTTCTGGAGAAAAACCAAATCACGCCGACTAATTGGACTAGCCAATAAAGTATCTCGGTGCTCCAGGCCATATTTAGTGAACCATTGATGACATCCACAACTAAATATATGGACACTAAGTAGAAGAAAGCGCTAAAGATTTGAATCATAAGTCCATACATCGTAGCACCAATACCTGCAATACCATTTACATAAATTGAGATGGGAGTGTAGAGCGCGATGATGACCATTAATATCATTAGAGTTGGCTTAGAGTCTGTCAGTATCCTGGAATCTTTAGTACCGATAATGGGGTAAAGTATGAAGTCAGGGAATAGAATAATGGGCAATGCTACCACGGCTGTTAGCAAAAAGCAGATAATTGCCGTCTTTTTCATAGTTGGTAAAATAGCATCCACTTGATTTTGACCAGCCAGATTACTGACAATGGTATTTGTAGTGGAGCTAAAGCCCCAGCACGGAATGGATAATATCAGATATACAATTCTCACGAGATTGGAGATGGCCATAGCATGTACTCCCATATCTTCAATAATACTGAAAAATATAAACCAGGATCCTAGACCTACGAAATTTTGTACAACTATGGGTGTAGCCAGTTGTAATTGCCGCTTAATATCGTTCCAGTGGAAATCGGGTCTTGAAAATATATTGAAAGCTTTTATATGCTTATCATATCTCATGTAAATGAAAAATATTATAACAGCAATACCTTCGGAAATCGTGCTTGCGAGAGCAGAGCCTCCAATACCCATACCAGGAAATCCAAATTTTCCGAAAATGAGCGAGTAATTGAGAAATCCATTTAAAAAGAGCAAGAAAATAGTTTCGTACAGAATAAATTTAGTGCGTGCAATCCCTGTGTAGAGTGCTATTAGAGTCACTGCTGCATAAGAAAAAAATATGCCGTAAGACCTATATTGTATAAACTCCAAACTGGCATGGTAAATGGAGTCATTTTGAATAAATAAACTGAAAAACCATGCACTGCCAAACTTCATGAATAGGAACATCCCTATGGCAAGGATAAACTCAAATATTCCCAATGCGTGAAAATGTCGTCTGATTCCTGCGATATTCTGTTGTCCGGCCATATTAGCGATGAGAATCTGGCCTCCCTTTGAAAAGCCGTAACCAATCGCATTGATAGCCAAATAGAAAACGCCTACAAAGCCTATTGCGGCAAAATCAGTTTCACTTAGCTGACTCAAAAAGATACTATCGGAAAGCTGGATGATGTTCTGAGCAGCGCTACCCACCATGATGGGTAACGCTATAGTTATAATCTGCCTTGTTGTAGGTGTTATTCTCATCAACAATGAATCCCTTTAGGGTTACTAAAGGTATAGTATATTAGTAAATACAGCAAGATCCTTTTTAGTTCAAGCGGTAAGACTAATGCATAAAAAAGAAAAGACCGGAGATTGACCCCGGCCTCTATTCTTTATTTTACTATGTGTGTATTATCTGATCAGAGTAATATCTCCCTTCACAATCTCAGTAGTACCGTCGAATAACTCAATCTCCAGCCAATAGACAAATACTGCAGGTGTCATAGGTTGTCCTTTCAGCTTACCGTCCCAACCGTGAGTTTGGTCATTGGGTGGGAAATCTTTTTCTTCAAACACTTTTTCACCCCAACGGTCAAATATCTGGAAAGAAATGATTTTCTTTATTTCCTTGGTATTGGTGGACACTATGACTTTGTCGTTTTTACCATCACCATTTGGTGTGAATATGTTGGGTACGAAGATATTTACGCCCTTCTTAACTATAATTCGTTTATCATCTGAGTCTGTACAGCCATTTTTATCTTTCACCTCCACTCTGTAAGTAGTAGTTTGGTTGGGAAAGACATTGATGGTAAAGCAATCTGTACAATTAATGAAATCATAATCAGACGAGTAGGTAATGGTAGCGACATTAGAATCAGGTATAGAAATGATTGGATCTATTAGTACAGTGTCTCCAATCTTGATGATGGTATCATTTCCTAAGTCCACAGTTAATAACTGTGGATTTTTAAATGTGGTAGAAAGATCTATTCTACAACCGGTAGCATCTATCATGGTAATTTTAAAGGTTCCGGCTCCTAGATTATTCCAGGAAGAGGCAGCCCCAGGCGCACCATCATTAAAGGCATACTGATAGGGCTGATTTCCACCGACTACTTTATCAATCTTGATATATCCATTAGTATAATTGTGGCAGGAAGGTCCCACAGCTGTGATATCAACACGCTCCGGAATACCTTCAGCTACAATCTCGACTGTATCTGATTTTTCACAACCACAATTGATATCCTTCACAGTGAGGACATAGATACCAGGCAGAGTTATTATGTTCTGCAATTGGTTCGGAAATTGTACCGGGTTGCCATTTTTGATATCTCTCCATGCATAGCTGTATGCTGGACCTTGTGAAGCTGCTGCTCCGATTGAAGCTTCCTTATCCGTACAGGTTAGTTTCTGGTCAGCTCCGGCGTCTGCGATTGGTATACCACAGATATGAACATTTACGTCAATATCTGAGCCTGGACAACTTCCTGATGAATTGAATCTATAATTGAAGGTATAATCACCCGCTTTCAGATCCTTAACTTTCAAAATAGCAGTAGTAGGCGTAAATGCAGTGCCTGCATTTCCTATCACATCGGACCAAATACCTCCGGAATCTTCGCCTGTGATTTCGTCAAAGAGATCGAGAACTTGAACTGTTCCCTCACAGAATTCTTTAGAGCTACCATTCTTACCTGCTGTTTTATATTCAGAAATAACCACTGTAAGTTGATCTGTCGAAGGACAACCTACGGGTATATTATCATAGGTAAATTCTAGTGTATATGTTCCTCCGGTAGCATTTGTCACTGCGAAGGTATTGTTAGTGATGGTAGCGAATCCGGCTCCTATTGGAGAAACTATCCTCCAGGTACCCGTTGCAGCTGTAGGTAATGGCAAGGTAACTGCTGTGGCATTATTGCATATCGGACTGATGGCCGGTAGTGGAGGTAATGGCGGACAAGCACAATTATCAACTACGTTGACCGTAATTGATTGTGGTGTATTGGGACACGGTGCTACAGCAGTGTTTGGGGTAAATGTAAAGGTGTAAGTTCCTACAGCTACGCCACTGAAATTCCATTTTCCACCCCCTAAATTGATTGCACCTGAAGTGCCGGGGTCCCAGCTTCCGTTTACTAGGGCAGAAGCCCAAACTTTGTTACCGTTGATATCAAGAATATCAGCGTCAATATTGGAAGGATCGGTATTACATACATCTACTATTGTTTTCAACTGATAAATAACAGCTGGATTGACGGTAAGCTGTATAGTCACCACACTATCACAATCCACCGGGACATTATCATTGATTTCGAAGCTGAAGTGATAAACTCCCGGTGCCTTTCCTGTTGCATCGAAAATACCTGAGCCCATCGGTACATTGACAGGTCCTGACGGATCTTGTATTATCTTCCATGAGCCAGGTAGAGATGAGTTTATCATCAGTCCGAGATCTTTAGAGCCATTGTCGTTGCAGAGCACGTCTGAAGGTTGTAATACACTGAGGTCAGGGCAATTACATTCGTCTGTCACACGCACTATCACTGTCTCAGATGCATCTGTACAAGGTGCAATCGCAGTATTGGTGCGGTAAGTGAAGTGATAGTCACCTGCTGGTACACCGGTAAAGTCATAGTTTGTTCCGCTGACAAGTGTACCTACATTATCATCATTAGTCCAGGTTCCTGATGGAACAGATTGACCACCCAGAAATAGAGTCAGGTCTAGCTTGGTTTTTATCGGATTAGGAGAGCTGTTACATACTTTCAGTACATCGACAAGATCAATTTTAACCTCCGGATAAACATCAATAGTCACAGTGACAGTACTATCACAATCTGAAGGAATACTTTCAGTAATAGTGAATTTGAAAGTATAAGCTCCGGGAGCTTTCCCTGTTGCATCGAATAGTGTATTCGCCAGAGTTATATTGACCGGACCGGAAGGATCTGATATTAGTGTCCATTTTCCGGTTTTATTTGAATTGATCATTGTACTTAGATCCTTTGTGCCTCCACTGTTACAGAGCTTTTCATTCGGCTGGATAACAGTGAGAGTAGGACAAGCACAGTCAATAGTGACGTTGACTATGACTGTCTGTGTATCATTGGGGCAAGGAGCTACTGCAGTGGATGTGATATATATAAAAGTATATTGTCCAGCTGATACACCCGCAAAGTTGATCGTGTCATTGCTAAGCTGGGCGCCAACATTGCTTACATTCGTCCAACTACCCGGGATAATGTTCCCAACGAAGAATTTTTTCATATCCAGCTTAGTCTTATAGGCAGTAGGTGAGCTGTTGCAGACTAAAAGTTCAGGAACCATATTCAGGACTACTTCCTCTGATACTTTGATGGAAACATCTATGTACTTAGGACAAGCCTGTTCCTGTGGTGGAGGATTTAATGTAAACCGGACCACATAAGTTCCGGCTACTTTGCCTGTAGCATCGAATGTATTGCCTGCTAAGACCGTCAAATCCGGACCTGATATCATTGTCCAGTCTCCCGGATCTGAATCATTTTCAAGGCTATTCAGATCTACTAGCGCATTAGAGTTACAAAGGTCTGCTACCGAACTTATATTAAGTTTTGCGCAAGCGCAATTGTCATTTACAGTGATTACCACCTGACCTGTGAAGTCCTGGCAAGGTGGATTTGCCGTTACCGTATACTGGAAGGTAGCAACGGTGCCATCTGCAAGTCCCTTGAAATCCCAAACACTTCCGATAGTGTTCACTGCACCGCTAAGTGGTGCTACTTCACTCCAAGAGCCATTAAGATCACCACCTAATATATAGGTGGAAAGATCAACTAATGTATTGTTTGGATCAAGAACTGCGTCATTACAAACATCACCATTAGGATTAAGTGTAGCTGTAGGCTGATCTGAAATAAAAATTGGTGTGGAAATGGAATCAGTGCAACCTGCTTCTGTAACGGTATATGTTGCATTATACAGCCCTGAAGGATATGAATTAATCAATACTGTTCCATCCTGTGTGATGACACTACTGCCACTCCACACGCCACCCAGTGGTAAGCCAACTATTATTGGGTCCAGACCACCATCTTTACAGAATTCAGTGGGAGGAATGATTTGAGGTATCGGTATAGGATTTATAACAATTTGTATAGTGATAGACTTATTACAAGCAAGGTCGCCAACCGTATAGGTTATGTCGTAAGAACCAGAACCTCCAAGGGATCCCGGAATAAAAACTCCACTTCCGTTAATACCGGGCCCGCTAAATACGCCTCCGGCGGGAGTAGCTGTCAGTTGATAATTGGCAAAGTCATTGGCACAGAAGGGCCCAATGGGATCAATGAATGGATCGTCGTAATGTATTGATTTTAATATCACGCTGTCCTTACCGACACAACCATTGACGTCAGTAAATGTAGCATAGAAAGTATAATCGACACCTTGTTGCATTACTGACGTATTGATAAGTCCATCATTACTTACCGCACCCGGAGGTACAGAAGTAAATACAGTTCCATCCTGCACCGATGGATTGGACTGCAATTGATAGCTGTCGCCCTCACAGAGATCTTGTGGCTTATTGGTAATACTGACGGGTGGATTTGGCAACAGTGTCAATGTCGTCGTTCCAATGCCTCTACAACCGATCGCATCTAATACCTGTACAATGATATTGTAAGGTCCAGGAGGTTGAGGTACTATGTCTATGGTTTTTGTACCGGGATTTCCCCAAGGAGTAGTCCAGGTATAAGTTAATGGATTGTTGGTTGCATTTGAATTAGCAGTAAGTGTTTTTCCTTGTAACTGGGATAAGCAGAATGTAGCCGGTTTGGGAATAATGTCCACCACAATATTGGCATTTACAGTCACTTTCACTTCATCAGTTCCTGTACATCCGCTACCATCTGTAACCGTCAAAATAAATACTGATGAAATACTTGGGGTTACTGAGATGGTAGAGGTGGTCTCTCCATTGGACCATTTGAATGTATACGGTCCACCATCACCACCTGTAGCCGGTGGTGTGCCACCCAAAGTGATTGTAGCACCTGGACAAGACACTTTATCAGGTCCGGCATTCGCAATAACTGCGGGATAGACTAGTACATCAAGGAATTGAGGATCACCTTCACATCCATCCGGACTTATCGGGATTACTTTATATCTAACTGTCTTTGGTGAATTAGATCCATTATGTAAAGTCTGCGAAAAAGTGCTACTCTCTCCAGAGGTCGCTCCTGTCACACCGTTTGCATTCTCAACAGTCCATTTGATAGTTGAGTTAGTTGGATCAAGGGTAATAACTCCAAAAAAAGTTACATCACTGCAAGTTGTTCCATTTTCAAGTGTCATAGTCGGTGGCACACAACATTTGATAGATAGCTTTTTAGACACGAGTGTATGGCCATTACATGAGTTAGATTGCCATCCACCGGTCTGACCGTCGGAAAACGCAGTTATACCAACGATATATTTATTACAAACTGTGTCAGTACATGCATCACAAGGAATTTGTACAGTAAACTGGACTTTGAAAGGACCTGCTGCATTATCACCCCAACTTTCATTTGGAACAATACTGTTACAAGTACCTGAATATTGCACCCCTATCCAGGCAGCAGGCATTGCTGTTCCTGCATAAGAACAGTTTCCTCCGCCTATAAATGAGGTACAGTTATTAGTACCGGTGATACAGATTTGATTTGTTGCTGAATTTATACCTATAGCACTATTTGAATTATCTAGTGGTTTCCAAAAGACTGTATTGGATCCATACCAGTTCCATTTGCTTCCCGGTCGGGTAGAAGGGGTGGGTTCATCTTCCGGATTTCGATCAAAGCACTCGCTAAATACAGGAAACATACTGTGAATCCATTGGGCACCCAGTTTGATAAAGTTGGTTTGGTATTCAAATTTTACGTCTTCGCATGGTTTAAAAGGTCCATTTAAATTAGATCCTAAGCTAGCCGCAATGACAGTTAATGATTGACTGGTTATGCAAGGATCGGTAAGGTATAGTTGAGTTAAACACAATTCAAAGTCTCCCTGCAATCCATTTGCGTCAGTGACAGCTACCCAATATTGAGTATTGCCAAATGCATCCATATTTACCGGATTACAAGCCACCATTGTATTACAGTCTGAGAAGACCGCAAACAGAGGAGAGTTTAATTGAGAGGATGATAGGTCGAAAACCACAGAATTTGTTGTTGGACCTGTTGTAAAGGTGTACCAGGCAGTAGGGCTGGTCATGTCTGAACATGCACCACCACCATTGATTTGTGGGCCATCTGGCATATTCACATTACATCCGTCTACACATATTGTCTCTGCGAGTGGTGCCAGGGTTATCACCTCTGCGTCAGCGCAAGATATATTAGGCCCACATGGAGGAGGAGCATCTTTCTCAGTAATACAGAGATTGGTAAAATCACCGGCTCCTGTATGGGTTGAACTAACAATAACATATATCTGAGTACCTCCCGGAAGACCGCCAAAAGTGTAAGTATTGACAAAGGGTCCGCAATAAAAACTATTGTTGGTCACTAATTGCGGATTGCTGGTACATCCATTGGGGTATGTTATTAAGCCGATTGAGACATCGCCAGTGATAGTGGTAGATTCAATATTAATAATCAGTGTGTCAGTATTAGGCTGCAACTGAATGGTGTAATAAACTGAATTTTCCTGGGCCGGCTGACAACCAAGATTGAATATCCAGGGGTCTTGGGTAGCACCTGTAGTAGTTCCATTCACACAACCATCCGTGGGAATGGCTTCTGCATTACACGCATTGTCATTGGGGGGTGGAATTGGATTGTCAATACACAGTTCAATGTCATTGGTATTTATATCTTCTGTGGTTACAATTATGTAATAAGTAGCTCCAATGATCAGGTTAGTTGCATTCATTGTACCCGGACTTTTAACACATCCGTATTCTCGGGCACCATTCAGATTATCACAACCATTCGGAAGAAGTACCAAAGCAAATGCAACTCCAGGTGTATTGATGGTAATGTCCGCAGAGGTAGCTTGAGGAACAAAAGTAAACCATGTATTTTCATTCGTTGCTCCGGCACAACTACCATTTACAAAGTCAAATGAAGCACTATCTAAATAATAGTTATTACATTCACCTTCGATATCTGTAATCGGTGTCGCATTATAACAACTATCATTTATAGGAATCTGACCATATACTTTAGTGGACGCAAAAGTAAATAGGCAGAGAATAATAAAATTAAGTATACATTTATTCATATATGATAAATTAAAATATGTATTAAAATAACAGAACGATTGTAATTTGTAGTAAAATTAAGAAAATCTATATTAAAACCATTGTATCCCATATTTATAATCTAAGAAGTAGTAAATTATCAAAATCTTATTCCAAAAATGTTCGTAGTAGATTTTTTAAATTTGGATTTACATTTGTTAAAATTTAAAATAAAATGATAATGAAATCATTTTATGATTTATCGTAATATATAAAAATCAGGGATTGAAGATATTAGAATGGCGCATTATTTTATTGTATTATCTTTATGGGTATGACAGCAAATTTATCAATTTCGTTGTTTTATAAATGATCTTTTTGAACAATTTAAGCTAAAATCTAATTTGGTGAAAAATTTAATAATTATATGTAGTTTCTTTTTCCTGGGAATAAACTCCTATGGGCAGTCGCACTCCCCTGAGCCTGGGAAACCATTATCTAACTGGTGGTTTGGAGCAAGTCTTGGTCTAGATTTCAATAGTAATAATAATCTTAGTTATTTTTCACTAGGCCTTTTCCCTATAGCGGGGTACAAGATTACACCCGATCTTTCAGTAGGACCTAGAATAGGCTTCTCAATGGAGAATTATCGACAAAGAATTGGTGGCACTATAATAAAGGGTACTTTTTTTGATCTGTCAGGTGCTGCTTTTATGAGGTATAAATTTCTCAAGGTAATATTTGCTCATGCTGAGTTTGAGGTGTTAAGAGGACAGGATAGAGAATACGATATAAGGAGTCAGTCTTTTTTGAAGAAACCATATTTTGATCAAAATGGCTATGTTGGTTTGGGCTATAATTCAATGGGTCTCATCGGATCCGAAATATATATATTATACAATTTCCTAAATGATCCCAACTCAATCCATCTGCCGTTTCAAGTACGTGCCGGCCTGACATACAATTTTTAAATTTATATGAAAATAGATGATATTAAGGCTAAAGTAGATGCTATTCTGCCTGAGCTAAAAAATTGTCGGAGGCACTTGCATGCCAATCCTGAACTGTCATTTAATGAGAAAAAAACAGCAGAATATATTATTGGCCGACTCAAAGAATCCAATGTTAATTTTACAAAGGGATGGGCCGGTTACGGCATTGTAGCTACTATCAAATCTGATTATCCAGACAGACCTGTCGTGATACTGAGATCTGATATGGATGCTTTGCCAATTCAGGAACGCGAGCACCCAGGACAATCTTGCAATCCGGGCATTATGCATGCCTGTGGCCATGATGTACATATGACTTGCTTGCTAGGTGCGGTCCAAGTTATCAGCCAGTTCAGACAGCATTTAAAACAGGACATTGTTTGTATATTTCAGCCCGGAGAAGAGAAATTGCCTGGCGGGGCCAAATTAATGTTGGAGGAGGGAGCAATACATCCGGACAGCGCTCGTGCGATTTTTGCTCTACACGTCTTTCCCGAATTGGAAGTTGGAAATACCGGATTCCACTCAGGACCTTACATGGCTTCTACCGATGAACTATATATAGAGATTACCGGAAAGGGGGGGCATGCTGCAATGCCCCATAAAACCATAAATCCGATTGTAATAGCTTCCAGAATTATCAATGATATTCAAACAGTCATCTCGCAAAAGAAAAACCCCTTCTTTCCCTCTGTACTCAATATTGGTAAAATAAATTCTGTCGGTGGAGCCACTAATGTAATACCAGACAAGGTATTACTGGAGGGTACTTTCCGAAGTTTGGAAGAATCCTGGAGAGATGAGATATTGGATTATCTGCCAGGATACATCAAACAAATAGCCGCCATGGAAGGGGGGAGCGCGGTAGTCAATTTTGTCAAGGGCTATCCTGTTTTAGTGAACGATGAGAAGGTAACCTCATGTGCGCAACTGCTTGCAGAGGAGTACCTCGGTAAAGATCAAGTCTATCAATTGCCGCCTCGAATGACTGCAGAGGACTTTGCCTGGTACGCACAAAGAATTCCCGCTTGTTTTTTCAGACTTGGGACAGCAAATGAAAAGGCTGGCATCACAGGTCAATTACACACAGCCGAATTTGATGTCGATGAGACCAGTATAGCAATAGGTTGTGGAGTATTGACATGGATAGCGCTCCATTTCTAATCCGCCCTGGATAGAACAACGACCTCGAATGATAAATCCAATACACGATTTAAAACAACCTGATATTGAATAGAATCTGAGTTACTTTCAGATTGAAATTTGCCCATTGCTTCGGAGATGCCTGATGCGGTGGAAGTGGCACATTCGCCCCATTTATGTTTGAAATGGTGTACTTTGGAATTTATTCCGTCTGGTAAAAGTGGCAGATAAAAGTTCTCCCATTCATAGGTATTGTTGTCACCACATACATACTCCACCTCATTTTTAGTTCCGCTCAGAGAAGTTATGAATTCCTTTATTTTGGCTGTTTCAGTAATCCGATATAATTCATAAGATAATATGCTGATAGCTCCTGGAAGGTATTTCTTTTGAATAAAGAAAAAATTAATAGCTGAGCTCCAAATGATTGATTTATCATCATCTGTAACCATAGTACTCGAATTGAAACCACCTGCTTCATACAACACATCATCAAAGGGGGTATACTCATCAAAAAAACCAATGAGTCCATTTTCTACTTTGCCTTGCTCAAAGTGCGTTTCCAAGTCTGTGAGAACATTAAAAATACACTGGTCATAATTGACATGTGCCGTGTTATAAACTTCACTATCGCATTTTATAGCTATCAGGCCATTGACTGTATTGTGGGTGGACTGAATAAATATACTTGGATTCAGGGCTGTTTCTTTATAGGTAATAATATCTTCTTGAAATTTTTCAATACTAGAGACACAACCCTTTCCGGTTCCGGTTATGATAGCCTCAGGAGATTGTACGCTCGCTATTTGCAGGCACTTAAGACCTGAATATACAGCACCTCTTACAGTAACTCCTAGGCGACGAATTTCATTTTTATCCAATAAATCGCTCATATCCGGAAGAATATAAGCCTCTTGCGCCGGCTTTATCGATCTCCACAGGTGATATTGTGAGATTACATACATCCCGATGGATTTGAAATGATAAATGTTGTATTGTTGCCACCGAAACCAAACGAATTTATAAGCACATGAGGTTTTTTCATGTCTCCGCTGCGGACGACCGGCATTAATCTATGTGCTGGATCAATAACCTCAAAGCCTAGATTTGGCCAATATTTGCGTTTCTGCATTCCCAAAATGCTTATAACTGCATTTAATGCTCCACTGGCTGCCAATGTATGGCCGGTATATCCTTTCGTACTCATGAAGGTGGGATGATCTCCAAATACTTTCTTTAAGGCAATCCCTTCAGCTTGGTCATTGTCAAATGTGGCCGTTCCATGTGCATGTATGTTGTCTATATCTGCGGGATCCAAATCGGCATCTTCAAGAGCCAACTTCATAGCATGATATGCACCGTCGCCTTCCGGGTGTGAACCGGTAATGTGAAAGCTCTCATTTGTACTTATTCCACCTCTGTATATAGCCATTGCCTCCCTCCCGCGGGCACTTGCAGAGGAAGCAGTTTCCATGACCAGATAGGCAGCTCCTTCTCCCAAATTAAGTCCTATTCGATCTTTATCAAATGGCTTACAAGGACTGAGTGACATATTCTTGAGGCTATTAAAGCCATTGATTGTAAATCTGCTGAGTGTATCGACTCCTCCGGCCAATACACGGGTAACTTTACCTGAGCGCAACAAATTTGCACCGTTAATGATAGCATTGGATGATGAAGAGCAAGCTGTACTGAAAGTCATCGAGTGGAACTTCAGGCCATACTTTTCGGTCAGAGAGCGGTTGATGCATCCGCAATCTACCATTCGAGCTCTGTATGATGAAGGAGTAGTATGATTTCTGAGAAAGGCTTCGTATTCTTTCTCAGTTTCAGTCATACCCGCTGTAGTGGTACCGTTAAGAATCATAACCTCATTCATCTCGAGGCTCGAGAGACCAGCCTGGTTAAGCGCTTCTCTACAGGCGATATCCGCCAGAAATAAGGAGCGGTGTACACCGGGTGTATTCTTGAATACGCTGTAATCAGCCAATTCATTGTCAGACAATAAGATCTCACCTACGATTGCTTCATTCACAAAACGACTGTTTAAATGATTGAGCAGAGTTAACCCTGATTTTTCTGCCTCCAGGTTAGAGAGCGTTTCGTCTTGGTTAAGACCTATTGATGAACAAATACCAATTCCGGTAATCCAAATTTCATTTTGCACTGTGGTGTATCTTCATTGTGCCATAGAAGAGTTCTGAGTGATGAATTCGGCCATAGAGCGTACGCTTTCGAGTATTTTTCTTCCTTCACGAGGATCATTAACTTTTATACCGTATTCACGTTCCAAAAGCACCATCAATTCGAGAGAGTCTATGCTATCTAAACCCAGACCTTCTCCGAACAGTGGTGCATCGGTGTCAATATCCATAGGCGTAAAATCCTGTAGATTGAGGCTTTCAATAATCTGTATTTTTAATTTTTCAATTAGATCTTCCATAGTTTTGTCTGAAACAACATAATATTAAACAAAAAGTAATATAAAAAGCAAAAGTATAAAAATTAACCTCCTATGAATCATCAAGGGGAGATTTTTTCAAATCTCATAAATAAACTCGAACTAAAATCGGGAGAGCGGGAAGCTCATAGTATCCTTAGTGCACTAGAGAAGGATCTCTTTCATGGCAAGCATCGACTAAAAATGACTGCAGAAGAGCAAGATATTTTGTTCGAAGCCTTAAATCGGGTATTGTTGGATGAGCCTGTACAATATATCACCGGTATTTCTTGGTTCTATGGAAATAGGTTCAGAGTTGACAGTTCGGTCCTTATCCCTCGTCCTGAGACAGAAGAGTTGGTTTATAAGATCATTGAGCATTTTGAGCATGAAAGATCATTAAATGTACTGGATGTGGGAACAGGATCCGGTATCATACCCATCACTTTGGCATGGAAGTTTCCCTCTTGGAGTATATCAGGGCTGGATATCAGTGAGTCTGCGCTGGAAGTTGCCCGCTTCAATGCTGAGCAATTGAATGCAAACGTCACTTGGGTTAATTCGGATATTTTAAAACCAAACACAGATTTATCTGCAAAATATGATCTCATTGTCAGTAATCCGCCTTATATCCTGAAAGCTGAACAGAGTGAAATGTCACTATCTACATTAAAATTTGAACCTGAGGTAGCTCTTTATTGTACTACAAATGATCCTTTAGTATTTTATAGGGCAATTTTATCTTTCTCTCGATCGCATTTGACCCCAGCAGGATGGGTATATTTCGAATGCAGTGAATACCATGTAAGAGCTGTCGCAGAGCTTATGGGGGCAATGAATTTCATTTCTATAGACATTGTAAAGGATATGCAGGGAAAGGAAAGGATAGTATTAGGTCAGTATAGCAAAAGCACGAATTAGGGGAATTAGGGGAGCCTAAAGGAATAGTCTAAGTATATAGACCACCATTTACACTCAATACTTGTCCAGTCACGTAAGATGCCTGAGGACTTACGAGAAAATCAACAACTGCTGCGACTTCCTCCGGGGTTCCAAAACGGTTCATCGGTATTAGCGATTTGAGCTCAGCTTCATCCATATCACCGGTCATGTCCGTCTTGATGAATCCGGGTGCCACAGCATTTACTGTAATATTTCTCTTTGCCAATTCAAGTGCAAGTGCTTTAGTAGCTCCGATCAAACCTGCTTTTGAGGCAGAGTAGTTAGTTTGTCCCGGCATTCCTTTAATACCCGACAATGAAACTATATTTACAATGCGACCACGCCTCCTTCTGATCATACCGTCTGAAACTATTTTAGTCACATTAAAGAAAGCATTTAAGTTAGTATTGATTACCTCTTGCCAATCTTCAAGCGAGGTCATAATCAGCAGATTATCCTTTCTGATGCCGCTATTATTAACTAAGATTTCTATTTCAGCATCAGTGTGTTCTTCCGACCATAAAGAAAAAGCTTCTGTAAATTCATAATAGTTCCCGACATCACTTCTCAGTAAAGAATGATCTCCGGGGGTATTAAGATTTAATTGGTGTAATAGATTTTGGGCTGCATCGTCATTTGATTTATAATTAATGATCAGTTGATAACCCTTTTTTGCCAGACTGAGTGCGATTGCTTTTCCTATGCCTCTACTGGCACCAGTCACCAATGCGTAAGTCTTTTTTATTTCGTTTTCCACCTTAAAGTGTCATGTTTTTAAGAAAATCTACAGAGGAATTAATTATTCCTGACAAAGGCTTGTCCTCCTTCACTGGCGGTAAGACCACAATCAATTCACGATAACATTGTCTGGTTGCTGGGGCAAGTTTCTCCTCAATGCCCAGGTATTCTATTGCAGTATTGATAGCCATGAGATGTATAGCCATGACTATATAAGTATTTTCTATTACACGGCGGGTCATCAGAGCTGCATTAGTTCCCATGCTTACGATGTCCTGATTGTCTTTATTGCAAGGTATGCTGTGAACATACATTGGGTTAGATAAGGTTTGATTCTCTGCTGTCGTACTAGTGGCAGTAAACTGAGCACCTTGCAATCCAAAATTGAAGCCAAGTTTACCCCCATTTACGAAAGGTGGTAATATCTGGTTAAGGTGATCATTTAATAAGAAGTTTAATTGGCGCTCCATCAACATACACAGTCTGGTGATTGCAATTTTAACTTTATCCATTTCAAGAGATACATAGTCTCCATGAAAGTTACCACCATGAAAAACATATGAATGTTCTCCAGAGATCACCGGATTATCATTGACTGAGTTTGCTTCATCGATTAGTACCTTTTCAGCAAAGGAAAGAGTATCTGATACCGGACCCAATATCTGGGGAACACATCTGAGGGAATAATATTCTTGCACTTTGTCAGCAAAAATCTCTTTATCGGGTATATTGGAATAATATATATGATCCCGCTTGCGGATACATAGGCTATCATCCAGAATACGTCTCATGGCTGTCGCAATGAGGCGTTGTCCTTCATGCAGCTTCACTTCATTGAGCGGCTGTGCAAAATGATCATCGAAGGAACTAACTATTTCATTTATCATGCAGGAAGCCATGATGGCTAGCCTTTCAAGTTGTTTTGCGCGGATAATATTCACCAGACCTATTCCTGTCATTGAAGAGGTACCATTAATTATCGCCAGTCCTTCCCGGGCGACGATCTTTATAGGCAAGAGATTGAATTCCCGGAATACATCATTCGTAGGTTGCCAATTACCATTGACTTTTACCTCCCCTTCGCCTAGTAGAGCCAAGCCAACTTGTGCTAGCTGTACTAAATCACCGCTAGCGCCTACACTACCCAGTTCATGAATAGCAGGCAAAATCCCATTATTTAGAAAATAAGCCAACTGATATAATAGGGACTGTTCAATACCACTGTATCCTAATAACAATGTATTTAATCTGCACAATAAAATTCCTCTGATTAAACTGTCAGCCATTAGAGGCCCGGCACCGGTACAATGAGATCTTATTAGATTGACCTGCAACTGCAGTCTGTCTTTGTCCTCAATACGATACTGAGCCATAGGCCCGAAACCCGTATTGACTCCGTAAATAATTTTATTACTGGAAAATTCTTTGAGAAATTCATGATTGAGTCGAGCCTTATCCATGGCCTGCTCATTGAGCGTCACTGCTTCATCATGAAGCACTATTCGTTCAAAATCATTTATAGATAATTGTCTGAATCCTATTTCGATCATCTAGACTACGTTGAAATTTTAACGGCGCAAAAGTACAAAAAATCACAATAGTAATTATCTTTGACGCCTATCAAGGTTTTTATCATCGAGCATGATGATGAAATTAAATGGGAAGCAGGTGTAAGTCCTGCACAGTTCCCTCTGCTGTGATTCCTGTAGAAAGTTTTGATCTGCATATGCCACTGGAAATCTTCCGGGAAGGTTATCAAAACAAGGAAAAGTCAGAAGACCTGCCTGGTGGGTTTTGTTTTAATATTCCTGAGGTGAACGGGATATTGAGGTTGCATTTATTAATAAGTTATAAATTAAAATTGATTTCGTATGAGAAAAGTATGCTATTTCCTCAGTGTAGCTTTGCTACTAATGTCTTGTGGTAAGGATGATACCAAAGCTCCTGTGACCTTTGGGAAGGGTCTCATTATTTCCAATGAAGGAGTATTCAATAATGGCACAGGTACACTTTCACTTCTTAGTGATTCAGGCCGGGTAAAAAATGAATTATTTAAGCAGCAGAACAATGGACAAATATTGGGCAATATCGTTCAGTCTATAGGTTACTATCGCGACCACTACTACATAGTTGTGAATAATGCGAGTAGAGTAGTAGTGACTGACCTTAACTTTAAATACACCGGAGAAATTACAGGAATTGATAATCCCCGATATATTAAATTCTATGGTGATCAGGCGTATATCAGCTATTGGGGGTTAAACAATGAGCATGGTGGTGTTGCGGTAGTCAATGTCAATGATTATAAACTGCGAAGCTATCTGGAACTGGGTGCCGGGTCAGAAGAGATGGCTATCATCGGCGATACCTTATTAGTTGCTAATGGTGGAGCATACAACCCTGTGGACTACACTCCGATACCCGATAGCACAGTATCTATCATTACACTGAAGAATAATAGTGTAGCCGGTAGTTTTACGGTAGGGACTAATCCAAATAGTATCGCAGTAGATGGAAATCGACTTTATATAGCTTGTGCAGGTAAATCATTTGCTAATGGTTCTGTCTGGACTAAATTGAGATCTCAGCCTACTGTAGCTAAAATGACTTTTGAGGGACTAGATCCTGCCGCTTTTTCTTTTTCCAAACTAATTTATGCCAAAGAAGTCGGATTAATGCTATTGGCCAATAGCGATGCCTATGCCTTTAAAGTCAAGTCGGGAAATGTGCTCGGTGATGGAAAAGTAGTGATGTCAGGCGCTTACCGTATGTATTTCCGAGCGTCTAATGGACATATTTACTTGACCCTTCCTCTGGACTATTCTAGCCCCGGAAAGTTGGTAGAACTCAGTACAGACTTTAAGATGGTGAGTGAACATACAGTAGGTATAATACCCGGCTTCATTCTAGAGAGTGCGGATTAGGGAACTTTAATAGTTGCCTTTAAAATCGAGTGTGAGGTGAAGATTGCTTTGTGAACCTGAATTTCTCTTTAAAGTAATTTTCACCTCTACATTTATCTCCGGTCTTTCCAGAAATGGTTTGGCGTCAAAGGAAGTAGGAAATAAATCCATATAGTTGTCTACATTAAGAGGGATATTTTCCAGATAAAAGCATTCCGGTTTATCTGTCGGATTATCATTGGTGAATATTCTTACAGAAATCTTATCAATAAAATCAAGGTCAGTCTGATTAAAAAGATCTTCAAGTGAAGCTCTTTCCGGTTCAAGCCTGATCTGAGCGCCAGCCGGGATAGTATTTTTATTGATAATACTACTATAGTTAGTTAGTAACCCTCGAATGATAAAATAATGCGCATCTAAGACATTAAGACCGGCTGGTACATCGAAATTTGTGTCGAGTCTAAGAGTGAATTTCTTGTTTGTATCTTTTCCACACCCGTTCAAAAGTACGCCAAATGAGGCTAAAATTAAGAATAGACTAATACGATTCATGACGCTTTAACGTGAATATTGCTGTTTTTGATTTATTCTTGACTTTATTTAGATGAAAAATAGAAAATTATTTTAATATTTGACGCAGCAGAATAAATCCGGCCAACAAAAATATGGGTGAACAGTCCGTCAATAAATTAAATTCCAAAGAAGAACTTCAAAAGTTTGTGAAGTATCTACTAAATGATGTAAAAGCATTGGAAATGATGCTTGAGCAAAATCTCTTTGAGACTGATCCGATTCGCATAGGTGCAGAGCAAGAGATGGTCATGGTGAATAAGAAAACGTACAAACCCAGTCTCATCGCCATGGAAGTGCTGGAAGAAATGAAGGAGTATGAATGGCTGGGTACTGAGTTGGCGAAATTCAATCTAGAATCCAATCTGATGCCTCGTGAGTTCACAGGAAAGTGCTTCTCCGACATGGAGCAAGAAGTTTTGGGCCAACTTGAGATACTCAAGCCAGTATTGGATACTTTTGATTCGAAGATAGTGCTCACCGGGATACTACCTACCCTGAATAAATTCGACTTAACACTCGATAATCTTACTCCGAAAGATCGTTATTATGCCCTTATGGAGGCGTTTAATGAGTTGCTGCTCGGTAGCGCTTACGAACTTCGACTGGCAGGCATAGATGAGTTGTCTATCAAACACGATTCACCTCTTCTTGAAGCCTGCAATACCAGTTTTCAAGTTCACTTGCAGGTGAAACCGGATGATTTTGTCAAGCAATATAATATAGCACAGACACTAGCTGCTCCGGTGATTGCACTGGCCGCTAATAGCCCTATCGTATTTGGCCGTCGTTTGTGGCATGAATCACGAATAGCTTTGTTTCAGCAAGCGCTTGATACCAGGACTTCTTCAGAGCATATGCGAGATCGAAGTCCTAGAGTTAGCTTTGGTAAGGGCTGGCTCAAGAATTCTATCCTGGACATCTACAAAGAGGATATTAGCCGCTTTAGAGTGATTATGACTGGAGATAATTATGATGATTCCATAAAAATGGTCAATGAGGGAAAGATACCTTCGCTAAAGGCATTGCAGATTCACAACTCTACAGTGTATAGATGGAATCGACCTTGCTATGGTATTAGCCCTAATGGACAGCCTCACTTACGAATTGAGAACAGAGTTTTTGCCAGTGGACCTACTGTCATTGATGAAGTCGCTAATGCCGCTTTCTGGCTGGGTATGATGGCTGGAATGCACGATCAATATAATGATATCACTAAAAGCATATCCTGGGATGATGTACGAGATAATTTTGGTAAGGCAGCACAGTTTGGAATAGACTCGAAGTTCACCTGGCTGAAAGATCAAAAGATTGGGCCCGCAGAATTGGCATTGGGTGAACTTATTCCACTGGCTGAACATGGCTTAAAACTGAGGGGAATAGATAGCCATGATATCTCCAGATATATGGATGTAATCAAGGGTAGAGCAGAGAAGCATATGACTGGTGCCCGCTGGCAACTGCGTGCTTATACTTCATTCATCCGGAAGGTTTCAAGAGATGAAGCTACAACGGTGTTGACGCAAGCTATCCTTAAGAATCAAGAACAGGAAATTCCGGTACATAAATGGAAAGCGCCTAAATTGAGTGATCTTGAGGAATACAAACCCACAAAATTATTTGTGGAAGAATTTATGGAGACGGATTTATTTACGGTCCAGAAAGATGATATTATCGAGTTGGTGGCCGAAATGATGAATTGGCGAAAGATCCGATACATGCCGGTTGAGGATAATAAAGGTAACTTGGTGGGACTTGTCACAAGTAGACTGCTACTTCGTCATTTTGCTGATCGGGTAAAAGTGAACTGTGAAGGTTATTTCCTGGTGAAAGATATAATGATCAACCGTCCTGAGACAATTCATCCCAGAGCTACTATCATGGAAGCGCTCAATATCATGCGGACTAAGCGTATAGGTTGCTTGCCGGTGGTGGATGATCACCAGCTCATCGGTATTATTACTGAAATGGACTTTCTTAGAATTACCAGCCGATTACTGGAGCGTATTGAATATAATGAAGACGATGATGAAGATCACTATTATCACATATAGTAGAACCGGAAATATCAACTAGGATTTTGGACTAAAATAGCTTCGAATGCCTCTTTTGTTTTTTCGTAGCCAAACTGTATGAGCTCCTCCTGTTTGTTCCATTTGAACAATGAAAATTTATTAATACCGGTCATCTCAATGTAGAGGTCAGCCAGCTTGATCTCGTCATCTACCTTTTTATGTATGTTGATACTAATGACCCGTTGGGATATAGAGCTCAGACCTTTAAATGATTCGTTCTCTAAGTATTCCAGTGGCCGAAGATTGGATGCAATTATAAAATCAGTTTTCCCTAGTAGGGGAGTCACAATAAGATTTTTTGAAATGCCACCATCCGCATACAACTGTCCGTTTATCTTTTGGTATTGAAATATCATGGGAAAAGCCGAAGAAGCGACGACCCATTGGAAGAGATCACCCTGATCCACTACTTCAGGCTGTCCTGAATTCAGATTGGTTACTCCTACATACAACGGTATTTTCAATTCATCAAAATTCTGTGATTGTAGGTATTTCATGAAACTAATCTTCAGTGATTTGAGGTCAAATAAGCCACTTTTCTTTGCCTGCCAGCGTAAAAAAGTGGACCTTTTGATTTTCTTAAAGAAGCTAGTGATGTCCGATGAACTATTTCCGGCAGCATAAAGAGCACCTACAATGGCTCCTACACTCACACCGGTGATGATAGTTGGTCTTAATTTTATTTCTTCGAGGTATTTAATTACACCTACATGCGCTAGTCCTAAAGCTGCTCCACCGGAGAGTGCGAGGCCAATCTTACCTTGAATCTGTGGGTTCTCCATGTATTCGTTAGTTGATCGTATTAACTCCTTTTTGCTGGAATTGTTACAGGTTCCTTGTATTTAGCCTCCTAATTTAAGTCAAACTAAAATAGGATAAATAAAAAAAATGCGCCAGACTCTAACATCATGACGCATTTTATTTCAATTTATAATGGATTATATCTTTACAAATGCTTTAGTAGCAACCCCTTCCTTTGTCTGAAGCTGCAAAATGTACATGCCGACAGGCAGACTAGAAACATCTATTTTGTTCACACTCTGAAAGGAATGCAGTGTGAAGCCGTTTATATTTTGAATAGTTACTTTGGAAAATTCATAAATGCTACTGATAGACAGTTCATTTGATACCGGATTGGGATATAAATAGATATCGCCAAGCAGTTCCTTTGATCTGGATACACCGGAACCGTGATTTAATTTGAGTGAAACACTATCTTGACCCACACATCCATCCACGTCTGTATAGGTAGCGTAGAAAGTATAATTTATTCCTTCCTCCATTGCAAATACATTGATAAGTCCATCAATGCTGATTACACCTGATGGCTCAGATGTAAATAATGTTCCTTCAGTAAATGATGGACTAGATTGAAGTAGAAAACTGTCAATGTCACTTAGGTCTTGTGGCTTGTTCGTAATATTGACCGACGGGTTAGGAAGTAAAGTCAATGTTGATGTCCCGGTCCCGCTGCATCCAGCAGCATCTTTTACCTCCACTGATAAAGTATATGAGCCTGCCGTTTGTGGCGTGATATCTATTGTCTTGGATGTAGGATTCCCCCACGGCGTATTCCATTCATAAGTGAGTGGTTCATTTGTAGCATTAGAATTTGCTGTGAGCGTTTGTCCGGCCAAAGATGATAGACATAATGTATCTGTATTCGGATTAATATCAACAATTAAAATTGAATCGAGTGTGATTGTTACTTCATCACTACCTGAGCAGCCAGTTCCGTCAGTCACAGTAAGTGTAAATACAGACGTCGAATCTGGTGCAACCGAGATAGTTTCAGTGGTCTCTCCATTTGACCATTGGTAAGTATAGGGCCCCCCATCACCGCCTGTGCCTGCGGGTGCTCCTCCCAATGTAAAGTTAGCTCCAGCACAAGATACCTTATCAGGTCCTGCATCCACGATTAGTACAGGAAAAACTAATACATCAAGGAGTTGGGCATTACCATCGCATCCTTCGGGACTAGTGGGAATTATCTGGTATCGAACCGTCTGAGGCGTATTTGATTCATTTCGCAAGGTCTGAGAGAAAGTAGTATCTGACCCTGAAGTTGCACCCGTGACGCCGTTGGCATTCGCTACTATCCATCTAAATGTTGAATTAGAAGGCTCAAGAGCGAAATTTCTTATAAATGGTATATCGCTACAAGTAGAACCGTTTTCCAAAGTCATTTGTGGTGGGTTGCAACACTGTATAGATAGTTTTTTGGATACTATTGAGTGGCCATTGCAGGAATAAGATTGCCATCCACCGGTCTGGCCATCGGAAAAAGCAGTTACACCCACAATAAATTTATTACAAACCGTATCTGAACATGCATCACAAGGCACTTGCAACGTAAACTGAACTTTGAAGGGCCCCGATGCATTATCACCCCAGCTCTTATTAGGTTCATCGCTGCCGCAAATTGGTGAATAGACAACCCCAGCCCAGGCCGCTGGCAAGGGAGTGCCGGTATTAGAACAATTGCCTCCTCCTTTAAAAGAACTGCAACCGGTAGTCCCAATGATACAAAGGTGGTTTGTCACTGTATCAATTCCAATGGTACTATTTGAGTTGTCTAATGGTTTCCAAGTTAGTGTACTTGAAGGGTACCAATTCCAGACCGCATTCCCGGTAGGTCTGATAGAGGGTGTTGGTTCACTTTCAGAATCATGCCCAAAACATTCACTGATAACCGGGATTATGCTGTGAATCCACTGAGCTCCCAGCTTGATAAAGTTGGTTTGATATTCAAAAGTTATTTCTTCGCAGGGTTTAAAAGGTCCACTAAAATCAGAGCCTAGACTAGTTGCGATTATATTCAATGATTGCTCAGTTATACAAGGATTTGTTAAATATAATGGAGTGAGACACAATTCAAAATTGCCTTCCATTCCACCAGCATCGGTTACAGCGATCCAGTATTGAGTATTGGGAAAGACTTCCATATCTACCGGATTGCAGGCTACCATAGTATTGCAATCTGAAAAAACTGCAAAAAGTGTGGACCGCAGGTCCGTAGATGATAGATCAAATACAATCGAATTTGTGGTAGGCCCTGTGGTGAAAGTGAACCATGCAGTAGGAGTGGTCATATCTGAACAAGCGCCTGCACCGTTAGTCTGAGGTCCATCGGGCATATTGTTATTGCATCTATCTATACATACAGTTTCTGCGATAGAACCTAACGTAATAACTTCTGCACTCTCACAGGAGATATTAGTGCCACAACTATCGTTAGATGGCCCTTGGCCATAAATGGCAGAGCAAATGAAAAAGGTGAGGCAAATAGATAGAAGATTGTGTAGTTTTTTTATCATATCTGATTGATTTAAGTTTTAATATGTGAATAAATCTACAAATTAAATTTAAAATTCTGTCTTTAATACGCTTATATTTTGTTTATTATTGAGCAAAAATAATTATACAATATATTATATTAGTAGATAAGCTAAAAGCGTTTATATATTTGGTTTCGTTAAATTTCCTTACTGCCGGAATTTCCATAATTCTCGATATTTTATAATAGTAACGATTGAGCAAAAAAAAATGCGCCAGACTCTAACATCATGACGCATTTTATTTCGACCTATAATGGATTACATCTTTACAAATGCTTTAGTAGCAACCCCTTCCTTTGTCTGAAGTTTCAAAATGTACATGCCGACTGGCAGTCTAGAAACATCTATTTTGGTCACACTCTGATAGGAATGCAGTGTGAGGCCATTTATATTTTGAATAGTTACTTTGGAAAATTCATAGATGCTACTGATAGACAGTTCATTTGATACCGGATTGGGATATAAATTAATCCCGGAATTTAATACACTTGCTTTTGAAGCCCCGGTTAATTCCAGATCTTCCTTATATCGCGGCACTAATTGATACCCATCTGTGTATGGTGATGAACTATCAAATTGGCTACCCAAGCCAGTAATATTGAAATTACCTACAGGAGCCGGTTCATTAGAGAGCGTAGTTAGGTTGATTACCCTGATAGAATAGTCGTTGATATCATCAGTAACTGTTGCGTTGAAGGTAGTGCCGGGTTTCCATTCAGAAGGATCTTTTAAGTGCACATTCTCCAACTTGGTTAAATAAGATTCTGTGTTTTCACTTAAAGTAGTTGTGACCAGTGGTTGGACCAAAGAATTACCAGAGGAAACTTTCCAGAGGGTATCAATATTGATCTGTGCCAAACCATTGAAATGGTCTATAGTACCTCTTACCACTATACCATCACCTTCTTGCACTGTATAGCCAAAATTTTGCGCAGCTTGGAACACATTGATTCCATAGTCAGACTCATCGATCATAGTGAGAGAGATGCCGCTAGCTCTCATATTGATACCATATACGACACCATGCAATTCTGCAAGTGAATCTTTCAATTGAGGTAAGCCTGTAGCATCTGTCCTGCGTGCATCTTCAATAGATCTTGGAGGGTAAACTTTTGTAGGGTGGAGTGGAAGAACTATTACTTGCCCTGTCATACCCATCGCGAAATGGAGATCACACCGGTAATCATTTGTACCTGCCTTAGTGAATACATACGAATATTCGTAAGGTGCACTTTTTGGCACACCACTATAGAAATCATCACTATTCGACGGATAGACAGACTTTTGTCCATTTACATTATGTTGGCCGTCCTTAAAGATCCAAAGGACTGATTCTCCTTCTTTGATAGTAATGATCTGTGGTGTAAAAGTAAAATTGGTAACAAACACAGTATCATTATATGAAGGAAGACAAATAGCAGTATTGGCCTTTCCAGGCGTGCCAAATACTTCCTTTCCATTGATTGATTTACCGGAAGAGGTCAGCGATTTACTCCAATTTAATTTATTATTTGGCTCAGCATTAAGATCGCATAGTTCCATGGAGTATCCTTCGCCATCAGCAAGAGGCTCCCAACCTGTCCCTGCATCGCCATAAGTCATTGAGAATACTACCGGACCACCAATTTTGGAAATAGAGAGAAGTTCTCCGCTATTACTAAGAGCGCCGGACCTCCATTGATGTGGAGTGATGCCAAATACGGTTTGCATTGCAGAAGCTTTCTTTGCTGTAATGAAGTAACCATTGGGTGGAATAACATCGTCTGCGGAGAATGAATCCACTATACCGGCAGAGAAAAAGTGACCTGACAAGCTGTATGGTAGATCTGTGGTATTGTAAATTTCAATGTATTCCAGTGAATCATCACCTGATTCAGGTGGATTGTACATTATTTCTGAAATCTTGAGCTGCGCCGAAACAGAAAAAAAGAAAATAAATGTGGCAAAGAGTGTAAAAATAAATTTCATCGAGAAAGTTTTTAGAATTTATTTAGAATATATATGAATAAAAAAATTAATCAAGTTAATCGCTGGTTTTGAATTCCTCCCTATGTAAATAATTACCAATGCAAAGTAATGATTTCCTAAGGATTTTAAGCAATGTTGACGGATAAAAACTTATTTAAATATAGTAATTATTGAAATAATATATTTATAAAAAGCTGAATTATAATATAATACATAATATTTTATTAAATATTAATTTATTTTACATGAATATTTAACAAAAAGTTAATTTTGGCTTTGAACTGAAAAAACTTAATTGCTTTTCAATAATATTCTTTATACAAAATACTAATCATGAAGTTAAAAAGTACAATTTTATTTTTCTTAATTATGAGTAGTTTATCACTGATGGGACAGGTTACAACCGCCGGCATGACCGGTAAGGTAGTCGATGGAAGTGGTAATGCTGTTCTTGGTGCTACGGTAAGACTTACTCATACACCATCTGGGACCGTTTATGGAACTATTACCGATGAGAATGGTAATTATAGCATTCTCAATGCGCGACCGGGAGGTCCTTACACTGTAGAGGTAAGTGCAGTTGGTTCTAACACTTATGTTGAAAACAACCTGTATTTGAACCTTGGCGATGTACTAGGTGATAACATCACACTGGATGAAAGTAGCCTACAATTAAACGAATTACTTGTAGTTGGCGAACGGAATCCAGTTATCAATCGTGATAGGACAGGCGCAGCTACCAACATTTCTAACCAGGCTATCCAACGTCTACCTACATTATCACGTAGTATTAGCGATTTTACCAGATTGACTCCTCAGGCTAACGGAAATGGATTTGCAGGTCGAGATGGCAGGTATAATAACCTTCAAATCGATGGGGCGAACTTTAACAATGCGTTTGGATTGAGTTCTGAACCGCTTCCGGGTGGTGGTAATCAGCCCATCTCTCTGGATGCAATAGAGCAAATACAAGTAAATATTGCTCCTTATGATGTAAGACAGACAGGATTTACCGGCGCAGGTATTAATGCAGTAACCAGAAGTGGTACGAATGAGGTACATGGTTCGGCTTATGCATATCTTAGGCCTAAATCTTTCACAGGATTAAAAGTGGATGACTATTCATTGAGTGAGAATGCGAGAGCCAATTCTTCCATCTATGGTGCCAGACTGAGTGGACCTATCATTAAAAATAAACTTCTTTACTTTGTCAATTTTGAGTATGAAAATACTGAGCAGGCAGGTAATTTATGGATTGCTGATGATGGAACTAACTCAGGAAAGCCAAACGTATCCCGTACTACCGTAGCGGATCTGGAAAGAGTATCTGCACACTTAAAATCTAAATATGGTTATGATCCGGGTGCGTATCAAGGATATGATAATGTATATAATAACAAAAATCTGAAAGGCTTAGCCCGCTTAGATTGGAATATCAATGAGAAGAATAACTTTAATATACGCTACTCTTACATGCAGGGAACAAATGACCAGGGAACCAATGCCTCCTCAGGTCCAAACCCTAGATCTTCCACTAGCCGGATTTCAGATAAATCAATTGCTTTCGAAAATGCCAACTATGCCCTCTCAAATAAGGTAAGCTCAATTGCAGCAGAATTAAACTCCAGGTTTACTTCTAAAATGTCAAATCAACTGATTGCCACCTATAGCCGGATTCAGGACACCAGGTCTACTCCGGGTAGCTTATTTCCATTTGTTGATATAGGAGATGGCTCAGGAGGTTCTACTTTTAGTAACTATATGAGTTTTGGAACAGAATTATTTTCGTACAATAACGAATTGATTAATAAGAACCTCATTGTCACGGATAACCTTACCTATGTTATGGGTAAAAATACCTTTACGGCAGGAGTAAGTTATCAATCTATGTATTTCGGTAATTCATATCAGAGGTTGGGATCATCTTATTACCGATATAATTCAGTGGATGACTTTGTCAATGATGCAGCACCCATAGCTTATGGAGTGACCTATGTACTGAATGGTCAAGATAGACTGGCTAAAGTTAACTTTGGTCTTGCAGGCCTATATTTACAAGATAAAATAGCACTGACAGACAGGCTGAATGTTACCTTAGGAATTCGTGGCGATGTCACCCTTTTCAATGACAATCCTCCTGCAAACCCAGTAGTGGATACTTTGAATTTCCTTGATCCTAATGGAAAACCTATTAATTACACTACTTCAAAATGGCCTAAATCAGTGCCTTTATATTCACCTAGATTAGGTTTTAACCTTGACGTTTTGGGTAATAAGACACTTCAATTAAGAGGTGGTACAGGTATTTTCACAGGTAATATTCCATTTGTATGGTTTACCAATATGCCAACAAATGCCGGTGTTATTCAGAATACATACGAACCCGTATCTTCTTCAGTGTTAGGTAAGATCGATCATTTTGAGAAAGATCCGGAATATTGGGTTAACCAATTACCTTCAGATTTTCCAAGAACTCCTAGTTCAAAGGCTCCCGGTGGATTGTCTCTGATCGATCCTGACTTTAAGATGCCACAAGTGTGGAGATCTAATGTCGGTCTTGATGTAAAGATTCCCGGCACACCTTTAGTAATTAGTACTGATTTCATTTATACAAAAGATTTAGTAGGAGTTTACCAATATAATACCAATCGTAAACCTGCAACTGAAAAATTAAATTACTCAGGTGACACTCGTGATTATTGGGGTGGTTCCAAAAACACGCCTTATAATACAATCCCGGGTGTAAATAGTGTAGTTCCAGTGCTGAGCAATCAGGATCAGGGATATTCAATGGCTGCATCAATCTCACTGAGTATCGCCAATTATAAGGGGATAAATGCCGGTGTATTCTACAATTACAGCAATGCAGAAGACGTGAGTGGTAACCCAGGCTCTGCTGCCGGCTCTGCTTGGTCAAATAATTATTCTGTAAATGATCCGAATGAACAACTGTTGGGTTACTCACAGTTTGCAGTTCCACATAGAATAGGTGCAAACCTTTCTTATCGTATGGACCACGGATCAATGTTTGCCACTACGATTGGCCTGTACTACAATGGTACTAATCCTGGTCGATTTGCATATACTTACAATGGTGATATAAATGCAGATGGTGTAAATAATGACCTATTGTATATTCCAAACTCTGGCAGTGAACTGACTTTTGCTCCACTTAAAGTTGGAGACAGAACATTTACTCCTGAAGAACAATCTGCAGCGTTTGACGCTTTTGTAAGTTCTATTCCGGCGTTAAATGATGCTAGGGGTGGGTATGTAAAACGAAATTCTGGTCTTTTGCCTTGGAGAAATAGAGTAGATCTTAAGATCATGGAAGACATCAATTTCAAAGTGAATGCAGGTCGTACTCATACTATCCAGTTGAGCTTTGATGTGATTAACGTTGGAAATCTGATCAACTCTAAATGGGGTATCAGCCAAGAGTTGGATTATGGTTCTTTCTACAATTATGGTTTATTAAAGGTAGCTGACAATAAAACCAATGTACCTAAATTCAATATGAATGTTGCTAATGGTCAGTTGGCCACTACACCTTTCAGAAATAGTAATTCTGTTTATAGTACCTGGGCTGCACAGTTTGGCGTACGATATATTTTCTAATTAGTTTAATTAGATTAAGATTAGAAAAGGCTCTCATTTTGAGGGCCTTTTTTTTTGTGTGTCCCTAATTTGTTTTTATCACATATCTTCAGTTCACCTTTGGAAAGGTACCAAAGGCAAGCTTCCTTTAAGATGGTAAGGTGCAGGGAAATGACTGCGCATTCTCATAGCTCTCCAAATAATAGCAAAGTAATGATTTGAATTTATGAAATACTGCTAAAGAACTACTTATTGCAAACAAGCATGCTATAGGTGTATCATCTAGCGGGATTTTTTTCTTCTTTGATATTCGCTATCTATCACTTTATACTCACGGCTCATATCACCTGAGACAGCAGTGTTTTCTTCCGCTCTGCGGATGAGGTAGGGTATGACGTCCCGTACAGGGCCGTAGGGCATGTATTTCGAAGATCGAAATCCAGCATTGGCTAAATTAAATGTTAAGTTATCACTCATTCCAAATAGCTGACTGAACATCACATGTGGATGATTGTGTCGGATCTGGTGATCTTCTAGTAATTGAGCAAAATTATAATTTGACTTCATATTGTGCGAGGCACAGCAGATAGAAATTTCTTCTATATTTTCTACACAATATTTAATTCCATTATCAAAATTAGTATCTGTACCGGCTTTGTTGGTTTGAATAGGAGAAGGATAGCCGAGTTTTGCAGCCCTTTCTCTTTCCTTTTCCATATAAGCACCCCGGACTAACTTAGCTCCAAGCAGATAATTCCCCGACCGCGCCAATTGGTGCGATTGCCTTATCATTTCTAATGTATCTGTCCTGTACATCTGGAAGGTGTTAAACACTATGGCTTTTTGTTGATTAAAAAGAGACATCATCTTATTAGCCAGGTTATCTACCGCCTTCTGAATCCAGGTCTCTTCGGCATCAATGTAGATCTGAATGTCCTTTTGTGAGCCATTGTAGCAGATTGCCTCGATCCTTTTGATCACATTATTCCATTCTTCGTCTTCGCTGTCATTCAGCGGCTCTTCATTATGTACTTTTTCTAGAAGCGCAAAACGGGCAAGACCGGTTATCTTAGTGCTTACTACGGGAATATTAGGATTTTGGTGGGCAAAGTCAATAGCGCGTAGCGTATTGTTCATCGTGAAATTAAAATCTGTTTCATCTTCTTTGCCTTCTGCACCATAATCTAGGATAGTGAGCACGTTCATTGATGCTAGCGCTTCTATATTGGGTTGACAATCGAGCAGGGTCTCTCCGCCACAGAATTGATCGAAAATCGTACTTTTTAAAACTGTCTCAGCGCCGGGTAGATGTACCTTAATTGCCGCTAAGCCCAGTTTGCTTCCTATGTTGACTAACCAAGGCTTATTCATCATATTGTACAGCCAACGCATTTTACCCAATTGCCGATCATTCTTAATTCTAAAGGCAACCTCTGTATTATTGAAATCTAAATTCTTTATCATTCTTCAATTTTTGTCCAAAAACCCCAACTTAATTCAGCTTGAGATACCAACATTTTGTATCCATTTATAATTATAGCACCTTGGGCTTCACAAGAAGCCAAAAATAAGGATTTCGGTGGATTATAAATCAGATCAATGCAGATCTGGCCTGCAATTATTTTTTCATAGGGAAACTCAGGTTTTTCGTTCATCGCAGGATAAGTGCCAAGTGGGGTGCAATGCACTATAAAATCATAGTTATCCAATTCTAGATTGGATAGTTCAACCCAACTTAGCGTATTGAGCTCTGCTTTGCGACTGATGACAGTGTATGCAATATCTAAATTCTGAAATGCGGTCTTCACAGCTGCTGCAGCGCCTCCATTGCCCAATATAATTGCTTTCTGTGGGTAGTCTTTTATATAGGGCTGGATAAGCGTAATAAATCCACCTACATCCGTATTATGTCCGGTGAGAGAGTGGTTGCTGACGCGGATACAATTGATAGCATTGGTTGACTGTGCGACAGGAGTGTGATTATCACAATATTTGAAAATTTCGCTTTTGTACGGAATGGTCACATTCACACCTGCATACCCGGATTCGAATAGCAATGATCTCACTTGAGAAAGATCCGGTATCTCTATCAGATCGTAGCTTGCATTTCGTAATTTTTCGATCCTGAACTTCTGTTCGAAATATTGCTTAGAGAAGGAATGAACCAGAGATTTGCCTATAAGGCCATATTTCTTCATGTGCGTAGCCAATTCAACATAAATGTAATAAAATCATTCAGCCAAAATTAAAATGGTCATTCATTCACTGCTATTCAATAATTTCTTCAACAGTTTGATATATTGCATACTCTTCATTTTAAACCAATTTAATATGGATATAGACCGATTACTTAAAAAATTGACGTCGAGAAAGCTCTATGTTTTTCTAATTTATTTGGTAGCCACCTGGGTGATTTATTTTTCAAGTAGATATGCAGGTTTTGTCACTGATTATATTGGTTTCGAACAAGGCTATGATAAATGTGGATTTCTACATTTTTATGAATGTGCCGGTCTAAAAAACTTTAGATATCTTCAGCATATCTTCTCCTGGCTTCTCTATCGAACAGTTGGTTCGGATACGATTTATTGGTTCTATCTATATATACTTTGGCATGCCATGGCTGCATTTATATCCTTTCTGTTTTTGGAAAGATTAACCCGCAAATGGATGACTTACAGCGCCTCATTTGCCTTCATTAGTGCGTTTCTATTCCTCGTAAGTCCATATCAAAATGAAGTAGTGGTGTGGAAAGTTTGTATTCAGTATTGCTCAGTGGTCATTAGTGTGATGGGCGCACTGTACCTAATGGTTTCTGACACTGAGAATAGACATTGGAGGAATCCTTTGTTGATTTACGGACTGTTTCTCTATGGTATTTTTTCACTGGAACAGACAGCGGTGATGCCTTTTTGCCTTTTATTATGTTTCCTGTTTTTGAGGATTGGAGGACATATTCCCAACTTTACTAGACGATTCTCACTCCTATACTTTTTACCCTTAGTAATTATGCTGGCAGGGTTCTTCTCATTGAGTAAAATAGTATATGGTAAATGGGTGATGCATTATGGCGCCGGCACATTCAATCATCTTTTCAGCTTCCATACACTTGGAAAATATTATAGCTACTTTTTAAAATATATTCTTCTAACGCGTCACTGGCCACATACCTGGAAAATGATGTTAGGTGAATTATTGGAACAGCCCATCTTTAGTGTTACGCTAACTATAGTTTTAATATATACTGCTATATCAGGTTTAATTTCATTTGTCAAAGGAAATAAAATTGCAGGGTTATTACTCCTACTAGGTGCTTTATATACAGTATCGGTCCTGCCGGTAATCCAGTTGTATATGACCATGCTGCTAAACAGTGAAAATGATCGTCTGGGTTATTTTTCATCCGTTTTTATATTGGCTTTTTTTACTTTGCTACTTTTCCAATTAAAGGCATTCATAAGAAAGATCATTTTATTAATTTTTGTGATCGTCAATATTTTTCTGGCCTTTAATATGTCTAACTTATGGCAACAGGCTGATACTGCAATGCACCGATTTTTGAATTCTTTCGAGGCATATGATGCTAGTCGGGTATTTGTATTGTCAATTCCTGACAATTACAAGGGCGTGTTGGAGTTTAGGATATATGGTGAGTCTTCAGGACTGCAGGAATCACTCCAATATCGCCGTGGAAAAATATATACAGGTCAGATGTATGACATCATGAACTTCAACCAAGTAAGTCAAACTGATGGGACCCGTGTGAAAATTCTTAATGATAGCACACTGCACGTTGAGTTTACTCAGAATGGTAATTGGTTTTGGCATGATGGCATTGGTGCCAGTTCACGTGAGTCCTCTTTATATAAGATTGAGATGCAGGAGTATGGGTATAATGTAACTTTTAGAGATTTTGATCCGGCCAGAGATGTAATAATCTATGCCTCGGATGGGAAACTTAAGACCTTTGATTGGAAAAATTGACTTTTTATCAGATTCTATTAAGAGGAGAACTGACTATTTGTCAGATGTGTTATCTTTGCGACTTTAAATATAGACTTAAATGGATTTAGTTTCTGAAGCGCGCGGCGCTACTAAGGTTATTCTAGAAGAACGTCAGGGAGAGGTTTTTGCTGAGACTGCCAGTGTACCCGGTTTGCGAAAGTTTTATATAGAGAGCTATGGCTGTCAAATGAATTTCTCGGATAGTGAGATAGTAGCCAGCATCTTGGCGAATGAAGGATATACTCCGACAACCGATCTTCAGGAGGCAGAATTGGTTTTTCTCAATACCTGCTCGATTCGGGAAAAGGCAGAAGAAACCATTCGCCACCGACTGGTCCATTTTGGCGCAATGAAACGCAAAAATCCAAAGATGACCATAGGAATTCTGGGTTGTATGGCTGAGCGTCTCAAGAAAGTATTGATGGAGGAGAATCAGTTGGTAGATTTGGTGGTGGGCCCAGATGCCTACCGAGATCTACCCAAATTAATAACTCGTACCGACGATGGCGAGCGAGCCATCAATGTACTACTCTCGAGAGAAGAAACGTATGGCGATATATCTCCGGTAAGATTGGAGAGTAATGGTATTAGTGCCTTTATCAGCATCATGCGTGGATGCGATAACATGTGTTCTTTTTGTGTGGTTCCATTTACACGAGGTCGTGAACGAAGCCGAGATGTACACAGTATTTTGGCTGAGGCAGTGGATCTTCAGACTCGTGGGTTTAAAGAAATCACACTTTTGGGCCAGAATGTGGATTCATACAAATGGCAAGAAGCAGATCAAAACGTAAATTTTGCTCAATTACTTGAACAAGTTGCTATCGCCGCCCCTCACATGAGAATTCGATTTTCGACTTCACATCCAAAGGATATTACTGATGACGTGCTTTACACCATGGCTCGTCATGACAATATCTGCAAATATATCCATTTGCCTATACAGTCGGGTAGTTCACGTATCCTTGATCTAATGAATCGCACTTACGACAGAGAGTGGTATATGGAAAAGGTGCGTCGCATCTATGAGATAATGCCTGAATGTGCCATTTCAAGTGATATCATCACCGGCTTTTGTAGTGAGACGGAGGAAGATCATGCAGACTCATTATCTATTATTGAATTTGGACAGTACACCATGAGCTATATGTTTGCTTATTCTGAGCGGCCGGGCACACAGGCTGCCAGAAAATATGCGGATGATGTGCCACTGGAAGTAAAGAACAGACGTCTGAGTGAGATTATTGTAAAGCAAAGAGATATCTCGCACGAATTGAACAAGAAAGATATCGGAACAATATGTGAAATATTAGTTGAAGGAGAATCTAAGAAACGTAGAGACCAACTTAAAGGCCGTAATAGCCAAAATAAGATGGTGGTGATAGATAAAACGGCTTCAGTACAGCCGGGAGATTTGGTACAGGTACTAATTACAGATTGTACCAGTGCTACTTTGATAGGTGAAATAGTGAACGCTTAAATGATAAATTCAATTTGAAATTACAGGGCATAAAACAGAAGTTTGGTATTCTGGGCAACAGCGAAGGGCTTGAAAATGCACTTAGCACTGCAGTCCGTGTAGCTGCCACTGAATTAACAGTGCTCATCACCGGTGAGAGTGGAGTAGGTAAGGAAGTTTTTTCAAAAGTCATTCATTCTCTCAGTATTCGCAAGCACAACCCCTTTATTGCTATCAACTGTGGTGCAATTCCAGAAGGTACCATCAATTCAGAATTATTTGGTCACGAAAAAGGCTCATTTACAGGTGCTATTGGCGAGCGTAAAGGTTATTTTGAGACAGTCAATGGCGGTACTATCTTCCTGGATGAAATAGGTGAGCTACCTCTAGATACACAAGCTT
Organism: Saprospiraceae bacterium; assembly: GCA_035426385.1. Lineage (GTDB taxonomy): Bacteria > Bacteroidota > Bacteroidia > Chitinophagales > Saprospiraceae > Parvibacillus. The sequence goes on from DAOLZQ010000003.1 coordinate 90,655, forward strand.
TGCTCTTAAGAGTATTAGAGTCAGGAGAATATATTCGAGTGGGAGCATCAAAGATTCACAAGACAGATGTACGTGTGATAGCAGCCACGAATGTACATTTAGAATCCTTAGTAAAGAAGGGTAGGTTCAGAGAAGATTTATATTTCAGGTTGAATATAGTGCCCATACGAGTACCTCCACTACGCGAGCGACGCGAAGACATAAAGATTCTGTTTCGACGATTCGCACTTGATTTCTCTGAGAAATATAATACGCCGGGTATTCAATTAGATGAGCAGGCTCTAAGATTCTTAGAAAATTATAGTTGGCCTGGAAATATTCGTGAATTGCGCAATGTTACTGAGCAATTATCAGTGATGTGCGATCAGCAGGTATTGACCATAGAAGAAATAATGCGTATTGCTCCCCAATTGGCCAAGCGCAATCTGCCCAGTATAATTCGCGCTGACGATACAGAACAAAATCTATCCGATAGGGATATTCTGTACAAGTTATTATACGATATGAAGTCGGATATGCACGATTTGAAATCACTTGTGTTTGAGCTTATTAATAGTAATCAGTTAGTCGTAAGAGATACCTCTGCTCTTAAGCATCTATCAAGCTATACACGTCAATCTGAGCCCATTTACCCGGCTTCTTTCAATAGCACTATAGCTGCACAGACCTCTTTTCTGCCCACCTCTCCCGAACTGTCGCATCAGGATGCCTTGAGTCCGGTCTTCTTACAGGACAATGACTTAGAGGATTTTGAGCTTATGCATGAAATACCTGAAATACTTTCCATCGAGGATATGGAGAAGGAAATGATTACAAAGTCACTTAAAAAATTTAAAGGCCGTCGTAAAGAGGCTGCTCGTGAACTGGGCTTGTCAGAGCGAACGCTATATCGTAAGATAAAACAATATGAACTTTGACGTGCCTCTTCAAAATACATTAAGAATCAAGAAAAATATTTTGAATGAAGTTTTTAATTAAAGTTGCCCTCATCCTGATAGTAGGGATTTTGGTTTATAATTATTTTTGGGGAACGCCAGAAGAAAAGGCCACTTCCACTCAGGTTTACACTAAAGTCAAGGATCTGACCGTGTCAGTGGTTGACGTACTCAAGCAGGAAAAAGATAAGTTCGATAAAGGCAAATATGATACCGCAATTGATAAAGTTGAAAATGTCATAAGTACATTACGCTCAAATAAAAAAGAACTGTCATCATCTGAACAAAATCAAGTAGAGCAGTTAAATCTGGAAAAGGATCAGTTAAAGACTGATATAGAGCGTACAAATAAACTGCCGGAAAAGGAGGCAGATGAAGCGTCTAAAAAACTGGATGATAGACTTATGAATTTATTGCACAAGGCAGAGGAAATAGTCAGGAAAAAATAAGTATGAAAACAAAAGAAGAAATTATTGGTAATTGGCTGCCTCGCTATACTTCGCGGCAACTGGAGGAGTTTGGGGAATACATCATTTTAGTCAATTTTATTGATTACGTTTCGCGCTTTGCTAAGATCTATGATGTCCCTGTGATGGGACAGAATAAGGCAATGCAGAGTGCAAGCCATGACGGAATTACAATTATTAATTTCGGTATGGGTAGTCCAAATGCAGCCACAGTCATGGATTTGCTAGAGGCGATTACTCCAAGGGCAGTATTATTTCTCGGTAAATGCGGTGGTCTAAAGAAAGTAAATCATCTCGGTGACCTGGTTTTACCCATCGCAGCTATCAGGGGAGAGGGTACTTCAAATGATTACATGCCACCGGAAGTGCCTGCTTTGCCCTCCTTTGCACTTCAGAAGGCAATATCTACCGCAATAAGAGAGTTTGAGCGAGACTATTGGACAGGAACAGTCTATACAACTAACAGGCGTATCTGGGAGCATGATGATCATTTCAAAGAGTATCTTACTTCCCTTCGATGTATGGCAGTAGATATGGAGACTGCGACCATTTTTACCGTGGGTTTTAAAAATCGTATTCCAGTAGGTGCTTTGCTTCTTGTGTCAGATATACCTATGGTTCCTGAGGGAGTAAAGACTGATATCAGTGATCAACTAGTATCAGCTACCTTTGTGGATGATCATCTTAAGATCGGTATTATGTCGCTCGAGATGCTCAAGAATAACCACAAAACGGTCAGGCATCTAAAATTTTAACAGCATACATTTTGACTGCTCTATGCAAATCAACTATATCTGTGGGTGAGCGCCTGAACCATGCCTTGCATGGCCATACCGCTGGAGCGGCATTATCAAAGCAACAACATGTAGGGGCGCGAAGAAATAGCCCGTAGACTATTGTCTTTTAGAAACTGATGTGTGCTGTTAATTCATTATTTCCTTTAAAATAGCTCATCAAAGGGTTACTTTACGCTTACATTATTCATGGAAGCTGCGAGCGTAGCCTCGCAGTTCGCTCATCAAAGATGGCACCCCATCTTCGGCCCTGCAAGGCAGGGCTACATTCGGTCATCCCGCTGATCACGCAGAATTAACTAATGTACGTTATTTTCCATATTTTAAATGTACTACTCTGGCATTACCTTTTTCAGAAACACTGACTATGTATAAGTTATTATATTCATTTTCCGGAATATCCGGATACACCGGATTGCCGACCAAAGTATTCAACAATACATTGGTAGTATTGGAATGACCGACTACATAGACCACCTGATTCTTGTATTGAAGCAGAAGTTGGTCAATAAGTTGTGATAATTTTTCGGGGTCATAAATTTGAGTTGTCAGGTTGTTTTTTTCGGCAAGTGGCGCGGCAGTTTCTTTGGTACGTTTATAATTTGTAGAGTAGACCCCCCGTATAGGTGTCGTATGCAATACTCTAGCCAATTCAATAGCGCGTTCCTGTCCGGTTACACTTAAGCTTGGATCCATGCCTGCTCCGGAAGTTTCAGCATGTCTCGATAAAATGAAAGTAGTGGTAGAATCATTTATGTATTCAATGAGTTTGACTGTATCGGTTTGTGCTATATAAATAGTGTCGATCTTAGTGACCGTTTTGATGATTGCTTCCGGTCCTTTTGAACAATTAGAGAAGGCAAAAGTGGCAATTAGTATAAAAACACATAGTTTGGAGAGCATTATTGTGATTTTTTGTAAATATAATAGAATGAGTCAAATCTGAAAGTAGACACCTACTATTTGTTAAAGTGAAAAATTTAATAAAAAAAATGAATTTCAATTGGTTTTTGCCCGCTGATCACGCAGATCAACGCAGAAATGTATTTCTAGGCATATAAGGAGCCGTTACCCTGCAATAGTCAGGAGAGTAATTGCCTTAATCTACAGGGACATACCGCTGAGTGGTCAGTACTCCTAAATTATTAATGAGTTTCAATTTAGTTACGAATTTCCCCATTCAGAGATTGTTTGCTAACCTCGGAAATGTATCACGTCCATTCAGGGCTGAAAGAACATGTGCATGCACAATTCTATAGACTAATACAAGCTCTGGAGGAGCGCAATACGTATGCAAATCTCAAAGGATTTTGTAGCCAACAATTTAGTTTAAGCTCTGAAAGAGCGTAATACATCAGCAAAGGGCGCAGCCCTTTGTCAGGTTACCCAAAATATAAGCTCTGAAGGAGCGCAATATATCCTCGAAGGGTGCCGCCCTTCGAATTCATATTAAAATAACGAATGTGAAAGGATGATACAATTTGGCATATAGTTTTAAAAAATGGGCGTACCTACGGCACTCAATCCCAATCGTTATTTTTTCCCCGGATTGATATCCGGGGTTACAAAATGGGTCGAGCCTACGGCTCTTTTTTACAATGTCTCTGTGGAAATCAGTTATATCTGCGGGTGAGTTACCTTTTTAGTTTGGGAAAGGAGTTGGATTCAGTAGAATATATCATAAATATTCAAGTTCAATGATAAATGTTAATAGTATGTTAACTGAAATACTATATTATGAGAAGTCAAAAATTCTTTTTTTTTTACAAACTTTCCGGAGAGATAGTTGTAACTGAAAATAACTTTAAAAGAGTAGGGTATCTTTTATATATTAAATCTCTATCTTATGAAAAATGGAATATTTAAACTGTTATCTATTGGTGTATTTTTATTCACTGCACTGATTTTTACAAACTGCGACAAGGAACAACTGGTAAGTCTAAAAAAAGATCAGGTGCAATTAGATCCTAATGCACAATTGCAACAGCGTGCGCCACTCCGTGAATGGTATGATAATGGAGGTACTGATTATGGATGTAGAAATAATGCTGGTACTTGTGCTGATGATGTAATAATTACGGGAAAGAGAAGTGAAGGTTATAATAAATTGAAATTGGCTGCTCAGGGTTCGGCGAATCTACAAACGACTTTTTCAACTTATAGCACTGACGCTAATGTGATTTTTGGTACCACCAATACTGCCGGTGTAATTAATGGTACGACTACAGTGGAATTGAAAGGCCCAAAGAATGGTATTGTGTACTGGAAATTTATCGATATTTCTACCAGTGCTTTAAACTCAGTCATTGGCATAAACGAATAAAGTGAAGATTTTTGTATCTGAGTTGATAGCCCAATGGATTACAAGCGTCCATTGGGTTATTTTATTTATAATATTTATTAGCTGCCATTCCGTTTCGGTAAAGCAAATTGGAGAGGAAATTTATGATTTGAATATAAATTATCCACCGAAATTCATAAGAGAGATAAAATTTGGGAATAAAAGTAGGCTCTACCTTGCTGATCCAAGCAGTGCCATGTGGTTCAAAATAGCCGATTTAAAGGGAAATGTTATTTCTACAAAATCCTTGAAAAATTTAGAGCATGATTTTGGAGTAATTGATAACATAAATTTTCTAAGTGCCGATAGAATACTTTTACAAAAAAAGTTTTCTTCGAAATTTGCAGTTATTGACACTAATTTAAAGATAATTAATGAATTTGACCTAAATTATAAAATATTCGATCGCGATTCAAATTCGCTTCACTTAATTGGCTTGCCGGATGAATTTTATTCTTCACATGATCCTCGCGAAATTTATTTAATTTCCGTACCTGATTTTGAAGATATGAAAAGAAGATATATGAATCCATATTATGATTATTATTCAATATTTCATAAAATTCCCCATTTGTGCAGAATTGATGATATACTTAAGGATTCTATATCATATACTTTACTATTAGAATCTTATTTCAACAACATAAATAATAAGATTTTTGCAATATCTGACCTTGACAGGTTTCAAATTACAGATAGCATTATTTATATCAATTCCGGTTACACTGACTACATAGGATGCTATGATAAGAAAGGGGCGTTGGTTAATAAATGGAAGGTTGCTTCTAAGTATACTAAATTTGGCTATCCGTTTAGGTACGTTGATGAGAGTTTTACTTTAGATAGTGAATTATCTATGGATATCATGCGCCAA
>DAOLZQ010000004.1:0-90647 GCA_035426385.1 Saprospiraceae bacterium
TCAAGTACAAAGAATTCACGCTCATCCACCACATTAGTGATAAACAACTGGAAGCAAAGAATTCAGCGGCTTACTGTGCCAAGATTTTTGAATCACTGCATCCATTTAATGAGTTTATAGATAGTATTGCTGCAGAAATAAAATAGAATCTATTTTAAATTTTTCTGTATGGCAGCCCAAATAAGTTTTAGACGGGACATAAGAGAAATTGACTGAGAGAAATCGTCCGGTGCAGGGTTAGACCAAGGCTCTCCACGATAAATGTATTCCCGGGAAAACAGTCGTGGTGTTATACCCCATTTCAATATAAATGTATCACGCCCCCGATTGACCTTTCTGCGACCGGTAGATTTAGATCCAAAATGATAAACTCTGCTCTTACCCAATCCTTTGAAATGTCGCACGCCTGCTTGATATAGCTTTCTGGAAAGATCCGGATCCGAGTACATGCCGGGTGAAAATTCTATACTCATGCCGCCCACCAGATCCCAAACATCCAGATGCATCACATTGGGTGGCCAGGTGCTTCCTGCCCAGTCCACCTTATCAATAAGTTGAAATTCTCGCATTAATCTGTCTTCCTCAAAGCTTTCTAGGGTATCTCCATAATTACTTACTACCACACAGGGATTGCCGGTATCATTGGGCTCAATTAAGGTAGAAGACAACATAAATGATTTGTGACCTATAAGAACCATCTCTTCTTTCAATATTTGGTCCCACCCCGGTAAGACGTACATATCATCATTCATGTACATGACATACTCTGTCCGGATAAGGCGTCTGGCTGCATTGAGCCCAAAGCAGATGCCAAGATTGTGTGGTGAGATGACCCAATCTAAGTTCTTTTGATTTTTAGCCCATTCCGCTGAACCATCAGTACCTTCATTTACTATCACTATAAGTTGGTGACTATATGAAGAATGAGTTAAAATGCTTTCTACACACTTCTTGAGGTAGGGCAAATTATTCCAGGTAGGAATTAATATAGTAAATAATTCATCCTCTGTAGCCTGCTTTCCACTGCGCTCTATATTATCAATCCAGTTAGTCGATTCCATTATGAATTAGAAGGGATAATTGACTGCAATGTTCCAGACCAGGTTAGTCCATACCTCATGAAATGATCTGTTGGGGAAATATTCACGACCATTTATCGGGTATGGATTCTTTATCTGAGTTCCCATATCGAGCCGCAGAATAAATAATTTAAGATCCATTCTCAGTCCAAACCCACTTCCGATAGCTACATCACTAAGAAATCCCCAATTAATCATTGCTCCGGGCCTATTATCATTCTTGTCCCAAGACCACACGTTTCCGGCATCCAAAAATATTGCACCTTTGAATACATAATAAATTGGAAACCTTATTTCGGAAACCAATTCCATCTTAATATCTCCTGTCTGATAATAGGGTCCTCTAGGAAATGTAGATAATTGAAAAGAATCGCGATAGCTGCCCGGACCCAGCTGTCTTACCGGCCATGCACGAATACTGAAAGGACCTCCTATTTCGAACTGTTTAATGTATGGTACGCTGGAGGATGATCCAAATGAATGTGCAGCACCGAGTGTGAGCTTAGCAGCACCATATATATTATCAGTGAGGCGCTGTACCTTACTACCGCTTACGCTCAGTTTCCAGTATTTGCTAAATTCGACATTCCTGAATAATTTCCAGTCACTCTTCGGATCAAATATTTTGTTGAGTGCATTGATCTCAAACCCCGACATTTCAAATGTTACATTTGCCCCTTGTGTTTGACCCAATACATCCAGTGCTTTGTTGTAATTAAACTCAAAATTTCTCAGTAGAAAACCTGTAAACAATCGGTTTGATTTGAAACTATTTTCAAGAAATTTATTTTGGTCTAAAATCCTTTCATAATTGATAAATGACTGGGGGACAAAAAAGCTGATACCCAGATGATCCCATTTATATTGATGCTCCGCGTCCTGAGTGATCAGGAAACCGTAAGAGGTATTTGTACTGAAATACCGATACCACTGTTCAAAATTGACAAATTCAAAGTCCAGTCCTACATTACTCGTCACTCTATCATCCAGGGCCTCTAAGAATTTTTGTTCGAAAAATGACCCTTTTTTTGTCTTTATTTTACTAAGCCCGGACATAATGCCCAGATAGTCCATAAAGCGAGGTACAGCAAGTGTATTTTTTAGTCTGATTTCTTGCCGATTGATATAGTTATCCCCCTTCTTAAAACTGCGCTCTATGCCATAGTCTATGTTGGAATGCAAGGCCTCACCGCCATTAAATAAATTCCTTTTATTAACCGCCAGACTGAGTTGCAGTGCAAAAGAAGAAAATATATCTACTCCGGTCTTTAAGTTAGTACGGTTTATATCAAAATTATAGCTAAAATTGAGGGTTTTAGTCTGCGGTAATAATATATCTACATTCAGTATATCCGGCTCTTCATCATCACGGCTTTCTTTAATATTTACATATCGGTATAGACCCAACCTATTGAGCTGACGAAATGTACGGTCAAAATTTTCTTTTGAATAATAATCTCCCTTCTTGATATAGATGTATCGAAGTACGGTAGAAGGCTTCACTTTAAACTTCTTATTAATCTTCAAAAATCGGTAATCATTGATCACCGTATCCAATCTGTAGAGCATATTGAAGTTTGGGTCAAAGTCACTGTGTATGTTTATTCTTCCCAACCTATATCTCGTCAGCACCTCAGGATCCCTGCTCTCACTGATCAGAAAGGTTGCATTGATTTTACTTCCGATACTATCAGCGATCAGGGGAGAGATCATCGAAGGGTCAAAAAAGTAAAATCCATTATTTTTTAGGATACTCACCACTCGTGTCTTTTCTTCCTGATAGAGATTATCAGAGACTATTTCTCCATTTTTCAATTTAGAATCCTCCCAATACGGAGCTAGGAAGTTGGCTAATTTAGGCTCTAACACTTCAAAGGTAAGGTCTTGAAAAGTATAGGACTTCCCAGGGAAGGCATGATAAATTACAGAGCCTGATTTATCTTTTACTTTGGTCTCGTAGGTGACGTGTGCCTGAAAATAACCCGATCGCTTCAGATAGTTGGTCATTGACCTCACCACATTTACTACTGTGAGCGTATCAAAAAACTCCGGTTCTTCTTTGAGCAAATTATACCACCAATAGTTGAATCCCGTACTATCCTGGCTAGATTGTAATTTATAATACGCATTCAGCGCAATATTTTTATTTACCTTTTGTCGGTTAAGTAAGATTAAATTTTCCTTTAGTTGAGATTTAGTCTTACTTTTCAAACTATCATCATGCACAATGATTTTGGCGCCGCTGTATAGTTTTTGATCTGCACTCAGATAGCGGGTGGGATTGCATGAGCCAAAAAACAACGAGGCAGGTAAGATGATTACCAGCCATAGAAAGTGTATTTTTATTGCTCTATTTTGCTGCATTCAATATGATGAGAGAAAAAATATCCAAAGCACGGCTGAAAATTATTTCTGCCTTAACTATTAGAAAGTTTAGGCAAAAATATCAATTATTCAAATTGGAAGGTGAGAAAAATGTAAAGGAACTAATAAGCGAATGTCCGGCTATGATCGATCAAGTATTGATCGCACCTGATTTTCAGTCTGAATTTCTAGACAACATTGACAATATCGGCATCGTTTCTGCTCCTGAAATGCAGCGTATCAGTCACTTCTCAACTGCATCACCCATTATTGCTATTTGTAAAATGAAGGAATATTACGATCTCTCAGTACCTGAAAGCCCCATTTCCATTCTCTTAGATCAGATCAATGACCCAGGCAATTTAGGCACTATTGTTCGCAGCGCTGACTGGTTTGGAGTACGTCAGATATATCTACTGGAAGGTAGTGTGGACGTCTTTCATCCGAAATTCCTTCAAGCTACTATGGGGAGCTTCCTCAGGGTGAAGTGCTCTACAATTACTAAAGAGGAAGTGACTGGGCTACCCCGACCATTGATAGGCGCTACACTTAGTGGTATAAATCATCATCAACTTTCTCCTCCGGATCGAAGCACTTTAGTCCTGGGTAGTGAAGCGCATGGTATCTCACCTGAAATCCTCAGTTTATTAGATCATATGATTCGAATAGACGGAGCCGCAGGTAGCAGAGCGGAATCACTTAATGTAGCTGTCTCAACCGGTATTTTATTGGAATACCTCACCGGCCAGGTACGTAGCATAGCGTGATAAGACTTCACATAGCACAAACTATGCTTATCATTTTGCTGATTAAAAAATCATCCAAAAAAAAATTGAAAATTAAACTTTTTCATGTAAATCTGTAGTTTAAGGGTTGATGCGTGTCATGAAAAAGGGGATTGTATTTATAATTTTGTGTGTTACATCTGTTCTCACTGCACAGAATCAAAGATCTCAATTGCTGGGGCAAATAAAGAAAATCATTAGAAATGAGGCTCAATCTTTTACCCCTTCTCACACAGGCTATGCTATAGGGGTATTAGTAGAAGATTCTACCTATCTGTATACTTTCGGCACATATGGCCGTGCCGGTACTAGACCAATAACTGATAGTACACTATTCCCTCTAGGTGGTGTGACTCATGCGGTGCTCAATCTTTGCTTGATGAACCAATTTGAACTTGGACGAATCCAATTCACTGATTCACTGATCAAGTTTCTGGATATGAAAAATCAAGAATTGAATTCTATTACAATAGGTCAGTTAATGAGTCACACCAGTGGCCTGCCAAAGCTATTACCCGGTATGTCACATTTAAGGACAGATGCGCATCAGCCATTTGGAAAACTGACTGAGGACACTATTGACCATTACTTAACTAAGTTATCACCCAAAGAATTAAGTGATAAACAATACAAGCATTCACAGTATAATTATTACTTACTTGCCAAAATTTTACAGAGTCTGGACTCGAATTATATTACTCATTTTAACAATTTCAGCGGACAATTGATTACGTCTCTGTTGGATTCTAGCAGGCAATTGTTACCTCAATTTTATAGTACTGAAGGCAGGGAAATGAATCCACTAGATTATGGTGGATTGAACCAATCACTAGGACTCTATGGTGATATGAGATTTCTCACCACTTTAGCTGGAGTTTATATCACTAGCTATCGAAGCAATAGTATTCTTTATGAGAGTTTGACGCCTTTAGAGAAGCGAGCTTCCCCCATATCTACAGCCGGATTTAGAATTTATGACGGACGAAAAAGTGGCCCTGTATATATTATGACCGGAAACAGCCAACTGTCCAGTTGTATTTTTATCTTATGTCCCGGAACAAAAACTGCTGTAGTAGCGGCTGGGAATAGTGGCTATTCTCTTCACATATTGGCTATCGATATCATGCGAATGATTAATTTTGAATGGAAAAGAAAAAATATTGATGAAAAATAAGGCAAAAGCGAGCAAAGGTGGAATTGTGTATTCTACCGATCCAGACTACAATTTTCCATTGGGTGAAGAGTTTCAATCTTTAGATATAAATGAAATTAAAGTTATGCCTTTACGGGTATGGGTAGACAAAAAAAACAGAGGCGGTAAAGAAGCCACTATAATTCGGGGGTTTTCAGGTCATACCACGGAACTGGAAACTCTCGGCAAAACGCTCAAGACAAAATGTGGCGTAGGTGGTGCAGCTAAGGATGGAGAGATCATACTGCAGGGCAATCACCGGGACAAAGTAGTTAAGTGGCTTCATGAGATGGGATACATCGGTGCAAAGAGTGCTGGAGGCTGATTTGAACAACTTTGATTTTATTTGTTTATACTAATTGTAAAACCTGCACTGCAGACTTATTTTAATATCTAAAACATTTACGATGAAGCAATTATTTTTTGTTCTTATGATCGCACTTTCATTAGGTGCTTGCAAAAAGAAAGAAACTGTCACAACTACAAGTGACGAAGGTACTGTTACCACAACTACTACCACCACGAATTCTACTCCCACTGCAGTAGACAAGAACCTGGATTCAGATGTCCAGGACATTATGAATGCATATAACCAATATGTAGTGGACTATGAAAAGGCAGTTAAGGAGAAAAATTCAGCAGCAATGACTGAGCTCAACACACGCTTAGTTAAACTGCAAGCAAAAGGACAAGAAGTCTTTAATAATGCAAAAGTTGAAAGTGCTGAAACTGCCGATAAACTCGGAGCTTTCATGAAAGAAAAAGGAGAGCAGATTCAAAAGATCTCAGCTGAAACCATGCATTGATTTCGTTCTGAGTAGGACAAAAGAAAAGAGCTGGCATATGCCGGCTCTTTTTTTTATGATAAATATTTTCCTACGATAGGGACTCTCCTGCCCATGCCGAAAGCTTTGTTTGAGACTCTTAGAACAGGTGCAGATTGTTCTCTTTTAAACTCGTTGATATTCACCAGTCTTAGAATACGGGAGACTAGTGACTTATCAAATCCGAGGTTCACTATTTCAGCGGGTCCTTTGCGGTTTTCAATATATTCAAACAGTACTTTATCTAGTATAGCGTATTCAGGTAAGCTGTCAGAGTCCTTTTGGTCGGGGCGAAGTTCAGCCGATGGTGGCTTTTCGATGGTGTGCACCGGTATTATTACTTCATCTTTATTAATAAAATGTGCCAACTCATACACTTCACTCTTATAGATATCACCCAGTACAGCTATGCCACCGCACATATCTCCATATAGGGTTCCATATCCGACCGCCATTTCCGATTTATTTGAAGTATTGAGAAGGATATTACCAAATTTATTTGATAGAGCCATAAGTATCATCCCTCTTATACGGGCCTGAATATTTTCCTCTGTCAGACCAGGCTCCTTGCCTTCAAAAAAAGGAGCCAAACTATATTCATATTCCTGGTTGATCTCATGAATGGGAATTACATCATATCGGATGCCCAAAGTCTGAGCCAGAGTGATGGCATCATCCACACTATGTTGCGAAGAATATTGCGATGGCATGAGTACTACACGAACATTTTCTTTGCCTAGAGCTCGCACGGCCAGTACTGCAGTTAAAGCAGAGTCGATTCCACCGGATAACCCTAATATCGCACTTTTAAAGTTCAATTTTTTAAAATAATCTTTAATACCTAAGATCAATGCCTGATGAATAAGTGCCATTTTCTCTTTTGGCAATTCATTATTTTTCGAATTAGATTCAACTTCTCCTAGATCATATACTTGCACATATTCTTCAAAATACCTCATTTCATCATATACAATACCTTGTGAAGACATAATAATAGATCCCCCGTCAAAAATCACATCAGTCTGAGCTCCAACATGATTCACATAGAAAACAGGTATTTTATAACGATTCACATTAGTCCTAAGGATAAGAATACGCTCTCCGGCGTGATCAAAGCTGAATGGCGAGGCTGATACATTAATCATGACATCCGGCTTTTCAATAGTGAGCACATCCATAGGACAGATAGTATAAAGCGGGTTGAGATTGCCCACATTCCAGATATCCTCACAGATAGTCAGTGCAATTTTAATTCCCTTATAAGTAACTGTGCTAAAATCCTTGGCGGGCTCGAAATATCTATATTCATCAAAGATATCATAAGTTGGCAGTAGAGCTTTATCGCTGCGATGAAGTATCTTTTGATCAGCAAGAAAATAGACGGAATTGAAAAGATCCTTCCCCTCTGCGATCGGATTTACAGTAGGAGATCCAATGACAATAGCAATATCCACTGCCAACTCAGTAACCTGCTTCAATACTTGATTAGCTCCGTGTATAAAGTCTTTGAATTCTAAAAAATCACGGGGCGGATAACCACATGTGGCCAATTCACCGAAGCAGATGATATCTGCGCCTTTTTCTTTTGCTTGAAATACAAATTTCTCTATCTTGGTATAGTTCCCTTGGAAATCGCCAATCAAATAATCTAGCTGAGCCAGCGCAATCTTCATGTATTCAAAATGCTTAAGTAGTAAAAATAAAAGCGGTTAATCTTTACCGGTATATTTCTTGATTGCTTCCTTGATCTTTTCCCGTCGATTTTCAGGACTCGGGTGAGTGCTCTGGAATTCCGGAACCTTAGCTCCACCACTCGCTTTTTCAAGAATATCCATCACACTGATCAATGCATGCGGATCATAGCCGGCTTCGTACATAAAGCGTACGCCCAGATCGTCAGATTGTAGTTCCTGGCCCCGACCATAACTCATAGAGATAGATGAAGCTACCACCTGGGCTATCTGAGCAGTATTCATATCACCACCAGCACCGATCATAACTCCACTTACGAGGCCTTGATTTCGCTGTTCCACCGCCATTCGCTCGGCACTGTGACGGGCCACGACGTGCCCAATCTCATGTCCGAGTACACCGGCCAACTGATCTTCGTTTTCCAGCCGACTGAATAAAGCCGCCGTAATGAAGATCTGTCCCCCAGGCAAAGCAAAAGCATTAACAGTGTTAGGATCTGCGAGCAGGTAAAAATTATATTTATATGGAGTCGAAGCTGCACTACTCTTTGATACGACTTTATTCCCAACTTCCTTGACAAATGCCTGAGCTTTCATATCCGGGTGCAAGCCACCAAATTCTTCTGCCATCTGAGGGGCACTCTGCAGTCCAATGGCTATCTCTTCATCAACAGTTAAAGCAATATGCTGCTTGTCATGGGTCACCTCATTCACCTGAGTATTAGAGTAATATCTAAACAGCGAAAACGCTACAACGACGAGGCCGATAATCAAGGTGAGTTTATTTCTTCGCATAGAGGTATATAATATTCAGTTTATCAATTACAAGATAATAGAATAAATGTAAAGTGGTTCACATTATGACTCAAATACTTAGAAAGAAAAATATATTATTTTAATTAATATTGACGCTTAAGCCACAGCCTTTAAGTAAAATTAGTCATCAAATAATAGGTCCTTCCAATTAAACTATCGAAGAAATAAATCTTCTAAACGCATATATGTTTCCAAATCCTCTATATTCAATTTATATCTAAATCTATAAGTATGGCTTCATTAAGTCCGATTTCCGGAAAATTAGGTGAAAGGAAAGCAGCTCATCTACTCAGAAGAGCCACCTATTTTATCACAAAAAAGAGAATTGCAGATTTTGCATCAATGAATGTCAATCAAGCCTTAGCCCAACTGACCGCTCCTTATGTCTTCAAGGCAGAGCAACCCATCGATCCTGACACCGAATCAGTCTGGATCAATAATGGTACTGCCACTGTGACGCAGGAATTCAAATTGAGAGCCTATGTGCGGAACTGGCAACTAAATGAATCCAGGTATGACCAGACCATGTATTCAAAGATGTCATTTTTCTTGCATAAGATTTTTGTAACAAGCTATCTGGAAAGTACGTCCGCACGATTTTTTGACTATCTAGCGCTGATACGCTTTTATGGGTTGGGTTCCTATAAGTCGTTGGCTCGTAAGATGACGCTAGACAACCTAATGCTTATTTACTTAAATAATACGCTAAATAACAAGACCGCTCCAAATGAAAACTATGCCCGAGAATTTTTGGAATTATTCACCATCGGAAAGGGAGAGCAAATAGAACCTGGTAATTATACCAATTATACCGAAGCTGATGTAATTGCAGGAGCGAAGCTTCTTACCGGATTCAAGACATCAACTAGAGGTGATGTGATTGATTCTGAGACCGGAATCCCCAAAGGGAGGAACTCTTTCTCCTCACATAATACTGAACCGAAACAATTCAGTGCTGCTTTTGGGAACAAAGTGATTTCCCCTGCTACATCTGCCGCAGACATGGATAGGGAACTCAATGATTACATTGAAATGATATTTGCTCAAAAAGAAACAGCGCGATTTTACTGCAGGCGTCTATACAGATATATGGTTGCACGTGAGATAACTGCAGAGATCGAGCAGGATATTATAATCCCGTTGGCTGATCAGTTGATTGCGGATGATTATGAGGTAATGAACAGTGTTAAAATTTTACTTGCTTCATCACACTTCTACGATCAGGATGATTCTATATCTACTGATGAAATAATAGGAGCTCTCATTAAATCACCTTTGGAACTTTTCCTCACCACGACTAATCTATTTGAAATACCGTGGCAGGATCATCAGACAGACACAGCAAATCTGTACAAACATCTGGACCAACTAGTCGTGAATGTGATTTTAAATCAGGGTGGTATGGTGTATTATGCTCCTGCCGATGTAGCCGGATATGGGCCTTATTATCAAAGTCCTGATTATGACCTTGGCTGGTTTACAGCGAATACTATAATATGCCGATACAAACTATCAGAAATGCTGATCACCGGAAAATCCTATTTGAACAATACCCGAAATATAGGTGGAATACTAGATATGGCTTCCTTTGTCAAAGACAGCGGTTATTTTACTGATCCAAAAGATCCACATAAATTAATACAAGAATTGGCAAATGATCTTTTCCCCGAAGCTCCGGATGAGGACCGGATCAGCTATTTCCTCACTCAGTTTCTGGATGATGTGACCCCGGAGGACTGGGCGTATGAATGGGAAAAATACCTACAGACCGGCAAAAAAGAAGAAGTGAATCTGGGCCTTAATAAGCTACTGGAAGCAGTCCTGGGAGCGCAGGAATATCAAATCATTTAATCATTAAATATCAAGAAATCTAAAGGACATGAAACGTAGAAATTTCCTTAGAATAACAGGCCCACTTGCTTTTTCTCCTGTAGTGATGAAAGGCAATCTATTACGACCTTTTGCCACAGGCTCACTTACGAAATTGTTTGGGTGCGAAGATGTCAATGACCGTCATTTGGTTGTAGTCCAAATAAAGGGTGGTAACGATGGGCTTAACTGTATCATTCCTCTCAATCAATATGATCTGTACAAAACATACAGACCCAAAATAGCTATCCCTCAGGCAGATTTGGTCAATCTGGATTCCACTGTGACTTTAGAACGACAAGTGGGACTGCATCCCAGTCTTACTTCATTCAAGGCACTGTATGAAAGGAATGAGTTCTCCTTTGTTCAGGCAGTAGGCTATGCCAATTCGAATAAATCGCATTTTAAAGGAACCGATTTGTGGTTGTCCGGTGGCGATTCCACTCAGAGTAAGAACAACTTAAACAGCGGATGGCTGGGACGATATCTCGATAGTTCCTATCCGGGCTTAGCGGGTGAACCAACTTTGGATCATCTGGATCCACTGGGAATTCAATTGGGTAGCAAACAACAATCTCTTGGATTCCATACTGAGGAGCAACATGAGGCAGGTATTAATTTATCAGGCCAGGATCCGGCAGGATTTTACACGTTAGTATCTGAAATAGGTGGGTTGCCACCTTCTAATATTCCTGCCTCTGATTTTGGAGAGAATATTTCATATGTTGTCGATATTGAAGATTCAACAAACCGCTACGCTCAGCGCATCTCAAAGGTATTTGAAGCAGGTGCTAATATGGGTTCGTATCCAACCTCTGATCTGGCTAATCAATTTAAAACAGTAGCCAGATTAATCAGTGGTGGCATAAAAACCAAAGTGTTTGTAGTAACCATAGGTGGATTTGATACTCATCAAAATCAAGTGGATATATCAGATCCCAAATCAGGTACACATGGAAATCTAATGAAGCAATTGTCTGAATCTATACTTGCATTTCAGGATGATCTGAATCTACTGGGCCTTTCAGACCGAGTGGCCGGAGTGACATTCTCCGAGTTTGGAAGAAGACCGAAAGAAAACGGCAGTGCAGGAACGGATCATGGCACTGTAGCTCCAATGTTCTTATTTGGAAAGGCTATCAAAAGTCAGATATTGGGAGATAATGTGGATTTGTCCGCTATCCCTGCAGATCAAAATGATATAGTCGGAATGCAGATGGATTACAGAAATGTCTTCACTGCTCTATTGCAAGATTGGTTGGGAGCTTCTAATTCGGTGGTCACTGATACAATTTTTGACGATTTCGTGACTACCAAAGCAGACATATTAGATACTTCCTCAATCGTGCAGCCAGGTTGCTATATAGATACTTATCTGAAAACAAGTATTTTGAGCCGAAGTGTAGGATTTAATGTCTATCCAAATCCTGCACTGCAATCCATCAAATTCCAAATTGATCAGGTTTCGGCATCTATCGGCTATTTGAAAATCGTTGATATGGCAGGAAGAGATCAAATCGTAGAAAGACTTGATTTTAGGGTAAATCCACAAGTTTTCGAAATCAATGTTGCAAACCTAATGCCAGGGAATTATGGAATTAGTTTAAATCTGGATAACAGCCGGAGACAATATGTTTCAAAATTTCTAAAAATTTAAATGGATATTTGACCGTCAATTCTCAAACTTGACTCACAAATTAATTTCATGCGTTTAGTCTTTTTTGGCACCCCGGAATTTGCCACTATCTCTTTACTGGCACTACATCAAGCCGGGCATAATATTGCTGCAGTTGTGACAGCTCCGGACAGTCCGGGGAGAAGGCACCATAGTGAACTTATTACCTCTGCTGTAAAGAAAGCAGCTTTAGAACTGCATTTGCCTTTACTTCAACCAAAATCACTAAGGAGTAAATCATTTTTCAAAGAGCTACAATCGCTTGATGCAGAGATTTTTATCGTTGTAGCATTCAGAATGCTGCCTGAGAGAGTATGGGATATGCCACCACGCGGGTCTATCAACTTACACGGAAGCTTGTTACCAGCTTACAGGGGAGCGGCTCCTATAAACTGGGTCATCATAAATGGTGAGAAAAGAACAGGAGTATCAATATTTAAGTTAGAACACGAAATCGATTCGGGAAAGATAATTCTACAAAGAGAAGTTAATATTCTTCCGGAAGATGATTTCGGATCACTCTATGATAAGATGAAAGTAATTGGAGCAGAAACCTTAGTAGAAGCGCTAGAAAAAATAAAAACCGGCACAGATAATTCAGTAGTGCAGGACGACAATCTAATCTCAAATGCCCCCAAGCTAACTCCTGAGAATACACTTATTGACTTTGCAAAAACAAATCTGCAGATTGTAAATTTGGTTCGGGGACTTAGTCCCTACCCGACTGCCTGGTTTTCTTTCGAAGGTCAAAAAATGAAAGTATTCAAATGTCATGCAGAACAGACCAAATTAGCAGTAGGCACATGGAAAAGTGATTTCAAACATCGTTTGATTCTGGGCTGCGGTGTTGGATCAGTGAGTTTAGAGGTTATACAACTAGAGGGAAAGCGAAAAATGACAATTTCTGAATTTCTAAATGGTCTCAAGAGAATAGATCAGAATAAAATCTAATTATTTAGTCAAATTAGTGACTACATTAGAAATCTTGTCTACCAGAATAATAAAGTTTTCGATACTACCCATAGAAGTCTCAGCTTCAATATCATTATTAATAATGAGAGAGATTTTTGTAGCATCTTTTTTGATAGAACTCACATCATCAAATGCAGAGCGAAGAGTTACAAAATAAGCTGCGATAATAAGTAAGACAGCGGTAAGTAAAAGATTCTTCTTCATCTATAATAAGATTTTTACAATTTTACAGGCAATTTAAAAATCACCTCAATAATCCATAACGTACCTAACTGCAAATTAGTTACAGTTTCGGACACATTTTCCGGATTTATTAATGAATATCCATTTACCATTCAGAAAGACCCTTGCTGTATTGCCATTAAAGGGCTTGGCAGCGTCGTAATTAAATTCGATTACTTCTGTACCATTCCGATCTATATATCCAAATTTGCCGTTTTTCTCAGCACAAGCCATTCCATTGGCAAAATTATTAACCTGATCATATTTGAGTGGTACTACTATCTGTCCGGTTTTACTTATGAAACCCCAGTTGCCATTTTTCTCCACTCCCGCTAATCCGTCGTTGAATGACCAAGCATTGTTATATTCACAATTGATTACTTCCTTTCCGGCAATATTGACAAAGCCCCAAAGTCCGCCACGCCTAACCCCGGCCAGGCCTGTTGAATAATCAGTCACGATATCATATTTAAGTGGAGTGATAATTTGTCCGGAGGTATTGATAAATCCCCACTTGCCTTTTTGTTTTACCCCTGCCAATCCCTTTGAAAATCCAAAGATTTCTTCATATTGAGGCTTAATACGCTCTTTGCCCGCCGCATCTACAAACCCCCATAATCCTTTGTATTTTACAGGTGCCAGACCACTGCTAAAGCTAAGTATGTCCTCATATTTGGGCGTTATTACTATTTTCTCCTCTTTTGAAATAAACCCAATTAAGTTATTAAATTTGAAAGGGGCAAGGTTATTGATATATCCTCCTAAAATTTCAATTTTCGCAGGATCTACTTTTTTAAGTTCTTCCTGCTCTGCTAGTTTTTGTTTTCGCTCAGCTTCCTGCTTCATTCTTATTTCCAAAAACTTACGTTGCTGCGCACGCTGAGCTTCTTCAAGTTCATTCAGGCTATTAATGGAGGTATCAGCTTCTGCAATTGAGTCTAGATTAACAGTAGGAATATTTTGAAATTGATCACCTGTATCTTTAATTTCTTTAGCCGCAGAAGAATCATTACTTACTGATATCTGGGGTGTCGTCAGAATAGAGGGTGTATTTGAGTTTCTATAGTACCAGTAAACTACAGCACTTAAAATCAATAAGCTCAATCCCAATATCCAGGGCCAGGCCTTCATCGACTTACCGCCGGCGGGTGTTATTGTGATATCTGCAGTACCAACTTTTGGAGGAAGGGGAATGGAAACAAGCTTCTCCTTAGAAGCAATAGGGTTTGGTGGAACAGAAATGATTTTACTCCCTTTATCCTTTTCGGGCGCAGAGGTGATGGGCTCATCTAGCTTCTCTGCCTCTTTCACAGTTGAAGGTGGATCCAAAGGAAGAGTAGTTAGTGGCTTTTCGATCGCTATCTTTTCCTTACTGCTGTCTGTGACGGGTGTTTTCTGAACAGTTTTGTCTTGGGGGGATTCCTCTTTCTTGGTATGTACATGATTCTTTTTCTTTGAATCGCCTTCTTTTCCCCATTTTACTTCACTTGAAGTCACTATAGGAACTATATCTACTACAGGCTCAGGTTTATCTTGACTAACTTCCTCTACGCGTGCCCAGATCTTACGCACTCTTTCATCCAAATCAGCCTGGTCAACTTCCTTTTCTTCCGGCAATACATCTTCCAGCTCAATCGGAGCGGACTTTACAAAGGTATGATCCTGTTTTATTTTTTTACTTTCACTTTGCGGATCAAAATCAGCCGTTTTAGTTTCAACATCAGTGGATTTAACTGGAACTTCATCCTGAATGTCAGCTTGCATTCTTTCTAACAAAGACTCTTCATCCGAAACTTTCAAAGTCTCGTCAATTTTAGTGACTTCATCAGAAACAATATCTTTATCTGTTTTTTCTAAAGAATCAGGTACAGAAGTACTAGGAGTATTGATTACTCTCTCATCATCAACTTTTTTTGTGGGCACTTCAATTGCTACCGTTCCTAAAGAAAAATCTGTAATCGCCATTTTCTCCCCGGTGATATCCTCCAGCATCGTAACGAAACTAGCAAATCGGTCAAGGGGATTCTTCGCAGTCGCTGTTTGAATGACTTCGTTCATTTTAATAGAACAAGTGTCAATAAAGGGCAAAGAATCGTTCAGAATTCGCAATCTCACTTCATCTATCTCAGAATTCTGAACCTTATATGGGTCGCGACCTGTCAGTAAGCTAAACAAGGTCACGCCGAAGGAATAAATATCGGAAGATGATGTTACAGAGCCCATATGTTGGATTTGCTCCGGGCTCATATAAAGTATATCTTCTGCATCTACATTCTCAGGAAACAATTCACTCTCAAACAATGAACCTTTAAAATCACATATCTTCAGATCCCCACGAGGAGTGATAATCAGATTTGCCGGATTAATCAATCCATGAACAATCCCTTTTTTGTGTGCCTCAATAAGAGCTGGCAAAATTTTCTTGCACCACTGGATGATTTGAGATTCAGGAATACTACCAAAATTCTGGATGTATTGCTCCATATTGTATCCGTCGATATACTCCAGCATAAGCTGATAGGAGCCATCTTCGTCATTTTGGATAATTTCTATTACCTTTCGAACATTAGGATGTTGAAGTTGCTGTCCGAGCCTTCCTTCTTTCAAAAGCAAATCCTGGAAAAATTTATTTTTTTCCAATTCAGGCTTTAATACTTTCACTGCAACCTTACGATTAGAGTCCACCTCCATGCAATACACTTTGGTGTATTTGCCGGTGCCCAGTAATACAAGATTATAAGATTGATCTCTGATCAAAGCGGTTGTTCTTTTAGATTTTCAACTGATGTTTCTTCGATCAATCCTCCATTGGAGCATCGAATGATTCGACCTGGAAATTGTTCCAAGATCCTGTAATCATGCGTAGCTAAAATGACTGCGGTATCCTGATCGCATAAATTTTTAATCAATTTTATTATGACATCGGAGGTATCAGGGTCCAGGTTGCCTGTCGGTTCATCTGCTATGAGAATCTCGGGTTCATTGAGCAGAGCTCGCGCAATTGCCACTCTTTGCTGTTCACCACCAGATAATTCAAAAGTTCTTTTATGACCGATGAAAGGCAGATTGACCTGTTCCAGCACTTCATCCACTCGCTTTTTGATCAAATCCTTTTTCTTCCATCCTGTAGCCTTGAGCACATAAGCCAGATTCTCGAAGACATTTCGATCATGAAGTAGGTTAAAATCTTGAAAAATCATACCCATCTTCCTACGCAATAATGGAACCTGTCTTTTCTTGATAGTCTTCAAATTATAACCCACCACAGACGCTTCACCATTCAATAATGGCAGTTCAGCATATATTGTCTTCAGAAAGCTTGATTTTCCGCTACCCGTCTTTCCGATGAGATAGCAAAACTCACTTTTTTTGATTGTAAGATTGACATTATTAAGAATCATAAAGCGACCCTGGTATATGTCAGCCTTATCAAAATGGACTACTACATCAGACATATTTCACGAATTAGCATATTTCACTTATTAATCCACAAAAATATACAAATTTATTATTCTTATATATGTTATTTCTTTACGACCAATCGAACGCTATTGTATTTGAAGTACGAAAAGTTAATTCATGGCTTTTAGCGGGTCTACTGACAAACAAATTTGTACCTTTGGTGAATTAAAGATACATTCCGATTGTTTAATATTAAATTAGGTACTTTTTCAAATAATATTATTTGACGATATGAAGAAAATGCAATGGCTTCTGATAGGGATTATAGTAATCGCAATTGGTGTTTTGGTAGCTGCAAGTAGTGATATGTCCACTTATGGAGACTTTAGTAGCGCAGCAATTACAGGACATAAGACAAAGGTAGTAGGCACACTGGCCAAGGATAAGCCTATGGAATACAACCCCGCTAAAGACCCCAATTATTTTTCTTTCTATCTCATTGATAATAAAGGAGTTGAGAAGAAAGTGGTGTTAAGCTCTGCTAAACCTCAAGATTTTGAGTTGTCTGAGCAAATAGTACTTACCGGCATAATGGATAAGGATCATTTTCAGGCTTATGATATGCTGATGAAGTGCCCATCCAAATATAAACAAGACGAGATCTACGTGAAATCTAAGGAGATCTGATGTCCCTTTTTTTGTCTGAATTAATTCGAACTTAATGGAGCAAGCCGTTAACTATATTGGCGAGCATTTATGGGTGGGCAGATTGGGTTTCGGCCTGATATTTCTTGCCTTTATCACTGTATTGCTCTCCGCTTTTTCTTATTTCATGTCTACTTCCAAGCGCACTATGACCGAGGATAGTGCTAAGTGGAAATCCTTAGGATCTTCTGCCTTTGTCATTCACGCCTTCTCCATCTTCAGTATATTTGGACTGATTCTATTCATGATGTTCAGCCAGATGTATGAATACAACTATGTCTGGGCGCACGTCAATGGTGATGTACCTAAGAAATTTATTTTTGCCGCTTTTTGGGAAGGCCAGGAAGGTAGTTTTCTATTGTGGATGTTTTGGCATGCAATATTGGGCTTAGTTCTCATGCGAGCCAAAAACAACTGGAATGCACGCACTCTGCCTTGGCTAGCACTTGTGCAAGCGCTCCTACTTTCCATGATATTTGGCATATATTTACCTGGAACTGCTGTGAAAATTGGCTCTTCTCCTTTCTCACTGTTGCGGGAAGTGATGAATGCACCTATTTTCTCACAGCCTGATTATCTTTCAAAAATCACCGGGAATGGACTCAATGTCTTACTCCAGAATTACTGGATGACCATTCACCCTCCTACTTTATTTTTAGGGTTTGCCGCTTGTACTATACCCTTCTGTTTTGCTATGGGCGCTCTACAATCAGGAAAGCACCGCGAATGGCTGAAGGTAGTTCAGCCTTGGGCATTATTTGCCGGGGGTATATTAGGTACGGGGGTATTGATGGGAGCTGCCTGGGCTTATGAGGCACTCAGCTTCAATGGTTACTGGGCCTGGGATCCGGTAGAAAATATGTCATTAGTACCATGGCTGATTTTACTAGCCGGTATTCATACTAATCTAATAGCACGTTCTACTGGTCGAAGTATCAAGAGTACCTATTGGTTTTATATAAGTTCATTTCTTCTAGTACTCTACAGTACATTTCTTACGAGAAGCGGTATACTAGGTGATTCTTCTGCTCACGCCTTTACCGAGATGGGTCTGGAATGGCAATTGATTATCTTTCTTGGGGCCTTTACATTGTTAAGTTTCTGGAACTATTTCACACATAATAAATCAATTCCCAAGCAAGAGCAAGAAGAGGCGATTGTATCCAGAGAATTCTGGATGTTTATCGGCTCTATCGTTCTATTATTCTCTTCACTGCTGATTACCTTTACCACTTCTATTCCTGTTTACAACAAAATCATAACTGGTATAGGCAGTTTGATGCATACGGACCTCACCAGTTGGCATAGAGCGACTCCTTTAGATCCGATCGGACACTACAACAAGTTTCAATTGTGGACGACCATTTTTATGGCGCTCATTACAGGATTTGCGTATTTCCTTCGCTACAAACAGATGCAATTATCGCCAAAGCTGAAGCGTGATTTTTACAAGCAGGTGGGACTAGCTCTTGGATTAGCAGCTGCGGCAACGGTAGCAACTTCTTTAATTATCCAACTTCCGTCCTGGCAGCATTATCTTCTGGCATTTGCAGGATGGTTTGCATTTACAGGGAATGCTATTTATTTCTTCAATTTCCTTCGTACCAAACCACTACATGCCGGCTCATCCTTGTCGCACATGGGATTTGGCCTTATGATTATAGGAATTATAGCGTCAGGGTTGAATAAGCAGTTTATTTCCACCAATCCTTTTACACAGCGAGGATTGCTTCACGACGAAGATTTGGGCAAAAACATACTTATATTTAAACATGTACCGGCCATAATGAACGGGTATGAAGTGACTTATAGTAAGGATACATTAGTAAAAAATGACCGCACATTTTATGTGGATTTCGCAAAGCTAGATGATAAGGGAAATAAAACGGGGGAGGTATTTACTTTGAAACCAAATATAGTCTATGATAGAGCAATCACTAAGATAGCAGCAGTCAATCCTTCTACCAAGCGGACGCTAACCAAAGACCTATACACCCATATAGCATCTCTGGCACCTGAAGAGGCTGATTTTGAACAAGCCAAAGCAAAGGAAGATTCGATGAAGTATATTTCCTATCAGCTTGTACCGGGTGAGACACAAAAGAGTGAGAAATTCGAATACACTATTTCTAACTTAGACTTGAAACCTAAAATCCGAGATTATAAGCACGAACCGGGTGATCTTGCCATATCAGTTCACTTAAAGGTCAAAAACCTTCTTCGTGATACCGTCTATGAAGCTAACCCGGCTATAGTACTTCGCAAAGAATCAGTGATCAACTTTCCTGATCAAATAAATGATTTATCAGTAAAAACTGTTTTGAGCAGTGATATCTTCTCACATATGTTTGAAAATGCGAGCAGAAGTTCAAAATCATATAACATGAAGCCAGGTGATTCGATCGAAATGAATGGTCAGATCATCACTTTCGAAGGATATGAGAAAATACCTGTAAAAAATGATAAGATATCCATCGGAGCAATCTTCAAAAATTCCAAAGGAGAAACCATCGGAACACCCATCATGGAGATAAATGGCAATCAGGTATTGAGCCCAAAAGTATATCTCGAAAATGCGGGCACTATCGTTGCTTTCACTCATTTAGATCCCCAGACTGAAAAGGCTACCTTTGAGTTTAACCTAATGTTTGTAAGGGGCATGGCGGTGCCATTAAAAATAGCTGAAAATTCATTACGAAGTGATTATATTGTGCTGGAAGCTGTTATCTTTCCGGGGATTAATTTCTTCTGGTCAGGCAGCTTAATGATGATGCTGGGATTACTGTTGAGTATGTACAATAAAATAAGGCTAAGACGGGCTGAATGATTTTTCCACACATTTCAATAATTGGTAGTGGCAATGTAGCCTATCATTTGACCCGTAGAATATCTGAGATCTATTCTGACATCAATATTACAGTTTATTCGCGTTCCGGTAAAAACAATAAACTCTTCAGTCAAATATCTGGGCAGGTACACATTTCCCATGAGGATATTTTTCACCAACCAGGCTTATACATTGTAGCTGTAAAGGATAATGCGATAACATCAGTGAGTAGTCAGATAGTGCATCCGGACGCTACCGTGTGCCACACTTCAGGCTCTGTAAATCAGGACGCACTAAGTGGGCATGCTTACACAAAGTATGGCGTATTATATCCCTTACAGACCTTTAGTATTGAAAGAGATGTCAATTGGAGTGACATACCTTTTCTTATCAATGGAAATATTTCCGAAACTACAAATGACTTATTGGAATTCGCAAGGAGCCTTTCAGGTGTTGCTATTGTGGCTGATGATAGCCAGCGAAAGTCCACCCATATAGCTGCTGTATTTGCCAATAATTTTACTAACCATATGATGGCATTGGCTGAAGAATGGCTGGATATGAATGAACTTGAGTTTTCAATTTTAAGACCGTTGATCCTCGAAACTATAAATAAATTAAATACACTTTCACCTAAAAATGCGCAGACAGGCCCTGCTATCAGACATGACGATCCTGTCATTAATATGCATTTAAAAGAATTAGAAAAGTATCCTGCACATCTAAAAGTCTACCGGGCAATTACAGCTAGTATCAAAGAGATGTATCTCAATCAAACTGATAAAATATGGGAAATTAATTCCTAGTGGATTTTATTTGCTAAATGCCAAAACTTTCTATACTGAATACAGAAGTGGTAAACTCTGAATCTCCTTAGAGGGCTGGAAAAAGTCGTTCAGGATAAATCCCTTTTAGATGCATATCACTCAGGCTTTTCATCGTCGGATCTTTATCTTCCTGATAGGTAACTCCGATCCACTGTGACCCGGAGGGGATTACCTGAAAAGTAGATTTCTTTGAATTGATTAACTGATCCACAATGATAGGGATGAAATATTCCTTTTTTTCACCGGTATTTCCCTGGCTGATGAAATCAATAAACCCTGCACGCAATTCATTAAAAATAGAAGGATGAAACCCCCAGAAATTCATCGAAACGTGTGAATCCTCAGGTACTTCAAATTTTTCCTCATTTTCCATATAGCGGATTTTTCCATCCGTATCACGCCCTATTTTAGTTCTTTCATTGATATGAATCAAGTGACTCTGATCATCCACTTCGCACACTCCGCGGGACACTAGACCGTGATCAGACAGTGTATTAGCCAGTTTATAACCGACAAGTGAATTGTGATCCGGTGCCACCTCAGTATCGAGAAATGAAGCCATCTGATGGAATGCCTCTGCCCCATAATAGTCATCGGCATTGATGACTGCAAATGGTTCGTTAATAGCATCAGCGCATACCAATACTGCATGACCTGTTCCCCAGGGTTTCTCACGTTCAGGGATGTGTGGCAATCCCTCGACGGGAATATTTGTCTCCTGATGAACCAATACAACCTCTGCCAGTTTCTCAAATTTCGAACTGACTTTTTCTCTGAACTCCTGCTCAAAGAAAGGCCTGATAACAAATACTAATTTATCAAAGCCTGCTTTAATGGCATCATATACTGAATAATCAATGATTGTCTCACCATTGGGTCCAAGTGCATCTAATTGCTTTAATCCGCCATAGCGACTTCCCATTCCCGCAGCTAGGACAAGCAGAGTTTTCTTTGACATAATTTGGTTTGTATCTTTAATTGATGGACAACAGGTTTTTAAATCTACTCTTTTTCTGCTCTCCTACTCTTTGTTTTTTATTCTCTTCATAATCTGTATAGTTTCCTTCAAAATAGTAAATTCCTTCATCCTCGAAAGACAATATATGGGTAGCAAGTCTATCAATAAACCATCTATCGTGAGAGATTACCAATACACATCCAGCGAAACTTTCTATCGCCTCTTCCAGTGCACGTAGAGTATTAACATCTATATCATTGGTAGGTTCATCCAGTAGAATGACATTGCCACCATCCTTTAGAGCCATGGCCAAGTGTAGGCGATTTCGCTCTCCACCGGATAAGATACCCACTTTCTTGTTTTGGTCTGTACCACTGAAGTTGAATTTACTTATAAAAGCACGTGTATTAAGCGCGACTCCATTGACCAAAACATTGTCTAGCCCGCCGGAGATGACATCATATACAGTCCTCTCAGGTGTGAGTGCCTCGTGAGATTGGTCGATATAAGCTATTTTTACCGTGTCTCCAATTGTGATCTTACCTGAATCAGGTTGTTCTTTGCCGGTGATCATACGAAATAGTGTAGATTTACCCACTCCATTGGGACCGATAATTCCTACGACTGCATTTTTAGGAATATTTACATTAAGATCAGTAATTAATTGACGATCACCAAATCCTTTACTTACGTTCTCAATATTGATCACCAGATCGCCTAGTCTAGGGCCTACCGGTATAAACAATTCCAACTTCGATTCTTTCTCCTGAGCGCTCTCCTCAGCTAGTTTTTCATAAGCACTTAATCTGGCTTTGCTTTTAGCATGGCGGGCTTTTGGAGCCATGCGGACCCATTCCAATTCTCGAAGGAGATTTTTACGACGCTTAGATTCTTGCTTTTCTTCTTGTGCTAGCCTATTGGATTTCTGCTCCAGCCAGCTTGAATAGTTTCCTTCCCATGGAATGCCTTCACCTCTGTCTAGTTCAAGTATCCAACCGGCCACATTGTCTAGAAAGTACCTATCGTGGGTTACAGCTATGACAGTTCCCGGAAAACTGCGCAGGTATTGCTCCAGCCACTCTACAGACTCAGCGTCTAGGTGGTTAGTAGGTTCATCCAACAGAAGAATATCCGGTTCGCTCAAGAGTAAGCGACAGAGCGCAACTCTCCTCTTTTCCCCACCTGATAATAGTGCTATTTTCTTCTCCGGATCTGGAACACGAAGAGCTTCCATTGCCATCTCAAGCTTGTATTCGAGATTCCAGGCGTCTTTTTGCTCGATTTTCTCAGTCAAATCGCCCTGGCGCTCAATGAGTGCATTCATTGCATCATCGCTCATTTCCTCGCCAAACTTCTCATTGACTTCTTCATATTCGCGCAATAAATCCACAATAGGCTGCACACCTTCTTTTATCACATCCAGCACAGTCTTCTCAGGATCCAAATCAGGTTCCTGTTCGAGATAGCCAATTTTATAATTTTTGTCGAAGACAATTTTCCCATCGTAATTGGGATCAAGACCTGCTATAATCTTTAGCAATGTGGTTTTACCAGAGCCATTCAGACCGAGTACACCTATCTTAGCTCCATAGTAGAAGGATAGATAAATATTATTCAGTATGGTTTTACTAGGTGGAATGACCTTACTGACTCCGGTCATCGTAAAAATAATCTTATTGTCTGCCATAGAATTTCGTGATATAAGCTGCGAAGGTAAGACTATTTGACTGCTCAAAAAAAGCACATTAGTAAATAATCCAGGTTTAGAATAGAATAGCTACTTATTTCACTATTTGCCCATTTTTATATTTGACAGATAATACCACTTGACCATTATCGTCCCACACTGTGTAATCACCATCTTGCAGGCCATTTATGTATGTACCCTGACGTTGTAATTTACCTCCTGGACTAAATCCTCTGAACTTGCCATCCAGTTTACCTTCTCTATAGCTCATTTCCTCCACGGGAGTACCCAGTTTGAATGTCATCCGCTTACCATAGAGTTGGTTGTCAATGTAAGACTCATACATATCCACACGTCCTGAATTATTAAATAAAATATGAAGCCCATTTTTCTTACCACCTGCATAATTCCAAACCTCCATTAGCTTCCCCAAGCGTGGAAAAAATTTGGCCCAAGTACCTGTCTTAACACCATTTTCCACCATACCCTGCTCGATGACTAATTGATCTAAATCACTTTTCACTGCCATTTGCATGTTGGTACCCGGTATGGGAGTAAGATCATACTCTGCTACACTTACTGTCTCCTTACGATCGTCTGCACCACCTCCGGCACCCGTAGAATCATTTTTACAAGAGGCTAGAATTAACAATGACAATAGAAAAATAGATATCCTGGACATAACTTTTAGTGTTTGATTGCAAAAATACATTAATTCGAGTTTTCAATAGAATGCAATCAAATCATTTCCAGACCTCAGCAAGTATAAATGGCTTGAATTCTATATTTTTGCCGTTTGCGAAAATACAATATGGATAAACCAAGCAACAAAGATATCGTAGCCGGGATTAAACTCCTCGGTGACCTGCTGGAACTGCATGGCGAAAACAGTTTTAAAGTGAGATCCTATCAAAACGCTTATTCCACGCTGAAAAAAATTGGTGAGCCTATCTCAGACATGACTGAGGCCGAACTAAGCGCCCTTCCGGGGATGGGTAAATCTATCTTAGCTACTCTACGAGAAATTGTAGAGACCAGCACCACCACAGCACTGGAGGCACTCAAGGATAAGACACCTACCGGTGTAATTGAAATGTTTAAGGTAAAAGGGATCGGGCCAAAGAGAATAGAAACGCTGTGGAAGCAATTAGGAATAACAGATGTGAGCCAGCTTATCAATGAATGTCATGAGAACCGACTATCAAAAGCAAAGGGATTCGGCTTAAAGACACAACTAGATATACTAAATCGGGCAACCCTCTACTTAAATTCTAAAGGAAGTATGCTCTATGCTGAAGTGTTACCGCTGGTAACAGAGCTAAAAGCAACACTTGATAATGGAGGTATGGCTGGCAAATATTTCTTTACGGGAGCGTTTTCCCGTATGACACAGGTTATTAGTGAGATTGAGTTGGTATGCACTAAAAAAGACTGGAACCCACCGCAAGAGTTGAATTTAGTAAGTCATCTCGATGACACTTTCCATTACACATTTAAGGATTCAGTACAATTAATCGTAAAATTAGTGCGGGACAATGCGGCTGAGAATGCTTTTATTCATTCATTCGTACCTGAAGTACTTGAAAAATTAAATCTTCAGGAGGAAAAAATAAACGGAAATGATGAACGTGAATATTTCAAGTCTGTAGGGCTACCTTATGTAATTCCTGAACTGCGCTGGACTGAACGCTGCCTGGAATATCCAGAGAATGAGCTTCTATGTGAGAAAGATCTACTTGGAATCGTGCACTGTCACACGACCGCTTCGGATGGTATTAACACACTGGAAGAGATGTGCTCTGCTACTAAGCAGGCGGGCTATCATTATCTGGGCATCTCAGATCACAGCAGATCTGCGGGCTACGCTGGTGGATTGGATGAAGACCGTATAGCTATGCAACAGTATGAGATTGCAGTGCTGCAAGCGAAGATGGGTGAATTCAAGATACTGAGCTCAGTAGAATCGGATATTCTTACCTCTGGTGAACTGGATTATAGTAATGACGTACTGGCCACCTTTGATTTTGTTATAGGTAGTATCCATAGTGTACTGAACATGGATATAGAAAAGGCAACTGTCCGGCTCATCAAAGCCATAGAGAATCCTTACCTCCACATACTTGGTCACATGACCGGAAGACTTCTATTGACCAGGAATGGATATCCACTGCACATCGAAAAAATATTAGATGCGTGCGCAGCTAATAAGGTTGTAGTGGAACTCAATGCTAATCCAAGAAGATTAGATATCGACTATACACTCATAAGTTCAGCAGTAGATAGGGGAATAATGATCAGTATAAATCCCGATGCACATAGTATTTCAGGACTTTCAGATGTAAAATACGGTGTAATCGCCGCCAGGGCCGGAGGTTTGTTAAGAAATCAGACGCTCAATGCACTCCCGGTAGAACAATTCCTGGCTAAACTAAAAAAATGAGAAAAATATTCATATATCTATTGTGCTGCCTCACTATCCTATTTAGTGATTGCTATTCCTTCAGGGGGACCTCCATTCCACCGGAGGTAAGTACCTTCTTTGTATCGCCCATACTGCTCGAATCTTATGACGTACCCTCTAATCTGCCGGTGGTCATGGCTGAAAAGCTTCGAAATAAGATCAGAAATGAATCCAGGTTAAAATACACTGAAAATGAACCCGACATCGAATTTCAAGGCAAATTGACAGGCTTCAGAGTGTCGCCTGTAGCACCTTCCAACAATCAGGCCTCGCAAAGCAACCGACTGGAGATTACACTTTCTATTGATTATATTGATCACAAGAATATTAAGAACAACTGGAAAAATAACTTCACCTTTTTTCAGGATTTTAGCAGCGATATTAATTTTCTGGACGTACGTGATGTCTTGGCAGATAAGATATTTGATCAGTTAGCAGAGGATATATTCAACAGGGCTTTCTCTAATTGGTGATTTTTGAAATAATAAATTGATTAAAAATACATCAGTACGTTCATTCATTAAAATAATAAATACTAAAACTATTAATCCACAAATAAAAATATTAGTTACCGGTGGAACAGGCTTAGTTGGCTCGTATTTGCTAAGACTACTTATAGAGCAGGGATACCAAA
The DNA here is from genome assembly GCA_035426385.1 of Saprospiraceae bacterium. Classification (GTDB taxonomy): domain Bacteria; phylum Bacteroidota; class Bacteroidia; order Chitinophagales; family Saprospiraceae; genus Parvibacillus. Next base: position 26,991 of record DAOLZQ010000004.1, read on the forward strand.
ACATTCACGCTACAAAAAGAGAGCAATCCTCCTTTAGTCTATTGCAAGGAAAAGAACAGCAAGTCAACTGGCATGATACCACACTGAATGACGTACTCGGACTTGAGGATGCCATAAAAGATTCAGAGGTAATTATTCATTGTGCAGCAGTAGTATCATTCGACCCTCGTGATAAGCGAGAATTGATCAAAACAAATGTTGAAGGAACTGCCAATATAGTCAATCTGGCCGTGGAGCAAGGTGTTAGAAAGTTGATTCATGTCAGTTCTATCGCTGCTTTGGGCCGAAATAAGACTACGGGCCTAACCTCTGAAACTGATAAGTTTGATGCAGACGCACCCCACTCGTTGTATTCACTGACCAAATATCTGGCTGAGATGGAAGTGTGGCGCGGAAAGGAAGAAGGCTTAAAAATAACGATAGTAAATCCGGCCATTATACTCGGAAGTGGCTTCTGGAAGGTCGGTTCAAATGGCTTTTTCAATCACGTGTGGAGACAATCACCATTCTATCCTCCAGGGGCCACTTCCTTTGTGGACGTGCGAGATGTTGCCCGATTTATCAATATGCATATCGAAAGCGATTTTTCGGTAGAACAATATCTTCTGATCAGCGAGAACCGTTCCTATCAATGGTTTTTGGAGACGATTGCAAAGTATCTTCACAAAAAAGCTCCCACCACTAAGACCACAAAATTAATCTTAGGACTAGCCTGGCGAGTAGATAAAGTCCGCTCTATCCTGACCGGAAGTAAACCCTTACTAACACGGGAAACCGCCCAAACCTCACTTCACAAGTATCAATTTGACCATGCTCGCTCCTTGCTCAGTGGTGCTTTTACCTACCGATCGCTGGAGCAAACGATAGCTGACATCGCAGCCCAATATAGAATCGCAGCAGAAAATGGGTTTCAGCCGGCGACACTTTCTTTTCAATCCAAGGAATCAGAATATGCAGGATAATTCGGAACAGCACGTCCAATATTCGAGAGAGGCGCTTCGTACTGGTTACTCAGTGGATAGCAGTAGTGCAATGGAGGCATTGGTAGAAGCCATCAGGTATCACGAATGGCGGTACTACATCGTCAATGAGCCCATACTCAGTGATACTGAATACGACCATTTGTTTAAGCTGCTCGAAAAGGCAGAGCTGGAACATCCGGAGTGGAAAGATGCCGCCTCACCCACCCGACGCGTTAGCCTCGATCTGACTGATAACTTTACCTCGGTCGATCACCTCACACCTATGCTCTCTCTCGCCAATTCGTATGATGAAAATGACCTAAGAGATTTTGACATTCAAAATAGAAAATTATTAAAATTAAAACCCGACGAACAAATTACTTACAGTGTAGAGCCGAAACTGGATGGTGGCAGTGTCTCACTGGTCTATGAGGACGACCGATTGATCCGGGTAGTTACCCGCGGTAATGGCGCTACCGGAGAGGATATCACCCCAAATGGAATGTCGCTCAATTCAATTCCGCTCACAGCACGATTTTCTTCCAAAGGCATTTGGCGGGCAGAAGTAAGAGGAGAAGCCCTCATCGCAAAGGCGACCTTCACCAAGCTTAATGAGGCACGAAAGAAAAAAGAACTCGCACTGTTTGCCAATGCGCGCAATGCTGCCACAGGTGGACTTAGGACAAAAGACCCTAAAGAGACCGCTGCGCGGAAGATAGAAGCCTTTATTTATTCTCTGAGCTATGCTGTGAATAAGGAGGGTCAGACCCAGTTGGATCAGTTTGACTCCCACTATGAATCACTTGAATTCTTAAAGTCACTTGGATTTAAAGTACCGACAGATGCGCGAAAAAAGATATCGGGGATAGAGTCGGTCATCCGATTTGTAGAACAATGGGAGAAAGACCGCGAATCATACCAATACGAGATTGACGGCATGGTAGTCAAGGTGGACCACAGAGCCTGGCAGGAAGAAGCTGGCTATACTACCCATCATCCGCGCTGGGCCATAGCTTATAAATTTCAGGCAAAACAAGGTGCTACGAGATTGATCGACGTTGATTATCAGGTGGGTAAATTAGGTGCGGTGACGCCAGTGGGTAAACTTGAACCTATCCAACTGGCCGGAGTGACTGTGACCTCTGTCTCACTGCACAATGAAGATTTCATAACAGAGAGAGATTTGAGGCTGGGAGATATGGTCGTGGTAGAGCGAGCCGGTGACGTAATTCCATATGTAGTCAAAGCGATCACTGACCTTCGGACGGGAACAGAAAAAGGGATCATATTTCCGACTGAGTGTCCCTCCTGTGGCTTTGACCTAGTTCGCCCAGGCGAGGAAGCAGTCTGGCGCTGTGTCAACCCGGAGTGTACGGCGCAACAAATTCAAAAACTCATCTATTTCGTGTCGAAAGATGCAATGGATATAGAAGGATTTGGAAAATCTATTGTTGAGAAATTTTATCACCTTGGTTGGCTGAAATATTTCCCCGACGTATATCATTTGGATGAAAATGAAATTGCAGAATTGGAAGGGTTCGGATCGCGCTCAGCATCAAAATTAATCAGCGCCATTGAAAATTCAAAGCAACAACCGCTGCATCGGCTACTCGACGGCTTATCGATACATCACGTAGGCAATAAGGTCTCTAAATTATTGACCAAAGATCTTGATAATTTGTTTGAATTAAAAGAAAAATCAATCGACCAACTGGCCTCAATCCCGGAGATCGGACCTATCGTGGCGGGCAATGTATATAGCTATTTCCATGACCCTAAGAACCTAGAGATGCTCCACGCATTAGAGGAAGCTGGGGTAAATATGAGCGGCAATAAAGAGGTGGTTTCAGCCAATACGTCACACCCACTCTATGGCAAAACCATCTTGTTCACCGGGACTCTGCACCGGATGACACGTGATGATGCTCAGGAAATGGCAGAGCAGGTAGGCGCAAAAAACTTAGGCGCCGTATCTAAGAATCTCAATTATTTGGTGGTTGGTGAAAATGCAGGAAGTAAACTCACAAAGGCAAAACAAATAGAAAGTATTCAAATCCTCACCGAAGAGCAATTCTTAGAATTGATTACAACTAAAATTTAACAATAAAGTCAAAATGAAAGTGTACATAAGATGACCGATTTACAACCTTATATAGACGAAATCAATAATTTCAAAATTGAGAATAAAGCAGAGCTAGAAGCTTTTAGAATTACCTTCCTTGGTACTAAGAACAAGCTTAAGGAACTCTTTGCTCTCATGGGAAAGATCCCGGCGGAGGAGCGAAAAGCTTTCGGTGAAAAGCTGAATGGCCTGAAGTCCCTGGCTGAGGATAAATTCACCGCAGCACAACTGAACTTGCAGGAGTCCCCTCAAATAGGTGAGTCCAAGGTGGCAGAGGACATCACGCGGCCTGGGTTCCCGTTTCCGACGGGCAGTCGGCATCCTGTGAGCATAGTGCTGAATGAAATCATTTCTATATTTCAGCGAATCGGATTTACGGTCGAAGAAAACCGCGAGATCGAGGATGAATGGCACAATTTTACTGCGCTGAATACGCCGGACGATCATCCGGCTCGAGACATGACAGACACCTATTATCTTGCCGGCGATCCCACCCATTTACTCCGGTCTCAGACCTCCACTGTACAGGTACACGTGATGGAAAGTCAGCAACCGCCCATTCGCATCATCTCGCCCGGACGGGTATACCGCAACGAGACGATCTCAGCCCGCTCGCACTGTCAGTTTCATCAGGTAGAAGGTCTCTATATTGACAAGGATGTATCCTTTGCAGATATGAAGCTTACGCTGGAATATTTCGCGCGTCAGATGTACGGGTCGGAAGCGAGGACCCGACTGAGGGCTTCTTATTTTCCCTTCACCGAGCCGAGTGCTGAACTGGATGTGTATTGGGGATTAGAGACTGAAAATGACCACCGCATAACCAAAGGTACCGGATGGCTTGAAATACTCGGCTGTGGGATGGTCGATCCGGCGGTACTTGAAAACTGTGGTATAGACCCTGCCGTCTATAGCGGATTTGCTTTTGGCATGGGAGTGGAGCGACAGGCCATGTTGAAATATAAGATTCCGGACATTCGGTATCTGTTTGAAAATGATCTGAGATTCTTAAGTCAGTTTTAAAATTGAAGCAACCCGCTGGTCAGAAAAAAGTAATCATCATCGGTGCCGGTATCTCCGGTCTGAGTGCCGGCTGCTATCTGCAGCGCTGTGGCTTCAAAACTGAAATATTCGAAAAGCATGATTTGCCCGGAGGTCTCTGCACCAGTTGGACTATAGGAGACTATACATTTGATGGCTGCTTGCAGTGGTTACTGGGCTCTGACCAGGGGAACTCATTCTACAAGATGTGGAATGAGATTCTGGATATGCCCGCCATCAAATTTATCAATCACACCTACCGCATCTTACTCGAAGTTGAAAAAAATGAAAACAAATACGGCAACAAACTTTTCTATTATTATAATGACCTGAACCGATTTGAGCAGTACTTGCTGGATCTATCACCGGAAGATGGAAGACTGATCCGTGATTTTATCAGCGACGTGCGTTATTTACAGCGGTTTGACTTGCCGCCTGTGTTAAAAGATGAAGGATGGTGGAAAAATCTTAAAATCCGGCTGGGTATGGTCCACTATACGGGCATATTGTTCAAATTTTTAAAATTAAAGAACGAGACGAATAAGACTTTTGCGCGCAAATTCAAAAGCCCGTTTTTGGCTGAGGTATTTGATCAACTTTATGATCAGTTTGAAGTAAATATGCTGGTGGTCATGTTTCCCATGGCTGCCTATGACCTTCAGAGTGCGGGGTATCCGGAAGGCGGGTCATTGGAATTTGCGAGAAAGATAGAACAAAGCTACTTGTCGGCAGGTGGTCTCATACATTACAAGACGCCGGTATTAAAAATCAATGCGGAGGATAAAGCGGCAAACTCAATTACTGTCAGAAATAATCAAGTGCATCAAGCTGATTACTACATATCGTCCTGTGACTGGAAATTTACAATACAGCAACTATTGGATTCAAAGTACGACAGCCGACGGCAAAAACTTCTGATCGAACATTCGGAGTTTATTCCATACTTCTCTTCCATACAGTGTTCCTTCGGCGTAAAATGTACGCTGCACGAGTTGCCGCATTTTACGCGTTTCCCCTTAGACACCCCGATCGCCTCACCTGATGGCATGATCTATCACCGCTTTGAGGTACATGTCTTTAATTATGATCGCACGCTGGCGCCTGAAAATAAGACTTGTATTGTGGTCAATTTTTATACTGAACACAGTGCGTACTGGATCGATCTGAGGAAGACCAAAAGGGTAGAATATCGCAGCAGAAAACAAGAATTTATACAGCAAGTAAAATCAATTCTGGTTGAAAAGATCCCTCATTTCGATGAGCATCTTGAAGTGGAGGATATGACCACGCCGGCTACGTATCTGAGATATACCAACAATTGGCTGGGTAGCACACAGGGTTGGCTACCGCACCAGAATATACTCAGAAGCACTCCGGTTTCACTAAATATACCTGGCCTGGATAATGTCTTTATGGCCAGTCACTGGAACCAACCCGGAGGAGGACTTCCCATAGCAATATCCAAAGGAAGAGAAGTCGCTGCACTACTGTGCAAAAAGGAAGGAGTAAAGTTTTTATAGCACCAAAGAGTTGCTTACCAGCGCCAACGAGGAATATATTTACCAGGTTTCGCCGGTGAAAAAGACAGTACCTTCAAAAAGGGCCACTTTTTTTCTTTCGCCAGCATAGGCTACCACTGAATATCGGCCCAGTGATTTGGTACGTTCACGCAGCATAGCCACTGCCGTGATCTCATCACCCGGCTTAGTGGGTCTGAGGTGACTGATTGAGGTCTGTATAGATACTGCCTGACGGCCATAACTGTTCGCTGCGAAGGCGAGTGCACTATCACACAGCGAAAAGAGAATTCCACCATGTGCGAGTTGAAATCCATTAGTCATATCTGATCTGATGACCATCTTAAGCTCGACCTGTTCTGCAGAAATAGCAACTACCTCTATACCCAACCACTGACTAAAGGCATCTCTGTCCAGCATTAAGTTCTTAATGATATCCGCCGCGCGGTCTGAATCAAATTGTTCTTTCATATTTACACACTACCGGGCTTTCAACCACGAAACCGGATTGAGTGGGCTTTGTTTGCTCCATAGCTCGAAGTGGAGCTCTGTATTACCACTATCACCATTGAGAGCAGCAGTTCCTAATGCAGTTCCTACTTTGACCTTTTGCCCTTTCTGGACAAACACATTGTCCAGGTTGGAATAGATGGTATAGTATTTCCCATGATTGACCATCACCGTGTTTTTATACCCGGTTATAAAGGCAATGTGGATTACTTCACCTTCGAACACAGCCATTGCTGTAGCACCGGTCTCCGTCTTAATATCGATTCCATTATTAACTATAGTTACATTATCCAGCTCAGCGTGATTTTGCTTTCCGAAACCTCTCACAATGGCACCTCTTCTGACGGGCCAGCCAAGTGCTCCTCTATTGCTCTGAAAATCTGCAGATAATGAAGCACTAGAAGGAGATTCGGTGATTTCTATATTTTTCTTCCTGGTTAATTTAGCAGCTTTGGTATTTTCATTGCGCTCAGCTAGATGAGAGGCATCGGATGAAGCGCGCACATCGGCAGTTGAATTGTCAGAAGAAGCTATTTCTTCCTTTTCTTCTGCCTTGGCAGCTTTTTGCTCGGCAGCAATTCTGGCAAGTTCAGCTTTTCTTGCTTTTTCAGCCAGTGCCTTAGCTTCACGCTCTTTACGTGCTATCTCCAGTCGAATTACTCTACTGATCTCAGCCTGGATATTTTTCTGCTCTTTCTTTTGGCGTTTTAAATTAGAGAGCAGTGATTTCTCACTTTCGGTCAGATTAGCCAGAAGGGTATTCTTTTTGTCCAGATCTGTATTTAGCAGATTCGTTTGGTTTTCCTCCTTGTTCAACAGAAGTTGGTTACTGTATTTGAGTTCGTGCAGTTTGGCTAATTCATCTTCCAAGGCTAGTTGTTTGGTACCTATGGTCAGTGCTTGCGCGCGCCGGTGTATCTTGACCTGCCGCAGATAATGCCAACGACTGAAAGCCTCATTGATACTCGCGGATGACAAGATCAACATCCACTCATTAGTAATGAGGCTGGCTCTATAGGCCTGACGCATGATCTTTGCATACTCTTCTTTTAAGATGTTTATCTCATTCTTAAGTGCAAAAATGAGCTGTTCCTTTTCGCCCACGCGGTTGTCCACCATGGTCAGTTGTACCTTCACCTGCTGGATAGCGCCCTTACGAACCGTAATTTTTTGCTGTATATCATTGAAATCCTTCAGTGTGGATTTCTTTTGGGCTTTGTTATTTTGAAGTTCTTTCTCTGTTTGCTTTATCTTTTGGGCTACTTTGTGTTGCTTTTTTTCAAGGTCTTTTTGTGACTGAGCATCTACTGAACCTATGAAAGTGAGACAAATAAAAGCTAAAAAAAATACCTTGCGATTAATCCACCCGCCGATAATTGGCCGGTATTTCAAAAGGAATAGAAAAGGTAATGTTTGGTTTGACCTGGTCAAATTCAAGTGAGACATATAATTGTTTTATATTATCTAAAAGTATCTCTAAATCACGAAGGTAAGAAAACTTAACGTTATCATATAATAATTTTTTATCATTTATCTTCAAATTCATTATTTGACGTTGAGGCACATTTTGATACGACATCTCATTCATAGTTCCATCAGTCCCCGCTAAAAGAATTCTGACCAATTGCCCACCTACAGCATTAATTTCACTTTGGCCATTGGATTGGGTAATATTTATCGGTCCATCCAATTCAGCCGGGGGATTGCCGAGTAAGATATCTTGAAGCACCGTAAAGGTTATGGGGGCCTTAATCACACCAGCCAGTTCACTCCATTCCTTACTGGTATAAGTCCGATGAAGACGATCTATGTATACCAACCTTGTAGGCGTAGCCATGGCTCTTACACCTTCGAGGCCAAGTTTTTTGAGTTGAAACCAGATCACCGAATCCTTTATCATGCGCAGTTTGAAACTAAAAGATAGATTTTCATCTTTAGTGTCGATTCTTGCTGTACCATCCCCTTCAAGAGTCTCCACATTTACTCTGATGGGTGTCACCATTTGACTGTATTGTGTAGGAGTAATTAAAGTCGAATTAGTTATCTCAGTCGGCTTGACACTATCCCGTATAGGAACTTCTACCGTGGGGATGGTAGGCTGCACCTTCACTGATTTTTGCTTACATCCCACACTCACAACTGAGAATAAGGCAACTATGAATATAGAATAATTATATATAAATTTCATTTTTTGCTAATTGACCCTTTAAACGCACAAAAGGTGCAAATGATTATAGGCACCAAGGTAAGTAGTGTAGTTTTACAGGAGGTGCCCTTACTCTTATTCACACTAATAAATATCTGAGTTCCGAGAAATTTACATTTCTCAATTGTCAAAAAAAAGCCACCTTTGCTAAGCACAAAAATGTCACTATGTATCCTGATTTTTCCTATTTCATGCACGACATATTCGGCACCGCTCCAGATAATTTTTTTGGGATTATTAAGACATTCGGCTTTTTCTTAGCGGTCGCAATCCTTATAGGAAGTTATTTCCTTTCGCAGGAATTAAAGCGAAAAGAACAAAATGGAACCCTTGCACCCATTAAAGTGACGAAAGATGGCAAGACAACCATACTTCATCCATATGAGAAAACGGGCGACATCACATTGTTATGTGCCTTTTCGGGTATAGTGGGTGCCAAATTGTTTGCTTTAGTAGAGAGTGCTGAGACTTTCCAATCTTTTCTTCGTGATCCCATCCATACGCTATTTAGCGGAAGTGGACTGGCGATATATGGTGGCCTGATTCTTGCTTTCCTAGTTGTACCCTGGTATGTGAAAAAATTGGGCATAAGTACCCTTCAGATCACAGATGCGACAGCTCCGGCATTGATGATAGGATATGCTGTCGGAAGGTTGGGCTGTCAGTTTTCCGGAGATGGCGACTGGGGCATTCAGGCACTTTCACCCAAGCCGGGTTGGGCATCTTGGATCCCTGATGTATTATGGAGTCAAACCTATCCGCGCAACGTACTCAAAGAAGGAATACCCATCCCTGACTGTATTGGTGAATATTGCAATCAGCTCGCACATGGGGTGTATCCGACACCGGTTTATGAAAGTATAATGGCCTTCTTGATTTTCTTACTATTGTGGTCTCTAAGGAAAAAATTTGTCCGTGCAGGGCAATTATTCTTTACCTATTGCTTTCTCAATGGAGTCGAGCGATTCTTTATCGAAAAAATCAGAGTCAACGAAAAATTGCATTTGGGCGGCTTGACCTTTACACAGGCAGAGTTAATCTCTTTTATATTGATCTTTATAGGTATTATTGGATTTATAATAACTTCCCGCAGAAAACCCGAAACAGTAATCGTGACCCCATAAATCACGTCAATTTTCTTATTTTTCATATTAAAAAATTGATTATACTTTAAATATTTACCTTAGCGGTCTTTTTGGAGTTAAGAAATAAAAAAACATGTCAGGTAAGCAAGTAGATGTTATTATCGGCCTTCAATGGGGAGATGAGGGCAAAGGCAAAATAGTGGATTATTTAGCAGATCAATATGACATCGTATGTCGTTTTCAAGGCGGGCCCAATGCGGGTCATACACTCAAAATAGATGGTAAAACATTTGTCTTGCATACCATCCCCAGCGGTATTTTTCGACCTCAGATTATCAATATTATTGGAAACGGTGTTGTCGTGGACCCCATCACATTGACTATAGAGTTGAAAAAACTGGATGAAATAGGTGTTCAGTACCTTGATCGGCTAAAGATCAGTCGGCGGGCTCACCTTATACTGCCTACCCACCGAATGCTGGATATGGCATCTGAAGCATCAAAAGGCGAAGAGAAAATTGGGTCAACCCTAAAAGGTATCGGTCCGACTTATATGGATAAGACCGGCAGAAATGGGCTCCGAGTGGGTGATATTTTTGCTCCCAATTTCAAAGCCAAATATGAGAAATTAAAAACAAAGCACTTCCTTATAAGTGAGCAATACGGAAAAAATAATTTTGATCTTGAAGAACTTGAGGCGCAATGGTTCGAAGCTATTGACTTCATAAGCAATATACCACAGATCGACTGCGAGTATTTTATAAATGATGCGATTAAGGCAGGAAAGAAAATACTGGCTGAAGGTGCTCAGGGCTCACTGCTGGATATTGACTTTGGCACCTATCCATACGTAACTTCATCTAATACCATTACCTCCGGTGTGTGCAGCGGACTCGGGATAGCACCACATAATATTGGAGAGGTCATTGGAATTACCAAAGCCTATTGTACACGGGTTGGCTCAGGCCCCTTCCCTACTGAACTACATGACGAGACTGGCGAACTAATCCGCCAGGAAGGTCGTGAATTTGGTTCGACTACCGGCAGACCCCGAAGATGTGGATGGATCGACATTCCCACACTTAAATATAGTGTGATGATCAATGGAGTCACTCAAATAGTACTTACCAAACTTGATGTGCTCAATAATTTCACCGAGATCAAATCAGGTATTGCGTATGATCACAATGGAACCAGAACAGAACAAGTACCTTTCGATCTAGATGAATCTGTACAGCCGATATGGAAAAATTATCCGGGTTGGAATGAGTCACTAGACGATGTGAAAAGTTTCGAAGACTTACCTGTAGAAGCCTGGGTATTTATCACTGATTTAGAAAAACATCTTGATGTTCCGGTTACATTTGTATCTACCGGACCTGAAAGAGAAAAATTGGTAATCAGATAATATAAGCCGTGAGTTCAGAGTCTTATATGAGTAAATTAAATAGAAGTAGTCGTTCGATACTATACTATAAGTGTCCGACCTGCCTCAAAGGCGATCTCTATCCTCATAAGGTATTAAGTTTTAAAGGTTGGTTCAAAATGAATGACCACTGTCCGGTGTGCGGTCAAAAATTTATGTTGGAACCTGGATTCTATTGGGGAGCTATGTATGTGAGCTATGGAGTTTGCTCCGCGCTTATATTTGCATTATTTGCTTTGTTTTATTTTGTGTTTAATCTTGATGAAACACTATCTTTTTTCATAGCAATTTCATTTTTATTTTTTCTATACCCCATTATATTTAGGTCTGCAAGAGCGATTTGGCTGAATGTATTTATTTAAAATGGTTTTCAAAACATATGTCTTCGCCTTTAAATCAGTGGCTTCTAAGGTAATATCACTCAATTTTAAGGGTAAAAAACACTAAATACCTTCATTTCCTTTTTAATTAAGAAATATCTACTTACCTTTGCGCCTCGTTAAATCCCTGTGGTTTGATATTCAAAGGAAACAGGGCTGAATTATATCACATAAACATTTAAAAAAAAATTTAACAATGGCAGTAAAAATCAGACTTCAGAGAAAAGGTAGAAAAAAAGCACCTTTTTATCACATCGTAATCGCCGATGCTCGCTCACCAAGAGATGGAAAATACATCACACGTATTGGTTCTTACAATCCCATGACGCAGCCAGCTACTATAGACCTGGATCGTGATGAGGCATATAATTGGCTCGGAAACGGAGCACAACCCACTGATACTGTAAGAGCTATTCTTAGATTCAAAGGAGTCTATGTTAAGAGACACCTGATGCGTGGTGTCGCCAAAGGCGCATTTACCGAAGAAGTTGCAAACGAAAAATGGGCTCAATGGATAGAAGAGAAAGATGCTAAGATTGCAGTTCGCTCAGATAAAACTAAAGCAGATAAAGCTGCTTTCTTAAAGGCTGTTCACGGAGAAGCCAAACCCAAAGCTAAACCGGTGGAAGAGGAAGTACCTGTAGCGGATGATTCATCTGCCGATGCAGTTGAAAATACTGCTCCAGCCAGTGAGGAGGCTCAGGATGCTCCTGTAGCAGAGTCAACTCCAGAAACTGCTGAATCTGCAGCTACAGAAGCAGTACCTGCAGATGAAACTCCGGATGCAGAGGCTACAGCACCTGTCGAAGAAACACCGGTAGCTGAAGAAGCTCCGGCTGCAGAAGCTACAGCATCTGTCGAAGAAACACCAGTTGTTGAAGAAGCTCCGGCTGCTGACGCTGACGCCAACCCTAAAGATGATGCTAAGGCTGAATCAACAGAAACTCCCGCAGAGTAATTTACGGTAGTTAAATTGACAGCTGATCAAAAAACAATATCTAAAAGCAAGTGTCCGGGACACTTGCTTTTTTTTATGAATTTATTTACTAAACCGTTATATTTGTACCAGACTATTTTTCTGTGTAATTAAAATAAACCTGGTAGAGCTTTAAAATTCTACCAGGTTTGTGATTTTCTAAAACAACAATGACTTACGATGACTAAACCAAATAATATTCAACCATTTCTGGAACAATTAAACCTGATTGCAGCAGATATCCAGCAATCTCCAGAGCTCCAGAACTACCGTGAGGAAGAAACTGATGAGGCCTACAAGGCTCTGGCTGATGAGTTTGAACCCAGAATGATGGAAATTCATAAAGAAGTAAATAATCACTATCCATTGGAGATAGAAGCCTTCGAATATGAATATACTCAGGAAGACCTGGAAGGATTGCTTTTACCCAAACTCCTGGGATTCAGTGTTTTAAGAGGTCACTTTGACCATAATTATAAATATTCCACCCCCCAGGATCATTTTAAAGTCCTGTTACTCTCTATAGTTCATTCTGCTAACTTTGATAATATCATAGCGCGTATCGGCCAGACTGTCCAACTGGGCTTTGCAATGAGCAGTGATATATGGATTACTAATCTCATGGATGAGGTAGAAAATAAGAAAATCAAGCAATGGCTCACCAGTCAGAAGTTAGATAAGTATTATGAACCCAGCGAACGCAAAAAGACATATATTAAATATAAAAATCAATTCACTTCGCACAATTATTACACTGCTAAGATCCCAACCACACCCGGAGAATTTAAACTTCATTATGCTTCACTGAAGTATTTTCTATTCCAGCGCCAAAGGCTTCGTCTCGATAATAGCAACATAAAACCTGCTATTGTCGATATGCTGAAGAACAAAAGCTTATCAGTACTGCACGAGTACAATCACATCCTCTTCATTCTGATGAATTACTTCAATCTGGATGGTACTGACAGAGAGGAAGTGTATCGCATTTTTAATCAGGATCGAAAAAATGATCCCAATATGGTGGGTGATTATTTTGACTTTCTGCTCGAGATGTACGATAACAAAATCATATTTGGGCCGGACAATGACAAAAAAGTTCAATCTTTCATCGATCCTGAATTTCACGATGACATTCTGGATTACTATGAGCTAGTCAACCAATTACATGTGAAAGGATTTATGCACGCAGATGTGATGGAAGGTGTAAAAAATTATCTGGCAAAATTCAATGGTCTTTCGAATCAAAGTGAAGCTATCCGACAAGCCATACTAAGATATTTTAAAGCCTGGATCGAGAATGCGGGACCGGAAGACTACAATGATTACTTCGAGTATTTCAAAGTATACCGTACTTACATGGATTTATTCAACAACGAGTCCTTCAATCAATCTCTGGAACAAACTTCTTATGATTATATCAGGCGGTTACTGAAAGTATATTCTGACAAACGTGGTCGTGATTACCAGGATATCAAGAAATTTGTAGTAAATACATTTACTGAGATAGGATTCATGAGTGATAAGGAAGCAGTTGAGTTTTTCAAAACGAAAAGAAAACCAAAGCCGATTTTCTAATTTCTTAAGCAGACTATTCCTCGATCTTTAATTCAAGATCTTCGAAAAGGTCTTTTATTATAGGATTTTTACTGACCAATATTTCATAGCGCTGTTTTGGTGTCTTGGGAGGTTCAGTACTTACTGTGTCTCGAAGTTGCTCATCTACGATGACCTCCAATCTGATCTTGTTGTTTCTGAATTTGTCACGCAGATATTCTAATAAGGGTAGTTCTTTGATCAGCGCATCTTTTTCAAAATTAGAAGCAACATCAATTTCCAGGATGCTATCATCTGACCACCTTACTCTACGTTGACCCATAATCAAACGGACTGTATTACCGGCCCTATTCTGAGCATAATGCTCCCAAGCTTCCATCACTGCACCTGAATCTACATATTCGATCGGTTCTGAACTGACGGCTTTTGCTACCGACTCAAATTGATTTAAATTGATCGGACTTGATTTTTTACTCTCAGACGAAGGAATAGCAGTTATCGAAGGTCCAACTTTATGAGAAGTCTCCTCTTTTATTACTCTCTTCAGATCTTGAGTTACAACCACTGTATCAGAGAGAGAATTCTCTCGCAGTTTATCAATTAGCTCCACTTCCTGAGGCGCTTTGTGTGAAGACACTTGAGTTTGGTTCAGCACTTTTTCAATCAGAAACTGGTTGTCTGAAGAATTATTTAACTGAATCTCCTTGCCAATCTTATCAACTATCTTTTTTTTTTGTGTCTTTTCGTTAGGATCTATACGGGTTGAATGTAATTCTTCACCAACTCTAATCGTCTCTATATCGCGGAGATAAATCATTTTAATCAGCGCCATTTCCAGATGCAATCGTCTATTTCGGGCAGTTTTAAAATTCAATTCGCATTCACTTGCGATATCAAGGCAGCTTAATAGATAAGCAGTGGGAACCATTACAGCTTGCTGCCTGTACTTTTGAATCACTTCTTCTGCATTCTCGATCAACACAAGTGTGCTTTCATCTTTGCACATCAACAGTTGTCTGAAATGCTCAGCCAGACCTCCCAGAATTACTTCCGGATCAAATCCGGCTCTGATACATTGATCCAGGACGAGCATACTATTCGGCAACTGACTGCTGGCCATTAGATCCATGATGCGGAAGAAATAAGTATAATCCAGCAGGTTGAGATTTTCCACCACTGCCTCGTAGCTAACCGTATTTTCATAGGATCCGGCTATGCGATCAAAAATGGATAAAGCATCGCGCATGGCACCATCTGCTTTGGAGGCTATAAGGTGCAGAGCATTCTGGCTGGCAGTGATATTCTCCTGATCACAGATCAAATTGAGTTGTCTGACAATGTCTTTAATCGTCAGCCGCTTGAAATCAAAAATCTGGCACCGGGAGAGTATGGTGGGTATGATTTTATGTTTTTCGGTAGTAGCAAGAATAAACACCACGTAGGATGGCGGTTCTTCAAGGGTCTTCAAAAATGCATTGAAAGCTGCAGTGGACAACATGTGAACTTCATCTATGATGAATATCTTATATCTGCCTGATTGTGGCGGAAATCTGACCTGATCTATCAGACTTCTGATCTGATCCACACTATTATTTGACGCAGCATCAAGTTCGAAAATAGAAAATGACGCATTCTCGTCAAAGGCTCTGCATGATTCACACATGCCACAGGGTTCGAAATCAACAGTTAGATTGGTACAATTTAGAGCCTTAGCCAAGATGCGGGCACAAGTGGTCTTGCCCACTCCGCGTGGACCGGTAAACAGAAATGCCTGAGCCATCTTATCAGTGGCTAAAGCCATCTTCAAAGTCCTGCTTATGTGCTCTTGACCGAGTACATCTTCAAACCGTGCCGGACGGTATTTTCTGGCGGATACTATAAAATTTGTCATGTCGGACTGCGAAACTACAACTTAAAAACGAATAATCTGAACCCTCATTGTGAGGACTAATTGATGCAAATTTTCTATTTTACGGCCAGATGAATATAGGATCATGATAGAAGCGGTAATATTTGACATGGATGGCCTTCTGATTGACAGTGAACCACTGTGGCGTAAAGCAGAGATTATTGTTTTTAATCAACTTGGTGTTCCTCTTACAGAGGATATGATGTCTGATACAGTAGGTCTGAGACTAGACGAGGTAGTCTCATACTGGCACACGCGCTATCCATGGTCAGAACCAGGCAAAGAAGAGGTGGAACAGCAAATCATCGAATCAATGGCCTTTCTGAATTCACATGAAGTCGAATTACTTCCCGGAGTTAAGAATACGCTTGACTTTCTGACCTCCAAGGGCTTGCCTCTTGGATTAGCTTCAGCTTCACATCCTACGCTCATACACCTTGCACTCGAGCATACCGGAATAAAGAAATACTTTACTACAATACAATCCGGATATCAGGAATATTTTTCTAAACCTCATCCAGAGATATTTATCACAACAGCTTCTCTTCTAGGTGTAAGAAACGAGAATACACTGGTTTTTGAAGACTCATTTCATGGAATGATCGCCGGCCTGGCAGCTCGTATGAAGGTAATTGCAGTGCCTGATCCTCCTCAACGGCAGGATCCTCGGTGGCTATGTGCAGATATCATTCTGGATAGTCTGGAGCAGTTTGATACTGCAGTATGGGAAACAATTAATAGGTGATAGAACCATCCTGTCTCATTATCTTGTTTATATCACATAAAAACTGATTGATGCCGATTATCATTTTAGGAATTTTGATTTACCTTGGATTTACTTTATACAGTAAGAGTTATTTCTCATTACAACCTGAGGGTACGCGCTATAAATCAAGTGTGGATAAAATTACCTCCTATTTCAAGCAGACCAGCCCTGAACTGGTCCAGTTTGATGAAGAAGAGTTATCACTGCTATCTGGAAATGTAGCTAAAATGAAGAAAAATCTGTTCTTTGTCTCTACTCCGGAAGAAGGTATTTTAACTTCTATTTACCATGAACCCTTTGTCGCTTTTTCACGCCAATGGCATCATCCGGGTAAAAAGCTGGGTGTTATCGGCATCGCCACTCACTCAGATACTTTTCTATATATTATGAAGAAAGATCATACTGATGTATTCATCAATGACCGTCCTTACGGCACTTTTCAGCCAAACGGTGATCTCGTAGCCATGAAAGGCAAGACGACGGTTGGCTCATATTCAGCAGAAGAGAAAAGCTACCTCATCAAACTGGAAAATGTTCCTGTAGCAGAAATAAAAATGGATATTACTCAACAGGAACTACCTCTGCGAATTATTGATATTTTTGATCCACTCGATAGTAATAAGTATAAGCAAGTGGAGATTTTAGCTTTCTATCTCCTCGGTCTAAGCCTCCACTGAAATAAAGTCAATCGCTATACTAGAGCCATCGAGTTTCAGCAATAAAGGCAACCTATTGGCGTTCAGAATAAATATTTATACAAATAACATATATAAAAATTTTAAAATATATTACATTTGTATTTTTAAAGACTAAAACATAACAAAAAATCCGCTTATGTATCTTTTTCAAATGATTTTCCTTCAGATTGTTGACACTACAGCAACCGCCGCTATCAGTTTACCAAGTCAAAAAATCACTTTTTTCGAGCTATTGCTCAAGGGAGGATTGATCATGGTGCCTTTGTTGATTTTATCTATCATCGCCATCGCTGTAATGTTCGAGAGATATCTCGCCATTAATGCAGCAAGCAAAGTTGAAGCTAATTTCTTCAATAACATTAAGTCCATGCTTTCCAATGGGAATGTAAAAGGAGCTCAGGACTTTGCCGATTCAAATAATACAGCCATTGGCAAGGTCATAGCAGAGGGAATCCGCTACATTGGATATCCTTATTCGGAGATCGAAGCATATATGAGCGATACTGCTAATATAGAACTGAGTAAAATGGAGCGCCGACTCAATATTCTAAGTATCATTGCCGGAATTGCCCCCATGCTGGGATTTGTGGGTACTATTTCAGGAATTATAAAGATTTTCTATCAAATCTCAATAACAGACAATATCAGTATTGGTGTCATCTCAGGTGGACTTTATGAGAAAATGATCACTTCTGGCTCCGGCCTCATCGTGGGTCTGGTCGCCTTCGCTGCATATCAGTTGTTACTTTCTAAAATAGATCGTTTTGCACTGCGTATGCAAGAAATGGTCAAGTCCTTCAGATCTGTCTTATTACAAAAAGCCTGAGCACATGAATTTAAGAAGAAGTAACCGGATAAAGGCCCATGTATATACCGATTCGCTGAATGACATCATGTTCTTCCTGTTGTTGTTCTTTCTGATTGTATCTACAGTAGCCAATCCAAATGTAGTAAAGATACTGCTACCAAAGGCATCTGCCACTGATGTCCTCAGCAAGAAGCAGATCTCGCTAACGGTCACTGCGGAGAAAAAATATTTTATTGATAAGAAAGAATATCCATTCAATGAGCTGGAGCCTGTGCTCCTGGAGCAAACCCGCAACGTAACTGAGCCTACCATCGTACTCCGACTGGACAAAAGTCTGATCATACAGGATCTAATAGATGTCATGGGAATCGGCGCTAAGAATAAAATCAAAATGGTACTAGCAACTGATAGGAAATAAGTAACAGTCTACATCAGCCTTCGTCTGTTTAGTCTTTGGGGTGTTGATATTCATGCTTTTGGCTACTGGCTATGGGCTTATGGTCTATATATTAACTTCATTTGTTTAGTTTTAGTCTGTTAATTCTCTTAAAATAGACATTTGATCCCCCCCTCACTGAAGGATGACAAATAGCTATCAATTGTAAATTAATAAACAAATAACCTTACATCTAACCGCTGAGAACTGCCACTGAAAGCTGAGTACTGATAACATATATTTGCTTCCATTTTTTTTCGTGTTACAATTCACGATTCAATTGTCACAATTTTCGCTTACTGCCTATAGCTTACAGTATATAGCTTTTTGCTAATAGCTGAATACAGATGACTGAAACCTGACGGCTATTCAATTGCTTACATCAAAAGCCATTTATAATTAATAATTTATAATTAATAATTTATAATTAATTGCATACCGCCATTTATAATTTTTCGTTAACTACTTTGCCCTCGGCCACACCGAATCCAAGGGAAACACCTTCTTTATGACAATGACCTGTGAGTCGAACAGTGTCTCCTGATTTTAAAAAAGTACGCACTACGCCCCCTTCCAGCTCAATCGTCTCTTTTCCATTGTGAGAGAGTTCCAGCAGAGAACCGAGTTGACCCGGGTTCTCGCCTGAGATAGTTCCTGAAGCCATGATATCCCCCACCCTGAGATTACAACCATTGACTGTGTGATGTGCTATTTGCTGGCTGGGGTTCCAGTACAAGTATTTAAAGTTCGAAGTAGCTATTGATGTCTCAGTCTCATCTGAAGGTTGAATACTCACAGAGATCTGTATGTCAAAGGTCTTTTCGCCGGGTGTCTTCAGATACTCCAATATTTCCGGCACCTGCACCGGGGATTCCGTTCTAAAGGGCTCCAAAGCTTCCAGAGTGATTATCCAGGGAGAAATTGTAGACCCAAAATTTTTTCCTAGGAACGGTCCAAGAGGCACATATTCCCAGGCCTGGATATCGCGTGCTGACCAGTCATTGAATAGCGCAAATCCGAAGATATAATCCTCAGCCTCTTCTGCCTCCACCGGACAACCTAAAGTGGAATCTTTTCCGATTACGAAAGCCATTTCTAGTTCGTAATCCATCTTCTGACAAGGGCCAAACTCGGGTATCCCTTTTGCGCGGTCGAAGATCTGGCCATAAGGCCATGCCAGGTCAGTACCACTAACTACGATGGAGGATGAGCGGCCGTGATACCCAACGGGCAAATGAAGCCAGTTAGGTTGTAGCGCATTTTCAGCTCCTCGAAAGAGTACACCTACATTAAAGGCGTGTTCCTTACTCGAATAGAAATCAGTATAGTCTCCTGCATTCACTGGCAGGCTCATCGGCACGGTATTCGCTGCATGGAGTACATTATTCCGCACTATCTCCGTATGATCACCTTCCACAGAAGTGAAGATCTCGATCAGTCTGTTGCGAATGGCATTCGTCGTCGATTTTCCAAGCCGAATGAAATCATTTAGAAAATCATTTTGCAGAGTGATCTCTACTTCGGCAGAATTAATTAACAAACCACTGCTATGAAGCGCAGCAAGATCTATGATGGTATCTCCCAATCTAGATACTACCCTTTTCTCTCCACCTATGATACCTATACCGAATGGGAAATTCCAAATCGTGAAGTCAGAATGCTCCGGAATGTGAATATTGTATTTCAAAATGCTATTAGATTATTTGTGAACAGATCTTTCTGATAGAAGATGAATCTCCCATCGTATAATAGTGCAGACAAGATACACCGCGCTCTTTCAGTTCCTTAGACTGTGAGATGCACCACTCGATGCCCAGTTCCTTCATCTGTGCATCTTCTGTGATCTTCTCCGCCTCCTTGATGAGCGCTTCGGGCATATTGACATAGAAATGGCGTGGAATAGATTTCAATTGGTAAAGCTTAGTAATGGGTTTAAGGCCGGCGATAATCGGAACTGTAATTCCTGCAGCTCTGCACATATCTACATATCTGAAAAATGCCTCATTATCATAAAACATTTGGGTAACTATATAATCAGCACCTGCATCTATTTTCATCTTGAGGTACTTGATATCCATTATAAGATTGGGAGATTCAAAATGTTTTTCGGGATATCCGGCCACACCGATACAAAATTCTGTTCGACTGCCTTTCTCTATTCCGGAGTCCAGATATATGCCTTGATTCATAGTCTGGATTTGGCTCACCAAATCGAGCGCATATTCATGACCGGCGGGCTCTGGCATAAAATCTGTTTCAAACTTACGAGCATCACCGCGAAGTGCAAGGATATTGGATATTCCTAGAAAATTTAAGTCGATGAGTGCATTCTCGGTATCTTCCTTAGAGAATCCACCACAGATGAGGTGGGGGACCGCATCACACTCATAGCGATGCATGATGGCTGAGCATATACCCACAGTACCGGGTCGCTTGCGTATAGCAAACTTCTGATAGAATCCACTGGGTTGCATTTGATACAGAAATTCTTCCCTATGATAAGTCACATCGATAAAGGGTGGTTTGAATTCCATGAGCGGATCCAACGCCTTGAAAATATTAGCCATACTTCCTCCTTTCAATGGTGGAAGAATCTCAAAAGATATTAAGGTCTTACCACCTGCATTCTCTATATGTTCTGTTACCTTCATACGCTGATTTCACCGCGAAAATAACACATAATGCTCAGTTTCCAACTCATAGTGCATTGAAGCTATAACAGACTGCATTCATCGGAAAATTATATTCATTTGTCGATTAGCAATTTTCCGGATTTCCCATCATTTGGGTGCTCATTATCGAATATACCTAAATAATATTTTTATTAGCCTTGGCGATAGCAATTTTTAATAAATACTATTATCAAAGTTCAGAATAATAAACTGTGGAAACTATTTAAGTGTTTATAGTTTCCATTCCAGATATTGCCTTTATCTTTGCACTCATATTAAAAATGACACAGTCGGTTTGGATATTAAGACGCAGATAAAACAAAAAGCAATTACCTTCTTTCTTAAGTATGGCATCAAGAATGTCACTATGGATCATCTATCTACTGAGCTGGGCATGTCAAAAAAAACATTGTATAAATATTTCAGTAATAAGAATGAGTTGCTACTGGAAGCTCTGGAAGTCTACGAACACAGGGATAATGATCTCACGTGTGAAATCGTAGGTGAGAATCTAGACCCCGTAGAAACTATTTTTCTGGTATTCCGTCAGATTATCACCAGCCTGCAAGAAATAAGTCCGGTTACTATATATGAGCTAAAGAAATATTACGCTCATATATGGGACAAGTTCCACAAGAATAAAGAACAGATGGTGTTCGACCAAATGACTAAAAATATCCTTCGTGGAAAAGAAATGGGGCTTTACAGGGAGGAGATAAACGTGGAGATTATTTGTCAGTTGTATTTTAATACAGTTCTGCTCATGACTGATGAAGCCGTATTTCCAGGTTCAAAATTTGATAAAAAGTTGCTTTTACAAGAATATATAATCTACCACCTCAATGGAATTGCTAATGATAAGGGCAGAAAATTAATCCAAAAATATCAGGTTAAATATTTTAAATAGATCCTATGCATAAATTATTCATAATCATTTTGTTGAGCCTCTTTACCGGCTCTGTAGCTCTTCAGGCGCAACAATCCTTTACGCTGGATGAAGCGGTGAAATATGCCATTGAGCATCACAGTTCTACACACATCAACGCTATCAATATGGCAGATGCAGAACAGAACATGCGGGAACTTCGCTCTATAGGACTACCAAAACTTACGGGTAAGTTGGGCTATAATTATTTTATAGAAACACCCTCTGTCCCGGTGGGTGACTTTCTCACACCGGCTATCAAAGGCATATTGATAGGTACTGGTGTGGCTGCTGATTATCCACAGATCAATGAATTGCAAGCTCAACAAGGTGGTCAGTTGTCCTTCCAGCAAAAGAATAATTTTGCAGCCTCTGCGGACTTTAGTTGGTTGGCTTTTGATGGTTCCTACCTGGTTGCACTTGAAGCTGCCAAGACATATCGCGAGCTGGTCTCCTTACAAAGTGAAGTTTCTCCCATCACACTGCGCAATACTATTACTGATGCTTATTATGCTGTGCTAATAGCTGAGAAAAACAAAGAGATTCTGGAAAAAAATATTGCGAATTTAAATTTGTTGAGAAATGACGTAGCCGCCATCAATAAGCAGGGGCTAAATGAAAAACTCGATGTGGACAGAGTGGATTTAAGTCTCGCCACACTACAGTCTACTACCAGCAATCTCACCCGATCGATCGAACTGATGAAAGATCTTCTGAAGTTTCAAATGCAGTACACCCCGGACCAACCCATCGTATTGTCTGATTCCTTTGATGAATTATTCAATAATGCAGAGAACCATCCGGAACTGGCTGCTGCCGAGCTATCATTCAATGATAAACCTGAATACCTGGTATTGCAAAAAGCGAATGAACTTGCTGCTTTAGATATAAAACGATATCGTATGGCTTACTGGCCCTCATTGATCATAATAAGTAGTTTCCAGCGTTCATTTCAGTCGGATAATATATTCAAAAAGGGAGGAACCTGGCTACCTACTTCACTTGTAGGTGCACAGCTCAATATTCCCATTTTCGATGGGTGGGAAAAGGATGCTAAAATGCAACGAGCCAAGCTGAAAGTTGAAAAAAATAATGTAGATATTGAAAATTACCAAAGAGCGATTAATCTCTCACTGACCAATTCTCGCAATCAATATCTAATCGCACGTGAGACAGTAGATACGAGATCTAAAGCATTAAAGTTGGCAGATGAAATATTCAGAGTCTCCAATATAAAATACAAAGAAGGAATCGGCTCCAGCTTTGAAGTTAAGCAAGCCGAGACGGATGTGTATGCAGCACAAAACAATCTATTGCAGGCCCAATACGAACTTATCAAAGCTTTCTCAGAAATACAAAAAGCACTCGGTAAATACACCTTTTAATAATCAAGAAAAATAGTTTTATGAAAAATAGATATTCGATACTGTTGTTCCTCTTTGTGACACTGATTGCAGCCTGTGGCAAAGGAAAAACTGATAATAATCTCGCAGCTAAGCAAAAGAAACTTGAAAAGCTGGAAACTCAAAGCGATGCCCTGGATAAGGAAATCAAAACACTAAAAGAAGAAATTGCGAAGCTTGATACAGCTAATAAAGAGCTCAACATCAAGTTTGTGGCAGTAGATACGCTTGCAGGTTCTAACTTTTCTTCTCAGACTCAGGTAATGGGAAAAATAGATGTGGATGCTAACTCAGTCGTATCTGCCTCTATGGGCGGTACTGTAAAAAGCATCTATGTGACGGAGGGTAAATACGTGAAACAAGGTACGACCCTGGCGCGTATTGACAATGATGTAATGAACCAAAATATTGCTCAGATAAAGCAACAACTGGGATTTGCCTCTCAAATCTATGAAAAGCAAAAAAAGCTGTGGGATCAAAAGATTGGCTCTGAAGTACAATACCTTTCTGCGAAAAATAATAAAGAAGCGCTGGAAGCAAATCTGAGGACAATGTATCAATCCAATGAGTTGTACAAAATAAAAGCGCCCTTCTCAGGTGTAGTCGATCAAGTGGCTTTAAAGATCGGGCAAACTATCGCACCAGGCATGCCCGCATTTAGAATAGTGAGCAATGAAGGCGTAACTTTCAAGGCTGAGATTCCCGAGTCTTATATTTCAAAAATAAAGAAAAACAGCGACGTGACAGTTCACTTTCCAGATATCGATAAAGACATCAAAGGAAAAGTAAAATATCTTAGTCAGGTAATTAATCCACTCAACAGAACCTTTACTGCAGAAGTAACTCTAACCGGAGATAAAACATTGGTAAAATCAGATATGGTGGGTGTACTCTCCATCAATGATTATGCGAAATCAAACACCATTGCGATTCCGGTCAAAACACTCTTGAAAAACCTGGATGGATACTATGTATATCTTGCTAAAATGAAAGACGGACACCTTACAGTAGTACCTGCACCTATCAAAATTGGTGTAGTAAGCACTGATAAAGTTGAAGTCTTAAGCGGTCTGGAGAAAGGTGATCTACTCATCACCAGCGGAAGTCAAAATATCAACGAGGGAGACCTGCTCCAAATAAACAACGACTAAAGCAAACATACATACCAATTTCACCTTCCCTCTCAATAATCTTTAATTACATATTGCTATGATAGATCATAATATAGAATTTAAGCCAACTACCTGGGCTATTAACAATAAGACTACTATATATCTAGCTACTATTTTTCTCACATTTCTGGGAATATTGACTTATCAGTCTATTCCAAAAGAGAACTTCCCTGAGATAGTCATTCCTAATATTTTCGTAGCTACTGTATATCCCGGCACCAGTCCTACAGATATGGAGAACGTAGTAACTAAAGTCATAGAAAAAGAGCTCAAAAGTATCTCCGGAGTGAAGAAGATCACTTCTAATTCGATGCAGGACTTTTCAACCATTATTGTGGAGTTTAATACCGGCATAAAGATTGAAGACGCCAAGCAAAAGGTCAAGGATGCGGTAGACAAAGCCAAAGCAGATTTACCCCAGGATCCAGGCTTACAGGAGCCCAATATAATCGATATAAACCTATCGGATCTACCCATTATGAATATCAACCTTTCCGGAGACTATGACCTACTCCAGCTGAAAGACTACGCAGATGATATCAAAGACCGGATAGAATCAGTTAAAGAGATAAATAAGGTCGAAATCGTGGGCGCTCTCGAGCGAGAGGTTCAAGTCAATGTAGATATGTACAAAATGGCTGCAGCCGGTCTAAGTTTTATGGACATAGAGAATGCCATTAAGTATGAAAACATGACCATCTCGGGCGGTGAGATCAACGTAGATGGGACCAAATGGGCTGTGAGCATACAAGGTGAATACAAAAACCCCGCGCTCATGAATAACATTATCCTCAAATCTACTATGGGCGGCACCATCTACCTCAAGGACGTAGCAAATGTAGTAGACGCAACAAAGGAACAAGAGTCTTATGCCCGGCTCAATCACAAGAACGTAATTACCCTCAATGTCATCAAACGAAGTGGTGAAAATCTGATTTCAGCCTCGGATCATATCAAGAGTGAACTGAATGATATGGAGAAAAGCTATTTACCTAAAAATCTAAAAGTGACTATCACCCAAGATCAGTCAGTAGAAACACGCACCACACTTCATGACCTGATCAACACGATAGTCATCGGCTTCTTATTTGTTACATTGATCCTGATGTTTTTCATGGGAACCGTGAATGCGCTATTTGTTGGCCTGAGCGTTCCACTGTCCGCATTTATCACCTTCCTGGTCATCCAAGCTTTTGGTTATTCGATGAACATGATCGTATTATTTTCATTCTTGCTCGCTCTGGGAATAGTGGTCGACGATGCTGTGGTAGTAATAGAAAATACGCACCGCATCTTCAATAATGGGAAAATACCCATCAAGAAAGCTGCCCGTATAGCCGCTGGTGAAGTATTCCTGCCAGTACTGACGGGGACGATTGTCACACTCCTACCTTTTATACCACTACTATTCTGGCCGGGTATAATGGGGGATTTCATGTATTATCTTCCTTTTACATTGATAATAATGCTTTCTGCTTCACTTGTAGTGGCATATCTGATCAATCCGGTATTTGCAGTTGATTTCATGAAGCCACATCGCACTATTCGTGAAGTAAGAGCGATAGATCGTAAATTTATCATTACTTCGATTGCTTTTGGCGTGATGGCTTTGATTGGCTATTTGGTCAATTTTGGTTTGGGGAATTTTATAGTGACCCTGTATTTATTCATTTGTCTGAATAAATTTGTCTTTATATGGCTTATTGAAAAGTTTCAAGCTAAGGCATGGCCTTCATTTCAACACTTTTATCACAATCTAATCACAAAGGCACTAAAAGGCTGGCGACCACTCTGGGTCCTACTTGGCGGCATCATATTGTTGATTTTGTCAGTTGTCTTCACAGTAATACGACAGCCCAAGGTCGATTTCTTCCCGAAGGCTGATCCCAACTATGTCATCACTTATATCCGCATGCCTATAGGAACGCATCAGATGACCACTGACTCTATAACTCATCTGATAGAGGATAGGATTTACCGTGTTTTAGGCGAAAAAAATCCCATCGTTCAGTCCGTGATCTCAAATGTAGCCATCGGTGCAGGTACGAATGAAGATCAGCAAGCTCAAGCCCAGCCTCAACTGGGTAAAGTTACCGTCGCCTTTGTAGAATTTGGAAAACGTAAGGGTGAATCCACAGTAAAATATTTGGACAAGATACGTGAAGCAGTCAAAGGAATTCCGGGAGCTGAGATCACCGTAGACCAAGAGGCCAATGGCCCTCCCACCGGTAAGCCGATCAATATAGAAGTGGCCGGTGACAACTTTGATGAACTGATCAAAACTTCAAAAGATCTGAAGAATTATCTGGATAACTTGCAGATTGCTGGAGTAGAAGAATTAAAATCCGACTTCTACACCAATAAGCCCGAGATCAAAGTTTTGATAGACAGAAATCGTGCTAATCAGGAAGGAATCTCTACGGCCCAGATAGGCTCTGAATTACGTACTTCCATCTTTGGTAAAGAGATTTCAAAATTCCGCGATGATAAGGACGAATATGAAGTAAACCTCCGCTTAAAAGAAGATCAACGTCAAGACATAAGTAACTTGTTGAATATTCCGTTGACTTTTCGTGATATGACAAAAGGAGGTATGGTGCGCCAGGTGCCGCTCTCTTCTGTCGCCAAGGTAGAGTATTCAAACACTTATGCTGGTATCAAGAGAATCAACAAGAAAAGGGTTATTTCTATTTCTTCCAATCTACTCAGCGGGTTTACCGGAAATGAAGTAGTGGGTAAGATTGAAAAAGCAATTGCGAAGTTTCCTCATGCTGAATCCATCAGCATCAAAATGACGGGGGAGCAGGAAGATCAGGCAGAGACAGCAGGCTTTCTTGGAACAGCGTTCCTCATCGCCTTTGGCCTGATATTTTTGGTACTTGTGATGCAGTTTAATTCAATTTCAAAGCCATTGATTATTCTATCAGAGATCGTTTTCTCACTGACGGGTGTATTACTTGGATTTACCATATTCAACATGAATATCTCAGTAGTTATGACCGGCGTAGGTGTATTTGCACTGGCAGGTGTAATCGTACGGAATGGAATATTATTGGTTGAATTTACTGAGTTCCTTTTAGACAATGGATATGAGATCAGAGCGGCAGCTGCAGAGGCAGCACGCACACGTATGACTCCGGTGTTACTCACCGCCATAGCGGCTATACTGGGTCTTATACCACTAGCAGTGGGCTTGAATATAGACTTTGTCAAATTATTCTCAGAATTTGATCCACACATTTTCTTCGGTGGTGACAGTGTGGCCTTCTGGGGTCCCTTGAGTTGGACTATGATCTTCGGACTGATCTTTGGTACTTTCCTCACCTTGATATTGGTACCGTGTATGTTGGTAATCGCAGAGAGAGGTAAATCAAGAATCTACCGGATGGTGGGTCGCGAATATGTACCGAATAGGAGAAAAAATTCAGAGGAGGAAGATTTACCCGCTGAGATACAAACACAGATTTAATATGCCAGTTTGAAATAAAAATGTCCATTTTGAAGATGAATTTCATGCATTGGATTTTTAAAAGATATTGAACCACTTATGATATGTATTACAACTTGTGTCAAAGAGCAACAGCACTCTGACCATAGCTTGATGATTTTCTGCGTATGAATGTTACGTTTATTTTCCTTAGGAAGGAAATACATTCCTGGATGCAAGGCACTTATATCCAGTTTCGTCTCAAGTATCGTCCGAAAAAGGAGAAATTTGATTTCATTAGGTTAAGATTTTATGATTTTAAAAAGGCTTTGTCAAAATAATGCTTTTATGAAGTTAAATTGTTGACTAATGAATGGCCAAAATTTATTCAAAACCTTATCTCTCTTTATTCATAGATCCTTGATACCTATCCGGCAAAGCACTTTTTTTTATACCAGAATACACTATCATTCTTACTTTTACCTGACTTAAATTAATCATAATATGATTCTCAGACTTGAACACATTGGCATAGCAGTAGGCGATCTGGATGCGTCGAAGCAACTTTTTGACCGGCTATTCGGTTGCGAGTCCTATAAGACAGAGTCCGTAGCCAGTGAACAAGTTTCCACAGCGTTTTATCGTACAGGTGAGTCAAAAATAGAGCTGGTAGCTTCAGATAGTAATGAAAATGCGATCAGCAAATATTTAGCTAAAAGAGGCGAAGGTATCCACCATCTGGCTTTTGAGGTAGATGACATCTATGAAACTATGAAAGAAATGGAAAGTAAGGGATTTAAACTATTATCTGCTGAGCCGAAAGTGGGCGCTGACAATAAGTTGGTTGTCTTTCTCCATCCTAAGACCACAAATGGGGTATTAATTGAATTTTGTCAGACTATTCCTCAGGCCGGCGTAGAGTGAGGATGGTACAAACAGGTCAATAACATGACCAGTGTTGGCACCAGATCTTTCCGATTTACTATCTTATCAATAAATCCATTCTCAAGCGTGGATTCTGAAGTTTGAAATCCTTCGGGCAGGTCACGCTTGATTGTCTCCCTAATGACGCGCGGCCCAGCAAAGCCGATAAGTGCTTTTGGTTCAGCCAGATTGATATCACCCAACATGGCGAATGATGCGGTCACACCTCCTGTAGTCGGATCCGTCATGAGTGAAATGTAAGGCAGCTCAGCATCTGCGAGTAGTGTCAGCATTCCGGATGTCTTTGCAAGTTGCATCAATGAGAAGGCAGACTCCATCATCCGAGCTCCGCCAGACTTTGAAATGATGAGCAGAGGCGCATTATGCTCCAAACAGTACTCTATCGCAAGTGCTATTTTCTCACCTACAACAGAACCCATTGACCCACCGATAAAAGCAAAATCCATGCAAGCAACGACAAGAGGCAATTTAAACTCACCCACAGTTCCGACTGCTACCTGAAGTGCGTCTTTCAGACCGGTTTTTTTCTGGGCGTCCTTAAGTCTATCATCATAAGGCTTGAGATCCACAAAGTGCAAGAAATCTTCAGACTCTATATTATCAAACAGGATTTTGTACTCCTGACCGAAAATAATACAGAAATATTCAGAGGAACCTATACGGGCATGATAGTCACACTTGGGGCACTTATAGAAGTTTTCTCTAAACTCCTTCATGGTGCTGGCCTGCTTGCATTCATTGCATTTGTACCACAAGCCGTCAGGTGCTTCCTTCTTATTTTTGGTACTTGTCTGAATACCTTCCTTCAATCTTTTGAACCAGCTCATAGATAGAATTAATGATGTTAATGAAACAAATGTACAGTTATTTTGCTGGAATGTCTATATCTTCCCATTGTGAAAATAGCAATCATAGGGTACGGTAAAATGGGTCGTGAGATAGAACAAATCGCACTCGAACGTGGTCATGAGGTCACCTATCGCATTAATTCTTCCAATGCACATCAGCTCTCAGATATTAACCGCACCAATACAGATGTCTGCATCGAATTCACCACTCCGGAGACTGCTTTTAGGAATCTGGTACAACTGGCAGGAGCAAGCATGCGCGTCATTTGTGGAAGCACCGGTTGGTACGCTAAGCTCGATATAGTAGAAAGTGAAATTCTTAGTCATGAAGGAGCATTGATAGCAGCTTCCAATTTCAGCCTGGGGGTGAATCTATTTTTCGAAGCAGCAGAATTTCTCGCAGGCATTATGTCACCTTATCCGGAATACGATACCAAAATTACCGAGACGCATCACATCGCAAAGTTAGATGCTCCGAGTGGTACTGCACTCACTTTGGCCCGACGCATAAGAAAGCAAATGGATACAGATGTGCCCATTGAATCATTGCGCCTGGCAGATGTGCCTGGTTCGCATCAGCTTTCATTTGAAAATGAAATTGACAAAATTGAATTAACACATACTGCCTACTCCAGAAGAGGATTTGCCCTTGGCGCAGTGATGGCTGCAGAGTTCATTAATGGCAAGTCAGGTATCTTTAGCATAAAAGATGTCCTCGCCTCGATGAGAAAATGAACTTATCCGCAAGAAAAATACTTATAAGAAACTAATAAGAATTAGGTGCATTGAATCTTATCGCGCTCCGGAATGCCGGGGTGAGGAAAGTCCGGGCAATACAGAGCAACGTACTACCTAACGGGTAGGTCTGATCTTAAAGATCGGAACAGATAGCGTCACAGAAAATAAACCGCCGAACTCTCTGAGTGGCAAGGGTGAAAATGTGTGGTAAGAGCACACGCCTCTGTATAGTGATATATAGGGTGGACAAGCCTTACGTATTGAAATGCCGTGTATATTCCAATGCTTTTCGAAGCACATGATGGCTCGTCATGATTTGGAAGGGGTAGGCAGTAAAGAGCTTACAAGCGATTGTAATGCCAAGATAAATGATAAGATATTCTCCCTGAGGATAAACAGAATCCGGCTTATTTCAATGCACTTATTTTCTTATTGATTGTCCTCCTTAAAAGTACCAAAATCAAACAAGATACTGAACCTCAGTGTATTGTCTAATGCATTTCTGAGATTGGATGTAGGTACAATATAAGATAGGCCTAGTCCGAAGGTGCTGTATTTCAAGCCCAGTCCCAACGTAATATAGCGCGCATTTCCTTTTCGTGGGTTTTCATACGTATAACCTCCACGGATAGAAAACAGATCATTGTACCAGTATTCAGCTCCAAAACCGAGACTTATTTCTTTCAGTTCTTCTTTACCGCCGTCTATGGCGTCACTGAAGGAGCCTAGAGCACCCGAGATAACTGACTTCTGCCGATAATCCGGAATGCCATCCTGAGGACTAACATCTTCTGGATTTGGACTTGGAACTAATAGTTTATTAATATCGATACCCAGTGTAAACCTATTGTAGGCATCAAAGTGAATGTCATACGCAAATCCCAGACCTAGGTTTGCAGGTAAAACATCACCTGTACTCTGCTTTGTATAGTATATTCTGCTACCGATATTGGTCACCGCAAGACCGATGCTCAAGTCACTCTTAGTGGCAGTCTTCAATGGAGTCTTGTAGAGGAAGCCTATATCCACAGCAAATGCTTTGGCAGAGACAATATCCACACCATCAGTTGTGGTCTGTCCTGCTGCGAGGTTTGAATAAATATATTTACCTGTAAGTGCTGACGAAAACTTGTCAGACAACTTACGAGAGTAGGCAACTGCCAATTCAAACTCGTGTGGATTGCCGGTACCGATGACATTCCGATTGATGTCTGTGTAAGTGAAATTACCAAGTGAGAAGTATCGAAGTGAAGCCGCTACCGACTGTAACTTATCAAATTTATAGTACCCGGACAGATAGCCCAGGTAGATATCTGTCAAACCAAGATTTTTCAGCCACGGCACAAAGCTTAGTGAGATACCACCATCTTTATCTGCTGTAGCATATTTTGCTGCATTATAATTCATACTGTTGGCATCACCGGAGGTGGCAATTCCTACATTTCCCATGCCAGTAGAGCGCGCATCAGGAGCGATACGCAAGAAGGGTACAACTGTAATAATGGGTGGATCACACGGCGAGCCGTCTTGACGAACCCAATTGCCACTGCCCTGTGGGACTTCAATGCAATTCTGAGCGGTTACAGTGGTTATACAGATTAAGGAAAGAAGTAAAATTGAAATGTAAGGGAGTGCAAAAACTTTTCTCATAAGATATTTTTATACCAGATTTAATTTGGCGTGCAAAGATAATATTTTCTTTTCGTCACTGCCTTATTCTCAATATATACGATGCAATCAACGATCTCAGCATTATTTAATACATTTATTATCAGAGCATCAATGGCTGATACCGTTTTGACATTTAGTAAACTAATTACCTCTTCTATTATTGTTCAAAAACCCAATTTATTTCAGCAAAACCAGTTTCTGAAAGTCGCTCTTGACATAGGTGTTCCGGGCGCCAGCAGCATTGGACAATTTTACTTTGTATAGGTATACCCCCTTCGCTAACTGTCCGTCATAGTCATCGCGCCCATTCCATATTGTAGTCTTGAATCTCTTACCTACCGGGCTCAATTGCTCACGTATCGTTTTCACCAGCTTGCCTGACACTGTGTAAATGCTGATTTGTGCCTCAACGGGTTGATTCTGAGAGTCATACTCAAACATAAATGAAGTAGCATCAGTAAATGGATTCGGGTAGTTGAGCACTCGACTGATGGCATTGGCTTCATTATCGGTAACGATAAAGTCGATTTGGGCCTCACTTTTGTTGTTAGCTATATCCCAGGCTCTCAGTTGTAAGGTATATTCTCCTGCAGCCAGCTTGTCCAATTGATAGGTGACTTCACCAGCTTTATAATCATCTTTATTGGCTACATAATAGTCATTGAGCTTTTTCTCTGCTTGATCATTTGAGCTGAATTTTGCTACAATATCATGACCTATACTAGACCCTGATATGTTGATACCATTATCATCACTGAGCTTGGCAATAAGAAGTGGAGTATTATTTACTGTCTGACCGCTCTTGAAATTATAATTATTCAAATACAGCGTGATTACCGGTGGCATATTATCCTGTATGGGATCTGATGATTCACCTCCTACAAAGAATTTATGTGTAAATCCACCTGCATCAGAGGTTCCATTTTCTGCATAGACACTTATCCTTCCGGAGTCAATACTATAATTGATATCTTTCGGAACGATAAATTCAACACTGAATTTGCCTCCGGATACAGTGGCTTTGCCGTGAAACAAACTATTATTTTGAACCTTGATTTTGATATTGGCACCATTTCCATCATTACCCCTGGTCAACTGATAGCTACTCTTGTCAAACACAGTGACAGTGGCAGTTCCATTGAAATTTTGATCGATTCCATCCCCTGTATTGCGAACTGAACCTGTCATACTGACTTTTTGCAATGCCTTTAGTGTATCTATTGGGTCCTGACCGATTACTTTATTATTGAAGGATTCAATTACAATCTTTTGCTTTGGAAAATTGAGTACCATGGATGGATCACCTAATAGTGCAAATCGCTTTGAATCATCACCACCCTGCTGATTTTTTGTATTTTTTAAAGATTGACCAAGTGATAAATGCTCTTGTCCATTTTTCATCAATAGATTTGTAAATAGTGTATTTATAATCCGCTCATTTTCAGAAATATAGACAGCTCTTACGGTTGTAATCAAGCCAATCATTCCACCATTGGGTCTTATAATACAATCCCTTCCGAGAGAAGAAATCGTCGGATCATCAAAAATTGAGAACGAGCAGGTGCCGGTGACAAATAGTGGCAATTGAAATTGATTATTCCAACTGGACACCGACTGCCGATCGATGATCTCCTCATCTGCCAACTTATCGGGCCCACCATGTCCGATGTAATTTGCTATGAGTACTCCTTTGTTCATAGCATCATTGATGCTTTTGACCACATCAGGATATCTTTCACCCTGTCCAAGGTTCTCCTGTTTATACAAATCAGCAAAGATTTTTTTAATATTGAGATTCCCATCCAGCTTGGCTATTGCATTGCCGAGATTTTCAGATTGGACTCCAAAGTTATCGTAGGATTCATCAAAATCATCAGAGATCAATAATATATCATTTCTCCAGTCATTAAAGGACTCTCTAGCGGTGGTGTATGACTTGATTTTATTGACCACGGTAGCTGCTTCATTTGCCGAACTCACCGGAAAGCGCCCCACTCCAATATCCATACCACTCTGACCGGGAATACCTTCTCCGGAATCGAGATAACCAAAATAATCATCCAATGGAAAGGAGCTTATTGGGTGTAGAATAGTACTTTCATATTCATATACGGGTACAAAATTAGTATTGAATGAGTATCTCTTAGTGCGAATACCGATGTCACGATAGTCAAATGATCCATTTCCGAATAACAATAAGCTCTTAAATTTTTGGGGATCACGGCTGTAATACATCCTTGCAAGGTCCCTGATAGCAGATGGATCCTGAGCACCACCTGAGAACTCATTGTAAACTT
This sequence comes from Saprospiraceae bacterium, assembly GCA_035426385.1. Classification (GTDB taxonomy): domain Bacteria; phylum Bacteroidota; class Bacteroidia; order Chitinophagales; family Saprospiraceae; genus Parvibacillus. The sequence continues at coordinate 61,485 of DAOLZQ010000004.1, forward strand.
CATTTACTTCATAGGCATTTACAATAATACCGGACGCAGCAGCTCTGAAACTGGCAAATTCAAGTGCTTCCTGCCTGAAATTCTCATTATAAATGACTAAAAGCGCAGGGGTAGCAGAAGCATGAATATTCTGAGCAGCTACCTTCTGAAGTGTCTCTACTGATTTGATATCCGCTGGCGAAAAAGCTACAAATTGATTTGATAGTGAATAGTTTGCATTAAATGTAGCCAGATCCCCCGTCAGTTGGAAGGGATACATACCTATATTAAATAGGTCAGTAATATCCCAAATTGTATTCTGTTGACTCAAGCCTGAGATTGCATATTTTAACTGCTCAAAACCAGGCTTCAATACGCCAAATTTTAACATCCCATCTTCCTTAATAAGTTTGCGGATAGAATTAACTTCTATGAAGTCCAGCCAACCTTTACTCTCATAGCCCGCGGCTTGTGGGTAATCTAGCTTGATGTTCATGCTACCTCCATCTGATATAAAGTTGGAGGCGCTCGTACGATAATCTGCTACGACATTGTCCCCTGTCAGCGAGATGCCGTTGAAAGTGCGGCTGAAGGTACTTCCATCTGCTATTACACTGAGCTTAGTTCCTATTGCGCACCTACTTGCAAAGCCTACCTTTACATTGGCAATGGTTCCTGCGACAGTATTTGATATCTTCAAGGCATCAGTATAGTCCTTCGACCTAAATGCGTTGTAGTACAAATCTCCAAACCATAGCTTTCCTCCACCTACTTCTTTTTCATCCTTCAGCAGATTGTACTCATCCACTTCATATCTGGTAGCGTCGTTGTACTGTACTATGGTGACTTCACTTGTGATAGGACCGGTGCGCATAGAAATACGCTTTCCATTTACCTCACCTGTCTGTACAAAGAAATATTTTTTGTCAGTGTATATATTGGTCTGTCTCATCCGGATAGAATCACCTTGCAATATCCATCTGTGAGGCCCGGGAGAATAAAACCATATTTCATCTTCATTATTCCATACACCATCATCACCTCCTTTGATGTAAATGGCTATTTCTTCAAGGTCATCTGTGCGGTCTGCATCATTCAGTTCGGGGAGAGAGCCGGCTTGCGTGCAAAACAAGCGTATCTTCTTTGGATCCAGCCCGGAAGTATTAATGCCCATTTTACTTAGCTGGCCACTGGTTATTTTATATACACCCTCATCACCTGTTGCTATTTTATACATATTTCCAGCTTTCAGCACTGACTCAGGCTTGAAAGCAGGTGGATTTGCTCTCGGAGACAACACAGCTCCCAATTCATAACTCAATTCGATAGAATCAAGGATTTGGAATTGACCATTTCCAGCAGATCTGCCTGGAGGAAAGGTAATCTTTGCATAATTTTGATCGCGAGAGATAATGGTATAAATCATTATCTGTGGCTCTGTTTCAGCCGGGAAGTTTTCTCCTATAGAGGAGAACTGTTTACTATAGTAGGTTTTATATATTGCAACTGATTGTGCATTTTCCCTACCGATAGGCAACATAACTTCATAAAGTGGTATTTGGGCATATTGACTCTCTCCCCCAGAGTTAGAAAAGTGAAGTTGACCCTTGAATTCCAAATTATTTTGTGCTGCTCCAATCTCAGCAGCCAATCGCACCGTGATGCGATTTTGTGTGTATCCGAAGTTCATGCATACGAGGAGAGCCAATAGGATTAACCCGCCGGTAAAGAAGAAATTTATTTTTTTTAACTTTTGCAAAAGAATGGATGCCATTATATTTAGTAATATTGCTGATCAGTTTGGATCTGCTAGATATCAAAAATTTGATAGTAAACGAATGAGATTGTGAATATATTCTATACCTTCCCTTTACCTAAGGTTAAAACTGACACTGCAAATTTGATGCCATATATTAAAAAAATATATAATCTATACTAGACTTATGGTCAAGACAAAGATATTTATATTATTTATTTTGACCTGTTTTCTGACTGATTTACACAGTCAGGATCCGCTTTTTTCTCAGTTTTACAGTAATCCTTTGGAATTGAACCCAGCATTGGCTGGTGTCTCTGGAGGTACTAGGATAGGCCTCAATTATCGCAACCAATGGTCAAACCTCAATGCACAATACGTCACTTACGCCATAGGTGCGGATCATTTCTTTGCAGATTATAATAGCGGCGTAGGAGTTTCATTACTCATCGACAATGCTGCTTTGGGTATTATTCGTACTATAAATGCGGAGCTGACCTATGCTTATGAGCTCAAAACACTTTGGGATAATAAAGTAAGACTCGGTTTCCAGGCTGGTATTCTGTCAGCTAACCTTGATTATGATAAGTTGATCTTTTATGACGCCATTGATCCTGAATTTGGACCCATCAGTCCGGGAGGCATTCCCTACCCTACCGGCGAGATTCCTCCTGATTTCACTAGAGTCACCCGAATAGATGCAGGTGCGGGCATCCTGTATCTTAGTAAAAAATTTTATGCCGGACTTAGTCTGAAACATTTGGCTCGTCCCGATATCTCATTTTACAATCCGGTCAACACAAAAAGGGGGCTACCTATTCGTACAGTCTTGCACGCAGGCTATCAAATAGACATTGCAGATGCTGCATATGGTAAAAAATCTGCTCTATCCATCATACCCAATTTGCTGATAGCCCGGCAAGCAAATACCGGCCAAGTGGTGGTGGGCTCTTTAGTACAATTTTCAGTAATTAATGCCGGTGTTTATTACAGGCATGCTTTTAAGAACCCTGATGCCATTATCGGAACAATTGGCTTTGAATTTGATAATTTCAAGGCAGGCTATAGCTACGATGCAACTATATCAAAGCTCAGTTTCTCCACCGGTGGGACTCACGAGATCTTTATAAGTGCCTCATTCAACCAAGAGCCTGAATCCAAATATGATTGTAGAAAAATATTTCGTTAATATATTAGAGGCAAAATATATATAATTATTTTCTAGTCCAGACGTTTAAAAAAAGTATTCAATAATCTTGCGTACAGAATATTAAATTATATCTTTGAACCTCAGTTTATATTTAAAAATTAGAATAGTTAAATGAATAGCAATTTCAAAATTTTTGTATTGTCTTTCTTAGCAATAGCCATGCTAGGCTCTTGTAAGAAAAAAGAAGACAGATCTTCCACGACAGGTTGGGTGTACAACGACCAGAAATGGGGTGGATTCACCAAAACCGACTCTAAAGGTCAGGAGACAGGTCCAAACCTAGTTCTTATCGAGGGTGGAACATTCACTATGGGTAATACTCAGGAGGATGTTACCTACGAATGGAACAATGTACCTCGACGTGTTACAGTTTCTTCCTTTTATATGGATGAGACAGAAGTAGCCAATATAGACTATCGTGAATATGTCTTTTGGACTTTTCGCGTATTTGGTGCAAATTATCCTCAGGTATGGCGCAGTACACTTCCCGACACATTAGTTTGGCGTGAAGAATTAGCTGCAAATGAACCTTACGTGGAGACTTATTTCCGCTTTCCGTCTTATGATAACTATCCTGTAGTAGGTGTATCATGGTTACAGGCAAATGAATATTGCAAGTGGCGAGGTGACAGGGTAAATGAGATGTTATTAATAGAGAAAGGTATTCTGAATCCGAATCCGGAGCAGAAGGATGGAGATAATTTTAATACTCAGGCTTATTTGTTTGGCCAGTATGAAGGTAGTGTCAAAAAAAATCTGAAAGATCAGGCTTCCGGCACAGAGCGTAAGGTTCAGCTAGAAGACGGTATTCTATTGCCTTCCTATCGCCTACCTACAGAAGCTGAGTGGGAATACGCTGCGCTTGCATTAGAAGGCAATATGGTCAACAAGAAAGATGAGATCATTTCCGACCGTAGAATATTTCCTTGGAATGGTGACAATCCCAGATATCAGAAAAGAGATAAGCACATGGGTCGTCTACTAGCCAACTTCAAATTGTCCGGTGGAGACTATATGGGAGTAGCAGGTAACTTGAATGATAATGGTTCTATTCCACAGGAAGTAAGAAGCTATATGCCAAATGACTTTGGTCTATATAATATGGCAGGTAACGTTAGTGAGTGGGTAGCAGATGTCTATCGACCGATGACTGCCGGTACACTTAGGGATGTAGATAACCAGGATTTGAATCCTTTCAGGGGTAATGAATTCAAACAACTTGTATTGGGTGAAGATGGTAAGCCCGTAGAAAAAGACAGTATGGGTCGCCTCAAGACTCAATTGATGGTTGATTCTACTATTGCTAACCGCGAAAACTTCAAGAAAGCACAAGTCAAGGACTACCTGGATGGCGACTCACCTTTAAATGGTTACTATGACTATGGTAATTCTACTTTGATCTCAAATAAATCTAGGGTTATCAAAGGTGGTTCATGGGCAGATCGACTCTTCTGGCTTTCTCCTGGCGCACGTCGCTTCAAGGATGAAGATAAAGCTGATCGTACTATAGGCTTCAGATGTGCTATGACAAGAATGGGTGGATCGGCCGGAAATGACGATCCAGGCGGAAATCGTTTTGGCAAAACCAAATCTACAAAAAGGAAATACAAGTAATCTTGCACTAAAATAAAAGACAATAATCCTCGCAGTTTTCTGTGGGGATTATTTTTTTAAATCATGATCCTAACACAGTTATACGAAATATTCCGCTCAGCCGATTCTATAAATACAGATTCGCGCACGATTAGACGGGGACAAATTTATTGGGCTCTTAAAGGTGAGCACTTCGACGGCAATGATTTCATTCAGTCAGCACTTGAAGCTGGTGCTGAATGGGTGGTGAGTGACAGGCCATCCATCTCCGGGGATAAAATAATCACGGTCGAAAACAGTCTTCAAACACTACAAGCACTTGCCAGGCATCACAGAAATCAGTTTGATATTCCAGTAATCGCTATCACGGGCTCTAACGGAAAGACTACCACGAAGGAGCTTCTAGCTACTTGCCTTCAGACTACTTATAAAATACATTACACTAGAGGAAATCTCAACAATCATCTTGGAGTTCCCTTGACTCTTCTGCTCATGCCTACCGATACTGAAGTAGCTATTATAGAGATGGGAGCTAACCACATCGGTGAGATAGGTGCATTGTGCGAGATTGCACTCCCTACTCAGGGCGTCATCACTAATATTGCACCTGCCCATCTTGAAGGATTTGGTAGTATAGAAGGAGTATATCTAGCAAAATCTGAATTGTATCAGTTCTTATCTAGCCATAATGGAACAATCTTTGTCAATGCTGAAGAAAAGACACTAAGTCCCTTTATAACAAAATTTGTCTATGCTCAATTATACAATTCAAATTTTAAAAATGGTGACGAAATCAGCAGCATTTCAACAGTTATGGCCGATCCATTCCTAAGCTTTGTAATTGATGGCAAAAAGTACCAAACACTTTTGGCAGGGTTATATAATTTCAATAACATCTTAACTGCACTTTCAGTAGCCCTATCCAATGGCGTGGACTTGCATACTTCTGCGGAAGCGCTGTGTGAGTATTTACCGGAAAATAATCGCTCACAATGGATAAAGCACAAAGACATTGAAATATTACTTGATGCCTATAATGCCAATCCCGTCTCCATGAAAAGTGCTATCGAAAATTTCCACCAATTAACCGGAAACTCAAAATTTCTCATCTTGGGAGACATGAAAGAACTAGGTACTTCTTCGAAAGAACTTCATAGCGAGGTTTTACAGATGATTAGCCGGATAGGAGGATGGACCGATGTCACTCTAATCGGACCCGATTTTTATAACTTGAGACTAGAATTTCCGGTTTATCATTTTTTCGAGAGACGTACCGATTTTAACCCGGACTGGGACTCAATGAGACAGAGTAAATTACTGATAAAGGGTTCCAGAGACCTTAAGCTAGAGCGTCTCCTTGACGAAACTGATGCAATGCCATAAAGATCTCATACAGGCGAGGTGATAACTCTCCAGCAGCTGAATACTCGTAATCAAAGTAATTACAAGGTATTAATTTAAACATCTTGTGAGAATCAGGAAGCTCCATGGGATATTTCACGTACCATTCATTCTGTTGATGGAATTTCAAGAATTCAATGTGTTCAAAGCCATCTATGCTCTCGACTAAATAACTGGTAGCATTCTCCTCATTTAAATCCATAGGAGTATGAGTGCTTTTACCTTGTAGAAAATAATAGATTATCTGAGTCACCGTATCTATAGCAGTTGGAGTTGGCTCAGATAGCAAGTCAAAACCACTTATGACAAAAATGCGATTATTAGAAGTATTACCGGCGCTGAATGCAATTTGATTAGCAGTTTCACTCGATAGTCCACTTGAAGAGATTAGTTCTCGCCCTGGCACATCCATTTGCTTCATTACTGAAAGATCTATTATGGTACAAGTGGCCATCTTCAGCGGTTCAATCAGTGCTTCGGGATCACGGTACACATTTCCCAATCGATAAGAATCAAATAATTGCCTCGAGATAGATGGTTCATCGCCGAGATGGCTCTGAGTTCCAGATACACTAAGATTGAATAGTGACTTGTTTCGGTCAGAAATCATTTGACCAAACTGGGTATTTACTGTGCGCTGAGAAGCATGAAACAAATGAAAATTAGTTCCCGCATGATTCAGATCCAGCGCCTGAACTAAAGGTTCTAATTCGGTTAAATTGTTCAACAGTATAATTATTGACCCTTTACAGACTTTCATCAATTGATAATAGAAGTCTAATTCATTCCCATCTTTTACCAGCGAAGATGCGTCTCGGAAGGTCAGTCCTGAGATATTTTTCGAGTATAAATTAAACCTTCTTGCAATGGTGTCGGTTATCTCAATGTGCTTATGAAGAAAGAGAATTAGGGAGTCTTTTAACAGAACGCTATCTTCAAAATCTAAAATAGACATATCTGTAAATAATGATAAATCTTTAATACTCATAGTTTTTCATTAGTAATAAACCACTAAATATAAGATTACTACATAATATAAGATAGATTTCTTAATAAATTTTTTTTAAATTTATTTCTGGTTTTAACAATTATCTTCTTTTAAATATCAAATTTCAGTATAAAATATTATAATACCATCGTTTTTAATTTGATATCGAAATAAAATTTTTCTTAGACCAATGTTAAACAATCTAATTATTATTTTATTGTACTAAAAGAGCTATTTTTGCAAAAGTTTAAATAGTCCCTATAATTAAAAAATAAACACTCTATGACTAAAAGAATGTATTTGATGATGATGATGAGTATCCTGTTGGTTAGCTCCAGCAAATTGATAGCTCAAGAAGAATCCTTTAAAGCTCCGGTTATTACAGATGAAATGACTGTAAATCCTGAGCAGAACGCACAGTGGAGATCCGGACAGAGTAAATTCTCTGCCAAACCCAAAAATATGTGGGAAATCGGTGTGCATGCAGGACGTTTTGGAATTTCAGGTGATATTCCAACTTCACTGTTTCCCGGCTTTGGTGTGGGATTACACGTGAGAAAAGCGATTACTTATGCGTTATCTATCCGTGTAGATGGATTTTATGGAGTTACCAAAGGATTTGATACCAGATTTACAACAGGTGATGTTATTGCACAAGAACAATTGCCTAATGTTGGTTCAGTCACTAACTCAATGTATCGTAACTATAAGAGTACAAACATTTATGGAGCAGTAGAGGGTATCCTTAATATAGGTAATATTCTTTTCCATCGTGAAAGAAATAAATGGAATGTTTATTTAGGCCTTGGTGTTGGCTTAAATAACAATGATACTAAAGTCAATAATAGAGATGGAAGTAACAATATTTATAACTGGGAGTCTGTCACAGTTAATGGTGACGACAAGTATAAAGATAAAGTGACTCAAATTAAAGATGCAGTCAAATTTGACGATACTTATGAGACTGAAACTGATAATAAAAGAGGTGTAAATTTCTTTAACGATAATGGTTCTTTGCATTTGCAAGTTCATGGCTCTGTAGGTGTAACAAGAAAAATAAATAAAAGAGTAAATATTTCTCTCGAGCATAAAGTATTGATCAATGACTTCGATTCATGGGATGGATTTGTATATCGTTCCATCTATGATCAATCCAATGATAACGATATGGGCCATTATACTTCACTTAGGTTAGGTATCAATGTAGGTAGCTTTGCGAAGAGAACAGAACCGCTTTATTGGTTGAATCCATTAGACGGTGCATTAAATGATGTAGCTGAACTGAAGCAGCGTCCTAAGTTTGATCTTACAGATACTGACGGTGACGGTGTAATTGATCTTATCGATCAAGAGAAAAACAGTCCCGCAGGTGCTGCAGTAGATACTAGAGGTATTGTTTTAGATAGCGATAAAGATGGTGTTCCTGATTATAAAGATGACGAGCCCTATTCACCTCCGGGATATGAAGTGGATGACAAAGGGATTGCCATCATACCTGATAAGCCGGTTACAGAATCAAGATTGAATGAAGCATTGAAAAGTGCAAGAGCTGATTGGTGGTTGCCAATGATTCATTTTGACTTAGATAAATATTACGTAAAACCAGAGTTTTATCCTCAGTTGAAGTCTGTTGCTGAAGTAATGATGAAGCATCCAGATCTTAAAATAGTAGCTTCGGGTAATACAGATATTAGACAGAGTGACGCATACAATACAATGCTATCTTATAATAGAGCTAAAGCTGCTGTAGATTATCTAGTAAGTACTTACAATATTCCGAGAGAACGATTTGTACTGCAATATGAAGGTAAATCTGATCCTATCATTGCAGATCTACCGGCTTCTCACAATATATCTAAGCAGAAAGAAATGCAACAGTATATCAACAGGAGAGTAGAATTCAGAGTAGCTACTCCTGAAGATGCTGAGATGGCTGCACCTACTGGCAAAAATGTCGGTAAAGACACTCCGGGATCTTCACGTAAAGGATCTAAGTATTCAGGTAATGCAAATTCCGGATACTAAAAAATCTTTTCTATAAGTAAAAAAAGGAGCTCGTATATCGAGCTCCTTTTTTGTTTGTAGTATATTAGCCAAAAAAAATATGCTTGACAATCAAAATTTAAGTGGGAAAAAGGTATTGGTGCGAGTAGATTTCAATGTACCTCTAGATAACCAACTACACGTAACTGATGATACGCGGATTCGAGGTGCTCTCCCCACAATCACCGAACTATTAGAGCGAGGAGCTAAAGTCATACTCATGTCTCACTTAGGGCGACCTCTAAAAGATCTCGATGAAAATGGAAAAATAAAATTTAAATATTCTTTGAAGAATATAGTTCCTGCCATTGAGCAGCTTACTCATCACAAAATAGAATTTAGAACTACACCACTTGACGGTGAGGAACCCTTCCGAATAAATGATGATCCCAATACCATCACTCTATTGGAAAATACTAGATTTTATAAGGGGGAAGAAAAAGGAGATACTAAACTAGCTGAAAAAATGAGTACGCTGGCAGAATATTATATTAATGATGCCTTTGGTGCAGCTCACCGTGAACACGCCAGCACAGCAACCATAGCTAGGTTCTTCGACTCTACTCATAAATCATTTGGACATCTGATGGATAAAGAGGTCTCTAATATCTCTAAGATGATGGATCATCCGGCACGACCATTTTGCGCCATAGTGGGAGGAGCTAAAGTCTCAGATAAAATTGCGCTATTGGATAATCTGCTTAATCAAGTAGATATTATACTTATCGGAGGTGGAATGGCTTTCACCTTCATCAAAGGTAACGGCGGTTCAATCGGAAATTCACTCTGTGAGCTCGATAAGACAGACATGGCCATTGAGTTATTAAAAAGGGCGAAAGAAAAAGGGGTGGAAATCATCCTACCTATAGATGTCCGGATAGCTGAAACATTTTCTAATGACGCTGCATCTGACATTGTCAATAGTGATAACATTCCAGACGGATGGTCAGGACTGGACATTGGACCTAAGACTATCCAATTATTTGATTCATATATACAACGTGCTAAAACGATCTTGTGGAATGGGCCTGCAGGGGTATTCGAATTCCCCAATTTTGCTCATGGAACATTTGCAATGGCCCAGTCAGTAGCAAAAGCAACATCGACAGGTGCATTCAGTATTATAGGTGGTGGGGATTCAGTGGCTGCAATCAATCAGGCAGGCCTGGAGGATAGGGTGAGTTTTGTCTCCACAGGAGGAGGAGCAATGCTAGAAATGATAGAAGGTAAAGTACTTCCGGGAATTGCTGCTATGAAGAGTGAAATATAGTATCGTCAACATCATTAACGACAAAAAAGCCATCTTCTCCCTGTACTTGATATAAAGGCATTAATATATACCCATCACACAGAGCGGCAATATTGCCACTCTTATCTGTGGCTAATAACTGACCCGCATGAATACGATCAAAATTTTTAAACCCGGGCAACATCTCGAAGTGATCTGTACTATTGATAGCATGACGATAAGCTAGTCGGGTGATATTGGGTAATTTATTGGCATATTCACGTAGAATCTTAAGGTGTCTGTTCTCTACATCTTTTCCTTTGATACACCCGATGTGCCGCATACATTTTACCATTACAGCCACTGCCCTATTGACTGACATTGGATCTTGATGCTGACCGGCTTCAAAGCACAAGCTGATTGTTTCTACCGGGAAGTTATCTGAATTGAAATAATGGAGTGTCGTTCCTTTTAATTTTTCAAGCATACCTAGTACTACTGGCGCGATCAGCTGCCTGGCGATTCTAATGCTCTTATGATCACTTGGGACAATAGTATATATTCCTCCATCAGCGGAGGTCGTATGCAGGTCGAGAATGACTACCCGATCTGTACCAGTACGTGTGATTTCCTTTCGGATGGTATTTTCCAACTTCAATAATTCCTGCTCTTCAGCTCCTAATGAGGAGAACTCCTGCCCGATGATGGCTTTGATATTTTCCGAAGTCCACATCCGATTCAAATCTTTCTCAATAAATCGCACACCCTTAAGTGAGGCTGCTACATGGCCGATGAGACCAATAAATGTGCCACGGAAGTTAAAATCCGGATTACTTAATATTTCAGTTTTTAACATTCTCAGTACAAGGTCTATCGCTCGGATCCCTGCTCTTTCATTACCGTGCATCCCACCTATACAAATGAAGAGAGGTCCCGGTAAGTCTTGTGTATATTCGCCTATGATGCGGTCCATACTCAATGCAATTCGTTTTCAATGCCGGGATAACCCCTATCCTTCCAGCGCCATAGCGCAAGTGCAACCAGACTACGATAGGGCCTCCAATGTTCACCCATCTCCAGCATAGTGTAAGTTAAGGCCTTGTCTTTCGGATCCTGAAAATGAAGTTTAGCAAAAGCCTGCTGAATACCAAGATCTTTCACCGGCCAAATGTCAGGCCGCTGTAAGCCAAATATCAACAACATATGTACTGTCCACGCTCCCACTCCTTTGATACTAGTGAGTTTCTCAAGAATCTCTTCATCTGCTAACTGATGCCAATCTGTGTTTTCGTTTTCAGAATTCCGGAAATATTCTGCAATATTTCTTACATATCCGGCCTTCGCATTTGAAAATCCTATGGCCCTAAGTGAGGTAGGCTCCAGATCTAATACTGATTGTGTGGTTATATCTCCACTTTCAAATAAGTCCGAAAACCGCTTCCAGATTACTTTTGCTACTTTGGTGCTTAACTGCTGAGATACAATAGATTTCATGAGCGTAACCATCACATCTGTAACCTCCTCGTAATCTACTTCGCCAATTGCGTCAAGTATAATATTTAAGGAGGGATCTTTTTTACGTAAATATTTGCTCCCTTTGTTTAAATACTTCATGTCAATAAAATAATCTACTTACATTTAATTTTTCAAATGAAATTCAATGTTTAAACTAAATACTTTTCTCGTATTCTATTTTGTGTTCTTGAGTTGTATGTCTCTGCAAGCTCAGAAAATATCTGAATCACTTTTAGAGGAAGCACAAAATAAGCCATTTTTAAATTGCATTTTAGAATTCAAATCGCTCAATCTACTCACGATCATTCCTTCTAATCTTACTAAAGAGGAAAAAGCGCGTCTAGCTTTCCGCTTATTAAAGGAGCATCTCGAACATGAAGCCGGCACTACATTGACCTTTGTAGCAAGCAAGGGCATTATGTACAGGTTAAATAATTTAACGTCAAGTATTTTTTTGGAAAATTTACCTAAAGCTTTACTTTCGGAATTAGCCAAGATACCCGGAATTCAGAGAATCAGTAATAATCCCACCTCTCATGTAGAGAAACTACAGGATGAGTATCCATTATCTCCTAGATCTGAATATTCCTGGGGGTTAATCATGACTCGCACAGACTCGGTACACAGGATGAATATAATGGGCCAGAATGCAGTCATCGGCGGTAATGACACCGGATTCGATTGGACGCATCCCTTGATTCAACGAAAATACAGAGGCTGGAATGATGGTGCTCCTGATCATAATTACAATTGGCACGATGGTATACATGCGAATAGCCCCCTCAGCGATACCTCATCGGTAAATCCTTGTGGCCTTAATCTTCCATACCCTTGCGATGATAATTCACATGGCACGCACACTATGGGCACTATGACCGGATCACTTGGTGATTCTCTGATACTGGGCATGGCACCTGAAGCAAAATGGATAGCCACCCGAAATATGGAAAGAGGGAATGGCTCCTTGGCTTCCTATCTGGAATGTCTGGAATGGTTTCTTGCTCCTACTGATATTGAGAATAAAAACCCCAAGCCGGAATTGGCACCGGATGTAATCAATAATAGTTGGTATTGCTCCGCAGAAGAAGGATGCAACCCTGACAACTGGCATCTGATGCTGCAGGCTGTAGATAATCTGGTTGCTTCAGGTGTAGTAGTAGTCATATCAGCGGGAAATGACGGTCCGGGCTGTGAAACCATCAAATGGGCTCCTAATATCTCAGAAAATGCAATAATAGTGGGCGCAACCGCTCCTAATGACACCATAGCGCGATTCAGTAGCCGTGGTCTAGTTACTGTGGATAGTACCTTCCGCCAAAAGCCGGATGTCTCCGCACCAGGAGTCTACGTAATGTCAAGTATCCCGGGAAACAAGTACGCCTATTTTTCAGGTACCAGCATGGCCGGACCTCATGTCACAGGCCTGGTGGCACTGTTGATAAGCGCTAATCCCCTTCTTCGCGGACAAGTCGATACTATCAAATCCATCATACAGCGAACTGCAGTCCACAAATTTTCAGATCAGGAATGTACAGGTATTAGTGGCATGTCATATCCCAACCCAGTGTACGGGTATGGGAGAATAGATGCTCTTGCTGCAGTAGAAGCTGCGCTTGCATGGAAACCGTTATCTGCCACGCGAGAGCTTAATGCACTCCATTTCAGTGTGTACCCCAATCCTGTCAGCAATGAATTATACGTAAAGCTAAGTGAAAGTCATGGTTCCGGCCAAATAGAAGTGTTCAATGGTATGGGACGAAGAATGATCACACGTACCATTGAGACTAACGACAACCTGATAGACGTTTCATTGGAAAATATTCCTCCAGGTCTACTTGTAGTAAGGATATCAATGGATAATAAGACAGCGATTCAAAAAATAATCAAATTATAATCCATTTCAGCCATATAACTGATCACTAAATGGTAACTAACTGGCCTATATTAGCATGAATTTGAGGTTTAATTTTCGATATGGAAGCTAAAGTTTCAAATTCGTATCCTGAATCCAGTAAGAATCTTAGTATTTGAGGGAGAACTACTTTCAATTTTTCTTCCGACTTTATACTGTCATGCATGACGATAATTGAACCTGACTCAACATTGGTAACTATATTTTCATATATTTCTTCTGTGGACAATTTAGGATCAAAATCACCACTCAATACATCCCACATGATAATTTGGTAATGTTTCCGGATAAAAGAAACCTGTGATGGCTTTAATTTTCCATAGGGCGGCCTGAACAAATCGGACCCGACAATTTTAGCAGCTTTACGGACATTGAGAAAATATTCAGTATTATCAGTGTACCATCCATTGAGGTGATTATAAGTGTGAGAACCTACTGCATGACCTTCCTGCTTGATTCTTTTTAAGAGTGCAGGATGCTTTTCTGCATTTTCCCCCACACAGAAAAAAGTAGCTTTGACATCATATTCATTCAGAGTGTCTAAAACAAACTGTGTTACCTCAGGCACAGGCCCATCATCAAAAGTCAAAAATAGTTTTTTGGCTTCGTTATCAATTTTCCATATTCCCTCGAGAAATAAAAACTTGAAAAATCTAGGTGTCTTAATAAAATACATGCTCAATAGGATTAAATTATACGGTTCAAATACCTCATTCACATAAAGAACGAATCAGTATAGTGAAATGATGCAAAAACTATGCCAAATATATTAAAAATAACACATATATCTTTGACGAGGCAGGTGGGATTTCGTATCATATTATAAAAACCTGTAATGTGGTACTTGAATTAATTTTTTTTTCATTCCATATTAAAATACCTTTACTCCCAAACTGACTCAGTATATGAAGATTGGAATTATCAGGGAAGAAAAAATTCCTCATGAGGACCGAGCACCTTTTACTCCCAGGCAATGCCAACAATTGATGTCGGATTCTGATGCATTTCAGATTTCTATTCAGCCATATGATCATCGGTGCTATACCGATGATGAATACTTGTCAGTTGGTGTTGATGTCACTGAGGATATTAGTGACAAAGACGTTTTGTTCGGCGTCAAGGAAGTTCCGGTGGAAAGATTAATTACGGGCAAAACCTATTGCATCTTTTCTCATACCATCAAAAAGCAACTGCATAACCGAAAGCTGCTTCAGGAAATACTTCACAAAGACATCACACTGATCGATTATGAAATGATGACAGATGCCTCAGGAGTCAGGCTTGTCGCTTTCGGTACTTATGCAGGTGTGTGTGGAGCACATAATTCCATCTGGGCCTATGGACAAAGGACCGGGCAGTTCACTTTGCCTCGTTTAAATGAATTCGACCATTATGAAGAAGTAAAGTCAATATATAAAAACATTCACTTTCCGGAAATGAAAGTGGTCATTACCGGGACCGGCCGAGTAGGTCATGGAGCTGCAGATGTATTGCGTGATATGCAGATATTGGAAGTCACACCTGAGGATTTTTTAACAAAAAGATTTGAAGACCTTGCGGTCTTTACCATATTGAGTTCCAGGCATTATTTATTACCTTTAGATTATGCCAAGACCTTCGATTCAACTCATTTCAGAGCTCATCCGGAGGCATACCGTTCAAATTTCAAACAATATCTGGAAGTAGCAGACATATTCATTAACGGAATCTACTGGGATACTAAAGCACCAAGGTTCTTTGAACTTGAAGATATTAGCTCACCTGACTTTAAGGTCAGCGTAATCGGTGATATTACATGCGATATTGCGCCCGAGGCATCTATCCCCACTACCATCAGGCCGAGCTCTATAGATGCACCTGTATATGGTATTTCCAGAAAGACACTCACTGAATGTGTGCCATTCAGCCCAGATAGTGTGGACATCATGGCTGTAGATAATGTTGCCAATGAACTTTCCAGAGATGCTTCCCATTTCTTCGGAGAACAATTAATACAAAATATCTTACCCGAATTTCTTCATATGGAGACAAGTGATATTTTAAAAAGAGCGACCATTGCCAGGAATGGCTCACTGACCCCTGCTTTTGAATATTTGTCCGATTATGTAGACGGAGTAGAATAAAAGGTACATTTTTAATAATTTTGACGAAATGATTCAGGGCCGGGAAATTATAAACAGTGAAAAATTCGAAATCATACTTCGCAGGCTATGCCATCAGATTATCGAAGAATACAAGGACTTTAGTGATACTTGCATCATAGGCTTACAACCCCGAGGATCTATATTATCAGATTGTATTGTCAGATTACTCCGAGATGAATTTAAAATCCAAATCGATACTTATGGCAAGATAGACATCACTTTCTATAGAGATGATTATCGCAATAGAGATACTCCCTTGAGAGCTAGCCCGACACATATGAACTTCATAGTAGACGGCAAGAAAGTGCTGTTGATAGATGATGTGCTCTTCACTGGTCGTAGCGTACATGCTGCTATTGCAGCGCTACAGGATTATGGACGGCCATCAAATATCGAATTACTTGCCTTTATAGATCGTAGATTCAATAGAGAATTCCCAATCCAGGCTGATTTTCTGGGTATCTCGGTTGACGCTCTGGACGAAGCATACGTAAAAGTAAAATGGAACGAGGCTCTTACATCTGCGCAAGTATTCATGTTTCCTCAAAAACCAACAGTTTAATGAAAAGCATGGAGGTAAAGCTAAGTTCAAAGCACCTACTAGGTATCAAGGATATGTCAGTAGAGGACATTGAACTAATCTTTCATACTACAGACAATTTTAAAGAAGTAATCAACCGGCCAGTCAAAAAGGTGCCGTCACTACGCGATATCACAGTAGCCAATTTATTCTTTGAAAATTCTACCCGAACCCGAATATCATTTGAGTTGGCAGAAAAAAGACTATCTGCTGACATCATTAATTTTTCTGCTTCCAGCTCGTCAGTTTCCAAAGGTGAGACACTCCTCGATACAGTGAATAATATCCTGTCGATGAAAGTAGATATGATCGTAATGCGACACCCTGCACCTGGTGCGTGTGCTTATCTGGCGAAAAAGATAAACGCCAGTATTCTAAATGCGGGTGATGGTACGCATGAGCATCCGACACAGGCACTGCTGGATGCCTACTCTATGATCGAAAAGATTGGCCCGCTAAAAGGGAAGAAAATTGCCATCATAGGCGATATTTTACACTCCAGGGTAGCACTAAGCAATATCTTTTGTCTGACTAAACTTGGAGCTAAGGTCAGGGTATGTGGCCCTCCCACCCTCATCCCAAGATACATTCAATCACTTGGTGTTGAGGTGTCATACAACCTCGAGGAAACATTAAGATGGTGCGACGTGGCAAATATACTTCGCATCCAACTGGAGCGTCAGGATATCAAATACATACCTTCACGACGAGAATATGCTATGTACTATGGTGTAAACAAGAAGTTGATCGAAAAAATCGGGAAGGATATAGTCATCATGCATCCGGGCCCTATCAATCGAGGTGTGGAGATCACCAGTGATGTGGCAGATAGTCGGGCATCTATCATACTACAACAAGTAGAAAATGGAGTGGCTATCCGCATGGCAGCACTCTTTCTGCTAGCGGCCGGTATCAACAACTAAATTTGCTTTGACAACTTATTGTGAAATATTACAAAACTGATTTCGTTGTTTTGTAGAAAATTTATTCAGTTAAAGCCGGAAAATAAATGAAATTATTGTTACTACCCTTTTTGTTCGTGTTTGGCTTCTTGTCACCACTCCACGCCGGAACGGGTCATAAAATTGATATCAAAATCAAGAACTATTATAATGACACACTTATCCTCGGTTATTACCTCGGTGATAAGCAATTCATAAAAGATACTTCTATATCAAAGACCGGCGTATTTACTTTTACCGGAAAAGAAAATCTTGACCCTGGCATTTATCTGGCTGTACTATTGCCCGAAAAGAATGTGTTTCAATTCATGGTGGATGATAAAAACCAACAATTCTCAATAGAAGCTGATGCAAAACATCTGAGTGATAGATTAAGCGCTAAGAATAGCGCTGAGAACACACTATTTTTTAAATACATCGCCTACATCAGTTCTAAGAAACCGGTCGCAGATTCTCTTAAAAAAGTGCTAAAGATTACTCTGGATTCTACCAAAATGAAGTTGATTCAAGAGAAAATTAAGATAGTTGACGAAGAAGTAAAAAGCTTTCAGAATAAACTAATTGCAGATAATCCAAAGTCATTTACTGCTGCATTGATTAATTCTTCGCAAGAGAAAAACTTTCCGGATTACACTAATAAAACTGATGCTGAAAAAATCAAATTGTACAACCATTATAAATTACATTTTTTTGATGATTTCAATTTTTCTGATTTAAGACTCTTTCGCTCACCTATTTATTTTCAAAAAGTGGATTTCTATGTCAGCAACCTGACTACACAACACCCGGATTCCATTATTAAGTCATTGGATTATATCCTTGAGAAAACTCAGCCCATCACCGATGCGTATCAATTTTTCCTAAGTCACTATTTTAATACTTATATAAAAAGTAAGTATGTCGGTATGGATGCGGTGTATGTTCACCTGATCGACTATTACTATAGTAAGGGACGAGCACCTTGGGTAGATGAAGCAAGTCTCAACAAGATGAAAGAAGCTGCCAACGATATCAGACCTACACTCATAGGTCGATATGCACCCAATTTAACTTTTTTCAGACAAGATAGTACTACAATTAAAGTGCACGATATAAAAGCAAAATATACCGTATTATTCTTCTGGGCCCCGGATTGCCAGCATTGTGAAAAGGCAATTCCCCACGTAATTGACTTTTATAACCAATTCAAACCACAAGGAGTAGAAATACTTTCTATCTGTACCGGACTCTTGGATGAAGCAAAAGACTGTTGGAAATCAGTAGAGAAAAAGCACATGGAAGCTTTTGTAAATGTCAATGACCCTTATCTGAGCAGTAACTTCAAAGTATTTTATGATATCAAATCCACACCCAAATTTTTCATTCTGGATAAGGATAAGAAAATCATTTCAAAAGGAATCGGCGCTGAGCAATTAGGCGAAGTAATGAGTAAGATCATAGAATTTGACACTCTAGAGAAGAAGTAAATCCATTTATTTTAAAAAGCGTTTACTTTCTTAGTGGACGCCACTTTAAGATTTTTATTCAGAATTGTAATTAGATCAACAAACTGACTAAGAATTAATCAATTTGCTTAAGAGTATTCTGGCTTGAGTATACAGTTTCAGTTTCAAAGACATTGCGTTTCCTAATAAAAACAGGAACAAAAAACTCAATTAAATAAACACTCAATTTATTGAAACGCAAGTGCAAGAAAACACTAACAAATAAAAATAAATGTATAACAGCTAATAGTGTGAACTACTTCATTAGTGATTGCCTATGTGTCGCTCCGCGTGATAGGATGATCTAACCAGAGGACCACTTTCGACAAAGTCAAAACCTCTCTTATCACCTTCCTCTTTGTACCAGGCAAATAAATCAGGGTGGATATATTCTGCAATATCGATATGCATTTTGGTGGGTTGGAGATATTGACCCAGAGTAAGTACATCGCAATCATGTTCACGCAAGTCATCCATAGACTGCAATACTTGTTCCTTGGTCTCACCCAGCCCAAGCATAATTCCACTTTTGGTGCGCTTACCTGCCTGGTGTGTTAACTTGATTTGTTCCAGACTACGATCATATTTGGCTTGTGGGCGTACCTGTCTGTATAGCTCACGAACTGTTTCCATATTGTGTGATACTACTTCCTGGCCGGCACTGATCATACGGTCAAGCGCATTCCAATCTGCCTTTACATCGGGAATAAGTGTTTCAATGGTAATATCTGGACATAGGTTTTTGACTGACACCACCGTCTGATACCATATCTCAGCTCCCTTATCCTTGAGTTCATCACGATTGACAGAGGTAATAACTGCATGCTTAACCTGCATGAGTCTGATAGCTTCAGCAACCCGTAGTGGCTCTTCCTCATCATATACAGGTGGGCGTCCGGTTTTTACCGCACAGAATGAGCAAGAGCGAGTACATACATCGCCCAAGATCATAAAGGTGGCTGTTCCTTCACCCCAACATTCGCCCATATTCGGGCAATTACCACTCTGGCAAATGGTGTGCAACTTATAGGTATCCACCAAATCTCTGACGTGCTTATATTTTTCACCTATTGGAAGCTTGACTCTAAGCCAATCCGGCTTTCGACGCTTCTCCGGGTTGCCGGAGCCGTGGTCATATGAATGTGAGGGCAGTACCGGTAGTTCAAACATTATTTTCTTTTTCCGAACTGTAAAGATAAGTAAAATTGGAGGAGATAAGGCTTTGACGAACCATTAGCCATGAATTGAACAGGCTGGGTGTATAAGTTAATTTTAGTTCCTACTTGCAACGCAGTAAGTATCCGATCACTGCGGCCAAAGTCACAATGAATTGCGGCTTGTCCATGTAGCCCTGGAATTAACCTGGATTGGAAGAACCCTTTGAATAGCCCGGCTCTACCGATTATATTGTCCTCTGTAAGGAACTCTGAAGGATTCTTCTCATCATATTTCACCTCCTTGATATAGGCGTGATTATCATCGGGGTTAGTGTACTTTACCTTCAGATAATAGGGCTGCATAATACCGAGAGTTACTCCGGCACCTAGCATATAGCCTACCATTACACCTTTATTGGCATCCTTATCTGACCAGTAATATTTGAGTGATTTACCTGCTTCTAGATTGTATAGCGAGTTAATCTTGCCATAAGCAAAAGGTGTAGTAGGGAAATTGACAGATTTGCGGTCCTGTTTTATTTCCTTTCCATCCTTAGCATTTGATAATACAAAGTAAGTAAGTGAGGTCTTGTAAAATGTCTTAATCTTGCCATAGAAGACGCCAAGACCAAATCCATTAGTATGAACCCTTAATTCAAGCCCATACTCCGTATTGTATACTACTCCCTTATTAGTATTGAGTGTGATCAGAGACCCTTCAGTAGACTGTCCATACGAGCATAAACCTACCAATATGAAGCTTATGAGCAGTTGTAAACGTATAAACACAAGGTCTTTCATTCTTCTAAAACTCAAATCAATAATGAAAATACATAAAATAAATAGTCTTATAATGAAACAGTATAAAAGAATTTTGTTTTCTAACCGTAGTATTTAATCTAAGTATTGCTTGAAATAGAAGGACATTCCTCTTTATCAGCCCTGCTTGTACTTTAAATGCGTTAATTTTGGACATAAAATTGAAGATAAAATAAAAAGTGTGAGTAAACTGGATGAATTAAAAAAAATCTTAGAACAACGAATATTGGTACTCGATGGAGCTATGGGTACCATGATTCAACAATATAAACTTACTGAAGCAGACTATCGAGGTGAACGTTTTTCCGGCTTTCACCTGGATATAAAGGGCAACAATGAGCTATTATCTCTTACCCGACCCGATATCATTTCAGCCATTCACCATGAATATCTGGATGCGGGAGCTGATATAATTGAAACCAATACTTTCTCTGCCAATTCGGTATCACAAGATGACTACCAGATGTCAGAATGGGTATATGAGATGAATCTGGTATCTGCCCGATTAGCAGTGGCAGCAGCAGCCTCAAAGACGAAAGAAACCCCTGAAAAACCGCGCTATGTTGCCGGTGCTATAGGACCTACTACCAAGCTGACGTCAATGTCATCTGATGTCACCAATCCGGGATTTCGTTCACTTTCATTTGATAAACTGGCAGCAGCTTACAAAGAGCAAGTTAAGGGACTGATAGAAGGAGGTGTCGATATCCTGCTGATAGAAACAATCACAGATACACTCAATGCTAAGGCAGCACTATTTGCCATCGATGAACTATTCGAGGAAACCGGCAAGACACTACCCATAATGATCTCTGGTACTATCACTGATGCAAGTGGGCGTACCCTATCCGGGCAGACGGTAGAGGCTTTCTATATTTCAGTAAGCCACATGCCACTGCTTTCTATAGGACTTAACTGTGCACTGGGCGCCAAGGAGATGCGACCCCACTTGGAATCACTCTCGAATATAGCGGAGTGTTATATCTCAGCCTACCCTAATGCCGGCTTACCCAATGAGATGGGTGAATACGATCAGACAGCCTCTGAGATGGGCGAGTTTATGCTTGATTTTGCCGAGCATGGATTTGTCAATATAGTAGGCGGATGCTGTGGTACCACGCCACAACACATCGCGAGAATGGCAGAGGTGGTGAGTGAATTAAAGCCTAGAGAAATATCTCCCAAGAATCAATATACAATGATCAGTGGGTTGGAGCCATTGATCATGCGACCGGAGCTCAATTTTATCAATATAGGTGAGCGAACTAATGTAACCGGGTCAAAGAAATTTGAAAAACTGATCAAATCAGGTGACTATAATAAAGCACTGGAGGTAGCACTTCAACAATGCGAAGCTGGTGCGCAAGTGCTGGACGTCAATATGGACGAAGGTCTGCTCGACAGCGAACAGGCTATGAACACCTTTCTGAATCTGGTGATGTCTGAGCCGGATATCGCACGACTGCCCATAATGATAGACTCTTCAAAATTCTCAGTCATAGAGACCGGATTGAAGTGCGTTCAAGGTAAATGTATCGTCAATTCCATCTCTATGAAGGAAGGTGAGGCAGAGTTTATACGCCAGGCTAAGCTGGTGAGAAGATACGGTGCGGCTGCAGTGGTGATGGCTTTCGATGAGCAAGGTCAGGCAGATACCATTCAGCGAAAAGTGAATATCTGTCTCAGAGCGTATGAGGTATTAACCCTACAAGTAGGCTTCAAGCCACAGGATATCATCTTCGACCCCAATATATTCGCAATAGCTACCGGTATCGAGGAGCACAACGAATATGCAATTAATTATATCGAAGCCACCAGACAAATAAAAAAGGCGCTGCCGCTGACCAAGATAAGCGGTGGAGTAAGTAATATTTCATTTTCATTCAGGGGAAATGATAAAGTGCGTGAAGCGATGCACTCGGTCTTTCTATATTACGCTATACAAGCGGGCATGGATATGGGCATCGTCAATGCGGGTATGATTGAAATTTATGAAGACATACCTAAAGATTTACTCAAGCTGGTAGAAGATGTAATATTCAATCGTGATGCGGATGCCACAGAGTCGCTGACTACCTACGCTGACCAGGTCAAAGGTAAATCTAAGACCATCGAGAAGGATCTTGCCTGGAGAGAGAAGCCGGTAGAAGAACGACTTGCCTTTTCTCTGGTGAAAGGTATTACTGAGTTTATAATCGCTGACTCAGAGGAAGCAAGGTTGAAATATGATACCCCTCTCGAAGTGATAGAAGGTCCTCTCATGGACGGCATGAATATAGTAGGTGATCTCTTCGGAGCGGGCAAAATGTTTCTTCCACAAGTTGTCAAAAGTGCACGTGTGATGAAGCAATCGGTGAGCTATCTCAATCCCTATATCGCGCTGTCGAAACAAAAATCAGGTGGCTCAGGAAAAGGGAAAGTATTGCTTGCAACTGTGAAAGGAGACGTACACGATATAGGAAAGAATATAGTTGGTGTGGTATTGAGCTGCAACAATTTTGATATCATTGATCTGGGAGTAATGGTTCCTGCTGATAAGATATTGCAGGAAGCGAGAGCTAATAATGTCGATCTAATCGGTCTGAGTGGATTGATAACTCCCTCTCTCGACGAAATGGTTCATGTAGCCAAAGAGATGAAAAGGACCGGCATGACTATGCCTCTGCTGATAGGTGGAGCAACTACCTCTAAGACACACACTGCGGTAAAGATAGAACCCGAATATGACAATGGTGTCATACATGTACTGGATGCCTCCAGAAGTGTAGCCATTGCCAGTACTCTATTGTCACAAGACAAGAAATCAGTTGAAAACTTTATTGAAAATACAACAGAAGAATACGCAAAGATTCGGGAACAAAGAGCCAACAGAAAATCGAGTAAACAAATGCTCCCCTATGAAGAAGCACGAAAGAATAAATTGCCAATTAATTGGGATAATTACCATCCCCCCAGACCCAATAAAATGGGTATAACTGTATTTGAAAATTTTCCGATAAGTGAATTGCGGAAATATATTGACTGGACACCTTTCTTTCAAGCTTGGGAGTTAGCGGGAAAGTACCCTGACATTCTAACGGATAAAGTCGTGGGCGTACACGCTACCGAAGTATTTAATGAGGCACAACAATTATTAGATCGCATAGATGAAAACACCTGGCTAGTTGCAAATGGCATCTGTGGACTATTCCCTGCAAATTCAGTCAATGATGACCTGATAGAGATATATTCTGATGAAGATCGCTCTTCGGTTCTCACTACTTTGGTGATGCAGCGCCAACAATATAAGAAAGCAGCAGGCTTGCCCAATATTTCTCTTTCAGATTTTATCGCACCGAGAGAAAGTGGTAAGATGGACTATATAGGTGGATTTGCAGTAACTGCAGGACTACACATAGAAAGACAATTAATGAAATTCCATGAAGAGCACGATGTGTACAACGGGATTATGCTCAAATCACTAGCAGACCGACTTGCAGAGGCCTTTGCAGAGTGCTTACATCAGAAAGTACGGAAAGAAATCTGGGGTTATGATGCAAATGAGCGTCTAAGCAATGATGAACTAATACGAGAGAAATACTCCGGAATTAGGCCCGCTCCGGGCTACCCGGCTTGTCCTGATCACAGTGAGAAAAAGAAATTGTTTCATCTGATGAATGTCACCGCTAATACCGGGATAGAACTGACTGATTCATATGCAATGATGCCGGCAGCTGCGGTATCAGGTTGGTACATTTCTCATCCGGAAAGTAAATATTTTGGAGTGGGTGACGTATTGGAAGATCAACTCAATTGTTGGATTCAATACAAGTAGGAACGAGCCCATATTTAAAATCAATATAATTCCTTTTCCTACTGAATTACAGACAAGGCATTAATCTGACACAAGACAGATTACCTACGGTAAAAATTCAAAACTAAATAATATAAGGTCTTAGGGATGTTCTAAATGTGCGGTTTCTATCAAAGGAATCTTTTCACCAATGATGATTGAAGCTCCCGGAGTCAGACTGCTATCCATAGTCAAATGGTTTAGATTGAGAATGTAAATTCTGGCATCCTCTCCGTACTCATCGATGATTGACTGAATCGTCTCACCGGCAATCACTTCATGGCGAATGTATTCTATTTCTTCCTGAACTGAAGAATTCTCCATTTTAATATTAATCATGTTGGCATCTTCCATCATGGTCTGTACAGGAGCGAATGAGGTGTGCAGTTTCTCCAACTGAATATCATCCTTCGAGATGCGAGCCAATGCATTGTGCATAAATATCTTGAGTATCTGCCCTTCCTTTATAGCTGCGTTACTCATATTGTTCCAAAATCGCAGTACGTATTCAGAAACTTTAAACCTGGTAGCAACATCTGCCAGTAGTTCGCCTTTCTTTACCTTATAATTATATTCATTATAGTCAGACGCATTGTCCTCACTTCCGATACCTGACAATGAAATTTGCTCAGATAACAGACCAGGGTTAGCTTTACTGCGGATCAATTCTTTAAATTCAGTCATGACTCTAGCCGGCAGAACTACATACATGGTGCTTTTTGATGCCGGGATATAGCCTTGACGATAAGCCGGATTAAGTGCTTTGGTTATTTCATAAGGTACTTCAAATTTTTCAGACAGTTGGCGTAGGTCGATATTTCCGCTTGAATTGACCATTTCTGTAATCTGTAAATCCAGATCCGGAAAGGCGGGAGAAAGGATGTGCTGACTATAGTAAGTAAACACATAGTTCATTGCTATAAACTTGGGAATATAATTCCGGGTCTCACGTGGTAAATATTGGCGAATGGCCCAAAAGTCTTTAACTCCACCTGCTGCTGCTATGGCATTCTGGATGCGACGCGGCCCACAGTTGTAAGCTGCCAGTGCGAGTGTCCAATCATCAAAAATATTGTATAGATCCTTCAGATATATGGCTGCTGCCTCAGCAGACTTTGTCGCATCTCTGCGCTCGTCCACCACACTATTGAAATCTAGACCTAAGCCCTTGGCTGTGCCGGGCATGAACTGAAAGAAACCAACAGCCCCCGCATGCGATACTGCGTTCGGATTGAGCGATGACTCGATGACGGATACGATCTTGAATTCATTGGAGACTTTCTCCTTTTGCATCGCCTGATCGAAATAAGGAAAATAAATGGTCGAGCGGCCGAGTAATAACTCGGATTGTGACCTATAACTCTTAATATATGAAATCAAATAGCTGCGAACTTCTTCGGTATAACGGATATCAATTGCTGAGTTGAGCTTGCGCAGTCTCAGTTTGATAGTCTGTTCGTTGAATTCGGTGGAATTTTCATCAATCGGGCTGATTGATGTTGAATTGTTTAGGGTGGTGTGTGCAGAAGCTAAATTAATTGAAGTATAAAAACAGAAAACTGTTCCTACAATGAACGAAAATAATTTCATTGTATGCGTTTTAGGTTAAAAAATGATACTTACTGAGTATATCAGAAATATATGTCAATGGCGCAAAAGTATTGTGAAATCTAATAGGTTGTGCACATACAGCCCCAAATTAGAGAATATTAACATATATGTGAAATGCTTAATATGTCTCTCAGAAGTTAAGATTGTCCTTGATTTCAGTCGAATTGACCGATTTTTGCTCACCCGTTTTCATGTTCTTAAGAGTGACCTTAGAGGCGTTCATTTCATCCAGACCCACTAGTGCCACGTAGTCAAATCCTCTGTCATTGGCATAAGACATCATCTTATTGATCTTGGCCGGTTCGGGGTAGAACTCACAGGCTAACCCACCCTTCCGTAGATCCATTAATATCCCAAATGTATAGGACATACATTCTGCATCCAGGCTAAGGAAGATGAGTTTACCGCCACTCTGTAAGTGGTCGGGAAAAAGTCCCTTCTCTTCCATCAGGTCATAAATGCGCTCCGCTCCAAAGGAAATACCTACCCCGGGAATGCCGGGCATGCCAAAAGAGCCCGTCAGATCATCATAGCGTCCACCACCGCCTATGCTACCCATATTCGCATCTATTGCTACTACTTCGAGAATACAACCTGTGTAATAGCTCAATCCTCTCGCCAGGGTAGGATCGAAAACGACAGAATTGTGAAGGCCCACTCTCGATGATAGGTCGAGAATGAGAGTCAGTTCTTCAATACCGGTCTTTACAAGCTCATTGAGAGAGTCCTGCTTCAGCTCACTCAGAGTGGGATCCTGGATCAAGCGAAACAAATTCTTAATACCCTTCGGATCAAATCCGCGTGCCCCCATCTCGGCTCCCAGCTTTTCAAAACCCATCTTGTCCAACTTATCTATAAGACCGGCTACCTCGCTGAAGCGCTCACCCATGCCGCAGTGCTGGATGATTCCTTGCAATAATTTCCTATGATTCAGGCGAATCTGTACCGGTAGCTTCAAAGCGGCAAACACGCTATCATATAGTTGGATCAGTTCACATTCGCTGTAGAGTGAGGCAGTGCCTGCGATATCTGCATCACACTGGTAAAATTCCTGATACCTGCCTCGCTGCGGTCGGTCAGCTCTCCATACTGGTTGGATAGCAGAGCGCTTGAAGGGCAGCTTAAGCTGATTCCTATTCATGACCAGATATCGGGCAAAGGGTACCGTCAGATCATAGCGCAGACCACGCTTGGCGATCAGAGGCAGTAAGTCTTTGCTCTCTCTCGCCAGGTAAATATCTTCCGGTACATCGGATAGAAAATCACCATTGTTGATTATTTTAAAAAGCAATTTATCTCCTTCATCTCCATACTTTCCGGTAAGTGTCTGCAGACTTTCCATGGCAGGAGTCTCGATGGGTTCGTACCCAAAGCGGTGAAACGCATCCCGTATGATATCGAAAATGTAATTACGCTTCCTGATCTCAGCAGGTAAATAATCCCTTGTCCCTTTTGGTAATGATGGTTTCAAAAACTTCTAATTTAAGTGGTGAAGATAAATAAATAGGTTCAATCGGGATTACAGTCACTTACTCAGTCGGACTTAAATTATTTAGTATTAAATAACTGCACATCACAAAGACCTACTTTCCTAAATTTATAAAACAATATATGGGATGACGAGTGTTACAATAGATAATATTCAGGTGTGAGCCAGTTTCCTCACGGCCTTTTTCTTACCTTTGTATCACAAAAAAAATGGAATACGACTATGTCAAATGCTATCTACAAAACTCCAGTACCCCACAATGAACCGGTAAGAAATTATGAGCCAGGAAGTCTGGATCGGGAACTTCTGAAAGCTGCACTGGCTGAACTGAAAAGCAAAGTGCACGATCTGCCCATGATCATCGACGGCCAGCCGGTCAAATCAAAGGATAAAGTAGAGCTTAGACCACCACATGAGCATGGACACTTACTAGCCACCTATCATAAAGGAAATGCAAAGAATGTCAAAGATGCCATTAAGGCAGCACTGGCAGCTAAGGAGGCCTGGTCAGCAATGCCCTGGGAACAACGAGCCAGTATCTTTCTGAAAGCAGCCGAGCTGATCGCCGGACCCTATCGCATGAAGCTCAATGCAGCTACTATGCTGGGCCAATCAAAAAATGCCTATCAGGCTGAGATCGATAGTGCGTGTGAGTTGATCGATTTCTTGAGGTTCAATGTTCAGTACATGACCGAAATATATAAGGTACAGCCTGAATCAGGACCGGGGATCTGGAACAGACTGGAATGGCGACCATTAGAGGGCTTTGTCTTTGCACTGACCCCGTTCAATTTTACCGCCATAGCAGGCAATCTTCCTTCTGCGCCTGCACTGATGGGCAATGTGGTGGTATGGAAGCCATCAGAAACACAAATATTCAGCGCAAGCGTCATAATGGAAATTTTTCAGCAAGCCGGCTTGCCGGATGGTGTCATCAATCTGGTGTATGTCTCCGGCCAGCAAGCGGGAGAGGTCATATTTAGTCACAAGCATTTCGCCGGGCTACACTTCACAGGAGGAACAGGTACTTTCAATACCATCTGGAAGAACATCGCTAGTAACATAGACAAATATGTGAGCTATCCACGTATAGTGGGTGAGACCGGTGGCAAAGATTTTGTCATGGTACATCCCTCTGCTGATGCCGTAGAAGTAGCTACGGCACTGACTCGGGGCTCATTCGAATATCAGGGTCAGAAGTGTAGCGCAGCTTCCAGAGCATACATACCTAAGAGCCTATGGTCAGCTGTCAAAAAACAAATGAAAAAGGACATTGAATCATTCTCAATGGGTAGTACTGAGGATTTCGGAAACTTCGTCAATGCAGTGATCGATGAGAAATCATTTGATTCACTGGCAAAGTTTATCGATCAGGCTAAAAAAGATAAAAAAGCAGAAATAGTCATCGGCGGAAATTATGACAAGAGCGTAGGTTGGTTTATCGAGCCGACGGTGATTGA
>DAOLZQ010000005.1:0-29963 GCA_035426385.1 Saprospiraceae bacterium
TTACGAAGGGCTTTGTCCTTTGCTGATGTATAGCGCTCCTTCAGAGCTTGCATTTTGGATATCTTGACAAAGGGCTTTGCCCTTTGCTGATGTATAGCGCTCCTTCAGAGCTTGTATTTTGGATATCATTACGAAGGGCTTTGTCCTTTGCTGATGTATAGCGCTCCTTCAGAGCTTGCATTTTGGATATCTTGACAAAGGGCTTTGCCCTTTGCTGATGTATAGCGCTCCTTCAGAGCTTGCATTTTGACTTGTCCTAGAATAGGGTTACACCATTCCCAGGCATATGACGCTCCTTCAGAGCTTGAACTACTTGATACTTTTACAAAGGGGCTACACCCTTCGCTGGTATATGACGTTTCTTCAGAACTTGATCTTATTTTTAGAATAGCGCATGACCATGGTGGTTCAGCCCTGAAAGGGCGCTATATCATAGCGAGGCGGCGAAGCCCCTCGAATGTGTCACAATACCATTCAGCCCTGAAGGGGCGTGATATCAAAGCGAGGTGGTAACGCCCCTTGCACTTAATACGCGTTGAATTTTATTAGTATATTTATAAAATAAAAAGCTCAACAAAAAAATTAACAAATTACAAAATATCATGGGTCAATCATTCGTAAAAAATTATATCCACCTTGTATTCAGTACTAAACTGCGACAACCCTTTATAGACCAGACTATTGAGGTGGAATTACATAGGTACCTAGGTGGTCTATGTAATAAGTTAGATTGTCAGATAATAAAAGTCGGCGGATTTATTGACCACGTACACCTTCTCTGCCTGCTCTCCAAAAGAATTGCATTAGTGCATTTGGTGGAGGAATTAAAAACCCAGTCTTCAAAGTGGATAAAAACAAAAGGGATTCAATATAAAAATTTCTATTGGCAAAATGGATATGGCGTTTTTTCTGTAACCCCAAGTGAAACAGATGAAGTGATCTCCTACATCGCGAATCAACATGAGCATCATTCCAAAATGTCATTTCAAACGGAATTTCGGGAAATACTTAGCCAATTTAATATAGAATATGATGAGCGATATGTGTGGGATTGAATTTATTGATGGGCCTGTATTGCCCTTCCTTAGGTTTGAAAATAATTGATTTACAAACAAAGGGCTTTGCCCTTTGCTGAGGTATGGCGCTCCTTCAGAGCTTGCATTTTGGATATCTTGACAAAGGGCTTTGCCCTTTGCTCTTTGCTGGTGTATTTCGCTCCTTCAGAGCTTTCAAATAAAATAAATGGTTACAAACCAAAGAGTTCATCCGATGTTGGTGTATCGAATTCCTTCAGAATTTACATTTTATTTATTGAAAAACAGAGTATGAAAAACGTTTTTACCTTATTTTTCAGGCTTATATTCGAGTCCCATATTCCACCAAGTAAAGGCCATTTTATCTGCCAATTCTTCAATAATTTTATCAGTCGGTTTTCCGGCTCCGTGCCCGGCATCGGTTTCGATTCTAATCATGACCGGGTTGGTACAGTTTTGATGTTCCTGAAGTGTTGCAGCAAACTTAAATGAATGAGCTGGCACCACTCTGTCATCGTGATCACCAGTAGTGACGAGTGTAGCAGGATAGCATTTCTGTTGAGTAGCTGCATGTACCGGAGAATATTTATACAGGTAGTCAAACATCTCCTTACTGTCTTCGGCTGTCCCATAGTCATAAGCCCAACCTGCACCTGCGGTAAATTTATTGTAGCGAAGCATATCCATGACACCTACTGCGGGTAGCGCCACTCTGAAGAGCTCCGGTCGCTGAGTCAAGCATGCTCCTACGAGCAACCCTCCATTGGAACCGCCACTGATGGCAAGATATTGAGGTGAGGTATATTTCTCGCTGATGAGATATTCTGCTGCAGCTATGAAGTCATCAAAAACATTTTGTTTATTCATCTTAGTTCCGGCATCATGCCAGGTATCTCCATACTCACCACCTCCGCGCAGATTTGCCACCGCATAAATGCCGCCGGCTTCGATAGTAGCCAATATAGATATACTAAAGTTTGGAGTCAAGCTAATGTTGAAGCCTCCATAACCATACAAGATCGTGGGGTTCTTTCCATTTAGTCCGGTGCCCTTTTTATAGGTGAGAATCATAGGGATTTTTGTGCCATCCTTGCTGGGGTAAAATACCTGCTTACTTTCGTATTTTGACAAGTCAGCAGGAATGTTTGGCTTTTTGTAGAGTGTCGATTTGCCGGTTTTCACATCATATGCGTAAATGGAACTGGGACTGGTATAGGATGAAAAATTATAATAGAGGGTCTTATCTATGATGCGGCCGCTGAAGCCGGAGGCTGTTCCAAGACCTGGCAATTCGATTTCTTTTATCTTCTGTCCCGTCTGACTATATTCCACTATTTCAGAAATGGCATCCTTTATGTATTGAGCATAGACCTTGCCACCTCCTGTAGAAATGGTCATTGGGAATTCCCGCTCAGGGATGACTGTCACCCAGTTTTTGGACTCAGGCATAGAAGCGCGTGTTTTGACCAGTCTACGGTTGGGTGCATTCAGATTCGTGGTGATATATAGGTCGTTACCTACATTGTACTCCAGGCTCTGCTCGGTGTCGAAGCCGGTGACGATGGGGACGATTTTACTTCCTTTGTCATTCAGGTCCTGAATGTATAATTCATTGCCATAGGTGGCATTGGCAGCAGAAATCACCAGGAAGCGTTCATCCTCAGTGAGGCCACCGCCTATATAGCGACGGGGAGTTTGGTCACCTCCGAAGATCAGTTGGTCAGATGACTGAGGCGTATTCAGTTTGTGAAAAAATAATTTATGTCTATCCGTCTTGCCGGACAATACTGAACCTTCTTTAGGTTTGTCATAGCTGCTGTAGTAAAAACCCGTATTTGCCCTCCACGAAACACCACTGAACTTCACGTCTCGCAGCGGATCACCGATAAGCTTTTTGTCCGAAGTGTGCATAACTACGATGGTATTCCAGTCTGATCCACCTTTGGATAGTTGATATGCACAGTAGGTTCCATCTTTGGAAAAGCTGATATTGGAAAGTGAGACAGTGCCATCCTTCGAAAAAGTATTTGGGTCAATAAAGACCTCAGGTGCTGCGGAACCAGTCTGCCGATACATCACTGACTGATTCTGCAAGCCATCATTTTTATAGAAGTAAGTGTATTTGCCACGGGTAAAGGGGGCAGAATACTTTTCATAATTCCATAGTTCTTTCAGCCTGTTGAAAATGGTTTTTCTGAAGGGAATCTGCTCCAGATAAGCGGAAGTTACTTTATTTTCGGCTTTTACCCATTCTTTGGTTTCGGCACTTTTGTCATCTTCCAACCAGCGATATGGATCCTGCACTACGGTACCGAAGTAGGTGTCTTCATGGGCGATTTTCTTGGTGTCCGGATATTTTCCGGTAAAAGGGTGCTGACTGTACATAGACTGTGTTAAAATACTACAAAGGAATAAGAAAATTATCTGGCGCATACCGGTCATATTTTTGAATCGTGAAGATAGGAGGGTTTTTGAGAATAAAAAAGGATGCTTTTGGGTGAGCTCGTTAATTGAACAAAAAATGTATTGGATAACAATTAGCTCATACTCATCAATATCAAATTTCGAGTTGTTAATTTTGGAATCCATTTAAGGTTTATCATCCTTAGATCGCGCACATTTATCATTCAGCATTTATAATTAATAATTTATAATCTATCAACTCCATGGTAGGAATTTTTCAGTTGATTTTAGGACTAATTTTGGAGTAGACGAATTTAAAAATTGTCCGCTGATGACTTGTGCGTATTTCTGGAGATAACTATCTGCCATTTTTTTGCTGTTAAAATGCTCAACTGCGTATTGATGGCAAAGTAATTTAGAAAATTGTTCTGTTTGTCGGATGGCGGCCACGTGTTCTTCTATTTTGTCAGAGAGAAATCCAACTTGGTGTGGAATTAATTCAGGTAATGATCCGT
Organism: Saprospiraceae bacterium; assembly: GCA_035426385.1. Classification (GTDB taxonomy): domain Bacteria; phylum Bacteroidota; class Bacteroidia; order Chitinophagales; family Saprospiraceae; genus Parvibacillus. Next base: position 3,953 of record DAOLZQ010000005.1, read on the forward strand.
AAGGAGTGCCAAATACCGGACAACCAAAATATAAGCTTTCAATTATAGCGAGTCCGAATGGTTCATCCCAGAGTACCGGAAAAATTAATCCTTTAGAACCATTAATCAGTTTGCTTTTTTCAGTGCCACCGACCATACCCATAAATTTAATTCTAGACGGAAGTGTCAATCGAAATCCCATTCTGAAATTAACTCTATTTCCACCCAGCACATACAACTGTTGATTCTTAGTAGCGGCTACAATATCAATTGCGCCTCGTACATTTTTTACCCGCCAGGAAGCATCACCGAGAAAATGAAAATATTCCCTCTTACTATCCAGCTCAGGTGCAGGATAATCTGACCAGTCCAGACCATTGTGTACAAATGCCGTAGCTCCATATCTCTCGGCATGATTAGCTGAGACGAAGACGGTATTTCGATCCAGAACTTCAGATTCTCCAGGGTTGCCATGCATTGTAATAATATATGGATACTCAAGGGTGGATAGATCTAAATCTTCCGGAACAGTGTTGAAGTGAATTAAATCAACATCATCTGGAATTATAGACTTAAAGTCAAAGCCATTTTTCCAGGCAATTATTTCGCCAAAATCACATCGAGAGTTTTTATTTGTGGCATAAGCTACAGTGTGCCCGGCTGTCGCCAATTCTTTGCCAAGATACCAAACTACTCGCTCTGTGCCTCCATACCCCAACACCGGTATCGTACTTTCATTGACGATGAGGATTTTCATGAGTGTATGGCTTTTATGATCGAATTGGCTTTATATTTCTTGATAAAGGTAAAGATATGTGCAACAGTGGTTTTTTTTATGAGTTAAATGAGAATTAATATTTATTTTTCACCTTACTAAATTGACTTTGTTGGAAGATTTTGTATTTTATTTCAGGGAAGGACTGAATCATATTCTGGATTCGGGGGCCATTGATCATCAATTGTTTATTACTGCGTTGGCGATCATATACCTTTGGAAAGATTGGAGGCAAGTACTTGTACTGGTCACAGCATTTACCATCGGACATTCGCTGACGCTGGCACTGAGTGTCCTGGATATAATTAGGTTCGATTCGCGCTGGGTAGAATTTTTAATTCCGATTACGATTATAATTACCGCGGTAGTTAATCTGTTTCACCGAGATTTTTCGAATAGGGGATTGCGTATCAATTATTTCCTCGCCTTATTTTTTGGTCTGATACACGGTATGGGCTTCGCCAATACCATTCGGATGATGCTGGCCACTGATCAGTCATTGCTGACGGGCCTCTTTGCCTTCAATGTAGGTCTAGAAGTAGGACAGATTGCAGTTGTCTTCGTGATATTATCACTCTCTTGGCTGATGGTGAATAAACTTAAGTTAGCGAGGCGCTATTGGATTAATATTATCTCCGGCATCATCTTACTCATGTCGCTCCAGATGGCATTGACGAGAATTCCAGGGTATAATTAAGGAAATAAGCGACCATACCTTCTCGGGAAGGGAATGGTCTCCCGCATGTGATCAAGACCACAGACCCAACGAACCATGCGTTCCAGACCGAGTCCAAAGCCGGCATGCGGTACCGATCCAAAGCGGCGCAGGTCAAGGTACCACTCAAATGATTCCTGTGGCAACTTGTGCTCTGCTATCTTGCGCAGGAGAATATTGATATCTGTCTCCCGCTCTGAACCACCGATGATCTCACCGTAGCCGTCCGGCGCCAGCAGATCCACACCCTTGACGAGTGAAGGATCGCCATCGACTTCCTTCATATAAAACGACTTGATGGGTGCGGGCCAGTTGTACACCATGACGGGTGCGTCAAATACCCTGGTCAACACTGTCTCATCGCTATTGCCGAAATCATTCTCATCGCTGAAATGGCGCGCCGACTCAATCCATTGCGGGATATTACGAACCTTCTCGGTATTGAACTCGATATCCTTGCGCAGTTGCAATATTCGGCCTTCGTGAAATCGCTTTTCACCCTTCGAGGCGGTTTTGATTTTTTCTTCGCGTTCTGCGATCTCACTTTGTAAATCCACCAATTGCTGACGCGCTTCTTCCAGGTCTGCTTCTTGTACTCGGATGGCATTCTTGCCATTCACTTCCAGTTCGCCGCGAAGTATCTTGGCAGCGTCAGCATGTGTGACACGTGGGAAGGGTTGAAACACATTTTCTAGGCGACTCACGTCACGATTCAGTACTTCAAGTTCGATCTTGCAGCGATCCAGCATCCGACCGATGAGGCTTTTGATAAACTCCTCGATCAGTTGCATGTCCATTTCGAGATCATAAAAGGCCATTTCTGGTTCGATCATCCAGAATTCAGACAAGTGTCTGGGCGTGTCTGACTTCTCGGCTCTAAAGGTAGGTCCGAAAGTATATATTTTACCTTGTGCCATAGCCATAGCCTCACCGTAAAGTTGACCACTCTGGGATAAATAGGCTGGTTGGCCAAAGAAATCGGTTTCGAAGAGGGTGGTGGTACCTTCTACTGCATTGCCGGTAAAGAGCGGCGAATCCATCTGAATAAATCCCCGGCTTTGAAAAAAATCGTGGATTCCCATGATAATTTCATTTCGTACCCGCATGATGGCCCATTGGCGGCGCGAGCGTAACCACAGGTGGCGGTTATTGGACAGGAAGGTGACTCCGTGTTCCTTATTGGAGATCGGATATTCTTCAGATAAGTGTATGATCTGGAGGTCAGTAGCCTGCATTTCATATCCACCGATTTGTTTTTCATCCTGCACTATGGTGCCGGTTACTTCGAAGGAGCTCTCTTGAGTTAGCTTTGAAGCAGCCTCAAATCCGGCTTCGGACACACTGTCTGCGCTGACTACGACCTGACAAAAGCCGGTGCCATCACGCATGACGATGAAAAAGAGGCCTTTACCCGAGCGGATACCACTGACCCAACCCTTTAGTGTGGCTTGCTGTCCTGCATAGTTTGCGAGTTCATTGATGTACTGATGCATAGTTGATTGCAAAATTTAATTTGGCTGCAAATATAACCGTTTAAATATTTTAAAGAGAAGCCTGAATGGTTAATACTCTTAGAATTGGCTTGCTGTCGAATATCATTTTTTTTAACTAACTTCGAAATAACTCCATAATAGCAATGACTACAACATTGGACCCTAATATAATCGAACTGATACAAGCACACTGTGGAATGGAAATCCGGCGTGTAGTACGTTTAGTCGGCGACGATATCCAACAGGCTTATCAACTGTATGACGGCGAGCACTTCTATTTTTTGAAAGCCAGTATTAATCCAGCTTACCCGGATATTTTTATAAAGGAGGTTGCCGGATTGTCAGCGTTGAAAGATTACTTTCTAGGTATAGTACCTAAAGTCATCTTTGCGGGTCAGTGTGAGTATAGAAGTTTTTTGATGTTAGAGTGGCTTGAAGCGCAGATACCTAAGACTGTTGATTGGGAGTCATTTGGCCGTCAACTGGCTTGTATGCATAGACAACCCCAACTTTACTTCGGCTTCAGCACGGATAATTATATAGCGACTTTGATCCAATCAAATACTGCAGCACTATATTGGGATAACTTCTTTATTTATCAACGGTTACTGCCACTGGCTGAGATACTAGTACAAAATGATCAGTTTTTTGCGGGAGATATCGCTAGAATTCACCAATTGGAGAGGCATATTTCTTCTATATTTCCACCGGAAAGACCTGCTCTACTTCACGGCGATCTATGGTCAGGCAATTGTATGTGCATTAAGCAGGGATTTACACTGTATGATCCAGCTGTGTATTATGGACATAGAGAAATGGATCTGGCAATGGCAAGATTATTTGGTGGATTTCCAAGCAGTTTTTTTTCAGCATATGAAGAAGTATACCCACTTGAAAAAAACTGGAAGGAGCGATTGATGTTGGCGCAATTGTATCCCATTTTGGTGCATGCTATTTTATTTGGGGGTAATTATGTTATAGAGGCTAGACATATTTTGAAGTCTTATAGTACTGAATAATTTTTTTACCAAAAAAAAGCAAGCGTGATTAATTAATCGAAGAGAGCGGAGACAATCATTTTTGCGTCTAATCTGCTCAGGCACATCGGTTCACCAAAGCGACAGGTATTTTTCAGGCAGGGTGCGCACGGCAGGCCGGGTAGTCGAATTACTTTAACCCATTCCCTATTCACCGGTGCAGTGTTGGCTTCATTTCCGGCGCCAAAGAGGACGACGGTGGGAACCTGAAAGGCATTGCAGAGGTGCGCTATACCGGAGTCGGTACTGATGGCTAGGTCCATGTCAGAGATCAGTTCAAACAATTGGGGTAAGTTTGATTTGCCGGCCCAATTGTGCACTGCGGACTGAGTTTGTAATGCCGGGTCAAGAAGACCGACGTGAGCCACATCCCGCGGTCCACCACTTAGATAGATATCCATGTCGTGCTGTAACATTTCGCTGAGTATGGCATCAGCCAGTGAGATCGGCATGCGTCGGGACTGTGCTTCTGAATTGATATTTAGCAGAACCTTAGGCCGGGTGCGTGCGCTCTTCTTGCTATTTAAGTGAATAGTCGGAAGTGGAATCTCATTTCCTACAAAGTACTCCAGCAAGGCATTGTACTCTTCTGCTCTATGCAGACCGGTGGGCTTAGTCAGCGGAGTGGTGAGCAATATATTGCGCCACTGACCCTTATATCCCACCCGGAGTTTAGCGCCACTAAAATATCCGATGAGCGCTGACGACAGTGAATCAGGTAGGGAGAAGAATAGATCAAAAGTTCGCTTGTTTTTCAAACTTTGACCGAATCTTCTAAGCCCGAAAAATCCACGGAATTTATCTCTCTCGATGGTGAAAATCTCGGTTATACCGCTCTCATAATTCAGTAGTGGTGCATATTCCTTTTTTACAATGACAGAAATGGTTGCCTCCGGAAATTCACTCTTCACATTATTGAGGAAGGGCAGGCTCATGATGATATCTCCCAGCCAGTTGGGCAGCCGGATCAGAATATGCTTTATTTCAGGGTGTGCCACCCTAGCTTATTTGTGTGTATTTATAAAAATATCGTACCATTATTTATATTAGAGTCTTAACACTGGTCTATCTATGTCAAAAAAACAAACAGATACCTCATCTCGTCTGCGCGAGCCGGCAGAAATAAAGTTTGCCGACGAGCTAAAGTTTCTTCAGGAACAGGAGAAAGACCCTATCCCTCCCGGTTGGCGACTTTCTCCCCGCTCGGTACTCACTTATCTGACCGGTGCGAAAGTAAGCAAAGATAGGACGATAAGTCCAAAGTATCTTGGTGACGCCCGACTGCTGGAGCTCTGTATTGCCACTTTACTGACCGATAGGGCGCTGTTACTGACCGGTCTTCCCGGGACAGCAAAGTCCTGGCTCTCGGAACATCTGGTGGCAGCTATCAGCGGCAACAGTACGCTGCTGATTCAAGGAAGTATAGGCGTGGATGAGCAAGCACTGAGGTATTCGTGGAACTATGCCAGCCTGCTGCGCGATGGCCCCTCTGAGGCTGCAATGGTAGCTAGCCCGGTGATGCGGGCTATGAAGACAGGTATGCTCTGCCGACTGGAAGAGATGACGCGACTCCCTACTGAGGTGCAGGATATTCTGATCTCTGTGCTGTCTGAGAAAGTAATCAGTATACCTGAATTGAATGAAGAAGTATATGCGGTAAAAGGATTCAACTGTATCGCCACTGCCAATGATCGGGACCGGGGCGTGCACGAACTATCTGCTGCTCTGAGGCGTCGCTTCAATATAGTGCACCTGCCTATGCCGGCCACGCTGGCAGATGAGATAGAGATCATCCGCTATCGACTGGCCCAAATCAATGCAGAGGACGGCTTGGGTAAATTTCGCATAGACATAAAACCACTCACCGAAATCATCACCATCTTCCGTGAACTGCGAAACGGTGTGACAGAGGATCAGAAGAAAAAGATTAAGAGTCCCGGCAGTACACTCTCGACGGCTGAGATTCTCTCTGTACTACAGACGGGCGTTCATCACTCCATTCATTTTGGTGATGGTCATTTAAGACCTGCTAATCTAGCCGGCTCACTTCGCACCACAGTGATCAAAGACACCAAGACCGATCAGCCCGCCTGGGATGAATACCTAGAAACGGTCATCAAGCCCCGAAAAGATTGGAAAGACTGGTATGAGACACTCAAAGATTAATTTGTTATCTTTTTGAAATTATACACTAATAATTAGTCGAATCATGAAAATGTTAAATGCATTTTTTCAATTATTATCGAAGGAAAATAAATAAATATTTAAAGTTCTTACAGGATGAAACTTCTCAAGCGCCTAATTTATTTTTTCTGCGCCCATCTGCGTGATCTGCGGGAAATAAATTATCTTCCATAGATTCTTTAAGTTTCCGTCTTTGAATATTTAATTTATTTATAATTCCGATATTACCATTAATTGAGAATAAAAATTTTAATTCTTTCAGACCCAAATAAATGTCTTATTTCTACAATATATATTCCGGGTTCAGTGATGTTTATTTCATCTTGAAGAGTAGCCTTTGATTGGTAATAATGGGAGTAAATTTCATCACCTCTTATACTGAATATTTTTATCGAAATATCACTTTCTAAGGGAAGTTGTGTTTCAATTCTTATCGGGCCTGAAGATGGATTTGGGGAGACTCTGGAATAGCTATTGCTTTTTGAATCTTTAAGACAATTGAGGATATCGATGTCTTTCTCCAGGCTTAGAGGACATTCTGTATTGCCCAATTGCAACGAAATAGTATAAGTGCCGGGAGCGGTATAACCAACAATAGGATCTCTCTCAGTAGAGGTCGTACCATCTCCAAAGTCCCATGAGAAGGTCACCGGGCCCGGGATCGAATCAAACACACCATATTCAATGACTCTGACTTGATCACCTATACACGCTGTGGACGTAATTAAAAAATTTGCCGAAATATTGCTGGTCATTACGCAAGGCTCACAATAGTCACTAAAAGTGTGTTGTGAATCAAATAGAAAGGCTCCACCCGTCCAGTTTTCATTGCTATACACCGGATCATCTACCTGAACACAAGTCAGATAGGGATTGTCATTTGCTTCTATCCTGTTCATATCTTCATTGATCCCATTGGCCAGATTAAGATATACCAGTTGATTGGAATTACACCATAAGCTGGTTAAAATGGTGTTTTTACTAATATCTAAACTGGTCAATAAATTATCACTACAATTAAGTTCATCCAACCCTTCAATGTGGCTGACATCCAGCGCAGTCAATCTGTTTCCGTGGCAATCTATGGCATACAACTGTACATTGTTCGCGAGGCTGACTGCGCTTAAATTATTATTCGAACAATTCAGAGTCCTCAACGAAGTATTTTTAGAGAGATCAATCGAACTTAATAGATTACTACTGCAATCGAGCGATGATATAAAAGGAAATGCTTCGATACCTTTCAGATCTGAGATATCCAATTCTGCGCAATTAATCTCATTAAAATATCCTTCTGCTTCCTCACATTGAATCTCACCATCTCCATTTGTGTTAATTGAGAAGTTTTCAATGAGATAATTTTTAAAGTTGGCATCCGGAATATCGACCAGACATTCGGGATCTACTTTTGTCACTTCAAGACAGAATTGACCATATTTGAAATAAGTTTCAAAATCATCAGTAGAACTTACTTCCACCAATAGATAATAAGTTTTGTTCACTTCAGTTTGTACATCTATTTTAAAATTAGCATCTGGATTTTCATCGCTTGAACTTATATCCCGATGGCACTTTATCGCAGTCAAGTCAGCGCAGTCGCCGGAATACATGGCGCCATTCGGATCTGTAAATATTTTTGTACTACAATCATTTGATCTGACAGAATATCTAAAACCGTCACCTGTGAATTTGAACCAAATGGTATTATTATCGCTAAGGCATTCTTGTCCAAAAGCAGGATCATTTAGACCATTATATCCCTCTGAATTATAGGTGCTTGAATTTTGCGGCTCATTTAAAAGGTGACCAAACAGGGTCTGAATATCGATCGCATTTGAACAATATTCTCCATCCAGATCAGCACCACAATCTTCGCTGAAGGTCTGCTGTGGATCAAATAAAAAATTTGCACCTGTCCAGTTTGCGATACTATATGCAGCATTATCCACCTTTATACAAGTTAGCAACGGACAATTTGTAAAGATAATATTTCCGAAAATTTGATTATTTCCGTTCGCGAGATTTGCAGTAGTCATTTTGGCATTGTTCCCGGCATATAAAAGAGTGAGTGCGGGATTGTTACTGACATCCAAAGACATTAAATCATTGACATCACATCCCAAGCCGGTCAGTTTAGTGTTATTTGCTACATTTAACGAAGTTAATTGATTGCCGCCGGTGGATAGTACTGTAAGGGCAGGATTGCCGGAAACATTGAGACTGGTCAATTGATTTCCTTGACAAAATAAAGTATTTAAAAGTGGATTGCCCGACAAATCAAGCGCGTTGAGTTGATTGGAACTACAATCCAGATCGCTAATATTTACTAGAGCTTCTATTCCTGTCAGACTAGCTATCCCAAGTGAGGAACAATCGATAGCTCCTGTGTATGCCACTGCTTCATCACACTGTATTTCATCATCCTCATTTGTATTAATATCCGTATTTCCTATTAAATAATTTTTGAAATTGGCGTCAGGAATAGTGATAGTACAAGCTGAAGCGGTCGTATTTACCTCAATTGTATTACTACTAGCACTTATACCCGAATTATTTCCGGCTCTAACTCTAAAATAATATGAAGTTCCAGATGATAGACCTGATATGTCCTGAGTAAGTGTGTTTCCTACACTGAAATTATTATATAAACCAACAAATGAATTGAAGTTAGAATTGGTCGAAACATCCAGAAAGTAGTTGGTGGCACCTGATGAGGATGTCCAGTTTGATGCAAAACTTACATCTGTGATATTAGTCCCTTCCACAGCGACCGGTGCATCAGGTGCATTGATCGCCGTAATACCGTTCACTGCCAGAATCGCAGTACTACCTCCGTCCGAAGTCTTGGTAAAAGTAATACTCGTAAGAATTCTTGTATCAAACGGTGCATTTAATGTGATTTGATTATCATATAATCTTGGATTGGTGGCATCTCCGGTGAATACATCGGGATTTTGTGTACCAATTAATGTCCGTGAAACTCTGCCTATGCCTTGAATCGCAAAATTGGGGCCATCATACCAATCAGGTACTGAAAAAGAAAAAGCCGTATTTGTACCATCGCTAAAGTTTAAAATCACATTAAAATTAGATACGCCTTCTGCACTAGAGCCTAAGAATGCGATTTGGGAAAATACGCCCGGAGTTTCTAATAGCAAGGTGCCGGAACTACCATTGGTCTTGAGTACGAGTGCATTGTTTTGATCGTAAGGGGCTAAAAGATAATTAGCACCGGGTAGATTAATGCTATTAATTATCCTATTGACAGGTAATCCAAAAGGAGGTGCATTATTTGGATTGGTATTACCTCTGAAATCGGTAGAATACATGACATTATCTCCGCCCATATTTACTCCGTCAAAAGTGATGGTTGTAGTAGCTTCAGCTCGATTAATTCCACCCGATCCTTCAGCAATTAAGTCGTGATTAAATCCGGATACAGGAAGCGGAACGAAGGTTTGAGAGTGGGCATTTTCTAAAGAAAAAAGAATCATACAAATGATTAAAGGAAAGGCATTCACAATTAAATTACTTCGATTGTCATTTAAATTAACTTTCTTCATACAAACAGTCGATAAATTATTGAAACAAAATGGGTTTGTCACTTTTTTTAATTTTGAAATTATTTGTACTCTTCGATTCATTTTCTTCTTTTTTAAATAGTAATTATCAATTTCCACTATTGCAAATAGGATAATTCAGGTGATTATTTTATTACAATTGATTTGACGGGGCTGAGACTGCCTGTCCAGCTATTGTCGAATATTATCCGCACTGCGTAGTTATACAATACGCCGGTACTCAAGCCGGTGTCCATGGTACTGAATTCGGACGAACTTATTTCCTTGTATAGTGATAACTCTTGAGAGCCGAGTGATCTGAATACCTGAAATTTATACTGTACATTCTGATCGCTAATTTTATAATCGGCGACTTTCCATGAAATAAGCACATTATTTTTTTGATCTGAGACCACTTTAATCATTTCAGGTATATATTTATTTTTCGGAAAGGGTACACTGACCTGAACTTCATTAGATAGGGGTGAAGCATTATTAAAATCATCCACTGCTTTCAGTGCGTACTGGACTGTGGAACCGGTAGGTGGAGTTCTGTCCGTATATTCCAGTGCCTCTGAGTCGAGTGTGTCCAGCCCTATCCACGTGTATGATGTGTCCATTTTGTGTCGTCTATACAATATATATTTCTCCACATCACTCGAGCTGCTACGCTTCCATTGCAGATAGACAGATTCATCTTTCAGCCCGGAATAATAAATAAGAGGCCGTACCGGTGCGATGGTATCCGGTCGTCTCAGAGTGATCACATCAGTGATGGTGCTTTTATTGTAATTATCATCTTCAGCCTTTATCCCAATGTATAAGTTCTTAGTAACTGTATTGAGTGGAATAGACCAGGAATAGGTTGTGTCCTTGTATAGGAAGTCATTGATCATGGTTAGATCGGTGGCGTCATCGTTAGAATAATAAATGTAATATCCGGTTACGTCTTTTGAAGTACTCGGACTCCAGCTAATTCTAACCATACCAGTGGAATCAATCAATGCCTTGACGTCATGTGGAGGTTCTGGCTTTTCGAGATCAGGGATGGATACATATCTGAGGATTGAGGTGGCTTCATTTCCTGAGCTATCCATTGTCATAATTTTGAAATAAAAAGGTCTGTCAGTATCCATGCCCCTGACATTGAAATAGAAGGTGGTATCTCCGGGTGATAATTGCGGGCTCACTGCTGAATACAGAAATTCTTTGTCACCTGACATCATTACCTGATTGTATTTTATATCCTTGTCTATATTATTACGGGTCCAGGAAAGTTTGATTTGAGTAGAATCTTTTAAATATTCACCGGATAGAATAGAGACTGCTTCGGGCGGAGTAAGATCTTTTCCAAATCCTGTAGCATGCGCATAATCACTCCATTCACCAAAGGCATTGGCACCTTTGAGTCGGTAAAAATAGACTTGATTGTTTGACGGTAACTTATCTTCATATTTGAAGTAAGGCTGAGGATTGGAGATATCCTTTATGAATACAAGGGGTGGATTTGTTAATACCTCATATAGTGTATCTCTATATCTGGAACGCTCTACGACATAGGATGAATAGTGTGTCAGGTTGCTAGAGGCAAGCCATTGCAGTACAACTGATTTCTCACCTTTTAGAATTGAAAATCCTTCAGGAGCCAATAGTGGTTCCCATTCATTTGTCACTATTATTTCCATCGGTACCATACTTTGCTTCAGGCTCTTGGTTTTTATCTCATAGATATAGGTTTCGCCTGGCTTTACGTCTTTATCGACATAGCTAAGCCCAAATATCTGCGCAGCCAGCGGAGATCTGTCAGCAACATATAGTGCAAATCCAAAATAATTTTCATTCATAGAGGCCTTTTCGAAGAAATTGGTATTGTCCATTTTCTGAGGGATACCTTTTACTTTTACGATTGAAGCTGCGAGTAGAGATAAAGTATCATTTAAAGGAATCTTATTAAACTGATTTTCAGCCCATGGAAATACAGTTGCGATCTTCACCGATTTGTTGGTTGTATCTGTCCTGTAGATCTCATATCCGTCGATCATAGCACTACGCAAGATGTCCGGTGTAGAGGGTCCCCAGCGTAGCATAATAGAATCAATTTTGGGTCTGGCCTTTCCGATGATGGCTTCCAGAACGAATGGTTTGGATCGTTCATACATATCACTTAGAGATGCACCATCCGGAAATACAAAATTGGGTGTGTAGTCACTGGGAACCTGAAGTGACTCACCTTCATCGCATAGGACTTCAATAGAGGCCGACAGTCCACTTTTATTGCCCTTGACAGTGTAGCGATATAAGGCTCCTGGCACTATAGTCGTGTCTATAAAGCCAAGGCCTAGTGCTACGGCTACCTTAGGGTCATGAGTACTTTCAGACACCAGGTAATTGTATTTGATATCCCATGTATTTTGATTTCCGGAAGCTGTAGTTGAGAAGTTTGGATCATACAATATCTGGCCAATCGGCGATAGAACACCATCCGCTGGTGTCACATACTTTGCAAACCAAGCTGAATCACGTGGTGTGATATTTTGCATACTGAATGTGCTGTTTCTGCCGGGTCGCACCTCTCCACCAAGTTGCTCCCGGCTGATGGAATAGCCGTGCGTCAATCCTTCTTTCCAACTCATCGGATCTGTCGGATACCAGTTTAACTCTACCGTCTTTGCTGTGACAGCACTACGAATAACTATTTTCGGATTGTTTTGTCCAAAACTATTATTTGAGATTATCACACAAATGGTGAGTAGTATAAGATTGTATATTTTCTTAGTCATAATTATTTTGCTTCATTGATTTGTACTTGGTCGCCACCATCAGTTTGTCGTAACATTGGATTTCCATTCCTATCAAAAGCTAAAAAGTGCAGTGGGTATCGGATGTTTTTGATGTAGAAATATGAACTGTTACCACTATATACTATAGCCCATACAGATCGGAAATATCCATTGGCATCATCATAATTGTTTGGAAATTTTTTGTCATCGGTTACTATAGAGAAAGTCCTTGTATCACTTCCGACAAAATGCCAATCGTCATAATGATGTGCCTTGAGGATATATCCATTTTGGCTGACGAATTTGAAGAATTTACCCTCACTTAATATTTTCCATTTATCATTTCCGGAATTGTCCTTCACCTTGTAGCTATGGTCAGTGATATTGTACCACTTTTCAGGATGAAATACGGGATTGGCTACCTCGGTAATCTCCATATTATTATTCCCCCTTGATTCGCTAGGCTTTATTTTCCCATCAAATTTGTTGACTAGTTGAGGGAAGTTTTTGTCTTCCGGATCATCATGACCACGATATAGATAATTGACGGCGCCATGTGTTTTTTTGTCAGAATTAGTATAAAAATTCCAGACATTTTCATACCCACCTCCTAACCGATCTACGGGTCGAATTTCTCTGATTGTCAACCATCCGGAGCTTCCCAAGGCAAAAATTCCATATTGTCCTGATTGATAATTGAAATCACTATATGGGTATCCTACTCCCCATAGTCGGCTCCAATTATTTTCTTCCTCACTAGTGTATAGGTAGTGTCCACCATATTTGAATTTATACCAGGAGTTTTCGAGCATTTCTGTCACGTCAGTCACAGGGTATTCAGAAGTAAAAGACTGAGTTCGGTTTGGTTTGAATGTCTTTATGATCTTCATGCTGGCCTGGTTTAGATCTCGCTTTGACTGCACCATTTCTCCCCAGTTATTATCATCGGGAAATGTAATTGTCGACTCTCCGTGATAGCTAAATTGATAGCCTGGTTCAGAAGCTATGTAGGTGTATTGATTGCCCTTTCCGTTCTTTTGGTTATCACTATATAGTATCCAACCAAAATCGGACACTCTCCTATCATTCCTCAGAAATTCTCCGGCAGGATAATTGCCGGGAAACCATCCTTTAAGGTCCGAGGTAGCCGATCCCGCATTTCTACCATCTATTCCGGCTTTACTCAATTTTGACAGCCAAGCCATCTGATTTATAATAATCCTCGACCTCAGGTCCTGGAGCAAGAAGTCATACTCTACCTCTCGATCAAATACGGGAGTTGAATAATTGGGGTCAAATTTAGATGTATATCCTTTTTTGTATAACACTTTTTTTGCGGCTACTTCATCTGGTTGTAGTAGTTGTGACGAAGCGTCTGCTGGACCAGAAATATTATAGTTCCATTTGGTTCCATCACTGGTCTGTAGATTTCCGTACTGAGCTACGCCATTATTTTCAGCCTTAGTATAGTCATACAGTACTTTGCGCATGTAACCCCCTATTCCTTGATAATTACTGAGCCAGTTATCAAAATCTACAAAAATGCCCTTACCCCCATACCGGTCATTATTTACTCTTGTCTCGGGAATATATTCTTGCTTATACTCTAGTTTAATATTGCGTTTCAAGCGCATGATATCGTAATAGTCAAAGCCTTCTGAATTATTATTCTTAATATTAAAGGCGTAATAATCATCTTTTACGGAATGAAACTTACTTTCACCCAATTGAGAGATTGCAGTGGCTCTCTGTGAGTCATAACTATCATTTGGATGCTGGAAATCACGACGTTTGACAACTGACTGAACGTGAGTGACTTCTGTGAGATTTAATTTTTCTAGTAAATTATTATAATTACTCACTGCAAAGAAAGAAGTATGCAGTGTAGCAGTATTTTCCTTGAGTATCTTCTTGGTTCTTATGGCGTCAAGAGGAGCATCCTTGACTCCGGTATTTTTATTTAGTCGTGAAGTCATATCCGGTTCTTTCATCACGATCAATTCATACATTGTTCCTTTAGTTAAGGCCATATCTTTTAAGGCTGGAAAGGAAACTTTGCTGATCGGTAATTCTTTTTCGGTCAATACATTTATATTATATTCTCCGTTATTAATCGAGAGCTTTTCAGCTTGTAGTATTTTGTCTTTTTCTGATTCTCTTGGATGGTTTGTAATGGGAATTTTATTTTCACTTTTAAACTTACCCTCTAAGTCGTATTCTTTGAGCAGGATATAATAATTATAGCTTATCGACTTTCCGTCGATTAATCCGCAATCTACACAGGTATCAGGAAATAGCGTAACTGCGTCACTTAGAGCTTTCAGTTTGAATTTGATTTCGGTATCAGCATATCCTTGATGCCAGTACCGCTGGTTAACTCCCGGAGCCATATACTCTACCATGCCATTAGTGATAGTCTGTGGTCGGCCACCGGTAGTGAATTTTATAGTACCAGTTTCTATTTTAGGCTCCATACTATTGTCGCCTGTTTTGCCGCTTACAAAGTTTTCGATATATTCTTCTTTTCCATCTTTAGTCACTTTTTTCTTCCAAACGAAAGTGTAGCTTAGTTTGAGCTCAGTATTAGGTGGTAGCGCTTCGTCAAAAGACAGTATCAGCCCTTTCTTGTCTGAGTTGATCTGAATGTTATTTTTAATATAATGATTTACTGGAAGCTTGAAATCCAACATCTTTTTCATTTTTGTATAATACACTTGGATGCTTTTTATATCTGCTTGATAAGATTCTGTAGCTATTGGATTTCCATCAAGACCAACTTTGGTCACATTAAAGTCTTTTTGCAGAGCTAAATTGGTCTTTATCTTTATATCATCGTATCGATCTACATTGGTCTGTCCATCAGATACAGAGGCGTCAGCAAAGATGGATACTCCTTCTAATGGTGATGGTGCTTCAATTCCTTCACATTTGGAACCTGCTTCAACCTTACAGTTAAAACTGCCGTCTAACAGACCATCCAACACGCTGTAAGTGCCGTTGATCCAACCCTTAAAATAAGATGGATTGGGACCTTTTGCTTCCATGAGCAGGAAGCCACCTACTGTCATCACATTGACCCGGCCACTGGTAAATAGGAGGTCATAATCAAGATTGATCGCTCCATTGGCGTAGGCATATGCCTGGCCTTGAGCGTACCAGCCCTCAATACCGATCTTATTGTATTCGTTATTGGCACAGGTAACCTTATCGTATTTCCTCATATTGATGTCAAATCCTAGACCTAGGTCGAAGTTGGCTTTCAAGGGACCTTGATCAATATCAGATTTTACGGTCAGTTTAGCGCCAAATGCGATGCCCGGCTTTGCATCGGCGGTGTTGACTCCTCCTTCTGAACTGCTGTTGTCTTTGACTTCATCATATTTCGCTGATTCCATATTAGAGATCTGAGGTATGAGCTCTTTGATAGGTGGCATTGCATCTACATCATTTCCGATCTGAAAATAGGCTCCTGCTTCAACAGATAATGCACTGGTCAGATTTAGTTTTGCCGTATTATAGGCTAGCTTACTGGCACTCTTATAGTTTCCAATACTAGAACCTCCAAATTTAAAATTGAAGGAAGGCGTTTTGCCATTTCGATCATCAAAAGACCACAAGAGCAGGCCACTACAATAGTTTGCCTTAGTATTAAAATCAGTGCTTGCATAATCAGAAGGGATCTGAATGATAGGTTCTCCGGTGGGCGATTTTGCCTTCATTCGCATTCCAAACTGACCGATCAGAGCTCTATCTGCTAGATTTATTTCCAATGATACAAAGGCATCACCCATATTTTCATCCCTTCTTTTGGCAAGGCTCTTCGGTTTGAAATATCCATTTATATTAGCCTTAAATTTCTCAAATTGCAGGTCACCGGTGGTCTTATCGGTAGTTAATCCGATCTCAATGCCTGGCTCAGCAATGATGGAATATTGAGGGGCATCTCCATTATCCAGTTCATTCCAAGGTCCCAGGATTAAGTAAAAATTACCGCCGTAACTTCCTTTTTCGGGCTCATAGTTTTGTGAGAAGCCCGTGCCTGGGGCCAGGTACTTCGCATCCGGAATAGTACATTCATCAGTCGGTGGTGCATTGGAGTCTTTCTTTAATTGCATGTCCACTACGGGATTTAATGTCTTCATGTTGATGCGTATGCCACCGCCTGCACCGTATAGATCCACTATAGGTGGACTGCCGGGGGAAGGCGGAGGAATAGGAATGCCCGACTGCTTGAAGGCCTCTATATCCACAAATCCGTAGTAAAATGATTCGGTATCTGAAGTGCTTTTTTTACCAAACTGACCTACAGCCTGTATTCCACCCGTGCCCATCAGTGTAGCAGAGAGATACGCTTTAAAACCTGAACCATGATTGCCTGTAGTGATTACACTTCCATTGTTATCACGGGGAGTGCGAAGGATATTTAGACCACCTTCAAAATCCAGAGGACCTATAGATCCATCCAAGCTAAGGCAGTTGAATTTGATGTCTTTTGGAACAAATTTTTTCTGACTATTTCTGGCAAATACCAGACCGAGGCCGCCCTTTGCATTGATGGCACAAGTCTTTACCTCTTCTTTTTCTCCTTTTTTATCTTTATTATCTCCCAATAAGCTCAGCGTAATGTCGATACCCAGTTCAAAATTGTCTCCGACTGCTTTGATGCCCGTGCAGCCTACGCCAAATTTTAATCCGTTAAATTCCGGTTCAGTATCGGCGGCTGGTAATGTAGCATTTGGTGTGGAGCTGGCCACTGGAGTTCCGGTGCCGATGCTGCTGGAGGAATTTTTAGTTTTTTTGACAGAGCCACTTGCGGTTGATACTGACTTCACGCCTTCTTTGTTCCTAATTATTTTACCACTAGCAGTAGAGGTTTCAGCTACTTTCTCCACCTTGACTGATCCTGAAGTGCTCGATACTGTGCCAACCCCATTTTTCTTTATTACGACTTTGCCACTAGCAGTGGAAACTTCAGGAACTAACTCTTCGTTGCTCCCTGCATCTGCCGATTCTTCAGTGGACTGATCTTCTGATGACTCGTCGGAAGTTTTTAATTGCTCTGCAAAATCAACCACACCCCAAGTTCCAAATTCGATTGATTTGATTCCATATTCATTGATGCTTTTTTGGCTTGCAGTGGCAGCGCTCTTATTTATTTTTAACCCCTCAAACTTTAGGCAATGCAATGAAAAATCTATTCCATCCGGTACATTGATGCCATAGGCAGCGGCAGTCTGACTGGTCAGAAGGACTATTCCCCTACCATTGAACTCTCCTTTCGGCTCGTATGAATTAGTGACTCTGTTGAAATTGAGTTCCAGATTAGAATCTTCGTGTAATTGAAATCCCAGGCCCGGAATGAAATCGGACTGATATACTTTTCCGACGATATCATCCAGCTCGAATGAGCTCTCCAGGTGATTGGTCGTAGTGAGTTTATTTGTGAAAATTTTCCCTGAAAAATCTACCCAGGCTGAGTCGAACTGTACACTCTTTATATTGTCAGGATTTTCTTTAAAAAGAGGAACATTGATAGACCCTGACAGAGTCAGATCGGTACTGTAATCTGATGCCTTAATAGCATAGCTAACTGAAGAAAGACCATATTTCCAGCCGGACATCTTAACCCCCAAGGATTTAGCTATTACATCTTTGCCATCAAAGTGAGCATAAAAGCCAGTATCCATCGCGCTATAAACATATACTCCGTCTTCATTGCCTATTGTAATAGCATGGCCAGTAGAATCATTAAATCCAATTAGTTCAAAGCTGAATTTTTCAAAGACTACTCCTTTGAAGGCATTGTCAGAGGTGCTTTTGCCCACAGTCCTGGAAATAAATTGGCCCGGTACTTTTATATTGGGTGAGTTGTCAAAATAAATTGAATAATCTGCACCAGCAGTGAAACTGACTTGGGGTTGATCTTTAAGATGAATGCTCCATTTCTCTTTTGAATCCGATGGCAGGTAGTCATCGCAAAGTGCTACGAATTCGGTGAGTGAATGCTTATTTCCATGTGCAGAAGTATTTAATTCAAACGGAATTTTGGCTACATCTCCTGAAGATCTCTGCACCATATCAGGTAGGATAAGATCACCGAAGATCTCAAAACTGACAAAGCCTGAAGTGCAATCAATTCTGGCAGAACCTCTTTTATTTGATTTAGTATCGAATGCTTTCCAACTATAGTTTGCAACTTTCCAGGAATTACTATTGGTTTCTGGTTCCAATAGAAGATCGACATTTGCCAATTCAATTGAGTTACCTGAAGCAGGTACTCCCTTACTTTTAAATGTCATGAACTTATCGGTGTTCGACGGGTCATAGGCTGAGTGTAACTCTAATACCACAGAAGCTGTCGCAGCTTCTTTTTTCCAATTGTCTATCTTCAGACTTGCAATATAAAGTGTAGAGCCCTTCGGAATATTGTAGGGTACTTTAAAGCCCAGTTTGTCAAAAAGGTCTTTGTCAACCTCAATTCGTACATCTGAAGAGACCGAATTACCATTTTTCACAACATTCAAGTTCTTTTTGATCAGAGGCCAATACAAAGTTTTCTCATCTATGAGTACAAAATCATTATCTGTATTTTCAATCAGAATTTTTTTGAGTGAATTATAAGCTGAATGTAATGATCGGGGAATATCATCTACAGCAGAAAGACCACTAGTATAGTCTTTTTTTTCATCGGGCAAAAGCTGATTCCTGATGATGAAATCGTATTCTTTTTCCATGTCAATAAGGCCGTAAGAGGTGCCTTCTTCACAATTACAATTGAGTTCAGTAAAGTTATCCTCTATGTAGTCAAACTCGAAATTTCCATCTTTGGATTTAGACCACACGGTAAATCCCATTTTACTTTTTCCTGAGGTGACGGTAAAGCTAATAGCCAGCCTCTCATTTCCTTGATCAGTTGAATATTTTACTGAGGCATCTGTTATTGGGTATGTTTTATTGCCAAGAGAAAATTTTGCTGTTGAAATATCTAATTTACTGACCGCATACTTTTCTTCCGGAATTGAATACGGTTCCATGTTCCAATTCTTAAAGTTCATATCGCTCACGCCAAATGAATAGCTTTCATCTTCTGGCTTGAACATATTATCTATATTCTGCAGTGTTTTCGCTATATTCCCCTTCAGTGATTTTTTAAATAAATCATTATCCATTTGCATTGAAAAAGTTCCAAAGAGATTGGCCTTCGGATACAATTCATTTTGGTTGTTGATATTTCGTAAGTCAGCTGCAATGGTAGATTCCTTATCTACTGCTAGTTTACCCTGCCACATGGGCATATCAAGTGTAGTAGGTAGGGTATCGGTAATCAGAGTGGGGAGCACATCTTCGTCCTGGTTGAAGCTGCCTGAATAGTGTATGAGGTTGCTTGCTACCGGAAGTTTCATCTGACCCTGTATGGTAGGACCTACCCAGGTATTATCATCTATAGTAATGGCAATTTGGTCAACGCTATATTTCCAATTTCCAATTTTTCCTTTTTCAATGTTTATCAGATTTGATTTTGAAAATTGAGCGTATTGTACCGATTCCTCATTGATAAACATATTTCCATTTTCTAGGGCAATGTTTTTATTATTGGGCAGGTCGTATTTGGAGGGTAAAACGACGCCGGCTTGTTGTATCCAAATTCCCTTGGAAATAGAATGTACAATTTTAGGTGAGATGTCAGCCGGAATATTTGCGAATGGAACATCGGGATCTAACTTTAAATAACCACCGCGTGCTGAAAATGGATAATCTTCAAAACCATTTAATTTGAAATCAGGCAAAGCACTAATCTGGCCTGTATAAGTATCAATGACTTGCTTTTTGTCTTTTAATTCTAATTGTACCGGTAGTCTATTTCCAGCCTGTACCAGCAGGTCGGGATTAATGTTCAGTACTTCATCTGTTTGTGACTTTTGATACCCGTTGCAATCGCAATATATCTTACTATCGGCAGAGGCACTGATCGATTTTTGAATTGTTGGGATTATCTGGACTTTATTTGAAGAGGTCGAACCAAGTGCAACCAAGTGCGCATTACTCTTTAATCCATAGGGTGTAGTCGGAATCGCAGTAGCTGCTGAGATGCTCATTCCATTATTTTTAGCACTTTTATCTACTCCGATCAGAGTGAGGTATGCATTCTGGGCAGTAAATTTTATTCCGGTGATATATACACCTGCATTTGGAAATTGCTTATTATTAATTAATAATGGAAGTATATTTTTTTTCAGGTTGTCTTTACTAAGATTGGAGACAATCTGTGAGCGGGAAGTCGCTCTGTTTAATTTGCTTACATATTGAGTATTTACGTACTGACTGATTGATGCAGCTTTGAGTTGGTCAGGAGTGAGTTGTAGTGAGGCATCGGGTTTAGCTTCAATCCGCTCCGCTTCATATACCCTGCCTTCCTTATTCACTTTTAAATTGTCAAAGGATACCTCTACTTTAGATCTCAACATAGGAAAATCAATCCAGCCTGTGCCGGAGTAACCATTCAGGTCACCATCTAATCGGGAGATCAACATATTGAAATAACCAACTTTTACTGACTGGCCTGCGATTAATAATCCGGGTTGATTGTCACTTTTTAGCACGGGTCCATAGGCAGTTTCGTAAACTGAGCATCCTCTTGGAGCAGGATTATCTAAGGGATTAATCGAACTGGAAGGTATCTCACCGTCGTACAAAATAAAGGTAGAAACTTCGCTTTTGCCATCGTTTTGAAACAACTTACTAGTCGGATACATTACACTATTTGCAGTCACTCGCCATGCATATATTTTTTCTGCTTCCAGAGTGGGTTCAGCCTGAGAATATAGGAGTGATGTGGCAGCTGTCGTCGTAGTGAAAATCTTCAGCGCAGTTTCAAATACATCATTGGCATTTATTACACCCTCAGGGAGTTCCACCAATTCAAACTTGTATTCTACCATACCGGGATTATTTCCGCTTCCGAGGTGCATCGGCTGCCATGAAAAGATGGTACTTTGTACCGGTGGCATTTTGATTTTTTCGTTGTAAGCTGGTTTGATGATTTGAGGAGGTTGATTGAGTCTGAAATTACCTGATAAGCAAAACTTATTGGAGACCGCGACACTGCGCTCCACACCATAAAATTGTAAGCACCCCTGATTGAATCCTTCGGGGATATCTACTGAACCCATACCGAAGCCACTCTTGCCGCTCAGTGCAGCATTCGACAGATATTCATTCAAATAAATTCCATCTATGGGTGTACTTTCAAATTGATTCAATACCAATGGCTTTCCGGGATAATTCGGGTCAGTGACATAAATTTCTGTACCATTTTGTTCGATTGTGATTCTGGGCACTACACTTAGCAAATCCTGGGTGGGGTCCTTCAGCAGGACACTAAAAGTCAGGTCTGAACTACGGTCATTGGCATATACTTTCAGGTCCAGCGAATTAGGTGGTCTCATACTTCCAGTGACCTGTACAGGATATACCTGAGTTTGAGCGAAACTATACTGTGTAATAAATAAAGAAAGAATTGCACAAAAAATAGAAATTCTAAATCTCATATTGAAAGGATTGAATTGCATGAGGAGTGGTGTTAGAATATTATTACTGACTTGTTTCATTTTGTTTTTTCTTGGGTGTGTAGCTAAACTGATATTGGATACCTAGATTTCCCATACTTTCAGTTAGTGAGGGTGCGGTATCAGAAGTTGTACTGAGGATGCCCCACTGGAGCTGTACGCCCATACCCTTGAATAGTTCGCATCCAAATGAAAATTGGGTAATGATATTCTGCGACTTCATATTCAGTTTGTTTGAATTCTTGAATAGATTCCCGTTTAGTCCGATGGTAATATTTTTTGTTTTAAATGACTTTTTAACTCCCAGTCCAAATCCGATTCGATCGAGCATGATTTTTTGAACATCTGTATTGCTATAATTGGCATGCAGTGTGTACAGCCATTTAGAAGGAGTGGAGAGTGCATAGGCAAAGCTGGCCAGCATCAGACGAGTCGATGTCTGTAGACTTTGTTTTTCGATATCATCACTTACGTTTTGGATATTGCCGGTCAGTGAGATGTTGTGAATTATTTTTGATTTTGTGGGAATAGAGTAATTGATATTTAAGCCTGCATCATTGGTGATAATTACCGCATTAAGTGAATCCAGATTCTGATTTAGGACATAGCCTACACTGGATGTATTGTTACTGTAATTGCCACTGATGCTTAGGTCATTTGCAGACCAGGCCGCCTGCAGGTCGTAGATAAATCTTTTGGTTGTAGAAGGTTTTGTTTGATCTAAATTATTTGTCTGGACACCGCCTTTCACTGTCGTGTTTAGCTTGCCGTCAATAAAACTAAATGCACCCACACCCTGTATATCCAAAATATCTCTGTTGAAGAAATAGGCACCTAGTGATTTAAATTGAGGGCTGACCCGATTTACCTGAACACCGGCATTAAATCTTTTTCCTTCATAACCCACAGATCCTTCGAGCGCACTGCCGAAATAACTTGAATTCTTTGCTGAGAATAGCAAACGGTTGATCTTCTTTACATCTGAACTATTATCCAAAATATTGGGAGTGATACCGCTGATGTTGTAGTCTATTTTTGCTCTGATTTTTTCGAGGAAGAGTTTTTGCAATTGCAGGCCGATGACTACATTGCCTTCCGGAGTAGTTTGTTTGGGATAATCTGCAGGGATATCAATAGATTTGGGATCGTCTTTTGCCGCAAATAACTCCAGATCAGCACTGGCCAGATCATCTCCGTAGCCAACTTTAGCGCCCCAACCTATGCGCCTGTAAATGGGCAGATTGGGCGAGGTGAGTGAGAGGTCGATGGGTTCAGCCTTGGCCAGGCGGCCATACATAGCTCCCACTCTATATTTATCAGGAGTTAATTCCACGCCGGCTCCAAAAAAATTAATGTTATTCAATGTGTATTTTGAAAAGCTCATAGCCCTGTGACCCAGATGCAGTTTGACCCACTTATAATATGGACTCATCCCTACGCGGGCAAAGCTTTTCTTTTTTTCATCCAGTTTATTATTGAGAGACTCTTTCAGGTCAGAGATGCTGGGATAGGAATGGGTGGTATTTTTAGCAGTTAGGATAATAGATATGGGTAAGTCTATCTGATAAATTCGGGTATTTACATTTGCCGCCACAGAATAAAAGAAGGGATCCTGTCTCAGTGGACCACCATAAGCGTCGTATGAACGCAGATTGAGTGCAATACTACCACCTAATTGAAACGGTGAACCAAAATCTGTGAAATCTTTAAAGAACCCCTGAAAGGTATTCTTTATAAATCCTTTTTTTTCTAAATTTTCTAAATTGTCGAGTGAATTTAGCTGTCCCTTGATGATATTATTAGAAAGGCACAATAGAAGGGCGATCACAAATATATTTCTGTACATAGGTCGGTAGTAAAGAGTGGATACTTAATTCGATTCAGTTAGAAGTAAAAGTATGTACTTTGTGGAGTCAGTCAAATATTCAGTGAGTCAATGTTCTGAAGTGTCGTGATAAAGTTCTGAAATGTAATTGGGGCAATAATTGAAGTAGACATTGGGTTATTCCAAATTTTTTTGATAGCAAACGGAATTTGGTGCTAATAGACTAACTAAAAATTTTAATTGTATCCTGAGTCTGTTAACTAAGATTATTTTTTGTGAGTAGATCAAAAACGCCCTTTTTCCTGCTCCGGCTTATGGGTATCTCCATTTCTTTTATGTATATATTATTTTGATCCCAGGAAGTGATCCATTTGGTATTGACGATAAAACTTCTGTGTGACATAATGAAATCAACACTATTCAGAGTCTCCAGAATATCTGTTATTGTATTTCGAATGAGTATGCTTTCTCCTGATGCCAAGAATATTTTAATGTCTATATGTTCTGATTTGATACACACTATTTCTTTGATAGGGATGTTGTGATTCTTTTGTCCATCGAAGAGCTGAATGACATTGTCTGCTTTTCTTTGGCCCTCTGCCAGGTTGTAGGCGGCTTCAATAGTGGTCCACAGTGTTTCTTTCCTGAACGGCTTGGTAAGATATCCGTATGGTGAAGTTGCAATGGCTTGCTTTAATATGACTTCATCATATTGTGAAGTCAGAAAGATATAAGGTATCGAAGTGTGAAGGGCTATATACTCGGCCACCTGTATGCCTGACTTCGGTCCATACAAGCGTATATCCAGTAGGAAGAGGTCTGGCTCTCTTTGTGTAAGAGATGCAATAGCTTCATCGTAGGAGATACAAATGTGGGCGACACTGTGACCCCTCTCATTCAGATATATTTTGATACTTTCAGCTATCAGAAGTTCATCCTCTACGATAGTTACAGAAATGGCTTTCATCAGATATTCGGATTTAAAGTTTAATTATTTTGATTTCCAAAATTGATAGCTGACACTTCCTTTTGAACGAATTGTAGAGTGTAAGCAAAGCCCTCAGTCGTTAAATATTTCATTTTTCCATTGAGCTGCCGGCTCATATTTTCTATCAGTAGCGAACCAAGTCCTTTTTTCTTAGAAATCACTTCTTCTCCATTGTCACGATAAGTCAGCATAAAATCTGATCCCAAATTATTCAACTTTATGTCGATTATCAAATGATCATCAGCCGGACGGGCATACTTTATGGAATTATTGAGCAGCTCAACGATAATAATACCTAGGGGCAAGGTGGTTTCTATATTGAGATTTATCTCTTTTTCTACCTCTAGCCTTATATCGACGGGTAAATCATTTTTCAAAATGTCTTTAAAATAGTTTGAGATATCTGTGAGGTATTGAAAAATGTTTATTACTGAAAACTCTCCCACCCGATATAGCTGTTCATGAATCAGAGACATACTCTGAATCTTATTGGCCAGATCTTCCAGATCTTCTTTGAATTGCTTATTATCTGATGCATTACTTTTGATAGCCATAAGGCTGATGACCAGTTGTAGATTATTCTTGACCCTATGGTGAACTTCTGAAAGTAATTTTTTCTGATGTATTAGCAAGGTTTCAAGTTCCTTGTTTTGAATCAGAATTACATTATTTTTCTTTAAAATAATATTATTTTTAGAAGTATTTTTTCTTAGAAACCACCAGAGCAACAAGGCTATAAGTGAGGCTGTAATTAGGCCGATTAATAGAAAATTTGATCTAGTTTTTAAGTCATTTTTTTGTTGTTTTTCTTTTAGCCTAGCTATGTCCACTTCGTATTTTAGCACTCTATCGCTGAGGCCTCTCATATTTGCAGAATCCTTATATATATTACTCAATATCAAAAGCCTAAGAGCTGAATCCGAATTGCCTATTTGTGAGAAATACTGTGATACTAAATCTAAATATCTCGCTCTCACTGAATATTTTTCCAGACTAGTAGATTGCTTTGAATAAATCAGCAATTTAGCGCTATCTAAATTGGCTTTCATCCGGTCATAATCAGCCTCTCTCTGATACAGAGTAGCGACATTGAGGTACTGTGATGCTGC
>DAOLZQ010000005.1:30063-65545 GCA_035426385.1 Saprospiraceae bacterium
CTTTATTATGAAAGTCACCTGTTTTATTCAGTTTGTTCTGAAATGTCACAAATATGTTCTAAAGTGAGCTATATGGGGAGTGATATTGATTATCATAAGTTTTCGGACTTCACTATAATCAAAGAGCTATTCTAAAGGGATATAGAATGGGTCGGAGGCGGTCAACTGTCGGTGAAGCAAGAGAAGATTTGCTTTTTTTTGCAATTCTCAAATCCAAATCATCTTTAGCGTCGTAACTACTTCATAACTAAAAATATTTTAGAATGAAAAAAAGTACTTACTCAGCTCATTTGGTTGGAAAGGCATGCTTGCTCGCAGTCATGTTTTTGTTTTCATCAAATTTGTTCGCCTCCAGTCACAGAGAGGCACCACTTATTTCTTCAGACCCTCAGGCAGATAATACAGATGTATATGCCTTCAGGAGTCCTGATGATCAGAACACAATTACAATTATAGCCAATTACATTCCTTTCGAATTGGCTGAAGGAGGACCGAATTATTATACATTCGGTAAGAACGTGCGCTACGAAATTCATATCAAGAACACTACTGCCACTACAAAGGATGATATTACGTACCGATTTACTTTTAACAGTATCAATGAGGACCCAACCACTTTTTTTAATATCAGATTGGGTCTTCAGAATATCAAGACCACTTATACTTGTGAGAAGAGTACAGATGGCGGAGTTAATTTTGTAACCATCATCACTGATGGGGTAGTGCCACCGCCAAATATCGGTCCGAGATCTATTGAGAGTACTCCGGTAGGCTTGGGTGTATCAAGCTATGATGTGCTGGTTCAACAAGGTATCATGACAGCTACTTCGGGAGAAAAGGCTTTCTGCGGTCCTGCTGATGATCCATTCTTCGTAGATCTGGCAGGTGCATTTGATTTAGGTAATTTCAGACCTGAAGGTAATGACGTTAATGATACAAAGGATGGTGTAGCTCGATTCAATGTCCATAGTATCGTGTTGAAGATTCCCATCAGCATGCTTCAAAAGGACGGAAAAAGTGTAGCTGCAGCAACTAGTATCCTGGATGCTGATTTTGTCATTGGTGTGTGGGCTTCAGCCAGTCGCCAACAGATCAAAACCCTGAACATAGATGGCTCGGTTGTACTGAGTGGTGACTGGGTACAGGTATCCCGACTGGGAATGCCCTTGACAAATGAGGCAGTGATTCCATTGGAATCTAAGGACTTGTGGAATGCAGTGACGCCTGATAATGATCTACAGTTTGCTAAATACTTTACCAATCCTGAGTTGGCATTGTACATGGATGACGCACAGTTTGGTAAAGCAGTGCCTGCTCTAAATGCGCTCCGAATTCAAAAAGCCTCCTTAGGTTCATTTGACTTTAGAAATGGACAGTCCGGACTTTACGCGTTGAAAGGAACCGCCGCTGTGGCTGGTACTGCTCTGGATGATGCCATCTTCGGAACCATCTTATTGCCTGATGATCACAGTCCTCGAGCTGTGGATTTGCTTCCGATCTTTTATACTGGTGTACCGAATCTGGCTCCTTACCAACTCGCTACCGGTAAAGCAGGTAATCCACTTGCAGCAGGTAAGCCATTTATCAATAATTTTCTGCCTACCCTGGGAGATATGTTGAGGCTGAATATGGCAGTACCGGTTACACCGAGAAATAGTGCTGATTTCAGTTCACTGGGTATAGTCAATGCAGCAGTACTTGGTCTTACTGATCCGAGATTCAATACCAATACAGATATTCAATTTATACCGAATATGGATGGGTTTCCCAATGGCAGAAGACTGGAAGATGATGTGACAACAATCGAACTACAGGCTGTAGGTGGTATCGCCCTCGCAGCTATCGGACTATGGTATGATGATTATGCGCCAGGTGATCCTAGCCCTGTGACTCCTCGTCTGTTGAGTGCGCTGAAATTTACAGCCGGACCTACTAAAAATGATGTGGATTTCAAGCCCAATTTCCCCTACGTTCAGAACCCATGGAGAGGTTATGACTATGCGCTTAAGGATAGGTTTTAATTATCACAATTCAATTAAGTAATCTATTTCTATACGATGTAGAGTCGAATTATTCGACACTGATCAAACAGAAATTATAAATAAATATTCAATGAAAAAATTATTCTATACTTCATTATTAGGCGTATTTATGAGCCTAATGGTGAGCAATTCTTTACTCGCTTCCTCTCACAGAGAAGCACCTTTAATCTCCTATGATGCGCTGGCCGACAATACCGATGTCTATGCCTTTAGGAGCCCCTGCAACCCCAATTCGGTGGTACTTATTGCAAATTACATTCCCTTTGAACATCCGGCAGGCGGCCCAAACTGGGCTACTTTCGGTGAGAATATCCGCTACGAAGTTCACGTGGATAATGATGCTTCAAAGTTGGGTGATGAAGTGACCTACAGATTCACTTTCACCAGTATCAATGAAGATCCCACTACATTTTTCAATATCAGACTGGGTAAGCAAAATTTAAAGACTACTTACACATGTGAGAAAAGTACTGACGGTGGAGTTACCTTTATTCCAATCATAATCAATGGTGTGGTTCCACCAAATAATATCGGTCCACGCTCTATTGACAATGAGACTGTAGGTCTAGGTCAGTCATATGAAAATTTGATGAAAGATGCTATTTCAACTGCGGTATCAGGTGAAAAAATATTCTGCGGACCTATAGATGATCCTTTCTTCGTAGATCTAGGTGGAGTTTTTGATGCAGGTGGATTTAGATCAGAAGCTGAAGCCAGAGATGGTGTAGCTAAATTCAATTGCCATTCTATCATTATAGAAGTGCCTATTGAGAATCTACAGAAAAATGGTAAGACAGTTGATCAGGCATCAAATATTCTCGATCCTGAATATGTGATCGGCGTATGGGCTTCGGCCAGTCGTCCTTCTATTACTGTACTAAGCAAAGAAGGCAAAGCACCGGAGACTTCCGGTATATGGGTCCAAGTCTCAAGACTAGGAATGCCATTGACTAACGAGGCAGTAATACCAATAGGTTCAAAGGACAAGTGGAACAACATCACACCATATGGTGACGATGTTCAGTTTGCTCCATACTTTACCAATCCGGAACTTGCTTTGTATATGGATGATTCACAATTTGGTGGTGCAGTGCCCGGTCTTTCAGCACTGAGGATACAATCTAAATCACTAGGTGCATATGACTTCAGAAACGGTAAGCCCGGTTTATATCCCTTGAAAGGTAATCCTGCACTTGCCGGTACTGCGCTGGATGATGCTGCTTTCGGTACGATATTGTTGCCTGATGATCACAGCCCGCGTGCAGTTGACTTACTTCCGATATTTTATACCGGAGTACCAAACCTTGCTCCATACCAATTGGCTACAGGCAAAGGAGGAAATCCACTCGCAGCAGGCAAACCTTTTATCAACAACTTCCTGCCCTCGCTTGGTGATATGTTGAGATTGAATATGGCTGTACCTGCTACACCCAGAAATAGTGCTGATTTCAGCTCCTTGGGTATCGTAAATGCAGCGGTACTGGGACTTACCGATCCAAGATTCAATGCCAATACTGACATTCAGTTTATCCCCAATATGGATGGATTCCCCAATGGAAGAAGACTGGAAGATGATGTGACTACTATCGAGCTACAAGCTGTATCAGGTGTGGCGCTGGCCGCTATAGGTCTGTGGTATGATGATTATGTACCAGGTGATCCCAATCCGGTCACTCCACAACTCATCAATGTACTGAGTTTCAATGCCGGCATTACGAAGAACGACAAACCATTCCAGACTTGCTTTCCTTATGTTGCTGCTCCCTGGAGAAGTTTCACGGGCGATAGCTATGAAGGTGATGTACTCGCCAATAAACAATTGGGTCTGAAGACACCTATGGCCATGATGACTGCGTCACCAAGTCCATTTAAATCTGACCTAAATATCAAATATAGATTGGTTCAGACAGGAGTAGTCAAAATCAGCCTAATGGATATCAATGGAAGAATTATTGAGACAATCAATGAAGGCTCTAAACCTTCCGGAGAATTCACGTCGAAGTTTAGGCAAGGTCAGCTACCCTCAGGTACTTATTTTGCAAATATTCAAGTGAATGATAAAATAGTCCAAAGTGTGAAAGTGATTAAAATTTAAAATCAAAATTAATCCCGGGGGTCATTTATTGCCAATAGGTGACCCCCCTTTTTTATATCAAAAAATAAAATTTAATACAATGAAAAAAATACATTATATAATCTCTATACTCATCTTGATGGGATTAGCTATGTTGTCATTTTCCTCCTGCACTCAGAGTAGAGGAGAAGGCACAAACATGGATATAAAAGTAAATGATGAGGTATCTATTGCGGCTCTCTTGCCTAGAAAGAATGAAAAGGAAGGAAAGGATGAGTATGATATGCTTCGAAAGAAATATGAAGAGTCATTAAATACTTTAAAGGAAAAAGGATTTGATGCTAAAGCTTACATCACACTGGCATCTATTTATATTACAGAGTGTAGAATCACCGGAAATGCGGATTATTATAATCGTGCTGCAGTGGAAATGCTGGATAGGGTAATCAATAATCCAGACTCTGATGTAAATAGTAAACTGGAATCTTTTAGTCTGAAATCTGCAGTTTATCTTAATATGCACCAATTCGAAGCAGGTCGAAAAATGGCTCTTGAAGGATTGAAAATCAATCCCGGAAATGCGGGACTTTATGGTGCGCTCGTAGATGCCAATGTAGAACTCGGACACTACAAAGAAGCGGTAGAGTATTGTGACAAAATGCTTAGTATTCGTCCCGATCTACGTTCTTATTCGAGAGCGTCCTATCTCAGGCAGATCTATGGTGACAATCAGGAAGCAATTGATGCCATGAAGTTGGCACTGGAAGCAGGAGTTCCCGGTAACGAAAATACAGAGTGGACGAGGATACATCTGGCGGACTTATATTTATATATCGGAAAGATCAAAGAAGCAACGGCCTTATATCAGCAGTCGCTTTCATTTCGTCCTGACTATCCACATGCTGAAATGGGGCTGGCTAAAGTAGAAAAATTACAAAAAAACTATCCGGCCGCTATTGAACATACCAGAAAGGCTATCTCATTGATGAGTGAGGCATCATTTGTGTCATTTCTTGGTGAATTATATGAATTAAATGGTGAAAAGGATAAGGCTGATAAAATTTATTCTGATGTAATTAGATTATTAAATGAGGCTGCCAATAAGCCTGTCGTTGATCAGCTTAGTCACAATGCCGGAAGGGAATTTGCATTTGCATATATGAATGCAAAGAATTACGATAAGGCTCTTGAGTATGCGAAGAAGGATTATGAGATACGTCCTGAAAATATAGATGCGAATGATCTGCTTGCATGGGTATATTACCTCAAGGGTGATTATAAAAATGCGTTAATTCATTCGGACAAGGTGTTTATTACCAATGTTAAGAGCGCAGATTTATATTATAAGGCTAGTCTGATAAATACTAAAGCAGGAAATGCCGCAAAGGCTGACCAGCTTATGAAAGAAGCAATGGCCATTTCAACCTATATCGACCCGCAACTTACGTTGCGATAATCTGAAATTTTATTTTTTGATATTTTACACTTATTTTGAGGGGCTGTGCATTCAGCTCCTCTTTTTTTTGGAATAATTAAATCCATTTTTCCCATTGAATCGTAGATAGATTATAAGTGTAAAATTGATATGTTGAAGAGGAGTATACTAGGATTGCTATTTTTTGTCATCACCTTGACAGCCCAGGCACATACTATTGATTATGTGCTGGATGAAACCACAAATTCATTCTTTTTCTATATTTGGCAAGGAATACGCCACATTATTCCCCTGGGATTGGATCACATTCTATTTATATTCTGTATATTCTTCCTGAGCACCTCTACTAAAAAAGTTATCCTCCAAGCATCTATGTTTACCCTGGCACATAGCATTACTCTTGGATTAGTCATGTTTGATGTTATCCACCCACCTACCCATTGGGTCGAAGCATTGATCGCAATGTCGATCGTCTTTCTCGCCGCTGAGAATCTCTTTATTGATGTAGTAAAACCCAGTAGGATTATTTTAATTTTCTTATTTGGATTGGTACACGGGATGGGATTCGCTAGCGCACTGACTGCTCTTGATCTTCCTAAATCAGACTTCGTGAAGGCGTTAGTCGGATTTAATATGGGTGTAGAAATAGCTCAATTATCAATTATATTATTATTAACCTTAATTATAAGGCTTTTTAAAACTCATCCTGCAGTTTATCGCCGTAGAGTAGTGATGCCTATGTCAATCTTAATTATCATCATTGCTTCGTACTGGACCATTGAACGTATCTTTTTCTAAATTGGACAACTATTTTATAAATAATTTATCATGAAATTAAAATTACTTGCTCTATTACTTTTTTGCAGCACGTTTGGTGCATTTGCGCAAAATACTTATCGTGGAATTTATCTCAAAAACAGCGAGACAAAAAAGCCGGTACTCGATGTAGTTGTGCTGTCGGGTGATGGTCAGAATGTAATGGATATTGATCCATCCGGATTTGTCAGGCTAGACAATATGAAGGTAAGGCCTAATTCAGTTATTATCACCGGAATAGGGTTTGAAGGTATGACTATCGATCTGTCAAATCTAAAATATGAATCAGGAATGGCCACTGTCTATCTAAATCAAAAAATAACCAGTCTGGCCGAAGTGGAAATTAATGCTTCTGCCCAATCCGGAATATTTAAGACGATCTCTGATCTTGATATCCATCTAAGACCCATAGTAAATAGTCAAGAAGTGCTCAGGATGGTTCCCGGCTTATTTATTGGTCAACATGCAGGAGGAGGCAAGGCCGAACAGATCTTCTTAAGAGGTTTTGATATTGATCACGGCACGGATATACAGGTCAGTGTTGATGGGATGCCGGTCAATATGGTAAGCCACGCCCATGGACAGGGCTACGCTGATCTACACTTTGTAATACCTGAGCTTATAGAAAAAGTAAATTTCAACAAAGGACCCTATTTTGCCGAACATGGCAATCTGGCTACAGCCGGGTATGTTGAATTCAAGACAAAAAATTTCCTGGATAATAATTTTATAAAAGTGGAAGCTGGACAATTCAATACCTTCAGGGGTATCTTGGGAGCCAACCTTATAGATCCGGCCAATTCTGATCAAACGCTATTTGTAGCAGGGGAAGGATCTTATACCCGGGGATTTTTCGATAGTCCGCAAGATTTTAAAAGATTCAATGGAATGGCCAAATACCGGACTAAATTAAACGAAAATAACTACCTCTCACTGACAGGAACCGGCTTTAGTTCTTCCTGGGATGCTAGTGGTCAAATCCCGGACCGTGCAGTAGAGTCTGGTGAGATAGGTTTCTATGGAGCTATAGATAATAAAGAAGGTGGTGCTACTAGTAGGTACAATGCAAACCTGGAGCTATCAACAAGATTGGGGAATGGAGCGTCCTTGACCAATCAGGTATATTATATTAAATATGATTTTGAATTGTATTCCAATTTTACATTTTTCAAAAATGATTCCTTAAATGGGGATCAAATAAAGCAAAAAGAATCCCGAAATATCGTAGGGTTAAACAGCAAGTACCTTCACGATTATGCTTTGGGAAATGTAAGTGCAACCTCCTCTATCGGAGTACAGGTACGCGCGGATATGGTGGATAATATAGAGCTTTCTCATACTAAGGAGCGAACAGAACTGATCGATCCCATAAAGAAAGGAGATATTGTAGAAGTCAATCCTGCCGTCTGGACTGGTCAAACATTTAAATTAAAAGGTGGACTTGACATAACCTTAGGGGCTAGAGTAGATTATTTTACAAATAAATATGTCGATCACTTACAAAATGATCTCAGCTTAAATGCAAGCTCAGTTATCGTCAGTCCTAAATTAAATTTTAATTATAAAGTAAGCGATAAATGGCAATTGTATCTCTATAGTGGAAAGGGATTTCACAGCAATGATACCCGCGTATCGGTATTGCAGGATGGCAAGGATGTAGTCACTCCTGCTTGGGGCAGTGATTTGGGTACCTTGGTAAAACTGGGTGATAAACTGGTAGTTCAGACCGCAGTCTGGTATCTATATCTAAAGCAAGAATTTGTCTATGTGGGAGATGAAGGTGTAGTAGAACCTAGTGGTGAGACGCAGCGATATGGATATGACCTTTCGCTGAGATATGAGCCTTTTAAAAACTTATATATAGATGCTGATATGAACCTCACCAAACCAAGAGCATTGGGCGAGCCTGAAGGAGAAAATTATCTGCCGCTTGCGCCAACCTTCACCAGTACTGGCGGAATTTCTTATAAAACTCAATTTGGCTGGAATGGAAGTCTGAGATACCGATATATGGGCGATCGCCCTGCCAATGAAGACAATTCAGTGGAGGCAAAGGGCTATTTTATTACTGATGCATCTGTAAACTATACCGCCAAGCGATGGGAAGTGGGTGTAGCTATACAGAATTTGTTCAACACCAAGTGGAAAGAAACCCAATTTGATACCGAAAGCCGATTACAGGATGAACCTGCACCAGTCTCTGAAATCCACTTTACACCCGGTACACCCTTCTTCGCCCGATTGAATGCGACGTTGTTTTTTTGATTAGTTACCCTTTCAATATTATGTGCCATCGGTGAAAACCGATGGCATTTTTATTTATAGCCAAGTATAACAGACCTATCCTAGCCTTCAAAAAGCTATTTTTATATAATCGAAATAGCAGAAAGATATCGGTAATGAATGAATTTATGATGCTGAATTTTTTGAAAATTATTTGCATATTGTTATGTGAAATGAAATTTTTGGTATGAAGATCCGATTTACACTTCTAAGTGTATTTATTATTTTAAATACGTGTTTATCTGCACAGACTTCTTTTGTGTTTGAAACCTTTATCGATCCCTCGGGCGCTGAACTAATGTATAGATTGCTTAAACCAGCACATTCGAAGAAATCCAAGAAATATCCCTTAGTCATATTTCTACATGGTGCAGGTGAGAGAGGCGACGACAATTTAGAACAGCTCACACACGGAGCTGCCTTATTTGAGGACAAGAGGAACAGAAGAAAGTTTCCTGCCTATGTCCTATTTCCTCAATGTCCCGCCGAAGCTTACTGGGCTACTAGAAATGCAAAAATTGAAAACAAAAGTTTTAAGTTTGGGTTCGACTACTCATTGCCTCCCGGGCTACCCTTACAGCAAGTTTTTGACCTCATCGAATTATATAAGATTCTGCCCAGTGTAGACAGCAACCGGATTTATATCATGGGCCTAAGTATGGGCGGAATGGGTACCCTTGAAGCCATCAGCCGACACCCTGAGCTATTTGCAGCGGCAATACCTATCTGTGGTGGTGGTGACTTAAGTTATGTAAAGAATTTTGCGTCTGTCGTTCCTGTTTGGATATTCCATGGTGCGAAGGATGACGTAGTGTCACCTGAGTATTCGAGGAATATGGTCAGACAAATTGTAAGTGAAGGTGGATCTCCCAGATATACCGAATACCCTGAGGCCAACCACAATTCCTGGGATGCTGCGTTTAGGACACCAGATTTATTGAATTGGCTGTTTAATCAAAAAAAGAACGCTTCACTTAAATAATTTATACATTTGCAAGTAGGCGTGAAGATTTATCGTCTACCAAAACACCTCAATGAGTTCATTTGATGACCATGCCATATTAATCAACGCCTTGATAGCCAGGCAGGATGATGCGTATGAGTACCTGTATGACAGGTATTCAGCGGCTCTATATGGTATTGTACTTAAGATAGTAACAGACACAGAGGAGGCTGGCGATGTCCTTCAGGATGCTTTTATCAATATTAGCCAGAAGATAAATACCTATGATGCAGCTAAGGGAACTCTATTCACTTGGATGCTAAATATTTCCCGAAATAAAGCGCTGGATGCCTTAAGGAAAAAAGAGCGGAAATATCAAATCCAAATGGATGATCAAACCGTAAATACACTAGAAATAAAAGGAGCTACAAATACTAATTATCAGATAGACAGTATAGGGTTGCAAGATATTTTGAATAATTTGAGACCTGATCTGAAAGAGTTAATAGAATTGTATTATTTTAGTGGGTTAACACAACAAGAAATTACAGATCTGAAGGGAATGCCACTGGGTACTGTTAAGACCAATATTCGAACCGCAATGCAATCATTAAGAAAAATATTTGATATTAATTAAAAATGAACTTTCAGGAATACATAAACTCCGGAATTATTGAGCGTTACGCGCTTGATAATGTCTCTCCACAAGAAAGACAAGAGATAGAATGTATGAGCCACATCTATCCTGAGATCAAACATGAGCTAATGATACAGCAGAAAATAATTGAACAGCTAGTAATGACTTATCAGGTAGCACCACCTGTAGAGCTTAAATCTAAGATTTTGGTTGCAGTTAAGAATAATTTGCCGGAATTATCTCAAGATATTACACAAGGCAATGGTGATTCAATTGTCGAAACGACAAAGACAAATGTAATTAAAATGACATCACCTGCTCCCACTCAGGGATTCTATAAATATCTCGCGGCGGCTTCGATCGCTTTTTGTATTGGCTTGGGTGGAATGTATCTGAAGAATAATTATGAATACAAAGAGCAGCTGAGTGCCTTGAACATCTCTAATTCTGGTCTTGAGGAGCAAATGAATTCAATATCTCAGAAATTAGCCATCATTGAGAATCCAAACTTTCAGAAAATAACGCTTCCCGGCATAAAAGATAAAAGTCCTGAATCTGTTGCAACCGTTTATTGGAATAAAGGTGAATCCACAGTTTACCTCACTCCGAATAGTCTTCCCAAGCCATCCAGTGGCAAGCAGTTTCAGCTATGGGCGATCAAAGATGGTGCACCTGTAGATATAGGCATGCTGCCCAATAATTTTGACAGTACCAGTCTCATCAAGATGACAAACATTGACGATGCTCAGGCTTTCGCTATTACTATGGAAAAAGAAGGTGGCGTTCCTAGTCCGACAATGTCAGAAATGTACGTCATGGCTGCGCTTTAATTTTTTTATTTCTCCACACATTCTATCTTTAAAGATCCGATTCTATGCTCTATAGATTGGTATACTATCTATAATGTTAGTGAGTTATTATATTTGAAAGTTAAGGCCAATATTAAACTCTCTACTATGGAAAACTCTATACTTATTTAAGATATAGGATTGAGAAAATGTGATAGTTTGAAATCTTTAAATAAATACAATAAATTAGATATAAAGAAAGGGTCACTGCATTAAAAGCAATGACCCTTTCTTTATTATTTGATTCCTAAGATTTATTGTAACAGGAATCGCACCATCAAACCGCCCTGCTGACTGATAGTCTTATATTGTAGAGAGGTCTTTGGTTTGGATAGGTTGTAGTCATAAAATAGTCGTAGTGTAATATTCTTGTTGTATTCGTACTCTATATTCGGAGCCAGACGCACCGTCTCTACACCTCGAGACACTCTCGTATTGTCCTGATCCAGAAAATGGCTCACGGATACATCATCTCTGAGACTGATGTCAAACTTGAAGGTCAGATCATTCTGTGACAATTTCTTTGTCTGTGGACCTTGATTCTGAGAGGTTTTATTTGGATCCTGTTTAGATTTCTTCTTTTTATTCTTCTTGTTTGTCTTAAATTCCTTCATGAAAGGCAATTTGACATTATGCATTTGATATCCTGCGCCGATGGTGATGTCACTGGTACGAGTCTCATTGACCTGGTTATCTATGAAAGAAAGTGTCAGATTTCGGATCTTCTTATAATCCACATTAAATGTAATGTCATTTTTGGTCTTTACATCTATTCTCAAAAGTGGAGATAATCCCTCCGTAATCGACAGTGCAGGTATCTCGAATCTACTGTAATAATTTGAGGTAATCGGATTAAATGTCTCCGGTACATCTGCGTTGAAATTGGGAGAAGTATTAAAATTATTTACCGTCATGATCGACTTGTAAGCATGCGTCAAGTTGAACGAGGTAAAATATTTCTTTACAAAATCAAGCTTAGTCAGTCCATTATAAGCGACAGACCAATTGATGCGCGGTATGGTATTGAACAGGTCCAGCTTCTGAGTCTTTGGATCTTCTTTAGTATAAGCAGCCATGAAGGCAGGTACTAATACTTGCTGTTGGATGCGTCCAAAGCCTTCAGCATAACCGGGATCGGTAGCATGTACTCCTGTACCGAGGCGACTTGAGATCACTTCACGGTTAGCTTCGAATCGCTTGAAGACCTGATTCATATCCTGAAACATGGTACCCAGGGTGAAATAAGTGATGGTATAGCTGCCTACTTCACGTGGAGTCATATGTCTGAAATCACCACCTTGATCTTTCACTTTGAATAGTTCAGTATGTGTCTCTGAGTACGTCTTATTAGCGTTGAGGTCTATTTTAAAGTCATTGAATGGTTCTAGATTTAGTCTTCCTTCGAGAGTTTGATTTCTGCCTAATGTCACCAATTGATTTTGGAATATGTTGTCGGTGATCCATCTATTGTCTGGCTGTATAGCTCGATCAAACCATTTATTGTCAGGCTGCCAACCCGCGATGAATCCAACTCCCGGGGCAGTGAATTTATCCATACCAAATGATGTAGAGGTCGGAGAATAACCGGGCACGACTGAATTGAAGTTTTCAGTATATGTCAGACGTCCACGGCGGATGCTGAGTAGTGGCCGGATCAGGATGCGCTCTGCGAGACTAGGTATGCGTGCCTCACGATCTGCCTTTCGCTTTTCTTTTTGCTTTTGTTTTTTCTCTTCAGCCGCGGTCAGAGGCTTATCATCTTCGTCTTTCTTCTTTGATGGATCTACCGCAGGCGCAGTTTTGACCGGTTTATTTCCAGCTTTGGGCTTGCCTTTGGCTGCCGGACGCTGGATTTTCTTCAGATAGCCCCACTTATCATATAAACGATCGAAATTAAAATCACCGTTGAGCTGACGCGTCTGTGTATTCTGGATGACATTGCCCAGTGTATCCACATTGAGCGCAGCTGCACTCCAAGTATATGTACCGCCGTAAAGTGCCCGCAGATTGATCCATTCCAAGAAGGGAAAATTCTTCATTGGTACATTAAAATTCACATTGAAGCTGTGGCGATAATTCTTATTCCTTCCAAAGTCTTTGATACCATCCCATATCTTAGCATTGTTGCGAGATTCGGTATAAGTCGGGTCAGGCAAACTGGTGATCAGGTCACGATCCGATAGTTCGTCGATGACTGAGGTATTGGTCGCATTGAAGTCTAGCTTTAGTGACCGTGTAATATCCCAGTTGACAAGATAGTTTCTGTCCCAAAGAAAATTGCGCGTGCGCCAGGTACTCTGTAGCGGATCACTAAATCTATATAATTTCTTGGATGAATACCGATTGAGCTGGGTATTAAATCCAAAGCTATTTGGTATCAAGTTGAAATTGAGGTCAGTTATAAACTTTAGGTATTTATCCTTCTTAATTACTTTCGAGAAAGGGCTGAAATACAATGGTTGCATACTATAATTGTAGTCCAGACCGCCTTTTTGCTGTTCCACTTCATCCTTGGCGATGATTGGATCTGTCTTATTGGTACTCGTATGTCCGTATGAGACACTGAAATTTTCGATGTCCCAAGGCTTAGGCTTCTTGGCACTGTTGGTCCGCTCTTTTCGCACATTATTGAAGGAATAGCTGGTGATATTTTCATATTCGACAGCCTGCTCCCGTAGTGAATCTCTCACTACAAGATCACTTGTCTGGAGTTTATCCCGCAGTTTGATATCCAGATCGTATGGATCATATTCAGGTGTATTTACATTGGTGGTGTACTGGAAGTAGAATGGCACCTTGATTCCGGTCTTGCCGGGGATGAATTTACCCAATTCAAGATTGGTGGATATATCGTACTGATAATTGGAGAAGATCGCGCGCTCCTGTACACGCTGATCGAGTCCACCCCAACCGATGGAGTGATAACCACCCGCTACTGTAAGTGTACCTAAATCGGCCATCTGGAAGTCTGCGCGGGCAATGCCGGCGACTCCGCCACGCTCGTCCAGTCCGGTCATGCGCAGCTCATTGATCCATACTTCACC
Organism: Saprospiraceae bacterium; assembly: GCA_035426385.1. Classification (GTDB taxonomy): domain Bacteria; phylum Bacteroidota; class Bacteroidia; order Chitinophagales; family Saprospiraceae; genus Parvibacillus. The sequence continues at coordinate 44,186 of DAOLZQ010000005.1, forward strand.
GCATCGAGGAACACCACCCTCCTGTTCAGACTTATTATAAAGCCCGATCATTATGCCCTTGACATAACCCAAATTGGGATTACCCTTGACACCCACAATGTTATTAGGTCGATCGGGGTCATTGATGGAATAGAAACGATTGACGGAAACATTGGCATTATTTCGTTCTGTCTTGATACGGGTCAACAGAGCAAGGGCAATATCAAATTTATTTTGCTCCAGCCACACCTCATCACTGTATTTAAATGCATCCGTCTTAAATGCATCCAGCTTGTCGAAATCCGACATCTTCAGCGGAATCTGATATTCATAGTAATTATCTGTAAAGTCACTTCCTATCCGCATAAATATGGTGATGTCACCCTCCGGAATAGTTTGCTCTCTGGTCTGAGGTGCAGCATGGACGAACATCTTAAGTCGCTTATAACGTCGCATGTCGAAGGTCGTATTCTTATAAATCCCGAGTCTACCACCTGCCTTGAAGTTGCAGTATGAAATATTGAGTGATTGCTCATTTTGAAAAGTCTCCTGATAAGCACCCACTGAACGCTCCAAAGTAAGGCCACGTGGTAATACATAATTAACTGGTATCTTCGCTGAGTTATCCTCGTAATTTACAGCGTTTAGGTCAAACAGGTCGGGTTGAGGTGTCGGTGTGGGGCCGGGGAAGATATCATTACTTGATACACCGCGGGTTGATTTGCGCCATTGATTGCGAACCAGGTCCAGTCGAGCAAAGCGCATGATAGTGGTCTCACTAAAGTCAGTCACGTACATCCTCATGAATCTTATTGAGCGGAAGTCACTGATGTTTCCTACTGTTTGGGAAGGATTGTGAATAGGAATTTTAAAACGGTACCAAACATCCTTGCCATTATTGCTCTTGATTACATCTGTGATATACTGATTGAGCTTGATGCCATTGTCTCCATCCCATTCAAATGGAATCTCGTATTGGTAATAAGCTTCCGACTCATTCAGCGAGTTATCTTTATTGATATCCTCTACATCAGGATAATTTGAACTGGCAGTCTGGTAAGTAGAGTTGCCACTTGTGGGCTTAGAGTTGCCTTCCTGGTTATTGTACTTTGAATATTTTTCGATGATGGGATCAGATTCCGGATAATCTCTGAAATGTTTGAAATCGTCATTCGAAGGGTCATCGTTAATTTCCTGCTTGGCGGTTGCTGACAGTGTTGAACTATTGATGGCCGTCAGATAATCTTTGAATTGCTCGCGCTCGCCGTTATTATCAAGCCCATCTAGACCTACATCCTGAGCGGCTCTTTTGTCCAAATCATTGTCAAATGCAGTGATGAACTGGTTGACTGAAGGGATACGTCCCCACACTGAGCTAAATGTTTTTTGATTGTCATCTTTAGGTCCGGGTAACCCATTTTCAAAGAAGTTGCGTGAGTCTTTAAGTACGTCTTCTGATACATTTCCGAGATTGATGTATAGCTTACCATCAGAAGTATTTTTTATACCCCCCGGCCTATCGAGGAAGGGGCTTAGTACATAAAACTCGATAAACTCATAGTTCTGAGCTTCGAAGTCAGTATTAGTGATGGCGCGCTGGATTCCTGCCCATCTGGTTTTTGGATTTTTAAGTGTTCCGTTCTGTTCCAATCCTGCAGAATAAGCTGAGCCCTGTGGAAGTTCATAGTTATAATTTCCCCTCAGTGAGGGTTGATATACCAGATCAAATGAATACAAGCCACTATTATACCCAGTGATATTATTCTTGGTAGGGAATACTTCTCTTAGATCCACAAAGCGAGCGTAAGGATCATCTTTGTCGATATCATTAAGTGCATTGACCTCAGCCCTATACCAGTTTAACTTCGCACGGTTATACCCATAAGCCAGGTCATTTGTAAGCATAGATTCGGGAAAGCGGGGGTTGTTATTTTCAGCATCATTCTGTGGAACGCTGGCTATCACCCAGTCGATAGTAGGCGTACGCAAGTCAAAGCTCGAGGTACTACCTTCGAAATCATCGACATAGACTGTACCGCCCTCATCAGACAGGTTATTGATAAACTTTGAATGGCCTGGTTGAAGATAAGCAACCTCAGCAGATAAGTTTACCCGTGAAGGTTCTTTAGTCTGTATGAGTGGCAATTTATCTACCCAGCGTGTGAGCCATTCGGCCTCCTTAGTGAAATTAAGGTCGGCGCCATATATTTTGTTATTCAGCGGATCATCGCCAAAGTTTACTTTTTGGGTAAAGGGACGCTCAGAGAGACGCATGAAGGTAGCACCGAGGTTGATATCTTTATTTAGTGCATAGTCTGCGCGCAGACCCATCATGTTTTTTTGCTGAAAGCTGAAGAGCGCATTGTCTTCGAAGGAAACATTGACAGGAGTACCTGAACCGAGATAGGCTTTATTGATGATATTGACTTTTCCGGCTCCGTAATCAATGGTATAGTCTACATCTTCGGTCAGTACAGTTCCACCTGCTGTCACCTTGACAGAGCCACGGGGTACATTGAAGGCCCCCAGAGAGATCTCTGAAGAAACTGATGATTTGTATGATCCTTTCAGGGTGAAACGATTGAATTCGGGATATTCCCGAGCCCGGGTGATGGTGGTGCGGTACAGTTGTGGGTAGGTATATTTAGTCGCCAGGTTATCATTGCCGATTTTCTTGGCTAGTTCGGAACCAAACGGTTCCAATACCGGAAACATTATTCTACCGGTGCGGCTATTGATAGTGACTCCTTCTACAAAGTCAAAAACGCCATCCGGCTGTGGATCTCCGGTGGTATTGAGATTGTCCAGATTGAATACTCTCAGCAATGGGACACCCTTCAGATCTGTATCAGGAAGAAAACGCTTTTGACCAAATCCCGGATCTTCATACATAATATCTAGTCTGAAATCAAGCGGATTGACCTGATAAGCTCCGATGGAATAAATATTTTTCATCATTAGATCCCAGAGCGGTACTTCAGTGTTTTGAGTAGTTGCCTTGAGCAACTTGACAAATAGCGCATTGGGATTATTTGGATTGACGGGTACCTCGTAGGAAAACTCACCCACCTGATAGATCTTATCATTATATCGGTAGCGAAAAGCAACACCCACTACCTGATCCGAGCGAATGGAAGTATTGATGGAGATAAAACCGAGCTCAGGATGGAAGGTATAATCTACATTGGGTCTTAGTTTCCTGGCCCGGACTTTTTCAAAGTCCTTAGTCTGGACCATGTTATACGGCGAGGTGGTCAGCGTACTGACTGTTTTATTGAGTGGGCGGGTATTTGCTGAGTCTTTAATTGCTACCTGCTGATATATTTTATTGGCATCATTGTTAGGCAGTTCGAAGCGCCCGGTATAGTCGGGATGAGTGATGACATTGGTATCATTGAGCAGGGGATTGTACGTAGTCAGGTTTTTGTGCTCTCCCAGATCCGTAAAAGCTACGATATCACGAACATCCTCTGTCTCCTGGCGATCATTTGTCACCCATACTTCGATATCAGTAATCGAGAAGAAGGTACTTATCTGAGGTAAATGTTTTAACGCCTTATCAAAGTTGTCCCTGTTATAATGGGTCAGCAAGAAGTGTCGGTTCTCATCATACTGGTCGATGGGCACGCTAAATTGCTGCAGTTGGCTGCCACCTTGCACCTGCAGGCTTTTGCGCTCTGATTTTTGTTGTGAGACCAGACCGGTCAGTTTTAATTTTCCAAATTGCATATCGGCACGGATACCGAATAGAGATAAACTTCCCTGGATGAGTGAGCTTTTCAGAGGCAAGCTTACATTACCTGCTTCTATCTTTTTCAAAATTTCATCTTCGCCAAATTTCTCACCTTCATATTGAATCTTGATTACCTGATCAAAGTCAAACTGGGACTGTGTGTTGTAATTTGCATTGATCTTCAGTCTTTCACCGACTTTCCCGGCAATACTCAGGTCGATATTGGGTTGAAACAGAAACCTTGTATATTTCCGTTGACGCTCTGTGGCGGTGGGATTATCTGTAAAATTTGACGCAAACCCCAGACTGACATCCACACTTCCTGCGGGTTTGATATCTACATTAGAGCCCCCAAATAGTCGATCGATGATAGAATTGCTTGTGGTATAGCCATTGAGCGGGTCTGTAGCTCTGCCTGAGCCTCCACTGGTAGAGATACCTGCTAATTTATCAAAATACTCTTTTTGCTGCTGTTGTAACTTATATTCCTGATATTCTTGGAAAGTCATGCCTGTAGGCGCTGTAAGATAGTCACTACCTAGGCGGGTATTGTCGTAATAATTACCGGTGACCGGGTCATACTCAAAGGAACGGTTGATATCCTCCGGCATTTTCAGTTGAATCGGATTGGTTGTATCTCGTGGATAGATTAGTTTCTGTTTTCTTACAGGTATAGTATCCATACCGGAAGCAGGCACTTGCTCCACTGCAGTGCTCTCCAGATGACCATTGTCAAGCTGCTTACTTTTCCAAAAGAGGTTTCCGGCGGTAAGGGTGTAGAGACATATTATAAATAGGACTATCGGGCTGAATACGCTATTCTTTTCAATCATAAAGGTATATCAAGCTGCAAATTTATACAGATTGTCGTTTTGAATGTGGATTAAATTGGTTGCTGCACGTATAACTTTGAATTACAAATCGTTATATATCATAAAAATTATTTATTTGAGCGAATTTTACTCCAGCCTTGTATATATTTTAATTATAGGGGCTATAAACTTTGAGTAAAACGAAAAAGTATTGCTTTTCTTTTGTGATTTTGGACTTTAACATTTCCACTTCGGATTTTCTCTAAGCTGATAGCAATTTCAGGCCTGCTTTGATCCATTCTTCCAGGCTGAGATCATCACCATTCCGGGCTATCTGGTTCATCGCTTTTTCGATTTGATTTTTATTAAAGCCAAGTGAGATCAACGCGAAGGTCGCTTCATCACGTAGAGAGCTGATCGGTGTTGATAGTGCGTCCGTCGTATCACCCTCGGCAGTCTTGATGAGCTTATCCTTCAGATCGATGATGATGCGCTTTGCTGTCTTAGGTCCTACGCCTTTTACTTTGCCGAAGGCAGCTTCCTGCTCATGGATGATGGCTTTACGTACATCCGCAGGGACCATAGACGATAGAATGATGCGGGCTATGCCTGCACCGACCCCATTGACTGAGATGAGATGTACGAAAAGGATTTTTTCCTCTTCAGTAGCAAATCCAAACAGAGTATGCGAATCTTCCTTGATCTGCAGATGAGTCAGCAGTTTGATCGTACCAGTTCGACCTTCAATGGCAGAGTAAGTATTGAGACTAATATTTATCTGATAGCCTACACCTGCTACATCCAATATGATTTGCGTGGGTGAAAGCTCGGAAATGGTACCTTGCAGGTATGAAATCATGATTGATTTTTACTTTCGGGCACAAAGATATATTATAAAAGCCTAATATAAGGATTAATGGCCTGTGATGTTGAAGTATCACTATTTTTTTCATTTTTAGCAACGATACTGATTCTGAGATTTCTCCCGCGCTTAGAGCTTGGTCATAAGGACCGGTTTACATTAAAAAGACGAACAGTTGAATTTGCCCCAGGGCAAGTCAAATTTACCGCTCCCCTTCTCCAATGAATCAATTGTCCTTTATATTCTTTAACTTCACTCTGTATTAACTTTTTTAAAATCACGACAGATGGACAGCACTAAAATCTTCAATAAACTAAAATCTTTTTTAGAACCTTTTGAAAGCAGTCTTACTTTGCTCCACAATAATAGTGATCACTATTATTTGAACACGCCCACGACAGAGAACAATAAGAAACCGGAATTTTTTGGTGCAGCACAAATAAAAAAATCTTACGTGGCTTATCACTTAATGCCGATTTATTATTATCCTGAACTGTTGGACAATATAAGTCAAGAATTAAAGAACAAAATGCAAGGCAAATCTTGTTTCAATTTCAAAAATATTGAAGACCCACTTTTTTCAGAGTTGAATTCATTGACAATAAGTTGTTTTGAAAAATATCAGTCATTAAATAAGGTTTAAGAAAACTTGAAACTATATTCTCGAAGGGAAAAACCGCCAGCAGATAATAAGGGATAGTTTTAGGAGATATGATGTGCAAAAATCAACAGTAGTAATTTAATTGAATATAATTAGCCAGTTCGCCTTTTGTTCATAGCTTGTCCGACTGGACTCACATCCCCATAAAAGTTATTCTACAGCATATGTTTAACACCCCATTTTTTAAAAGACATATAACCTAATGTTTGACCTTTTGATTCTAACAAAACGTGATGAGGAAGTAGCTGCGGGACATACTATAAAGGCTCGCATCCCCTTCCATGACAATTGTAATTATCTAAAACAGAACAGGGAATGCGGATTACTGTACTTTATCTCCACGCAACTGCCTGAATCTGATGCGGGCGTCAAAGGCCAGGATGCTTCCCGGATATTCAGTGAAGAGTTTTTCGTATAGTGGCTGAGCCTTTTCAGGTTGGAGCAGGGTTTCGTCATATAGCTTGGCTAGTTCGTACAGCGCATTGTCAGCTCGTATCTCATCTTTGTAGTCGGTAAATACCTTGGTATAAGCTGCGATAGCCTCGTCGAATTGTCTTTTCTTGACGTAGATATGGGCTTTGGCGTAGATGACGTCATCATCTAGTGCATGTTCAGGAAACTGCTTGGTCAATGTATCTAGTTTTTGGAGAGCAAGTTCAAACTGATTGCGGTAGATGAGCAATTCAGCGGAAGCGTAAAGTTTCATCGCTACATCGGTAGAGTCGAGCCCCATATTGTCCATGATGAACACACTTCGGTCTATGGCATCATTTGAGATGGGTCTTGAAGTGGAATTTTTCAACACATCAAATTGAGTCTGAGCCCAGCTAAAGTCTCCTGCATAGTAGGATAACAGTGCGTTTCGATAGCGGGCTTCCTGGCCCAGTGGATCTTCTTTAAAGTCCTTATCCACTTGCGAGTAAAGTAGTGAAGCATCCCATCGCTCACCGGTCATCAGTAAGTAGTTTCCCAGATCCAACTTAATGGCGGCCATATCTCGTGGATTCACGCCGATGACTTCAACATAGTCGGTTAGAACCTTGATAGCGCCCTTCAGATCATTCTTGTATAAGACCAGATAGCTGGCATAGGTCTGCATCACCTTAGCTGTCTGGCCTGAGCGACCATATTCATTGAGAAATCCGGTAAATAAAGTATCCATCTCTTGTATCTCACCTGTAGTGAGATCACCTCTATCCAGCTTCCCTTTGATCAGTGCATTGAAATACTGGTCATAAGCAGTGTTGAAATAGGGGGAACTGCGGCCCAAATCGATGATGTATTTATAGGCTTCGGCAGCTACATTATACTGGCCTTCATTATAGGCAACCGCAGCTAGTTCGACAATGCGGCGGCCATTGTCATTATCATCGGTGGACCTCAATGCTTTCAGCTGTCGCAAGGCACTTTTGAAATCTTTTTTCTGTATAAATATCCAGGAGAGTAATTGGATCAACTGTGCATTGCCCGGGTCAGTACCCAACTTCTCATAGATAGCCTGCTGGAGATCGTCGTATTCAGTATCAGAGGTAAATGTGCGCTGCACCATACTGGTTATGTTCTGATACATCAGTGGGTCTGTCTTGAGCACATCCAGATAGTAGTAAAGCATCTTCTGACGGTTGCCCATTCGCCCATATAAATTGGCCAGATCCATAGAAAATGATCCACTGCCGAGTAGTGTCTCCCCCTTTAACAATACGGCCAGCGCCATATCCATTTTATTTAGATTCTGAAGCAGTACAGAAGCGTCGATGATCTTGAATTTATCTGCCGGGAGTATATTGATGATTTTATTTAATTGTTCATCTGCTTTTTGTATCTCACCATTTTCCCTCAGCAGATCGGAATAATTGACGTATAGACGAGGATTATTTGGTGTTTCCTTTATTGCGTTTTCCAGCAGTTGACGGGCCTGTCCAGGTTCTCCCATGGACTTATAGCATAGGACGAGCCGTGATAGGTAATAATCTGTATTCTTGTTTTTAGCGTACAGATCTTTGAATATCACAGCTGCCTTGTCATATTCACCCTCATCAAAATATTGATTGGCCAGTTGGATGCTCTGACTGCTTAGTGTGCCTACATAGAGGAGACACATCATGAGGATAGTAGCCAGTCGCCGGTCTAAATGAATGGTATTAAATTTTCTTAAAATGTTCAAAATGGTTAGTCCAGTTTAAAGTTAAGCAATGCATCATAAATCATAGTTCCTTTTGCTTTTTCTATCATATCCTCCAAATATTTCTTCGCATTTGATTGTATCATTTGCTTTTGTGAATCCTTGAGTTGAGAGAGATCAGCTGTAGCTACATCATATAACGTTTTTGCTATAGAATATTTTCTCCACTGTGAGCCCGGATTATTCTGAGCCAGATCACCTAATTTGGCCACCCCTTCTGCCAAGCGGTCATTGTCTGAGATAAGCAACATTTCAGAATATTTGGAATACACCGAAAACGCATCAAACCCATCTACCTCACCGAGTGATTTCTCCAGAAGTGGATATGCCCTTGGATCTTTTGATTCGAGATAAATGTCCATCACTGCAGAAATGATAGCAGGATTTGGGTCATTTTCAAATGCAGCTGCTGCTTGAATCGCTTTTTGCTTATCTATTTTATACAATCCCACCAGAGAGGACTCAAATAGAGAACCGGCAACACCTTTTTTCAAATTGGCCTGGAAGATAGATTCATATTCCGGCTTGGGATCTTCAGCCAAAATAGAAAGCGCTGAAGCTCTTACAGCTATAGAGGAATGGTTAAGAGCCAATTCACGGACTGCTTTGGCATTCTCGCTATCTGTATTGATTTCTATTTGTGAGAGTGCCGACTGAACTATGATATCAGCAGGGTCTTTAAGGAAATTTCTCAGCACTTGATTTAGTTGCACTCCGGGATCAGTTTTCAATCCGGAAAGCACCTCCAGTTTATCTTTAATGGTGCGCGAGTGTGAAGCCTGATAGTAGAGCTCTTGTTTTGATTTTTCAAAGCGAACAGTAGCCAAAAGAGTATTGTGAGCATCAAAAATGATATTGGCTACTTCACCTGATGTAGGGATTTCAAAGGTCTGAGTTCTGCGAGATATGACTATCTGTTTTCTGTCTGGCTCAGTTCTGTCTTTGTAATAAATATCGACGATTACCGGGAGCCGGAAGATGTGTTGCTGGCCTGCACCTGACTGTGTCTGAGCCACGGTCAAAAATAACTTCCCGGCAGCCAGGCTATCGGTCAGAGTCAGTTCCGGCTGTCCGCTACCATAAAACCATTGGTTGAAGAACCAATTGAGGTCCTGTCCTGAAGTCTTCTCAAAGGCAAGACGCAGGTCATGGCCTTCGACACTCTGGAAAGCATGGGTATTGAGATAGTATCGAAGAGATTTGAAGAAAACAGTATCGCCGACATAATCACGAAGCATATGCAGCACCAGGCCACCTTTGTTGTAGCTGTGCGCATCAAACATATTTTCCTTGTCGCGGTAGGTGAAATCGATCAGATCGTGCATGCCTGAACGGGTCATTTGAAGATAGCCTTCCATTTCACTTTTTCGGTGTGCATCAGCATAGTCTCGGCCGTATTTATATTCATACCACAAGTATTCTGAGTAGTTGGCAAAGCCTTCATTCAGCGTTATGTTTGACCAACTTTCGGTGGTCACATAGTCGCCAAACCAGTGATGAAACATCTCGTGTGCTACTATCTGATCATTGTTATTCTCCAATAGTTCAGCTGCATGCTTTTGGATGAATTCACCAAACACAACTGCGGTGGTATTTTCCATGGCTCCGGAAACATAGTCACGGACTATGATTTGTGAAAATGAAGGCCAAGGATACTTAACGCCTAGTATGTTAGAAAAGAAAGTTAGCATTTCAGGCGTGTGATTGAAAATTAATTTTGCGTCTGCAGCGTATTCAGGCTCTACGTAATATTGCAAGGGGATGCCTTCCCACTTGTCTTTGACTACCGCATATTTACCCACTGCCATCATGAAAAGATAGGGTGCATGTGGTAATTTCATGATGTAGTGATCAGTACGGGTACCGTCGCTATTTTTCTTTGATCCCAGGAAAGACCCGTTGGAAAGTGTCTGATACTGATCTTCTACGGTGATATACATCTCTTGTGTCATTCGTTGGTTTGGCTTGTCGATAGTCGGAAACCACCTGCTATTGCTCTCGGTTTCTCCCTGTGTCCAGATTTGAGTCGGTTTGTCTTTAACTTTTCCATCGGCATTGATGAAATACAAACCTTTATTTGACTGGATAGCCATGCTACCGGAGGTCGGTTGCTCATCCGGCTTAGCGGTATAGTCTATACTTATTTTAATCGCTTTTCCGGCGGGATAGGGTTTGCCCAGGTCCAGTGTCAGTTGCTTGCCGTCATATTGGTAGGTAATATTATTTTTAGTGCCTGCCCATTCCACTTTATGGATATCAAAACCCATTGCATCGAGTGTAAAATATCGGCGAGACTCAGCAAATGGCGCAGCGGTAATCTCTGCTCTACCCATAAGATGCTTTTTTGCCATATCAAATCGAACATCCAGCATAGTATTGATGAGATCAAATTCGATAGGAGCACTGGCTCTATACACCGGTAGCGTATCCGGCTGCGCGATGGCCTGTTCACTTTCGTGATTAAAATTCTCTAACTCATCTTCAGCGACAGGGAGAGTTGAAATGGTATCGTCATAATAATCAAGATCAGCAAGAGCAGTATCTACGTTCACTTCTGGAGTGCTAACTTGACTCTTCATAGGAGTCTTACACTGATCAAATGACAGTATAAATAATATACTTAGGAGTGGTAACCATTTCTTCATGAGCTGGATATTGGTAATTAGGTTAGTTGTTATGAAATACAAAGGAAAGGAAAATAACGATGCGAGTAGCCGATTTGTTGGTCAGTAAATTGATAAACAATCAGTTCATCAGGTTAAATACCATCTGAAGCACAACCTTCTGTATTCCTGAATTTAATGTAGTGTGGATGTCAAAGATTTTATTTACCTGAAATTGTCAGATTATGTGCGCAACTTTTAATTCTGGATACAAAATGGAGGCCAAATGAGTAATTATATCATTGATTTCTGCGATAATTGCAATTATCGTTTATTTAAGCGATACTCTGCGTTATCTTTTATTTCTACGATATTCTTTTTTATCGTTACTATAAACGATATTTGTACCATGATCGCAATTATTAAAGGTGATATCATCGCATCCCGAAAGTTGAGAGACACCGAAAGGTGGTTAACTCCACTTAAAAACCTTCTGGCTAAGTGGGGCAGTACACCTCGGGACTGGGAGATGGTCTGGGGTGATTTTTTTCAATTGGAAATTGACGCCCCGGAAGAGGCACTGCGGAGGATCTTTGAAATAAAGGCGCTGATAAAGAGCATTAAACCTACCGATAGGCGGAGAAAAATTAGCCCTATAGACGTCAGAATGGCAATTGGTATCGGTGAGAAAACTTATTCAGGGCCAAGAATTTCAGAAAGTAACGGACCTGCCTTTATCTATGCCGGAGAGCAATTTGAAGCACTTAAGAGAGAGAATGTGAACATCAGCATAAAGAGTCCATGGGTAACCTTTGATGAGGAAATCAATTTATATTTAAAGTTAGCCGGCACCTTTATGGATAACTGGTCTGTCTCATCGGCAGAACTCATACAGATTGTACTCAACAATGAGCGTATCACCCAGGAAGAAATAGGCAGAAAACTGGGCATCAAACAAAACTCAGTAAGTGGTCGGTGGAATCGGGCCAATGTGGAAGAGATGCTAGCTGTAGAAGAATTGTTTCGGAAAAAAATAAAAACGCACTTCGTATGATTGTATTGATCAAACTCCTCTTGGCACATTTTATAGGAGACTTTCTATTGCAGCCCAAATCATGGGTGGATGAAAAGGAAAGGCTCAAAGCGCTGTCGCCAAAATTGTACCTGCATATCTTGATCCACTGCTTGCTGGTCTTATTGGTGTTGTGGGACTTGAATTACTGGCTACTTGCCTTAATACTCATGATCTCTCATGGTCTTATTGATTTATTAAAACTTTACGCTCAAAAGGAGACCAACAGGTCAAAGTGGTTTCTATTGGACCAGGCCTTTCATTTTATCATCATTTTGGTCTTATGGTATGTTTGGTTTAATCCGGTTTTGGATACTCAGCAATGGCTAGATAATATAGACGTCTGGATTTATATAACTGCTTTGTTTTTTATCACACAGGTAGCCGGCATAGTCATTCAGATACTGATGTCAAAATGGTCAAAGGCATTGAACGAAAATAGCGATGAATCTCTAAGTAGTGCGGGTAAGTACATCGGGATTTTAGAGCGGTTATTTGTCTTCACTTTTGTGGTAACCGGCAAGTGGGAAGCAATAGGTTTTCTATTAGCCGCAAAATCAGTCTTTCGCTTTGGTGATCTGAAAGAATCCAAGGACCGAAAACTAACTGAATATATTTTGATTGGGACACTGTTGAGTTTTAGTATTGCGCTGGCTGCAGGCTTGATCGTACTGCAGATGACGGAAGTGGATTAGTGCAGGAGTTAGGGGAAGAAGAAATACAGGCATCAACTAGGCTAATTCTTAGCATATCATCGCTTCCAATGATATACGAAATTATCGTTTATTGTAGCGATATATCGTACTATCGTTAGTTTGTATGATAATTGTAAGGAGACTGATTTAGCTGAGCAACTGCGATCTAGATTTGCCATAGAGAGGTAGCATATAGAAAGTTAGCTACCAGTTTCTGTTCATTCTCTTTCGCGGGCGTCTTTACAATTCTTGGATTCTGTCTAAGTTACAGTGAGATTAAAATCCCATCATTGCTCAACCAAAAAAGCATTGGTATTTGTCCTGCTCGATCTAGGATGAAAATTCTTCTACATGCTCGACGGTGTGATTGGGCGGATAAGCATCCCATTATATGTCAGATTTCCTCCAGAACACTTTCCAGTTATTTTTGACTTTCACATAAGTGGCTTTTACAAGTGGATGTTCCAGTATTATCTTCGGCTTGTTCCATTGAGGTCTGATTTTAAAGATGACGATACTTTGGTTTTGAATCATGTATCCCCTGTCTACCTGGACTTTAGTATCCTCAGAAGGTCTGTTTCTCGATAGAAAATTCTCCAATACTTCAATACTTCTACTGTTGGTAATAAATCAATTGCGATAAATTGTTAACTATTGTATTCGCAAATCCATTTGAACAATGGAAGTATTTTTTTACCTAATCAATCCTTTAAGACTTCTGTAGGTGGCAATAGTGAGACATATTCTTTTATGTGTGCGTTGGGGACCGTGTTTGCCAGATTATAGAGTGAAATATACCATTTCCCATTTATTTTTCTGACTAGCCCGGAACCACGACAAGGTCCCATCCAGGTCTGGAGGTTTTCATCTATGTGGATTACATTTGGATTGCCCGTAGCTGCATAATGCCTATTGGAAGCTATAAAATGCCAGGCTTTTTTCCCATCGAAATGTTTGCCTAGATCTTTACCCATAGATGTTCGTGTCCATCGTTCCGTAGCATCTGTGCCGATGTAAACTGCATCGGGTGTCATTCGACTAAAGAAGCCGGAACTGTCCCCTAGAGATGCGGCTGCATGCCATTCATCCAGGGTATGTGTGATCGCTGTGAGGTCTGAGGAGGGAAGCAGGAATCTCTCACTTGGCCGACAAGACAATAGAAGGAATGCCGAAAGCAGTAAAAAATAAACCTTATTTTGGTTACTTATAGCCATTGAATTGAATTTTTCTTATAAAATTAGAATATGATTTGATATATTCGCTTAAATGAATCAATTGATCACCATCAAATCATTTTCATGCTAGTCAAAACATATGCCAGTGCTACCCACGGGGTAGATGCTCAGACCATCACCGTCGAAGTTAATGCCGGGGGCATGGTCGCAGCCGGAAAACTCGGCTACTTCTTAGTCGGGCTACCTGATAATGCTGTGAAAGAAAGCTATCAGCGCATCGAAGCAGCCATCAAGAATGTCGGCCTGGTCTTTCCTCGCATCAAGACGACCGTCAATCTCGCACCGGCGGATATTCGCAAGGAAGGAGCGGCGTATGATCTGCCCATTGCAGTAGGTATGCTGGCAGCCACTGACTCTTGTGTAGCTGAAGAACTGGACAAGTATATCATCCTGGGTGAATTATCCTTGGATGGTGATTTGCGCCCGATCAAAGGTGCTCTCTCTATCGCCATTCAGGCACGTAAAGATGGATTTAAGGGGTTTATACTTCCCGAACAAAATGCACGGGAAGCAGCTATAGTAAATGATCTAACCGTCTATGGTGTCAAGAGTCTTAGAGATGTAATTGATTTCTTCAATGGTGACCGTGAACTCATACCCACTATTGTGAATACACGGGAAGAATTTTTTAATCAACACGAAGACTACCTGGAGGATTTTGCAGAGGTCAAAGGCCAGGAAAACATCAAGCGAGCACTGGAGATAGCTGCTGCCGGCGGACACAATGTAATCCTGATCGGACCCCCCGGTGCCGGAAAGACCATGCTGGCCAAGCGACTGCCCACTATACTGCCCGCACTGACTCTCAAAGAAGCACTCGAGACTACTAAGATTCACTCCGTAGCCGGTATTCTTCCCCCGGGCGCATCACTCATTACGAGACGACCATTTCGCTCACCTCATCATACCATCAGTGATGTAGCGCTTGTGGGCGGTGGCACGAATCCGCGTCCCGGTGAGATCTCACTTGCTCATAATGGCGTACTGTTTCTAGATGAATTGCCTGAATTTAAGCGGGATGCACTGGAAGTGATGCGCCAGCCTATGGAAGAGCGCCACGTGACCATCAGCCGTGCCAAACAAACTATTGATTATCCCGCCAGCCTCATGCTAGTAGCTTCTATGAATCCCTGCCCTTGCGGATATTACAATCACCCGGAGAAAGACTGTGTCTGTGCCGCCGGAGTAGTCAAAAAATACCTCAACAAAATCTCAGGACCACTCCTCGATCGTATCGATATCCACGTAGAAGTGACGCCCGTATCGTATGATAAACTGACAGATTACGAACATACCAATGAGACCAGTGCCGAGATCCGCATTCGCGTCGAACAAGCCAGGCAAGTGCAGGAAGAACGGTTTAAGGAGCTTAAAGATATATATAGCAATGCCCAGATGCCCGGTAAAATGGTGCGTGAAGTGTGCGCCCTAACTCCCGCCGGCATCAATCTTCTGAAAGCAGCTATGAACAAGATGCAACTCTCAGCGCGTGCTTACGACCGCATACTCAAAGTTTCACGTACCATCGCAGATCTGGAAGGAAGTCCCGATATCAAAATCGAACACTTGGCAGAGGCCATTCATTTTCGTAGCCTGGACAGGCAGGCCTGGGCAGGTTGACAATAATTTTTTGTAGTGGGTCGCAGTTTTCTAGCTTAATAACAGACAGCAGAATTTCAATGCTTCAAAGGAACTGGAGTGTTCTTCTTCCATATTTTAAATGCATTACGCATATATTTTCACACTTTTATTCTAATCTGCTGCAAAAAATCACCGTTTATTCAGGCGTTTAAGTATATTTCCGCACTAAAATAGATATCTGTATGGGAATGATGACCAAAAAACCGTTAAAGCTCCTCCTCGAGGAAGCCAACGCTGAAGGACAGGGTACTCTTAAGCGAACATTAAATGGAGTAGCGCTCATCGCGTTGGGTATCGGTGCCATCATCGGAGCAGGCCTGTTCGTACGCACAGCTGCTGCGGCTGCGCAGAATGCAGGACCATCCGTCACACTTGCTTTTGTATTGGCGGGTATTGGGTGTGCCTTTGCGGGCATGTGTTATGCTGAGCTTTCGTCATCTATTCCCATATCTGGTAGCGCATATACCTATACTTTCGCCACTATGGGAGAGTTCCTGGCCTGGATCATTGGTTGGGACTTGGTACTGGAGTATGCAGTAGGTGCTGCTACAGTGGGTATCGCCTGGAGTGAATATCTGAATAACTTTCTAACTCAGGTCTTACATGCCGCGCCCATACCGTACCAGTGGTGTCATAGTCCCTTTCAGACTTCTCCGGAGGGTGTCCAGGGAATCATTAATCTACCTGCCGTCTTCATCGTGGTGATACTCAGTCTCCTGCTGATACGAGGTATTAGTGAGAGTGCAGTAGTAAATAATATAATCGTGGTGGTGAAGGTGACTATTGTCATCCTCATCATAGCATTAGGTTGGAAATTCATGAATCCGGCCAATCATACACCATATATCCCGGAAGCAACCAAATACACTGACCACAATGGTATCACCTACAATTTTGGTGGCATTATGGGTATCCTGGGTGCTGCTGGTACTGTGTTCTTTGCCTTTATAGGTTTCGACGCCGTGAGTACGGCCGCACAGGAGACCAAGAATCCAAAGCGCAATCTACCCATCGGTATTTTGGGCTCATTAGTGATTTGTACCGTGCTATATATATTATTTGGTTATGTACTTACCGGTCTGGCACCGGTGGAATTTTTCCGTGATCCTACCCAGGGAGCTGAAGCGAGTGTATCAGCAGCGATTACTACATTCATGCCGGGTTACGCTTGGCTGAGTGGATTTGTCACCATTGCGATATTAGCTGGATTTAGTTCGGTCATACTGGTGATGATGCTGGGACAGAGCCGTGTATTTTATTCGATGAGCCGTGATGGATTACTGCCTGAAGTATTTAGTAAAATCCATCCTAAATATAAAACACCTTATCGGGGTAATCTGGTCATCATGGTGCTGGTAGGACTCTTTGCAGCTTTCGTGCCCATCGACGTGGTGGGCCACATGACCAGTATAGGTACCTTATTTGCCTTTATACTGGTGTGTATTGCAGTAATCATATTGCGCAAGACAGAACCCGATATGCCCAGGCATTTTAAGTCGCCATTAGTTCCTTTATTCCCGATACTGGGTGTAGTCGCCTGTACACTGATGATCTTCGGTCTGGGCTGGGAGAACTGGATGCGGTTGTTTATCTGGTTAGCTATCGGACTGGTGATCTATTTCGCTTATGGAAGACATCACAGTCATATGAAAAACTATAAGGACAAGGATAACTAAAGTCTGATGTACAGATCCGGGAATAGTTCACTGCCCGGTGTGACTGCATAGCCTTCGAAATCAGTTACACCTGATCTTTTAAGTATCAATTCGTCAATGTCAAAATTGCCGGTGTAACCCGTCGGTTCTGCCAGTAATGCAATTACAGCATCTGCCATGATCTCCGGCTTACGGGCTCCCGCGCATAGTTGTGCTCCGCCTGGCATATTGGCGATAGCTGCGGTGGCGATCAGCGTTCTGGGCCATAGTGAATTTACCTTAATACCTGCAGACTTAAATTCTGCTGCCCAGCCCAGTGTGAGTAGTGACATATTGTATTTGGATATGGTATAGACCACGTGGTTTTCAAACCAGTCCGGATCAATATCTAGTGGTGGTGAAAAAGAAATTATGTTAGCCTTATTGCTCTTTGTGAGCCAGGGCAGGCAGTATTTGCCCGCCAGAAAGGTTCCCCGCACATTGATATCGAGCATCAGATCCAGTTGTTTTGGGGCCAAACTCTCAGTGTCCTGAAGTGTGATGGCAGATGCGTTATTGATGAGCAAGTCAATTCCACCCATTTTTCCTGCTACCTCGTCTATAGCCTCTTTCAGTCTTTCTTCCTCACGGATATCCACCTGCATCGGGTAAGCAGTTCCTCCGGCGGCGTTGATTTCTTCAGCGACAGAATAGATGGTTCCCTCGAGGCGCGGATGAGGTTCAGTCGTCTTAGCCAATATGGCGATGTGTGCGCCTTCTGACGCCAGTCTTAATGCTACAGCCCGGCCAATACCTCTCGAACCGCCGGTAATCACTACTTTCCAACTCATCTTTATCTATTTTATTTTCAATAAATGTAGGCAAAAAGAGGATAGGAGACATTGGCTTTCGGCTTCGATAACGTCTTTGTCCCAAGCCACCTTCACTTTATTTATCCTACAGCTTCCAGCCTATTGCTTACATCTTTGTCATTTTTGGGCGTGCCCCCGCCTCCGGCAGGGTCGGTGCCTACAGGGGTTCGCTTTGCTCCGTACTAAGGGCTTTTATGACAGGTATCTCAACTTTGCCAAAGGAGTAGAATAATGACTTTGCTCAGTATAAGATATTAGGCTAATGACGCCCTTAGCACCGCGGCCCTTTCGGTACCTCACGCTTTTGCAATGCAAGTTAGCTCGATAATAATGTCACCTACTCTGGGTTCTGTCTTATACCAAGAATCTTTTCTATAATAATTTTTCACCTTCGGTTAATCGCTTTTTGGTCTTCACATATTGGTATGTTGAACTAATTCAGCGTAATTGAAAGCTCAAAGCAACTCTTTTCATTTGTTCCAAATATTACCCAATACAAAGCCCAAACCCCAAAGACCAAAGACCAAAGACCAAAGACCAAAGATCAAACCCGGCAGTTTAGTCTAATTTTTCTATTAACACTCCGCAATTATTACAGTATTTTGCCTCCACAGGATTGGTATGATTGCACTTCGGACAGGTGTCGGTTCGGTTTCGAGCCTTTGCCATCTCTATAGTAAATATTCCTGTGGGGACAGCAATAATAGCGTATCCCATGATCATCACAACTGAAGAAATAACCTTACCGATAGCAGACTGAGGAACCATGTCTCCATACCCCACCGTAGTGATGGTTACTATAGCCCAATACATGCTCTGTGGAATACTTGTAAATCCCTTTTCTCCTCCTTCTACTACATACATTAGTGTCCCCATGACGACTACTATAGCCAGCATTGTAAATAGAAAAACACTCAGTTTGTGGATACCTGATTTTAGTGCTCGTAACAGAACGATTGACTCCGAATTAAATCGCGCCAGTTTTAATATCCTGAATACCCGCAGTAATCTGAATATCCGCACAATGATCAGATAATGGTAACCGAATAAAAAAAAGCTTAGATAAGTAGGCAATATGGCCAGTAGATCGATGCCACCCCAAAAACTGGTGATGTATTTTATTGGTTTGGGGCTGATCATAATCCTCAATAAATACTCGATCGTAAAAATTATAGTCAGCGACCATTCAACAACGAGGAAAATGTTGTGGTATTTAATGCCCAGCTCCGGCACACTCTCCAGCATGACCACCAGCACACTAAATAATATAACCCAGAGTAGCCAGATATCGAACTTTTTTCCCGCTGTAGTGTCTGTCCCAAATACTATTCTATATAATCTGCTCCGGCTTATCATCCCAAATGTGGCATTTGTAAATTAAGGTACAAATGTGGGGGTTTAAAACCTATTATTCAAGTTCATCAGTTAAATCATCAATAGTACACTCAACTTGCCCCCCTATAACTTGATAAGAAAACATTGAAATTGATGTGCTCAGGATGAAGATTATTGCACGGAGAGTTTAACTCACAAGTATTTAGGCGCCAAACATGCAGTGTGAAGGATAAAAATTAGGAGGCACACGGTAGCCGCGGACACGACTGACATCAGGGGTGAAGTAATGCGGCTTGCATGCTAAGTGCAAAAGCGCTAATAAAGCGAAGCGAGCCTAAGTGCGCACTGCGTGAAGGATAGTAGCGGACATAGCGAGCATCGCCTCGCTATAAAGCGAATAGCCTGACGCCGCCGTAGGCGGGGACACGCCCTAGTGAAGTCAATTGTTAAATAGAGAGCTAATAGTTCAGGTCTTCACCGTTTTTATTGAGCCAGCGGTCATTTGCCTTCCAGTTTTTATCGTGACTGGCGACAAGCGCCCAGAATTCCGCCCCGTGATCTTTGTGTATCACGTGTGAAAGCTCGTGAAGGATGACGTGATCGATGATGTGCATGGGTGCCAATAGCAGCCTGGACGACAGCATGATGTTGTTCTCGTGGGTACAACTGCCCCAACGACTACCCACGTCTCGAATTGCCACTTTTCCATACTGGACGCCGAGTGTAGCCGCATTGACCTCACGCACGCGCTCCGTAATAGATTTTAAAAATACCTTGGCGACTATCTTTGGAAATACCCGGCTGAGGATATCGTCATTGCCCAAATAGGATGGCGGTACTTCTATCATGAGCTCCGAGTCTATTCTTCGGGTTCGGAAGGTGGCATTTCGATCTCCCACGGTGATCCGGATATGGTATGACTCGCCCATCAGTCGGATTATCCGGCCATTTCCAACTTTTTTTGGTGGTGCTGAGAAGTAATTAGGGTCTTTCAGGAGTAGTGAGTGCAACCAGTCCTCCAGCGATTTGAGGGACTTTTCCAGCTCTGTGGCGGAGATTGATTTAGGTACATTCAAAATAGCATGAGACCCCTTGCGATAGCTCATTCGCAAAGAATACCGACGGCTTCGAATGATCTTGACCGGAATTTTATGCTCTTGTACGTGCACAAACATAGCAGTAGAAATAACTTTTTTGTCCAAAAGATTGTTGCATCTAGCACAGCAAATTAAATAAAAAATCATGGAAGAACAGTTAGTGAAATCACCCATATTAATTTATACTGAAGAGACTCCCAATCCCGAATCGTTAAAATTCGTGGTGAATAAGATGTTATTTCAGGGTGGCACTGCCGATTTTAAGACGGCTGAGGAGGCTTTAGTCTGGTCTCCGCTGGCGAATGAATTATTCTTTTTTCCCTATGTGAAGGGTGTATATATCTGCAATAATTTCGTGACAGTCACCAAGGAACTAAACTACGACTGGGAGGCAATCAAGCTTCGTCTGAAGGAATTCATCAAAAACTATGTCGCAGAGGCAAAACCCATCATCAATGAGGGATTCCGTGAAGAACTGGAAAGACAAGAAGCTGAAAACCACAGTAGCCGGGATTACTCGGGTGATGAGGCCGGTATTGTCCAGAAAATAAAAGATCTTATCGAGAATGTAGTGAAACCCGCAGTAGCCGGCGATGGCGGAAACATCGAATTTAAGTCTTACGAAGAGGGTGTAGTGACTGTAGTGCTTCAAGGTTCCTGTTCAGGATGTCCTTCGTCCACCATCACACTCAAGCAAGGTATTGAAGGTATGCTCCGTCGCATGGTTCCAGAAGTGACTGAAGTAGTCAGTGAGATGGGGTAGGTAGGTAGTCTTTAGCTTTTAGGGCGCTTCGCTTTTAGTCTTTGGTCTTTGGGACGCTTCGCTTTTAGTCTTTGGTCTTTACGGCGCATTGGCGCTTTGTCGCATTGAGTAGCTTCGCAGATGATCTTTAGTCTTTGGTGCGTCTGGTAATTTGCTTTCAGATTTTAGCTTAAATTCTTTGTCA
>DAOLZQ010000005.1:65645-82326 GCA_035426385.1 Saprospiraceae bacterium
TGACCATTTATCATTCACCATTCAATGGCATTCAGCTGTTTGGGGTTTGTTGCTCTTTTTTTAAGTTTTCACCTTGCCAAAGACTAAAGACTAATTCAGCTTATAGTCTACTGCTGGTTACTGAAAAAAATCATCTTCTCCCGGTTCCTGGCCCGGCTTCCCCCCTGTAGTATCCTTCTTGGGAATCAATACATTCTTGCTATAATACTGTGAGCAATCGGTGACCACTCCTTGTGGACCCTGGGGCTGGACAAACCGCTTATTGGGGTCATAGTCAGCGACTTTCTGCTCTTCAAGCTGTCGAATAAATTCCGAAAAGAAAGGTCGAGCCATTTTAGAACCTTGACCGTTTGTGATGCTCAGGAAGCGAATCCATCGGTCGTCCCCACCTACCCAGGTGCCCACGACCAGGCTTGGAGTGATACCCATGAACCAGCCGTCCACATAATCATTGGTAGTGCCGGTCTTACCGCCCATATCAGACTTGATACCTTGTAGGCCTGCAGAGCCTCGCATGGCGTAGCGCAGCATCTCTACCATGGCGTAGTTGAAGTCAGGTGTGAGTGCTGCTTTCTCATCGGGAGAATTTTTATAGATCACCTTACCGTTTTTATCTTCTATCCGTGTGATGAAGGAGGGTGTGATATAAGTTCCATTGTTTGCAAAGGCGCCATATGCGCCGGTCATCTCATATACGGTCAGGTCAGCAGCTCCCAGACAGATAGAGGGCTGAGCGGGTACGTGAGCACTGTCGATACCCATATTTTTCACCAGGCTGCGTACGAAGTTGGTTGAGCCAAGTAATTTCATCAGATACACTGAAGCAGAGTTGCGCGAGAGGCGAAGAGCTTCGAAGAGCGTCATTGACTGTCCGGAAAACTTACCCTCAGCATTACCGGGACTCCAGGGTTTCAAAAGGTGAAAGCTTCCTTCACCGGGACTGATGGTATATTGTCTGTCCACCACCGGCTGACAGGGAGAAATGCCCTGCGAGACGATGGCAGAAGCATAGATAAATGGCTTGAAGGTAGAGCCCACCTGTCGCAGTGTACGCACGTGATCGTACTTGAAATATTTGTGATTGATGCCACCCACCCAGACGCGTATCTGTCCATTGGAGGGATCCATCGCTAGAATACCGGTCTGTAGAAACATGCGATGATACCTAATGGAGTCATAAGGAGTCATGACGGTATCCTTTTCATTTGTCGCATTATAGGCAAACACTTTCATTTTGGTCTTTTGTGCAAAATTCTTGCGAACTTCATCCCTGAAAGCCATCCATTTCTGCACCATTGGTTTATAGGCGTCGCTTTTTAATACCTTGGAGTAGGTACTTTTCTGATCATTGGTGATCTTATATTTTTTTGCCGTTTTATCCATGCCATTTTTTTCAGCATCGGTGAGGATATCCAGTTCGATATCGGTAAATAACACTTTTGGAAATTCCCGATTAATATTTTCGAGTGCCGGTTCGAATTTTTCAGATCGGATATTGTAATATCGGTCAGAGGAGCGCACGAGATTCTTCATGCTATTCTCACGAATGGCATTGTAAGTCGGATTACCGTTATATTTCCAAGGATCTTTACCACGCCATTCAGCCCAGAAATTCTTCTGCACTACTTTCATATGTTTCTTCATTACCTCCTCTGCGATGCGCTGCATGTCACTATTGATGGTGGTATAGATTTTCAAACCATCGCGATAGATATCGTAAAGTGAGCCATCTGATTTTTGGAGATCCATTTGCTTTATGATGTGTGATACCTCCTTGCCCACTTCCATACGGAAGTAAGTGGCCTCGCCCTCTATGTGCGATTTGGGATGAAAATTTAATTGTAGTGGTGTAGCCAGAACTTTATCCGCTTCTGCTTGTGTGAGTTGCTTGTTGCTCACCATTCGGTTGATGACCGTGCGACGTCGTGATTGAGCTTGTTCCTTGCGGCGCACCGGATTATAAAAGGATGGATTCTTCAACATTCCGATAAGCATGGCGCTCTCAGACGTATTAAGCGCCTTTGCATCTTTTCCAAAATAAATTTCAGACGCTGCTTCGATGCCATAAGCACCATTGATAAAGTTAAACTTATTGAGATACATGGATATAATCTCCTCCTTGGTGTATCGTCTCTCCAACTTGATAGCGGTGATCCATTCCTTTAGTTTGATATTGACCAGTGCAATATTTCTTCTGAGTGGTCCCATACCGCTGAAATCTCGGTCGGAGTAGAGCAACTTGGCCAGTTGCTGAGTGATGGTACTACCACCACCTGCACTTTGGTCGCCCATTAGCACAGTCTTGCCTACCACGCGGAGTACAGCCTTGTAGTCTATGCCACTATGACTGTGATATCTCTCATCTTCAGTGCTGATGAGTGCTTTTACGATGTAGGGAGAGAGTTCATCATAGTTCACCGGTACCCTATTCTCTATATACAGTCTGCCTAGTGTCGAGTTGTCTGATGCCAAGATTTGGCTCGCAA
This sequence comes from Saprospiraceae bacterium, assembly GCA_035426385.1. Lineage (GTDB taxonomy): Bacteria > Bacteroidota > Bacteroidia > Chitinophagales > Saprospiraceae > Parvibacillus. Next base: position 68,132 of record DAOLZQ010000005.1, read on the forward strand.
AATCATATTTTGGATTTTCCAATTCTTCGAAGGTAGGCAAGCCTGACAGGGTGAGAAACACCAGGTAAATAGCAGTCGCCAGGAACATACCACAAAACAATAACCAGAGTGTTCTGACTACCCTACGCGGAAAAGACTGCTTGAAGTCATTCATATTTTTCTTACTTATAGCACCTGTATGCCGGAAGTATCCGGTCTATCAAGACTCAAAAATAACACAATAGTCCAAGATTTAGGTCGTGGTCTTCCATTTGATGCCACATCCGCCTCCCGGATACTGCTTTTCATCTATCGATTTGCCCACCAGCAGGTGGTCGAGGGCACGACGGAGATCTTCGCCTGTGCAGGGTATATCATTTCCTGGGCGTGAACCGTCCAGCCTACCTCTGTACACCAGTCTATTGTGCTCATCAAACACATAGAACTCAGGTGTGCAGGCGGCATGATAGGCGTGTGCTATTGACTGGCTTTCATCGTAGAGATATGGAAACGGCAATTGATGTTCCCTTGCAAATAGCAACATTTCATCCGGTCCGTCAGCCGGGTATTTGACTGCGTCATTTGAACTGATGCCAGCCCAACCTATCCCTCTGTCCATGTATTTATCAGCTATCTCGACTACTGTATCGATTACATGGAGTACGTAAGGGCAGTGATTGCACATGAACATAATCACTGTTCCATTGGGCCCCAGGCAATCGCTGACTGATAAGTCGATTGCCGAGCTGACCTCAGGAAGGTTAAAATCAGGAATGGTAGTACCAAGCTCCAGCATGGTAGATTCTGTATAGGACATGATGCATTTTATTTATGGGATATATAACGGATAAGAGGCGAAATTGATTATAAATTCGGCATATATCTGCCAATCAACTAGAAACCCATCGGATGAGGATTTACTTTATTAAGTTGTAGAAGTAATTCAAATTTAGAAGTGAATGATTTTACTATTATCTTTGCCCCTCCAAATCAATCATTCTTATGGGCAACAAATCATTTAAAGCACTGATATTCTTATGTCTGCAAGTAGGGGTGATACAGGCGGCCTTCAGCCAGGTGACCATCTCAGGTACAGTGAGAGACAATAGAAATCAGGCCATTCCGGGTGCAAGTATCGTCCTGAAAGATACATATGATGGCACGGTGACAGACGACAAGGGTTATTATACCTTCGAGACTGAAGAGCAGGGCGAACAGGCGCTGAAAGTGACCTCGATAGGATATGATTCGACTACGCTACCTATCCGGCTCATGACTAAGTCAATAGTGCAAAACTTCATCCTGAAGGAATCCCTCAATGAACTGACAGCAGTGGTAATCACTGCAGGTGCTTTCGAAGCTTCAGATTCAAGACGGGCTGCTGTAGTACTCAGTTCGCTGGATATTGTCACCGTAGCGGGCAGTAATGGCGATGTGTCCGGTGCGCTGAAGACACTTCCCGGTGCCCAGCAGGTAGGTGAGAAAGAAGGCCTCTTCGTTCGAGGCGGTGATGGCTTTGAGACGAAACAATTCATAGATGGTACGGTGGTGAACAATCCGTATTACTCATCGGTAAAGGGTATTGCCTCACGAGGTAGATTTTCACCTTTTATCTTTAAAGGGACAGTCTTCTCTACCGGTGGGTACTCTGCACTATATGGCGGTGCACTCAGTTCAGTGGTCATACTGGAAACTACAGATATGCCTGACCAGTCAGTAATCTCGCTTTCTCTCTCGCCCATTTTTGCCGGTATGGGGACACAACAGGTCAACAAAAAGCGGACGTTTTCATATGGTCTGGGCTATAATTATATCAATATCGGACTATACAATGCACTGGTAAAGCAAAATGTGGAATACAACAATATACCCCAATTTCACGACGGTGACGCCAACTTTCGCTGGGCACTTAGCGATAAAAGTTTGCTGAAATATTACGGTACCATTTCAAATGGAAGATTTGGATTGCGTCGACCTGATATCGATAGTGTAAATACAAAAGAATCAATCGAACTGAACAATTTTAGTCAATATCACAATCTCTCATTGCGTCATTATTTTGCAGAAAAATGGCGTCTGGATGTCGGTCTGGGATATAGTCAGAATACAGACAATCTCGATCACGGACTATTAAATCAGGAAAACCAACCGGTGGAAACGCCAAATCCGTATTTATATTCAAAGCAATTTAATTTAGAAAATAAGCAGCAGGCGATACAGGGAAAAGTGGTGCTCGAAACCAAACTGGCGGGACTGAGTGCATTGCGGGGTGGTGTGGAAAATCAATGGGTCAATTATCGATCTGAATTTAATTCGTTTCCTTCATCTCCGCAAGATGTCAGGGATAATCTCACTGCATTATTTGCAGAATCTGATATTTATATCACCAATAATCTGGCTGCGAAGATCGGAGTACGAGCAGAACATTCCACACTTCTGAATGAAAATAATATAGCACCCAGGATTTCAGTAGCGTATAAATTAATAGACAATTCACAGTTCTCAGCAGCGTATGGTATCTTCTATCAGAAACCACAAGATGATGTATTGCTCAGTGGAGCAAAATTACAATTCATGCGCGCCGATCATTACATCTTGAATTACTTAAAGAATATCAATCAACGCATCTTCCGGATTGAAGCATTTTATAAAAAATACGATCACCTCACTACTTATTCACCTCAGTTACCATTCGGAGTAAATTATTCCAATCAGGGGTCAGGTGAAGCAAAGGGAATTGAATTATTTTGGCGTGACCGTAAGTCGATCAAGAATCTTGATTATTGGGTTTCATATTCCTATCTGGATACTAAGCGACAATACAATGGGTTTCCGGAAGCAGTTCGGCCTGATTTTGCCACCGATCACACTGCTTCGGTGGTGGTAAAGAAATTCTATTTGAAATGGAAAACCGGTATTAATCTCACCTATAATTTTGCCACTGGCAGATCATATTATTTTGTCACTCCTGACCGGGAATTTAGAACCTATGTCATAGCTGACCGGGGTGTTACTAAGCCGTATCAAAGTATGGGCGTAAGTATAAACTATGTGCCGAATGCAGGCAAGCCCAATTCTAAGGTATTTTATGTAATCGTAGCTAGCGTGAATAATATATTCGGCTACCAGCCGGAGTATGGCTATAATTATTCCTATGATGGCCAGCGCAAGGAACTGGTGACCAGCAGAGAACTGAGGGGATTCTTTCTCGGTGCGTTCTTTAGTTGGGGTGTAGATCGGACAGATGACGCCATCAATAACAATCTATAACAGAGCTGATCTTTTATAATTTGAACTAATCAGATTTTATCAATGTTAACACTTCAAATTTTATAACAAATGAAACAAGTATTTATTGCAATTTTCCTGACACTTAGCACATTGGCAATCGCGCAGTCCGCCAAGTATGAACCGGCTATGAAGAAGGCACTCACACAAATGGACTCGGCTAAGACTACCGCTGATTATCAGAAAGCTGCCGCTCTCTTTGAGAGAATCGGTGATGCTGAGAAGACTCAGTGGTTGCCATATTACTACGCTGCTTCATCTCTTATAGTACCTGCCTGGACAGATGCGGGTATTGATAAGGATAAGAATGCAGAAAAAGTAAATCAATTGATCGAGAAGGCTGAAGCTATTGAGAAGAATGGTGATTTGTATTCACTTCGTTATATGGTCAATACTCAGCAAATGGTAGTCAATCCTCAGGAGCGATTTATGACCTATGGTCTGAAAATGCAGTCTGCCATGAGTGAAGGTATGAGAATAGACCCCAATAATCCGCGCTTATATTATTTGCAAGGCAGCAGCTTGCTCAATACACCGGAACAATATGGCGGTGGAAAAGCAAAGGCAAAGGTATCTCTAACCAAAGCAATGGAATTATTTGAAAAAGAAACTCCGAAGCCAATGTATCCACATTGGGGTAAAGACATGACCCAAAAGGCATTAGACGAATGTAATAAATAGTGGCTTATATAGTCTGAAAATCTAACATAAAAGAGGTATTGCGACCAAGTGTTTCAATGCCTCTTATTTTTTTTGGTAAACCCTTCCGGGATCAGTACTGAAGAAAAGATTAGAATAACCTACCCTAGATTTTCGTTTAAGTTGCTAACCTTATGATTGTAAATAGAAAGATAAAAGTTAGAAGAGTAATAGCATTGATGTTGTTGGTACTCGGCTCCATTGTGGGCTTGAAGTCACAGACGTACAAGACCATCAAAGAAGCTGATAAAAAAGCAGCCGCTCTATACGAATCAGGAATGAAACAATCTTCTGAAAGGAAATATCAGGAGGCAAAATTATCCTTTAGAAAAGCAATTAATACCGAACCTACATTTTTGGATGCGATCACTCAGTTGGCCGCTATTTATAATTCAGAGAAGCGATCCGACTCGACCATTCTGTTATTGGAGCGGGTGCTGTCTATAGACCCAAAGCCTTCGCCCCGTGTACTGTTTACACTGGGAAGTAATTATTATCAGGCGGCTCAATACGATAAGGCATTGCCGCTCATAGAGCGATACATGAAGGCTGATATTACGAATGCTAATTCTCTTGAACGCGCGAGAATAATAAAGCAGAATTGTGAATTTGCCATCGAAGCCATCAAGCATCCAGAGCCATTTGAACCAATAAAATTACCAGCTGAGATCAATACTTCCGAGCCTGAATATCTACCCTCACTGAGTGCGGATGGAAGTACACTGGTCTATTCACGTACCACCGACCGACAGGAGGATCTGTACTATTCTATTCGGACTAATGACGGATGGTCTTATGGCGTGCAAATCCCCGGAATTAATACAGAGAAATACAACGAAGCCGGACAGTGCATCTCAGCAGATGGAAAGACATTAGTATTTACCGGCTGCAGTATGCCGGGTGGCATAGGCAGTTGCGACCTGTATATTTCTTATTTAGAAAATAGTAAGTGGAGCAAACCAAAGAATATGGGTGCTGCTATCAACACACGTGGTTGGGAAAGTCAACCCTCACTTTCCCCGGATGGCAATACGCTCTATTTTGCCTCTGAGCGTGCGGACGGATACGGACACACAGACATATGGGTCTCTGAAAAAGGGCCGGATGGCAATTGGAAAATAGCTGAGAATATAGGTTCGCCCATCAACACTCCCTCCAACGATGGTTCTCCCTTCATACATGCTGACAATCAGACTCTGTATTTCATGTCAGACGGACATCCGGGTATGGGTGGTATGGACCTCTTTATGTCAAAGAAGATCGGCGATAAAAAATGGAGTGTACCTGTCAATCTGGGTTACCCCATCAATACCATCGGCGACGAAGGCGCTCTCGTCATTAATGCAGCGGGAGATACAGCCTACTTTACTTCTACCGGAAAGGAAAAAACTTTGGGAAGTCAGGGAATTTACAATACCGATATTTATTTATTTGAATTGCCAAAGAATATCAGGCCAATAGCTACTACTTATTTTCGCGCGGTAGTGCTCGATTCGCTCACACGAAAACCATTGGCTTCACACCTGAATATTACCGGAATTAAAGCCTCCAGACCTTTCTATAGTGGCGAGGTAGGTAAGGATGGCACACTGCTCATACCATTGCCCTCGGATGAGGATTATGGCCTCCAGATATTTGCTCCCGGTTATATATTTATTTCAGAAAAGATAGATGTTCCACCTGCTATAAATTCTCTGATCCCATTTGAAAAAGTTTTTTTGATGGACAAGATCGAAGATCATTTGGGCAAACCTTACGTAATGCATAATATTTATTTTGAGTCCGGTTCGTCGGAACTAAATACCATCTCTGACAATGAATTAAAAATCTTGGCTCAGGCACTGGTTAGTGACCGCAAACTAAAAGTGCGCATTCTGGGCCATACAGATAATATCGGTACCGAAGCTGATAATCTGAAACTCTCTACAGAGAGAGCAAAGAATGTAGCAAAAGCACTTGGAAAATATAATATTGAGCCCGAGCGGATTCTCTATAAGGGGTATGGAGAATCCAGGCCTCTTGCCCCCAATGATACCGAGGTAGGTCGCAAGATTAATAGACGCACTGAGTTTGAATTCTTAAGATAAGGGTTGGTCATTAGGTCGCTGCGCTACTAGCACATTTGCGCGTTGGTACATTAGGGAATTAGCTTTTAGGAATTGGTTACTTGCCAGAGTTTCATTTAAAATCTTATAGCTTAGAGCTTAAAGCTGGTCACTGCAAGCTAATAGCTCATAGCTGTTTGGTCTTTAGCACACTTCACGGTTAGTGCATTAAGGCCACTTCTTTTCTATTGGATTATCTTTTTCACAATGAATATGATCACAGTGGCTATCGAATTAAGAATCGATAATGGACACGAATGATCATTCAACATTTACCATTAATCATTAATCATTAATCATTCACCATTAATAATTCACCATTTACCATTAATCATTCACCATTAATAATTCACTTCTCCGGTCTTTTTAATATCAGATTAACTTTTTTTGAAGTAGTAATATTCGGTGGCTTTAGATAGATAGGTGCTGCGGTGGAGAGATTTTTAAACTGACCTGAATTATATCTTTCTACTGCAAGAGCAGCGAGATGACCGGCTTGCTGCTTTACAGTACTTAATGTGACTTTGCGATCAGAAAAATAGGGAAGGATTTTACCTGCACCATCACCGGCTAAGATATACACAGCATTAGAATTAAATACCTGCTGCAACGATAAGTCTTCGGGAAAGATCAATGGTTGTAGAGGTATTAATTCTTCGCCCTTAGTGTTATAAACTGTGGCATAAACTTCCTGTCTGCGCGCCTCTATCATGGTTGAGATGAGATATTCTTCTCCTTCTGAAAATTTAGTATTGGCTACAACAGCGCGATATAAAGCTTCGTCATTTCCGATCATGATGAGTGGTATATTCAGCACATAGCAAAGTGCTTTAGCTGATGTAATACCAATGCGCAATCCGGTATAGCTACCCGGTCCGGCTGCGACAGCAATGGCTTTTAAGTCGGAGAGTTTTATTTCCGACTGGTTACAAACTTCATCAATTAAAATGGTGATGTCGCGCGCTAATTTATTTTCGGACGTTGAAATTATTTCGTAAATAACTTTCCCTTCAGAAGAAATCGCAACTGAGAAAGGTAAAGTAGAAGAATCAATTAATAAATAGTGAGACTTCATGTTCACTTATTTATAATTGGTTCGAATGGTGCCGTCATAATTGGCCAAATTAATCAAAGTAAAATATACCAATCTGGAGATATCCTGAACCTTCTGCAGATTTATTTTTTCAATATCATCGCCGGGCTGATGATAGTCTGCGTGAAATCCACCAAAGAAAAACACACTTGGAATACCCAATCGCGCAAAGTTGTAATGGTCAGAGCGATAGTACAACCTGCTTGGATGATTCTCATCATTATATCGATAATCAAGATTGTAGTTTACCGAATATTTATTTGCCTCACTGATGGCTTCATCCAGCAGTATATTGATCTTATCAGAACCAATCACATACACATAACTGGCCTGATCTAAATGATCTTCATCAGCACGTCCGATCATGTCGATGTTGATATTGGACCGAATCATACGCAAGGGAATACTGGGATTCTTGACAAAGAATTTTGAGCCCAACAGCCCTTTCTCTTCTCCGGTGAAGAAAAGTATCATCACGCTTCTTTTTAACCCACCTTTTTGATTTTTTAAACTTTGTAGTGCAGTAGCTACTTCGATTAGCGCAGCCGTGCCGCTTGCATTGTCATCGGCTCCATTGTACACCTGTCCATTTCGGATTCCCAGGTGATCATAGTGCGCAGATAGAGCGATATATTTATACTTTAATGCAGGATCACTTCCTTCGATTACAGCTACAATATTTCGGCCAAATACCGGCTTGAAGTTAGATTGCAATTCTATATTATAGTTTATCGGAACATAATTGGATGCTATCTTACCTTCCTTTACGTTGGCGATATACTGGTGGATGGTCTCCAGTTGCTGACCTTTGAATATTTTTGGTAGAGCCGCTATATTTATGCTGATGACAGGTAATTCATATCTTTCGATACTATCCATCGAGTATTCAATACGATCAAATATATTTCCGGATTTCTTTGGGAAATAAATTGAATCCCGGAGTAACAAAATACCTTTGGCATTCTTCATCTTCGCCTGCTCGATTTTCTTTTTCAGATCCTGACTCCAAATGCTTAGTTTTTCTGATTCTGTAAGAAGTGATTTCCCATCGACAATCGGTTCGCCATCCAGTATCAACATTAATTCATCCCATCCCTGTGCGTATTGATAGTCATTGTACTGGTCGGTCTTGATGCCATAGCCCATGAACATGAACTGTGTGCCTGAGAGTTTGACTGCTTGCTGATTGTCAAATATTTTTGCATTAAAATCTATTCCCGGTATCAACTCCTGGTCATTCATTTTTAGCGACAGCTTTTCCCAGCTCCAACCCTGCACCGTCACTGGTTGATAGTAAGTGCCCCTATCACCCATAGGTTTAATGCCCGCCTTTTTTAACCTGGAGACAATGTAATCTGCTGCCCTATTTATCCCAAAAGTGCCAAACTCTCTGCCTTCGAGTGAGTCAGATGCAAGTATCTGTATATGACGGTATAAATTATCTTTTTTAATGGACTGCGCTACATGAAAATCTATTGCTTCCGGCCTTGATATTTCAGGCGATTGAGCAAATAATCCGGCTAGAGGGAAAATAAACCCGAAAATAATAAACCAATAAGCTAAAAATCTGTGTGTACAGTTATTCACCACAGACCGGAATTTTTTCAATGCGCTTTTGGTGCCGACCACCTTCGTATGATGCTTCAATATAAGCCTGTAAGATATCAATAGCTTCTGCATCATCGACATACCTGCCCGGCAGAGCTATTACATTTGCATTATTGTGCTGATGTGCGAGTGCACCCAATTCTTTTTTCCAACACAGTGCTGCTCTGATCCCCTGATGTTTGTTTGCCGTGATAGCCACTCCTATGCCACTGCCGCAGACAAGCACCCCCCAAGTTGCGATACCTTTTTCTACAGCGTTGGCAACCTGGTGCGCAAAGTCCGGATAATCCACACTTTCTGTAGAGAATGTCCCAAAATCAAGGACAATGTAGCCTTGATTGTTGAGGAAGTCCACTATAGCTTCTTTCCGGTCAAATCCCGCGTGGTCACACCCGAAGGCGACTGTTGTCTCAATAGCTGTCTCCATAAGCAGATTAATTTTGTAGCATTGGCGGCATCGAATCAACAGGGGGTGGAGCTTTAATAAAGCTACCCAGTTCTTTTTTGATCATATCCTCCATTCCTTTATCATTCTGTCTTTTTGCCAGATCGATGAGGTCATTGATTGTCTGCTCCGTCTCTCTCATATCACTTTCATATCCATTCGCCAGATCCAGCGGATCCATGCTTCTATAATAGACCATCAGCTCGCGCAGATTTTTGGTTAGATCAGCGACGTAAGGTTTAGTTTTATCCCATGCACCTGCCTCTCCCATGAGAGTAAGCACTGGCATGATAGAGCCATCAAACGGGAAGTTTATGTTCGGAAATACCTGAAGCGTCTTTTCGGCCATGATGGCTGCTTGTGTCTTATTGTCCTTGCGCAGCATGTCCATTGCAGTCCGCATCATGATCATGCGCTGTGCATTGATAGATGGCATATAGCTGCGATCAACGTAGAGTTTCTTTTTATCGAAATTACCCCAATGGAATTTTTTCTCGACATTATTGAAGACCAAAGAGTCAGCAACTCTTCCGTAACCGAAGATTCCAAACTGGCGATCTGACACTGATTTGATGGGTACTATACGCAGTGCAAGTCCTTCCAGTTGCATATAATTGCCCATACCTAGAAACTTATCCGGATTGCAGGTAACTGCAAAATAAACCGGCCGGTCATTAATGTTGCTTGAGACGATATCCATGATGGCCATTTCGTCTTTGGTAATGTAATCACCTTGTTTTTTCAACCCCAGATCCAATGGGATTTTACTCACCAGGCTATCAGTAGCTGATATACCTTTTCCACGTGGGAAAGTAGCGGTATTGATGGGAATGTACATTGATTTAGATGGTAGATAGGAATCCATTTTCTGACTAGCTCCATCTATAGGGTGATTTTCACCTAAAAATTTCAGATAATCAGTGACAGGCATATCCCTATTTGACAGCGGATTATCAATGTAGAATAACTGATTGCGCTTATTGCCGCGATAAGAGTCAGCAGGAAGTGACATTTTTATCGCCGGAGAATTATTGATTTTTCTTCGTTGCTGATCGATATACCAATCCACTGCAATAAGAGAGAGGTTGATCACGCGCACATCCGGGCGAATACCCTCGACCTCTTGAGCATACCATAGTGGATAGGTATCATTGTCACCATAAGTGAACAGTATCGCATTTGGTTGTACTGAATTCAGGAAATTAGAGGCATAATCACGTGAGGCGTAGATTCCTTTACGTCCCAAGTCATCCATGTTTTGAGTCGCCATAAGTATGGGAGAAAGTAGACCGATTATGCCACCTATAATCCATCCCAATCGGGCATTTTCTTTTAATTTTTGACCTATAAAGTTACCTATGGCTATCGAGCCCAGGCCTATCCAGATACAGAATGTAAAGAAGGAACCCACCAGTACGTAATCCCGCTCACGGGGTTCGATCGGTGGTTGATTAGAGTATATTATGATACCAATACCCGTCATCAGGAACAGCATGAGTAAGGCGAGCCAGTCATTGCGACGCTTTCGGTAATGGAAGATAAACCCAATCAAACCTAGGAAAAATGGAATGAGATAATACTTATTCCTTGCTGGATTGTCCTTCATAAAGGAGGGTAGTTTAGACTGATTGCCGAGCCTGAAATTGTCCAGTGGAGCGATACCGCTGATCCAGTTTCCTTTGGAATGATCCCACGGGAAATAACCCTGCTCACCATTCTGTTTTCCTGCAAAATTCCACATGAAATAGCGCCAGTACATCCATCCTACCTGATATCTGAAGAAAAAATACAGATTATCTCCCATTGTCGGTGTTCCTTCATGGCCCATCCATTGCTTATAAAGACTGACTTTAGTGGGATCATCGCCATTCCCCATACGAGGAAATAGCATTTCGTCTGCAGCATCATACGTATAATTGATTTTATAATCGACTACTTCATATTTATCGCCTACACGACCGTAGCGCTCTTTTTGGTCAGTACCCGTTGGTTTGGCATCGAAAGAAGGTCCATAGAGCAGTGGTCTGTCCCCATATTGCTCCCGGTTCAGATAGGGTAGCAGCTTGGTCGGATCCGAGGGGTTGTTCATATTGATGGGCGGATTGGCATTGGCCCTGATCACAGCTACTGCGATAGTGCTATAGCCTATTATGACAAGTGAGAGCGCCACCAGCACAAGTTGCAGATTGCGGCGACCCTGAGCGTGTGCCTTGCGAAGTCCCCACCAGAGGCCTCCGGCGATGATGATGAGGAATGGTATTAAGCCTGTATTGAATGGCAATCCCAGAGAGTTAACCATGAAGATATCCAGGTTATTCAGCAGAGAGGGTAATCCTGTGATGACTACTTTTTGCACTACGAATAGCGCAAACAGCCCTGCCAGAAGCGAAAAGAAAAATCCCAGCCAGGTAAAATTTTTATATTTCTTGATGTAAACAAATACGGCTAGAGCAGGAAAAGTCAGGAGACTCAATAAGTGGACACCTGTGGACAATCCCGCCATGAAGACAGCCAGCACCAACCAGCGGTCACTATCGGGTTTATCCGGTAGATAATACCACTTCAATACCGTCCACATGGTCAAAGCAGTAAAGAAAGTGGACATGGCATATACTTCACCTTCGACTGCTGAAAACCACACAGAGGCACAGAAGGCAGCACTCAGGCCACCTACGATACCGGACAGCAAGAGCGGAAAGAAATACTCCGGCTTCTCCTCACCCTCTCTGCCTACATGAATGATCTTACCGAGGTACATGGTGGACCAGCAGACAAACATGCCTGCAAAGGCGGTGCAAATACCCGACATGATATTGATGGCAAAGGCGATATTGCTCGGATTGTCAGTCAGTGCGCCTACCATGGCAAACATCCTGCCAATCAACAGGAATAAAGGTGCTCCGGGTGGGTGTACTACCTGCAGTTTATAAGCTCCGAGGATAAATTCACCACAATCCCAAAGGCTACCAGTGCGCTCAGCGGCGAAAAAGTAAATGACCATAGCGACTGCGAAGGTGATCCATCCTGCAATATTCAGTGTGCTTCTAAAACTCTTCATTCAATTATTTTTATGGCAGAAATAGTTAATTTGATAGTATAATCGGCAAATTTAATTGGTTTATCCACATTTGTGGGTGTTGCCGCTGTGTATTTACGCTGATTTGGATTTATTAACGTTCATTTGGGCTTAAGACGTGCGGCTGCATCCCCTGCAGCCTGGAATTTTGGTTTGAGCGTGGCCGCTTGATTATATTTAGCATACGCTTCTTTTGGCTTATTCATTTGCTCTAGTACTTTGCCCTGTGCATAGTAAGCCTCTGCATAGACCTGGTCCACCGAAGTGGCCATCTTAAAGAAATCAAGCGCTTTATTCAGGCTATCCATAGTCATATAAATAGCGCCAATATTGAAGAATGGCTCTGCTACACGTGGGTACATCAGATTAAGCTTGCGGTATATGTCCAGGGCCTTGGCATCATCACGCGCTTGCTGATAGTGCATCGCCAGTGCATAGTTGGCCTCGTAAGAAGCGGTGTCTATTTTGAGCGCAGTCTGGAAATACTTCAGTCCGTCACCGGTCTTCAGCTTATCTGCCAGGATACCGGCTTTGATCCAGCCGTCAATTTTATAGGGATCCAGTTCAGTCGCCTTGCGATAGGCATAGATAGCCCTTGCGGGATCTTTTGAATTCTCAAGTGCCAGGCCCATCAGTATCCGGGCATCTGCATTTTGAGGATCGAGCGTAACTATCTTTTGAATGGTTTGCATCGCGACGTCATATTTGGCCAGTGTGATCTCAGTTTCCGCCAGTTTCATGAGTGTCCCGATAGAATCGGGAAACATGCCTGACGCTTTTTGCATAGTCAGTAGCGCCATTCTCGACTGGTAGTAGTCCAGATAGGTATCCGCCAGCAGATAATAATATGCCGGTTTCAGAGAGTCTATCTTCATCGCAGAGGCCAGGTCATGGAGGGCTTCATCATATCCTTTCTTGCTGTAGTAGTACTTGGCCCTCTGAAAATACAAGTCTGCTTCTTTAGGATTCTTAGTGAGCGCGCTATTGAGCTCAGTCAGTATAGGATCTACCTTTAGTGCGGGCTGCTTATCGGGCGTTTCATGCTTACAGGAATACATTCCCGTACAGAGCAGTATTGCAAAAAGAATATGAATATAAGGCTTCAAGATTTTTTTTGGGATAAAGATAAGATTGTTCTTATGACCTTTATCATTTGGTGGTTTTGACGGTGGGAAATGACGCGAACAATGGCTAAAATTTGTCATCTTTACAATCAAATCAATGAGTTATGAAATTTAAGATCGGAGTAATAGATCATGCGATAGAAAAGGAAACAGCGCACGAGAAGAACAGCATGGAGATATTGGATCAGATGGGCGCTGAGCAGCCGGCGCTGGCCGCTTATCTCGCTCAGGAAAATTTCAGTTTACTTACTGAAGAAGAGCACGATTATCTGATCTTTCTGGTCACCGTCATTTATCGCCTGTACGCCGCAAAATTTCCCAACTTACCCATGATCGATGAAGATCTGCTTGATGAGGTCGAGGAAATCAACTGGGACAAAATGGCTGCAGTCACAGAGAAGAAATTCAATAAGCGGATAGACGCTTTCTTTACTGATTTTGAAGAGGAGGATTTACTGGCCTTCGTCGAGGATGCACTCACCGAAGATGAGATAGGCCTGGTCACGAAAGAAGGACGTGAGCCGATCTTCATCGCCGCCAAGACAGTCATTGATGCCTTTGAAAGACTGGCGGAGGAGGGGTAGTGCTAAGGAGGTAGCCAGGTGATTGATGAACTATAAGTTGTAAACTTACCTCATTTGGAGTTAAGTAATTAGATTTTCTCACTGGTCTATTATTGATCTTTGCTCCCCTGAGAGCTAATTATATTTTTTCGTCATGTGGTAATGCGAAAATAAGTTTTCAGCTCTTTTTCCTTTGATTTTTCGTTATGCTACGC
>DAOLZQ010000006.1:0-82151 GCA_035426385.1 Saprospiraceae bacterium
GTAATTTGGTGCCTAACTCCGAATTCGTCGATGAATCCAATAAACTGGGCTTGACCCGATATACCACTTATACATAACCATAAAACATAAGACATTCTAAATCGCATAGTGCTAAATTAAAATTGGCCACTCAGTCCAAGGATTGAGTGGCTAATAATTTGAAAGTTATTGTTTCACAAACTTGCCGCTCTGGGTTAGCCCATTATTATCGATGGCACGCCAGAAGTAGAGTTGGGGTGCCCACTGGGAGATATCTAAAGCCATAGGGTTGAATACCTTTATCAATTTGCCATTCATATCAATTATACTTAACTCTGAATTGTCTTTGAGTCCTAAAATTTTTGAATAGTTGTTTTTCATTTGATGAAAATTTAAAGTGATAGAAATGGTTTAATTAAAAATTGATTTCTACACTTTAAGGAGGGATAAAGTATGATTTAAGACTATCCTGAAGTCCTGAAGTCCAGAAGTCCTGAAGTCCTGAAGTCCTGAAGTCCTGAAGTAACATTTTTAAACTTATTTACTCCAAAGCTAAGGAATAAAATATTTCAGAACAAGCAATTGATAAACTTTAACACATTATATTTTATTAACAAATATTAATTATGAAGAATTGGATCTATGCCATATTTAAAGTGAATTAATAAGATATTTAATACTATATATTACGGAAAAGAGTTTTATTAATTTTTTAATTTGTTTGAAGTTAAAATTTAATGATGAGAAGGTTTAAAATGGACTTTCGACATACATATGTACACTAACTAGCCTACCTTTATTCACACTCACCGCAACAAGGTCACCGAGCCGGCTTGTGTCTTTACCTCATTGTTAAACTGGCTGCGATAGGTGACGACATATACGAAGACTCCGGGATCAAGTGTCCGACCATCGAAAGTGCCATCCCACGGCTGACCTGTAGTGGAGGTATAGACACAGCCACCCCAGCGGTTGTAGATGCGCAGCGACAGTATGGTCGCATACCAGGTAGAGCCGGCAAACTCATCATTCACACCGTCGTGATTTGGCGTGAAGACATTTGGAAAGAGTACTCTCTCGGTCAGCGCATCTGATCTGATGTCGATGGTAAATCCTCCTAGCCACATTAAAGGGCATAAAAAAAGCTGCCCGATAATCCGAACAGCTTTTTTTTGTCTGAAATGGAAAGAATTACATTTTATCCATTTGTTTTCCAGTCGTATTCTCAGAAGTAGCGCCTTTCTGACAGCAAGCTCCACCTTTAGCGGATCCTGCGCATGCTTTTCCTTTAGAAGAAGTAGCTTTAGCTGATGCTTTTTCGCAACCTGGCTTATCGGTACAAGTAGAAGCATCTACAAATTTGCCAGTAGTGCTGTCATAACATACATCGACATAAGATACTTTTCTTTTGTTTTCAACTTTTCGCTGATACGTAGTAACACCATCTTCAATAGAAGCTACGATGGTCTTGTCCATTGAAGCAGCTTTTGCTTCAGCTTCATGATTGGATTTCACCATTGCAGTTTTGCCTGAACAGCAAGATTTACCTGCTGAAGCAGATTTAGCACATTGTGCATTAGCACTTGCAAATCCAACCACACTTAGGAACGAGAGAATAAAAAAGAACCTTTTCATAAATATCATTTAGTTTTTAACATACAATTACAGGTCAAAGATAACGAAATTAATCATCCCGGGTATTCTCTCCTACATATTAATAGAATTTTAACATTATTATAAAGTATTATCTTTAGTCGTTATTAGATTCAAAACATACCTTCAAATGAAAAAAATCTTCTTATTATTAGTCTTTCCTTTAGTTTATTGCTGTAAGACTGCTCCGGTCTCAGTCCAAAACTACAACAAAGCTATGATCTCATTTGGCTCCGGAGGTGGTTTTACAGGCGCACGAAGCGAGTATATACTGCTTGACAACGGTTTCCTCTATGAGAACTCTAAAATGAGCACTGTCCCGGTGGAAATTAATCACTTGGACTCCAAAATGACGACCCAGATATTTAACAACATCCACTTACTGGGGTTAGATACCATGAAGTACAACAAACCTCAAAATCTCTATTATTTTTTGAAATACAAGAATGGCAATGACTCCAATTACATCTGTTGGGGTGGAAAGCCACAGGGCCGATTAGAATCAGCGGCCGCAGTGTATCGTCAATTACAATCACAACTTAAAAACTTAAAAAAATGAGATTAATTTACCTTTTCCTGCTGATTGTAAGCTTTTCTATCAATGCCAATGCGCAGTTAGGAAAAATCCCGCCCGGCCACGCGGTTAAATACCCATTGACTCTAAATGCAGAATTGTCCAAAATAATAAAGCCATCAGCAGGAACGAGCCGACTGGCAGCGAAGAGCACCTTTTCGCCTAGAGCGATTAGCCCTATACTTCCTTCTGCAGGCATGATTACCATCCGAAGCGTCAGCGCAAACGGATTGCCTCAGTGGGTAGAAGGTGAGTTGGTAAGAGAAGAGCTACAGAGCAGAGGCGATGTACAGTCGCAGAGTATCTCATTTTTAGAAATGAATAAATCAGTTTTCAAACTCGAAAATCCGACTCGAGACTTTCATCTGACTTCAAGTATCCAGTCCGAGGATGGATCTACTCATTTAAAGTTTGATCAATATTACAAGGGGATTCCGGTCTGGAACGCCGAAGTTGCATTGCATTATAAAAATGGAAAACCATATTTATTCAATGGTCAATATTTCCCGCTTACTACAGATATCAATATTACCCCGGTTTTAACTTCAGAGGCTGCCACTACCATAGCTAGTCTAGACTCAAAATTGGAAGTGCTCTCCGAAGATCAACTTAAACTGATAAGTGGAAATCAGACTCAAAGTAGCCTTGCTATCTATACAGCGCCAGAGCTGGGAGAGAACGGAATTCTTGCTTATCAGGTTGAAGTCCACCCGGATGTAAAAAGTACCTACCAATATTTTATTGATGCTTCTAGTGGCAAAATATTAAAGAAAATAAAAAAATCATGCCAATTATATCATGGCGAACTGTACGGTGAAATCAACTCAACTATTCCTGAACCAACTACCCTTAACTACAGTCCCCCTGTTGATGGGCCAGCTATTGGTTCAGGTAATGATCTGAATGGTGTGAGCAGAGCGGTTAATTCCTATCAAGTAGGCGGCAATTACTACCTGATCAATACGACAAAAAATATGTTTAACCCAGGTCAAAGTAGTTTTCCTGAAAGCCCTGTAGGTGCTATATGGACTCTGGATGGTGGAAATACTTCACCTGAAAAGTCAAACTTTACCGTTTCTAATATCAAGTCCTCCAATAATACTTGGAGTTCTGTACCTGGTGCAGTTTCAGCGCACTACAATGCGAACTATGCCTATGATTACTTTTGGAATACATTTGGCAGAAAATCTGTAGACGGAGTAGGAGGAAATGTTGTTTCAATAATTAATATAACTGAAGCTGATGGATCTGGCATGGACAATGCCTTTTGGAACGGGCAAGCTATGTTCTATGGTAATGGTAATAAAGCATTCAAGCCTCTCGCAGGTGCATTGGATGTAGGTGGTCATGAGATATCACATGGCGTAATTCAAGCTACAGCAAATCTAACTTATGAAGGTGAATCAGGAGCATTAAACGAATCTTTTGCTGATATTTTCGGGGTTTGCATAGATAGAGATGATTATAGGTTGGGCGAAGACGTAGTCAGACCTGCCTATTTTCCTTCAGGTGCATTAAGGGATATGGCCAATCCACACAACGGAGGCTCTTCATCACAAGACAACGGCTGGCAACCCGCTCATATGAACGAAAAATATACCGGAACCCAGGATAATGGAGGTGTGCACATTAATAGTGGAATAGTCAATTTTGCATTTTACAAAGTATCCAGCCAATTTGGTAAAAATGATGCAGAAAAAATTTACTACAATGCACTCAGCAAGTACCTTACTAAGTCTTCAAAATTTGTTGATTGTAGAAATGCTGTCATTCAAGCTACCAAAGACTTCTACAGTGGTAATGTCGCAAAAGTTGCAATTGTAGAGAATGCGTATTCACAAGTGGGAATAGGAGCAGGATCAGGTACAACTGATCCTACAGATTATGATGTAAACAAAGGTCAGGATGTTGTCATTTATGCGAGTGGCAATCAGCAGTCGCTTTTAGTCAAGACATTAGCCAATAACCAGGTCACGGTAATAGATAATACGATAGGTGTACTCTCTAAACCCAGTGTAACAGATGATGGGAGTTATGCAGTATTCGTAGGAGGAGATAAAAGAGTTTATTTAGCAGAATTCACTTGGCCCAATCCACAAGCTCAATTGTACTATGTTTTCGACCAGAACGATCCAAATAAGTTTAGAAATGCAGCTATCAGTAAAGATGGAAATCTCATAGCTTGTATCCTCGATCAGGAAGAGCCTGTGATCTATATCATTGATCTGGTTAATTCTCAAATAAAAGATTTCACATTGACCAATCCGACTACCGGAGGAGGAACTCAAACTGCTGATGTAAAATACCCAGATGCATTGGAATTTGATTTAAGCAGTCAATATGTGATGTATGACGCATTCAATAAAATAGGATTTTTGGGAACTGAGTATTGGGACATATCATTCTTAAGAGCTTGGAATCCACAATCAAAAACTTTCGGTGATGGAAAAATTGAAAAGTTATTTTCTTCCCTTCCTGAGAATACCAGTGTTGGAAATCCAGTATTTTCTAAAAATTCATCGAATATAATCTCATTAGATTATGTCCCGGGTGATCAGCCGGATACATATCTTTTGATAGGAGCGGATATTGAAAGGGGCAATACAGGTGGTATCTTTCAAAATTCAGTAATTAATTATCCTTGCTACTCTAAAGATGATAATGCAGTAATTTTCAACGCCACTGACCAAAATAACAATCCGGTAATCGGAATGCAAAAATTAAAATCAAATAAAATTGAAGCTTCTACAGAGAGTGCTAAAATTTTAATATCGAATGCATTACTAGGAAATTGGTTTGGTACCGGTAGTCGTAATTTGGACAATAAACATTCAGAATTACTGACAGATCCATTATTCATCCACCCTACCCTCGCTCGTAATACCCTTAATTTAGAATGGACCTCAGATCTATCTGCAGCGACTGTATTAAGGATGTATGATATGAAGGGTACTTTGGTACAAGAATTTAAAGAAAATCTGATTCCGGGGAATAACCTTATTAGATTGAATATTACAACTTTTTCTGCGGGACAATATATTTTAGAAGCCCAAAAAGGGAATGCAGTTAAATCCTTTAAATTTATAAAACAATAAAA
This sequence comes from Saprospiraceae bacterium, assembly GCA_035426385.1. Classification (GTDB taxonomy): domain Bacteria; phylum Bacteroidota; class Bacteroidia; order Chitinophagales; family Saprospiraceae; genus Parvibacillus. The sequence goes on from DAOLZQ010000006.1 coordinate 5,304, forward strand.
GTCAGGCAATAAGAAGAATAAAATCCTTATCCATGATATAATTGGATAAGGATTTTTACTTTTGAGGGATATGATAGTTAATCAAGGGGAAGCGAAAAAATTAAAAATTCTTATCATTAGATTTAGTTCTATGGGGGACATAGTTCTTACCTCTCCGGTGGTCCGCTGTCTGAAGGAACAAATGAATGTAGAGATTCATTATCTGACTAAAAGGACCTATCTATCTGTCATCAAATATAATCCACATATAGCTAAGATGTGGGTGTATCACAACAATGAGAAAGAGCTTAAAACAGATCTAAAAGCCCAAAATTTTGACTTCATAATAGATTTACACAAGTCAATTCGCAGCACATTATGGTCCTTATCAATAGGTGGGAAAAGACTCACATATGACAAATCCACTCTGAAAAAGCTTCTATATATTAAGCTAGGAATCAAGGGAGTTGAAAAAAAACATGTCGTAGAAAGATACATGGAGGCCATAGAACCGCTAGGCGTCAGATATGATCACAAGGGACTAGACTTCTTTTTTGAGCCCAAGATGGAGTCAGATATCACTCTACCCCAACACTTCATAGCTGCAGCTATCGGAGGCACACATTTTACAAAGAGATTTCCTGCATCGAAGTGGAAGGAAGTTATAAATCTTACCAAAGAGCCCTTTGTTTTGATTGGCGGTAAGCAAGATGTTGAAATGGCCAAAGAAATTGAATCTGATCATCCTGGAAGGATTATTAATCTGTGTGGTCGTACTTCTATCCAACAGTCAGCAATGATAATCAAAAAGGCATATGCAGTAATCTCTAATGATACCGGTATGATGCACATAGCGGCTGCTTTGAACAAAAATATTGTTTCGATATGGGGAGGAACCATTCCTGAGTTTGGGTTTTGGCCATTATATCCTGAGGGCATCGATCATGACACTACCATAGAAGTTAACGGCCTGGATTGTCGTCCATGCTCGAAATTTGGCCGGTCTACTTGTCCCAAGAAACATTTTAAATGTATGCTTGAGATCGAAAGTGAGCAAATAGTAAAATCAATAAATACCAAATAATTAATCTTCAAATAAGGCAACGCACCAATTTCCCTGCAAATGATGCTTCCTTAATTTTAATGGCAACGCTTCCTTTTCAATTGATGCCAGATCATCCTCAAAGAAGCCTGACATAAGAAGCTTTCCGCCATCTGAAAGTGCCGATTTCAATGAAGGCAGAGCATCGATAATTACATTTTTAGTAATGTTAGCTAGAATGATATCAAACTTTGTATCAGGAATAGAAGCTTTGTCGCCAAAAATAGCTTCTATCCCATCAACTCCATTTAGTGCAGCATTTTCTAATATATTCTCGACAGCAGGTGCTTCATTATCAATGGCTATTACATTTAGTGCATCTCTTTTAAGTGCATAAATTGCCAATATACCTGTTCCACTTCCAAAGTCTAGAATACATTTTTTTCTCCAGTCCAGTTTTGACATGAGCTCAAGCATTCCCGCCGTAGTTTGGTGATGGCCAGTACCAAAGGCCATTTTTGGGGAAATCAACAGATTTACAGGTTGGGAGTCGATGTCTTTATGAAATACTGCACGAATGCTGCACACATTATCTATTATCACCGGGTCGAAGTTGCTCTCCCACTCTTTGTTCCAGTCCACATGGTCAAGTTCAAGAGTTTTGTACTTCAATCCAAATTCTTTACAAATCAAATCCAGTGCTTCCTGCACTTCTTTAGTGAAATCCGCAATGTTCATGAAACCTTTGAACACATTATCATCTAGATGAAAAGTATTAAAAGGTAATTCATATAAAACACCCACGAGTGAATCTTCATCTAACTGCCCACCTGAAAAACTAAATTCTAGCCATACGCTATTCTGCATTCATTGTGTTTTTGTAGGCTTTCAACGTGTTTTTCATTAATCCCATGATAGTCATTAGCCCTACTCCACCCGGAACAGGTGTGATAAATGAGGCCTTATCCTTTATAGTTTCGAAATCCACGTCCCCGGTTAATCTGTATCCTTTCTTAGTAGATGGATCTTTTATTTGATTTATACCTACGTCGATCACCACCGCTCCCGGTGAAACCATCTCTGTTTTTACAAAGTTGGGGATACCGATAGCAGCTACGATAATTTCTGCCTGCAGTAACTCTTGCTGCATATTTTTCGATTTACTGTGAAGTAAAGTAACTGTAGCATCCTGATGCTTGCCCTTTCTACTCATAAGAATTGCCATAGGTGTACCTACAATATCGCTTCTGCCCAGTATCACACATTTTTTTCCGGCTGTCTGCACATCCAGCTCTTCAAGTAGCATCATGATACCGTATGGAGTAGCGGGCAAGAATCCATCCAGTCCCAGCACCATTTTCCCAACATTCATAGGATGAAAGCCATCTACATCCTTATCCGGATCGATCGCAGCAAGCAATTCCTGAGCATCCAAATGCACGGGCAAGGGAAGTTGCAATATAAAACCATCCACCTCGATGTCTTGATTGAGACTATTTATCAATTCCAGTAATTGATGCTGAGTAGTGGTCTCATCCAGATGGTGAACTGATGATTTGAATCCTACTTCATCACAAGACTTGACTTTATTACGAACATATGCTCCACTGGCAGGATTGTTGCCCACCATAATAGCACTAAGGTGAGGTTTCCTCATTCCATTATCAAGAAAAGTATTGACCTCATTGCGAAGTCCTTCTTTGAGGTTTTTACTAATCTCTCTTACATCTATGATAGCCATAATTTTTCCCGGTTTAATATTTGTGCAATTATATAAACATTTGTTAGGCTACCCTTGTTATTTCGTCTTAATTTTCATTTCATGGATAAATTATTTTCTTCAGAAGCACTTATTAGATTTTCAGACTGTGACCCTTTGGGACATTTGAATAATCAAAGATATCTAGACTACTTTCTTAATGCACGGGAAGACCAATTAAAATCATATCTGGATTTTGATATTTACAAATATGCAGGTGAAACCGGATACACCTGGGTGATGTTTCAAAATCAAATTACCTATTTAAGACCGGTATTTCACAATCATATAGTCATTTTGACCAGTCAATTGCTTGAATTAGGTGATAAATCTCTTCATATCGAGATGCAAATGAAGGATTCTAAATCCGAAAAAATCTATGCTTTGCTTTGGATGGTAGCCGTGCATATTAAAATCGATACGGGTAAAAGTGCTCCTCATCCGGCATTTATAACTAATATGATGGAAGGCCTTATCATACCATCCCCGCAGGCTAGTTATAATGAACGAGTAAGTGCACTTCAGTCTGCCCGATAATCAAATAGATTCCAATATCCGGTTTCCGGCAAGGGTGCTGTAAGTGTCATCTTAGTCATAGTGACGGGATGAAGAAATTCTACTGTGTGACTGTGTAAATAAATAGCTGTGTCATCATCAAGTACTTTAGAGCCGTACTTCATATCTGCTAATATAGGGCAGCCAATATTGCTAAGTTGAACTCTTATCTGATGCGGCCTTCCGGTCAGAGGGCTTATCCTAAATAACACAAAGTGAGCATTTTTACGGACTACCTTGAAGTCTAGAATGGCTCTTTTAGCATCCTTAACTTCTGCTGATTTTACTACTTTGGTAACGTTATGCATTTCAGATTTCAATAAATAATTATCTAACCTACCGGAGGACTTTTCTGGTAATGCATCAGACAATGCATAATAAGTTTTTTTAACCTTATTATTTTTAAATAATTCGTTCATACGGCTTAGTGCTTTGGAGGTCTTAGCAAATATGACCAATCCAGATACGGGGCGATCCAACCTATGAATAGTACCCACAAATACATTGCCCGGCTTATCATACTTTTCCTTAAGATATATTTTCAGCCCTTCAGATAATGGAATGTCACCTGTAGAATCTCCCTGAACTAACCAACCACATTTTTTATTTACAGCAATCAAATGGTTATCTTCATATATTATCCGACTTTTGATTTCTTTGTTGTCCATTATTAATCAAGAATTATGAATTTAAATGTAGCAATTTCTCCTTGTCCAAACGACACTTATATTTTTGGGGCCATAGCTCTTGGATACATAGATACCGGAATATACCGGTTTAGTTTTGAATATGCTGACATAGAAGACTTAAATCAGGCTGCTTCACTAGGTAAGTATGACTTATTAAAAATGAGCTATTATCATTACTTTGCGGCTGACCCCGATTACAATGCACTACCCTGTGGTGGCGCTATCGGATATGATTGTGGACCACTCCTAATCACAGCCAATCCAGAGAATTATGGAGATTGTTTAGCGCCCCGTGTATTAGTCCCAGGTGCTCAAACTACTGCAAATTTCCTACTCCATTTCTATAACCCGGAAATTAAGAACGTATCTGTTCGTAGATTCAATGAGATTGAAGAATCACTGCTTCAACAAGAAGCTGAAGCTGGTGTAATCATTCATGAAAATCGATTTACATATCAGGATAAAGGGCTTTTTCTTATAGAAGATTTGGGCAAGTACTGGCAAGAGAAGACCCACTCGCCTATTCCACTGGGTTGCATAGGCTTAGCCAGCAAGTTTTCCTGGCATGATCAAGAGAAAATAACGGAATTGATCAAACAAAGTCTAGAATATGCTGATAGATATCCAGAAAAAATATGGGAATATATTCGATCACATGCTGTTAGCATGAATGATGAAGTTATTAAAAGTCATATAGCTCTATATGTAAATGATTTTTCCCATAACATAGGATACCAAGGTCGAGCAGCCATTGATAGGATGGAGAGTGAGATAAATCTTCTTCAGAACAGGCCTTAAAGTCTTTCCATCAGTGGAACCTCCTTAGTCACCATCTGGACAGTGTTTCTCAGTTTTTCTTCTAATAAAATGATTTTACCCTTAGTAATACTATCCAATACCTCTTCTTTATAGTGACGGATAGTGAGCAATTCCAAGCCATCATCTCTGGTAATTTTATAGTCATCTTCAAGCGCTGAGATGAGTCGTTCTATTCTATCAGATACAGAAGGGACACAGACTGTAAAACTAATAGCAGTATTGCGCATCATATTGACGAAAATCCGAAGATCAGCAAACAATTTGAAGATATCTGCCATATGGTGCTCTACTACAAAAGAAAAATCTTTTCTGGCAAAATGCAATAGAGATTGATTCTTTTCTACTACAACGATGGGTGGATAGTGGTCCTCTACTTCAATACCTATGTATGTACCGGGTTGAGCAGGAGCCAGAAATGACTTGACATACAGAGGGATATTTTTATTCTGGAGTGGTTTAATAGTCTTTGGATGGATCACGTTAGCCCCATAATAAGTCATCTCGATAGCTTCCTTGTAAGAGAGCCGGTCCAATTTTTGTACGTTCTTGAATAACCGTGGATCAGCGGTTAGTACTCCCGGAACATCCTTCCAGATAGTCATGTCTTCTGCATTCAGGCAGTAAGAAAATATTGCCGCAGTGAAATCCGAACCTTCACGACCAAGTGTAGTAGTCTGATTATCTTTAGTAGAGCCTATAAAACCTTGGGTTATGACTTTCTTTCCACTATTAAGTATGGGTAAAACTTGGCGGTCTACATTTTCTTCAGTTTGTTCCCATAAGATCTGACCTTCGCGATAGGTATCATCTGTAAGTAACACATCTCTCGCATCGAGCCACTGAGCCGCTATACCCACTTCATTAAGGTAAGCAGCAACTATGCGAGTGGATAGCATCTCTCCTACACTGACTAATTGATCATAGATATAGTCATATTCCTGTTCGGGCTTTTCATCTAGTACCCAATCTATTTCAATTAAGATGTCATTGATGAGGTCATATATCTCATGACTTTCATCGAAGAGTTCATTAATGATGGCTAGATGATTCTCTTTGACTGAATTGAGTTTAGCTTGAATATCATCTCCATTTCCATAATAGGCATTCAGCACCTCTTCCAATTGATTGGTGGTTTTACCCAAAGCTGATACAACTATAGCAAGTGGAGTTTCATTGTATTGAGAAATTATCTCCGCAACATTTCTAATTCCTGTGGCATCTTTTACAGAGGCTCCACCGAACTTGAATACTTTAATGTGTGGTTTCAATTCAAAAATTTTTATTCGAAATTAAACATAAACACTTGTGGAATATACACTTCACGACCCATGGCTGGATCATCAAATACCAGGCGATCAATGATTACAGAGAAAGGTTCTAATTGCTGATTAAAGACTGTAATAATTTCCTGCATAGAGTCTGTAATATAATAAGTGTCGTGCATTCCTTTTCTATTATAAAAGGTCAGACGCATTCCCTTAATTTGATACAACTTATCATCGATTTCCATAACCATACTATGCTGTACCTGATTTCGCGCATATCTCATAGAAAAAGTAGGTCCTGTAGGCGAGGCGTACATAGTACTCCAGCGTAATACTGCTTCTTTCTCAAGTAACTCAGCAGGTTCCTCAGCATTCTTAAGGATTGAAAAATCAAGCTTTCTTACAGGATGAATTCTTATTCTGTTTTTAATAACTTCAATAACAGAATCAGACTCATTAATAAAATTCTGGGTAGATGAGAATCCTATAATATGTTGTATTGCTACATTGGGCACAGACTTGTAACCTTCTAATAAACGCTTACTTGGAGCAAGCGTTGTATCAAGTTTAAGAACTTTATGCCCGTCATACAGCGTCAGGAGCTGATAAGGAAACCTTTGGCTCAAACCTTGTCTTAGTAGATAAAACTGGGGAGAGTAAGTGATATCACTTCCAGGCACTTCCAGCCGTATATTATAATGATCCCCTGTAGAAGTAGTAACATCAAAAGTATATGCATCACCAACGCCGGTATTGCTGAACAGTGAATTATAATTCTCAGGATGAATGGTATACTTAGACGAATCCATCGTGAGACGCCACAGTGTGCCATTTTTCTTACTATTATAGTATACCACCTCTACACGGTTAAAATTTGAAATCATATCCTTATTATAAATGTAAAAAGGAGATTTCAAATTCTGCTTTATGATACTCTCTTGCACAGACATCACTTTATAGAACATGCCGGGAGCAATCTGATCGAAGTCAGCATTGATATTTCCCCAAGAAAAAGAGGGTTTAGACTGTGCATTAACAGTACTAATTAAAAAAAATAAAGCAACCGTAATGGTTACTTTATTCTTTATAAGTTGTATCATCTATAGTGGTATATTCGAGTTACAAAACTCAAATATACATATCTCGCTCAGGATCTTTATAATCTGAGGGCTTAGATTTAGTTCGTTTTTTCTTGTACTTATGATCTATGGCTTCTTCAACTGAAGGATATCCTTGAACAATATTGGATTTTTCGATCGGATCTACTTTAATCCAATTTTCCAACCGATCTAGAAAACTATCAACTGCAGGTGATGTAGCCATAAATTTGATTGCCTGTTGGGCCGCTACAGATCCTGCAAGTTTCATAATACGACCCTTTGTTCCACGAAAAAAGACATTGTCTAGTAAGAATGGAATCAGAATATCCAAGCCAATCTCCAGAAAATCAAACTCCTTAGATGGTTTAGAATTATTAGTTTTTGCTACCTCTGTCATTTTTATTTAATTTATGATTTAAAATATAATGCAGGTACTACGAGCACCTGCACTATATTATCTAAATTTCAAAGAACTATGATAAAACTTCATCAGCCATATCTGAAGCTGCTCTAGCATACTCATCTTTCTTTTCACGAATCTTACTTATACCGTCTGCTACTTTATTTCTCACTTCATTGGAGAATTTTTGAGTAGCATCAGATATTTTAGTTCTAGTTTCATCACCTTTCTCTGGCGCCATTAAAATCCCAATTGCTACGCCTGCAGCTATACCTGCAAATAAGGCCAAAATTGTTTTTCCTGCATTGTCGTTCATAAATTTCTAAATTAATTGATTAGTTAATGAATAATATTTAATAAATAACTCAATTATAAAAAAGTTTAATTGAATAATGTCATTGTTATATTACCCTTATAACTCGTAACGAACACAAATTGTTGCTAAATTTTGGTTATATTTGGAGTGTGCTAAGAGATACCATAGTATCTTCTACTTTATGCACTAGTTCTATAAAATGTGGGTTTCGCTTTAGTTCACGAGAGCGCTGAGCTGGAAGATCAATAATTTCTTGTGCTACGATACTTGAGGGTGGAGGCTTCATCATATATATAATATCCGATAAATATACTGCCTCGGAAATGTCATGAGTGACAAACACGATGTACATTCTAAATTTTTCCTGAATACTAAGCAAAAGGTCCTGCATCTGCAGCCGGGTATTAATATCCAAAGCACCGAAAGGCTCGTCCATCAACAATATCCTATTATTAGCCAATAAGCTTCGAGCTATTGCTACCCTTTGTAATTGACCACCTGATAAAGCAGGAATCTGAGCATATTTATGTTCGTGTCCGGCCAAGCCTACTAGCTCTATCATTTCCATAGCTTTCTCGTAACGTTCTTTCTTCTTAATACCTTTATAGGTCAAAGCGAGAGCGACATTGTCCAATACTGTATACCATGGCATAGAGCTATATTCCTGGAATACCATACTGGATCTATTATCCGGGCCCGGAGGACGACCATTTACCATTATAGTGCCGGCTGATGGAGTCTGTAATCCACTGATATAGCGAAGTAAAGTAGACTTTCCACTTCCGGAAGCACCAAGCAACCCAATAAACTTACCATTAGCATCATCTTGTTGAATGGCAAAATTAAGATCCTTTATAATAAAGGATGCTCCATTATTATAGGTTTGATCAATGTTTTGAAGATCTATTATTTTAGGTGGATCTGAGTGTGTGGGATATATATACGTCGACATACTGCTTAATTACCAAATAAATAATCTTCTATACCTTCCCAAAAAAGGAATTCCAAATCTATTGCACGTTCAGCTCCTTCCTTGACCAGCATGAAACTAGCTTCATCCTTAATCCATGGAACGATAGAATTGAGCATGTCATCATAATGGTGATCATCCAGTGAGATATGTACAAACCAAAACTCGAGTGCATGTTCAGGTATATAACTGAATTTTTTGAGCGCTTCATAGATGATGCTATATTCCTGAGAGGTAAAAAATTCGGTTCCCGGTCCTAAAGCTCCCAAACTCTTTAAATAATTAGCGTCCTGACACATATTAAGCATATACTCAACATAAATCAAGGTAGAAGGAAATGGCTTATAATTATTAATACTCTCCTCAGTAAGTCCCAGACCAAGGCAAAAATTCTTATACAACACTCGGTGAGAACCTTTTAAATCCCCACTTCCATGCTCTTCCCAAAGATTTTCAATAAGAGAAAACCTAGTCTGATCATCAGCGATATTAGCAGCAGCCGCACATAAGAAGCGGGGAAAGTAGCTACAATAGATGCCATATTGGAGTGCAAACTCAATAAGTTGTTCTTTTGAAATGTCTCCACTTTGCAACCTTTTAATAAATCTATGTTCCAATATTCTCCCTATAGCAGGCTGTAGATCTACTTCTAGTTGCTTGAGCTTTGACTTCCACTGTTCTGTCATAGTTTTTGAGTTAATTTGAATTTTTTTTGGAAGGCACTAATTTTTTATTCACAAAAATGAAATCACTGAGCAACCAAAGAGAAAGAGCTAACATCATAAGGGCCATCACAGGAAAGGTATCACCAAATGCATTATGCAAGATATTTTCCTTCCCCAGGAAGTCCACAAATTCATTGAAAAGTAAGATGAGAAAGATGGCGGCGATTAGTACTTTGAAAATGATCTTAACTCGAGGCATCCATATTTGAAAGAACCCTACGTCTTTAAGTATACCTGAATTTCTATTTGATAGAGACTGATACTTAAATGGAAAAAGCTTTCTGTCTAACCAGATAAAGAATTTATCTTGTAAGAAGCCAATCATAATAATAACAAAGAGCATCGCAAACAACTTTTCGATATTACCTTGTCTAATGCCGGACTTCCACATAAGTGAGCCCAACCCACCCTGACTGCCTATACCTTCTATGATGATGATATAAGTCCAGGAAATAGCAGTAAGTACTCGAATATCGTCAGAAAATTTTGACATGACATGAGGCCAATAAACAGTGCGAATAGTTTGGAAATTATTGGCTCCAAGCGTATAGGCTGTCTTAAGATACACCTCCTCAACATCATCGATACGCCTAACTATTACCGGGAGCATATATATCAAGATTCCAAAAGCTAAAAAATGAACCTTCATCGCTGTACCCAAACCCCACCATATAATAAAAAGGCCAATTACTCCAGTCAATGGAACAAACCGGATGGCATCTATTGGACGATGAAAGAGACCCCTGAAGATTGGGTATAAGCCTATTAAAAAACCAAATACAACTGATATAATAATTGCTTCCAAGTAACCGCTGAGATTTAGACCTACGGAACGAAAGATATTATTGAGCAAATCATTTTCAGCAAATAAGGTAAATAAAGCCCTAACCACCTTATTTGGTGATGGCAGAATACCTCCCGGCACCAAAGGATCAGCTCCAGCAGTGATTGCATACCAAAGCAATAAAAGAAGACCAATCCCGGCCAGTTCTAATAATATCCTAGTACGGGTAGGTAAAATCCCTCTCAACTGAAATAGACTCATTCGCCTATGAGTTGGAATTCAGTTCTTCTATTTTTTGCTTTACAAGCCGGAGTATCATTAGATTCGCAACCTACTACCGGTTTACTCTTTCCATTACCGACGATGACAAATCTATTGGGATCCATTCCGTAAGTGCTGGATAGATAGTCAGCAACGGACTGAGCTCTTTTCCTGGAAAGTTCAATATTAGAAAGATCCTTTCCTACATTATCCGTATTTCCCTCAATACGCACCCTGCTGGTAGCAAATGCTTTTGCTATATCAGCAAACTGTAAGTCAATTAAGTTCTTAGCATTTTCATCAAGTTTAAACACGCCTGTAGAAAATGTGATACTAATGGGTTTTGTTGCTTTGGCATCAGCAGTTCTTTGCTCACTTGTGGCCGGATTAAACTTAACTGTACCTTCACCTTCTTGTGCTGGTCCACTCAAGTTGGAGCCAGTGACAGCACCAATATAAGCTAGAGAGCGCCAGTGTGGACGTGAAGTCTTTGCCAGGCCCAGTGATTCATACATATCCCCCATTTTGGTATACAAGCCCTCTCCTGTGATACCCTTATAATTGGGATTTAACCCAAAGTAATTTTGATTATCTCCATGATTGGCTAGTTTAAGTCCATCGAGCATACCCAACATTTCATCCTTACTCAGATTGAGGCTGCTGGCAGCTGCTGCGACAGCTTTAGCTTTGCTGTCCGGATTAGTATTGATCTCTCCTACAGCTTTCATCCAGCCATCATAAAATTTTTGAATTTTATCTTTATTGGCATTAATCCAGGCCTTCTTACCCATGAAAACATCAGCTATTATATTGGAAGCAGTAACTGTTGATTCGAGCACGTGTGAACCGGGAACTGCAGCCAGGGATGGCCCTGAATCCCATACTACAGAAGCATCTACTTTACCACTTTTGAATGCAGTCTCTGCATCTGCAGTAGTCAGAACATCTATCATGTCAATATCAGTAGTCTTCATGCCACCTGCATCAAGCATAAATAACAGAAGTGTCTGAGAAGGTGTTGATGGCGTAACTGCCACTTTTTTACCCCTTAAATCATTGATACTTTTAATATTTCGTTTTGCGACCACTGCATCAGCACCTCTGGACCAATCCAATTGCATCACGACCTGAGGATCAAATGCTTTTAAACCATCCATTTCGGTTGCCATAGCACTTGTCTCATTATTGAAGAGATTTACCTGATCCGCTCTGAAAGCCTGTCTGGAACCATCGAAATCGTCTATAATTATGAACTTAACTTTTAGACCGTAATCTTTATAAAATCTAGATTGATCGTTTGGCTCTAAGCCATTGTTAAAATAAATACCCGGCACTGCATTACCAAAAGTAAATAGTTGGACGTTTAGAACGTCTTTATCCCCTGAGAGGACTTTTCCGGAATTAACGGTGGAAGAGTTTGCCTCATCACCATTGGATTGGATCTTGTCAATCATCCCGCTTTTTTGTAATAAATATCTTCCGCCAAAGATAATAGCTGCAAGGATGATTAAAACAATTAGGAGTCTTGAAAAAGGAGTTAATCTGGTTGCCATATAGTTTTGTTTAAAAAATTATTCAAAAAAAGTATCGTATTGATTTCGATGATCTTGTTCTTTCATAGGTCGAGCTACAGGAGCGTCAAGATCTAAAATGTTGTCATCGTCATTTGCCTGCTGAATGATGCTGGTCTTCTCATTTCCCAACAATAGACTAGGGCCTTCTTTTTCCCATTTTTCGAGCATTTTAAGACCTTCTTCTTCAAAGACGCCATTTTGGAGGTCAACGCTGTCCATAAAGTTGTTTGACATTTCCATAAACCGGTCCATTTCCCCCACTTTTGCACTTACGTCATCAGCAATTGCTTCAAGTGCCTGATCAAACATCTCCTTCTTATCCTTATCACCTGCCATAACATTCATAGCAGATTTCATTGCTGAGTGGCTGGCCATGATGGCAGCACGTTCCTGTTCCTTGACCATAACCTGATCTTCGATATCCTCCTTCATGATCTCGGAGTTTTCTTTCATCTTACCCAAGACGCGGTATAAAATTTCCATTTTCTTATACAGATCTTCTAGTTTTACGTTAGAGTCTGTCAGTCGACCTGCCTGTCTCGATTTCAGAATCATCATTGATTCCTTGTTGTGTTCTCTAGCCTGGCTGGCCATACTCAGATTGGATTGAATTTCCTTCTTATTGTTAAGGATTATCTCTTGCAACTTATGCATTTGACCCCGAAGCTTTGAAATCTGTTGCTCCATTTTACTGAGGTTATTTTTCAGATCCTCAACATATGACTTTAGGATACCAATGGGATCTATTTGTACAAAAATTCCTGTGATCCAGCGCATTACACTTTTGTACATGTACCATACCAGATTACGCATCTTAGGATCGAGGACCATATAGATAATGGCGCCTAAGACCAGTAATAGTCCTGCTAAATATAGTGTATTAGAAGCCAAAGTGATGAGAGTAGGAAGTATTCGATACAACACTAAAGCAAGTGCAGCCAAAACTCCTATGCCAATAAAGAGGCCTGTTTTACCCTCAGGTCGTTGCCAAAAAGTCTTAGACTTAAATGATTCATTATCCATTGATATTTATTTAATATAGGTTTTTATTCGGTCGATATCGCCCTTGATTTTCTCAGTAAGGGATTTGTAAGTAGTCATAAAATTAGCCTTTGCAGTTTCAATTTTCTCTTGTGACTTCCCAATATCATCCTTGAGACTTGTAAGCTGGCTTTGATGTTCTTTGATTTCATTTTCCAATTTTGTCATCTGCTCAGTCTTACTCTGTATCTGGTCACTGAGTTGTTTCATATCATTCTTGCGCGTATCAATTTGCTTATTCCACTGTGCATCCACGGCATCGTTAAAATTATTGGACTCCGCTTCTAAAACAGTCAAATATTTTCCGGCACTTTGGACTAAGATATCTGCATTTATTCCGGAGGCCTGAGCACCGGCGTATGCACTTAAGAACCGCGTTCGCTCATCCATACTAATATTTGCCAAAGCTTCTAAAGCTTTTTTAAACTCCAAATAATCAAATCCAGGCTGATTATTCTTCTCCAAACTATCAAACAACACTTTATAGAATTGATCTGTATAGGAACCAGGTATTGTACCAGGTGCTGAATTTTTATCTATTGATTCTACAGAACTCACTGAAACGCTATTAGATTGATCAGTGCTGGTCGAAGTGCCGGAAGTTGAAGTGTTATCTAAATTAGAATTGCCCGAATCAACAACAAAAATAGATTTCATTCTATTAAAAAAATCACTCATATGCAGCTTTTACCCATACTAAACAACAATGTTAATAAATAATTCAGGTACTTGAACTAAAAAAGACCAAAATACAACAATCACATATAAAATTAATGGATACCAAGACTAAACAGGAAGGGACAATTGGAAATCAATTGAAACAATTTTCAAGTTTAAGTTATTAACAAATATTATAAATCAAAACGTAAATCTTATGAAATTGGCCAATCTCTTTACATTACTATTGACTGCAGGATTAATGCTGACAGCCTGCAAGAATGAAACTACACCTTCTGTTAAAATGGAAACTACGGCACCGATCGATGATCAAATGGTCATAGACACCTTCTCAACTATACCTGGTGAGATCAAAAACTGCTCTTGTATGTTGGGAAACAGTTCAGACGAGATCAGTAATGGTAAATATGTATTTGTGGATGATAATGCCTCTATAGCATTTATGAAGATAAAAGGAAACATGGAAACTTTAAAGCTGAGTCAGAGAGATACTACAGATAGTGGAAGTAAAAAGATCTTTGGTAATGATAATTACCAGGTTACAGTAGAACTTAGCCCAAAGACAAATGGAAATACCAAATCACAGGTAAACGGAACTATAAAAGTGCTTCGCAATGATAGGAAGGAAGTCACTCTGACTGTTCAAGGAACATGTGGTTGTTAACCAACATCATATAGTTAAATGCACATATAAGAAAAATTTTCATATAAATCTTTTGCTTGTTAAAGGAATTGTTTAGTTTTGTCGTGCAACCAGTTGAAAACAAATGGAATCTAAGTGTTTCCCAAAAGCATTTAGTAGCCTGAAAATATGGAAAACAGTATTTTAACAGACGAAAAACTATACTACTCGATTAGCGAAGTAGCGGAGTACTTTAATGTCTCTACCTCGCTCATTAGGTACTGGGAAACTGAATTTACCTTCTTACGACCTCATAAGAATAGCAAGGGTGATCGTCGATTTACCCGCGCAAACATCGATCAAATCCAGATCATATTCGATTTGGTAAAGGAAAGGGGGTTTACACTTGAAGGAGCAAAAAAAGAGATCCGAGAGAGTAAGAAAAGGCTACAGACCAAACAAAAGCTAACTAATAAGTTGAAGAGTTTGAAACTCCAAATGGAAAAGTGGAGAGACCAATTAGACTAAATTTTAGTAAAAAGAAAAAGCCTTTAAAGTTAGTTACTCTAAAGGCTTTTTCTTTTAGTCTACCGGATTAGCTTAATTCGGCTTAACCGGTAAGTCCTTTTGCATCATTTCGATTTTATCGGCTTTACCCATATCCTGGTTGTGTTGCGTTTTTAACTCATTAGTACCTAACATTGGTGCAATGACTAATCCCACTAGACAGGTCAATTTGATCAAGATATTCATTGAAGGACCTGAGGTGTCTTTGAATGGATCACCTACAGTATCACCTGTGACAGCAGCCTTATGCGCATCAGAACCTTTATAAGTCATTTCTCCGTCTATCAATACGCCGGCTTCAAATGATTTCTTAGCATTATCCCATGCACCGCCTGCATTGTTCTGGAAGATTGCCCATAGTACACCTGATACAGTCACACCAGCCATATAAGATCCCAGACATTCTGCTCCCATAATCAAAGCAACAATAATGGGTGTAATAATGGTAATAGCACCGGGAAGTAACATCTCTCGAAGTGCAGCCTTGGTTGATATTTCAACACAATGACCATATTCAGGCACTGCTGTTCCTTCTAGGATACCCGGAATTTCTCTGAACTGACGACGAACTTCCTTAACCATTTCCATAGCAGCTTTACCTACCGAGGCCATGGCAAGAGCAGAAAATACTACCGGAATCATAGCCCCTATAAACAAAGCTGCAAGAACATCAGCCTTGAAGATGTTGATACCATCTATGCCTGTAAAGGTGACATAAGCTGCAAATAGGCCCAGTGCGGTTAAAGCAGCGGAAGCAATAGCGAAGCCCTTGCCAATAGCTGCCGTAGTATTACCTACGGAGTCAAGAATGTCGGTACGCATCCGAACTTCCTTGGGCAAATTACTCATTTCAGCTATACCACCTGCATTATCAGCGATAGGGCCAAAACCGTCTATTGCCAACTGCATTGCAGTAGTAGCCATCATGGCGGAGGCTGCAATAGCCACACCATAAAATCCCGCTAATGAATAAGTAGACCATATCGCACCTGCAAAGAGAAGTATGGGACCCAGTGTTGACATCATTCCCGTAGAAAGTCCAGCTATAATGTTAGTAGCAGCACCTGTCGCAGACTTCTGTACGATATCTCTCACTGGCTTTTTATTTAGGCCGGTGTAGTATTCTGTAAGGTAAGAAATGGCACCTCCTACTACAAGTCCGATTAGCACTGAATAGAATACATTCATTGGAGTAATGTGAACCAGTTCAGACACACCAAAAAACTTCATAGACATATCAGCCGGCAGTAGCCAGGGTATAATGAAAAAAGAAGAAATGGCAGTCAATATAATTGCGCCCCAGTTACCTCTGTTTAGTGCACTTTGTACAGCACCCTCTGATATTTTATCTTCTGATACCTTTACAAAGAAGGTACCAATAATTGAAAAAATTATTCCTAACCCGGCAATTAAAACCGGCAATAATATAGGTCCAAGACCTTTGAACTGGTCAGTAACCTGACCGCCCATATCGCGTATCAAATAATTTCCAAGTACCATAGCAGCCAGCATAGTGGCAACATATGAGCCAAATAAATCTGCACCCATACCTGCAACGTCTCCTACATTATCTCCCACATTATCAGCTATTGTAGCTGGATTTCGGGGATCATCCTCCGGAATGCCGGCTTCTACCTTACCTACTAGGTCTGCTCCTACATCAGCGGCCTTGGTATATATACCACCACCTACTCTAGCGAAAAGCGCAATAGACTCAGCACCAAGAGAAAAACCAGCTAAGGTCTCCAGTAGTCGGGTCATCTGCACAGTCGTATCCCATACTCCACCCTGTAACCAAATAAATAATATTGCAAAAAGTGAACTCAAGCCAAATACGGCCAGACCAGCTACTCCAAGACCCATTACAGTACCTCCGGTGAAGGATACTTTCAGTGCCTTAGACAAACTCGTCCTGGCAGCCTCTGTGGTACGGACATTGGCGGCAGTAGCCACACGCATTCCAATAAAGCCAGCTACACCGCTACATATTGCACCAATAACAAATGCAATTACAATAAACCAATGACTGGTATTAGTATAGAAAGATAAAAATCCTAATGCAATCCCCGCTAATACGACGTAAATAGCTAAAATACGATATTCCGCTTTTAGGAAAGCCATAGCTCCTTCTCTGATGTGACGCGCAATTGTTATCATCGTATCATTGCCCTGATCTTGTTTATTGACCCAAATAAATTGAGTGTACATATATATGAGGGCTATGACACCAAAGAGAGGTAGTAAAAAGACTAATGATTCCATATAATTTAAACTATTAATTTTCGTTTTAGAATGGTCGAGATCAAGGGTACATAAAGGCATTCGAAAAAACCCACACCTTGAAAACGGGTGCAAAACTACACTTAATCCTAAATATTACAAAATTACCCCACTTATCTGGGTGATTCCTTCTCTTTAGGTGCTTGAAAAGCATCTAAAACGATTACAATTTCACCTTTGGTCGGTATTTTACCTGATTCCAGTTCGATAAGTAATTCGCCTAAAGTGCCTGCATGACAATGCTCATGAATCTTAGATATTTCTCTGATGATGGCTGCCTTCCGCTCAGGACCGGCATGCTCCCCTAGTTCGCGAATGCATTTTATAAGACGAAATGGTGATTCGTATAAGACAACTGTTTGTGGTGAGGCAGTTATAATTTTAAGTCGGGTCATTCTTCCCTTTTTATGGGGCAAGAATCCTTCAAAATAAAACTTATCTACAGGTAGTCCACTCATGACGAGGGCGGGAATAAGAGCTGTCGCACCAGGTAAGCATGTATAAGGGATCTTAGCTTCATTGCATTCTCGTGCAAGAAGAAATCCAGGGTCAGAGATACCAGGTGTTCCTGCATCAGAAATCAGCGCTATATCAGTGCCGGACTTTAATAATGATACGATTCCAGCTAAGGCCTGATGTTCATTGAAAGAATGAAAAGCACGCATGGGAGTTGTAATCTCATATTTCTTCAACAGTACGCCGGAGGTGCGAGTATCTTCAGCATATATAAATGCAACCTCTCGCAATATCCTAAGTGAGCGCAGCGTGATGTCTTCGAGATTTCCAATAGGTGTAGGGACGAAGTATAAAGTGCCGAGCTGGCTTTCAAGCATTGTGAACAGTGAAGGAGAAGCTCTCCATTATCTTATTGGCCAATAACTTATTACAGGCTTCCTCGACTAAAGCACGGGCAGCGTCTTCATCTTCAGCCTCCAGTTCCATCTGGATGTGCTTACCCACTCTCACATTTGAAACCCCCATGATTCCCATGTGTGGCATATTGCCTGCTACAGTTTTACCTTGTGGATCGAGCAATTCCCTGAGCGGCATGACATCTATCTCAGCAATAAATTTCATCATATTAAATTTTGACAAAGTTAGAAATAATCGATAAAAAGGTATAAGCTACTATGGTCGCTGACAGTGCTAGGACCGGATAGAAAACTAACAAAGCAAGTGAAATACCCGCCAAACTCATAAAATAAGGATTAAGCAAAGAAGATTTGGTGAATTTCAATTTGAAATGCTTCAATCTACAGTTCATAATCCAAGTAAAGTAAAGTACCGAAACAATAGTCACCCATGGGTGCTGTAAATAACCGATCAGCCTTTCATCACCATATCTGAGAATAAGTAGTAATCCAAAAAAGTACATTGCCATGGGCGGAGTAGGCATTCCGAAAAAACTGTCTTTTTGATCTGTAGAGAGATTGAACTTAGCTAACCGATATGCCGCACTGGCAGTAAGGACAAATACCCATAAATAGCTCCATAGATTACTTATCATAGTGACACGGAGGTCTATAGTGGATGCATATCCTAACAATACATACGCAATAGCTGCGGGTGCTACTCCAAAGGAAACAACATCAGCCAGTGAATCTAATTGTACCCCAAGTGGGCTATCCACCTTAAGGGCTCTAGCAACCATGCCATCCAAAAAATCACATAAGAGTGAAACGCCGTGGAATATCAACGCAAACTCAAAACGTTCGTGCAATATGAAAACAATGGAGATACATCCACTAATCAAATTGAGCAAAGTCAGTATATTAGGCAATGATTTCAACGTACAGATTTGTATTTGGCCACAAAATAGATTTTTTAGCGTTCATAATTAACATGTACTATAAATCCGTTAAAAATTGAGTTTATTATTTAGGTTGATGCTCTTGTTTCTATGGATTATTCCATTAGAATGGGTCACAGCACAGACGAATGACGACTGCTCTAATGCCATATTGCTGAATGATGTAGTTAATTACTGTTCAGAATATGCTGAATTCAACAATATTAAAGCTACCCCCTCAGGAATACCGGAGACCATCTGCATCCCAAATGAACTGACGGCTCGGGATGTCTGGTTTAGTTTCATTGCTGTAAATAACTTTCTAAATATAAGAGTAACAGGAGCTGAGCCTGGGAATATGAATGGAACATTGACCTCCCCTCAATTAACCATATACAGTGGAGATTGTAACAATCTAACCGAAATAACGTGTTCTTCAGATGCCTTTGATAAAAATTTCGTTGAATTATCTATTGGACCTCTAACTCTTGGCCAAAAATATTTTATATGTATTAGTGCCCGAAATGATGCGGTGGGAACATTTCAGTTGTGTCTAAATAATTACAATCTAACCTTCACTCCTAAAAGTGATTGTCCGGACAGTCGGGTATTGTGTGATAAATCAGCTGTGTTGATCGAACATGTTACCGGTCAGGGTATAGATCAAAATGAATTGCCTGCGGGAACTTGTCTAAGAAAGGAAACTTCTTCCTCATGGTTTAGATGGACTTGTAAGACTTCCGGCACACTAACATTTACTTTGACACCTATACAATCGGAAGATGATATTGATTTTGGCCTATTCGAGCTTCCGGGCGGTATTGATGATTGTGCGGGAAAGAAAATGATCCGATGCGAAGCAGCAGGAGAGAATGTGGGTGAACCAATTAGTAATTGGATTCAATGTACCGGGGCTACTGGGTTAAGACTTACAAGTAATGATACCAATGAAGATCCGGGTTGTCAAAATGGCAATGATAATTGGGTAAAGTATATTGATATGGTGCAAGGAAAAAGCTATTCCCTATTAGTCAATAATTATTCTAACAGTGGTCAAGGTTACTTTTTAGAGTTTGGCGGTACAGGCACTTTTCTCGGAGCTGAAGCATTTTTCGATATTTTACCAGAGACACAGTGTTACGAAGACTCCTTATTATTTACTGATGTTTCTCTTCAGCCCACTGACAAAATAATTAGTTGGGATTGGAACTTTGGAAAAAATGTAAATCCAAACACTTATTCAGGATCAAACCCACCTAAAATCAAATATGACAGACCAGGTTATAAATCTATTCTCCTCACTATCCATTCTGAAGAAGGATGTGTCAATACACAGAGAAAGACTATCCTTATGAGATGTTGCATTGACCCGCTGGAAGTAAAGATAGAAGCTGATCCACTCACAGTTGATTTGGGTAATTCGATAGATCTCAATGCCATCACACTCAATGCCATAGGCAATGTCACTTATAGTTGGACTCCGGAGAATATTTTAACAGGTTGCTTTGACTGTCCTTCTACCTCAGCACTACCACTCAGAGACATAACTTTTGCTATTCTTACTCAAGATGAAAAAGGGTGTACTTCTGAAGACACCCTCTCAATTCGCGTTGAAAACAATTATAAAATCTTTGTACCCAATGTATTCACACCGAACCACGATGGTACTAATGATCGATTTACGATTTTCACCAATCAGGCTGCAAAATCCGTTCGTAAACTCTTAATATTCAATCGTTGGGGAGCTTGCGTATATGAAGGGTATGATTTCCCACCCAATGATGAGCACTATGGTTGGGATGGATACTTTAAGGGTCAAAAATGCAATCCCGGAGTATTTGCATTTTATACCATAGTAGAATTCCTGAATGGCGAAACCATTGTCAAGAAAGGCTCAATTACTCTAATCGACTGAGCTAGATTTAAACAATTCCTCGACTGAATTGGCAGTGATAAAATGATAATTTGCTTTAGAGTTCCTGAAGATAAGCTCTGCCGTAGGCCTCATTCCATTCCTCAATAAAGCTTCATACATCGGTAATACAAACTTGCGACGACCCACATGGCTTAGGAAATTGGCTACGTCAGGTAAGATTGAGTTATTCTTTAGATTGATGTTGTCTATAAGCCATTGATACAAAATCTCATAATTTCCGGAACCGGAAAATTTGTATGCTTCGTCCATTCTATTCAATTGCTTTAAACTAACCTTTCCATCCAATTTTCTAAGAAAATACAGCCATTGATTAAAATTCCAGTCATTATATTTTAATGTCAATTTTCCAGCTAGCACCTTTTCAAAGGTTGAATCAACTGTATGGAATAGCTTGTTTGTGAATTTAGGAGCATTTCCAGGTAATCCCGGTTTGTATAGCCAGCTTTTAATCTGCAGTGAATCTAATTTCGCAGGTGGAAATGATGAATACAATTGCGACTCAAACATCTCCGTATTGACCGGCTTAAATTTATACTGGATAAACCAATTCTTCAAAAAATGATCCAAAGAATCTCTGCCAAAAGATCTCTCTAATAAGACTAATAATAAATAACCTTTTTCATAGGCAACATCACTCATGCCATCATCCGGATCTTTTCCCTTCAGGTTCAACTTGAGTTTAGTAAGTGCAGGTGTATTCTTAAAATCTTCAAGCGCTACATCCAGGTCTCCTCTGCCAATCATCGCACTCATCTCTGCATAATCCTTGCCTTTGACTACCTCTGATATCCGACGCTCCAGATAAACAGTAAACCCTTCATTTAGCCAAAAATCATTCCACGTTCCATTAGTTACCAGATTTCCTGACCAACTATGGGCCAACTCATGTGCTACCAGACTGGCAAGTGATTTATCACCGGCTATGACAGTCGGAGTAGCAAAGGTCAGCCGTGGATTCTCCATACCACCATATGGAAATGCCGGCGGTAAAATAAGAATGTCATATCTGCCCCAAATATATGGTCCATATAAATGTTCTGCAGCTTTTATCATTGCCGGAGTTTCAGAAAATTCCTCTGCTGCTGCCTTCACGACAGTTGGGTCAGCATAAACTCCTGTTCTGTTATCTAATTCTTTGAAACTAAGATCACCTGCTGCCAATGCTATCAAATATGCAGGTACAGGAAGGTCCATTTCAAAAGTATATTGGCCATCAGTAGACTTCTCCTGAGGATTATCAGCCGACATAAGTGCTAACATTCCAGGTGGAACGGCCACTTTTGCCTTGTAGGGAAATCTAATTCCCGGTGAATCTTGTATCGGTATCCAACTACGGGTGAGAATAGCCTCTCCCTGTGTGTAAAGAAAAGGCATGGTCCGGGAAGCTGTCTGTGCAGGCTCAAGCCACTGCAGCGCAGAAGCCTTCGGAGAAGATGAATAATATAAAGTGATTATTTTTTGATTGGTATCTATAGGAACAGCTATAGAACTACCCATATACTTATCCTTTTTACCCATGGTAAAAGCAAGTTTCTTATTGCCAGAGGTGATGGAATCTATCAGGAGATCACTACTGTCAAAAAATATCGTATCTGCGCCATTTGACTGTATCCTGTACTCTACGCTGCCGGATACAATATGCTTTTCGAAATCAACCTTTATATCAAGGTTCATATCTACTATGCGTGCCGCTGATAGTGTAGCATAGGAATGTGGGTCGGAGATGGGGAAGCTGTCCTTAATTTTTTGAGGTAAGACCTGAGAATTTTCAGGCTGACCACAAGAAATTAGAACAGTTGAAAATATTAGTAAGCTGTATAAATACCTCATACTGTAGCTAACATAGAATCCTTTCATATATACGGATCAATTTAAATAGTATGTAGAAACTACAAACTTATTACATTTATTGCAAATGACAAGGGAGACAAATATAATGTCGGATAGCGCATGGATGCAGCGAGCAATTGATCTGGCCTTAAGGTCAGATAAAGAAGTCAAATCCAACCCTAAGGTGGGATGTGTGATAGTGCGGGAAAATAAGATAATCGGTGAAGGCTGGCATCAATTTTATGGGGGCCCTCATGCTGAAGTAGTGGCTTGCACAGACGCTTTAGAAAAAGGATATGAAAACGGAAACGGCTGTACTGTTTACGTCACTCTAGAGCCATGTGGACATCACGGAAAGACACCTCCATGCGCTGACTTACTAGCCCATTTTAATCCGGACAGGATAGTCATTGGTGCTAGGGATAAAAATCCTACTACAAGTGGTAAAGGGTTGGATATTCTTCAGAAGGCCGGTATAACCATTGAGTTTTTAGCTCTAAAAGACTTAGGTAAGTTGACTGATGTGTTCTACACCAATATATTTCAACATCGTCCATATGTAATTTGTAAATGGGCAGAAACTGCTGATGGCTACATAGGGTTCAAAGATAAAAGGCTTAAAATCTCAAATTCAATCTCAGATCGGTTGGTCCACAGATGGCGTGCTGAAGTAGATGGAATACTCATAGGTGGAAATACTCTAAGAATAGATGATCCTCAACTGTCCACCAGATTAGTTACCGGGGAAAATGCTCATAGATTTGTATTGACCAGTATGAAAAATGGAGATTTAGAAAAATATGCCATTTTCAATCAGGAAGGAGTGACCACCCTTCTTAACCCATCAACATATAAAACAATTGGTGACGATTTCTCTTGGAAGGCACTGTTAGAAGATCTCTACACAAGACACAATGTATGTCGTCTACTAGTAGAAGGAGGCACCTATACTATCGAAAGTTTAATGAAACAAGACTGTATAGATGAAATCAGACAAATAACTTCTGATGTGTTTGCTGGTTCCACAGGAATAATTTCACCTAAAGTTCAAGGGATGGAGATGTGTATGCAGTCTAGAATCCTTAATGATACACTCCGGATTTTCAAAAAAACTAAGTTCCAAACACCATCTTAAACAGTTAAAGATTACTTAAATATAGCATTTAGGTTAATAATAATGAAGATATTCTTGTTTGGAAGATGTTAATTTGTAATACTTTCTATTTCAAAATGAGCTTTTCAGTTAAATATATTTTTATCTCTATTTTACTTTCTGCAGCTAGCTTTCATGTGCCGGCCCAGTCTTCAGCTTCTGACAAACAAGACAACACCAACAAAGAGAAAATCAAATGGTATTCTCTAGAGGAAGCAAATGAACTGAATAAAGTTAACAAACGGAAAATTCTAGTGGACCTATACACTGATTGGTGTGGCTGGTGTAAAGTGATGGATAAGAATACCTTTAATAATCAGAAGGTAATTCAATATATCAATAAGAAATTTTATCCGGTCAAGTTGAATGCCGAGATTCGTGAGTCCATCATTTTTAAGAACAAAACCTATAAGTATGTAGCCACTGGAAATCGTGGATACAATGAAATCGCAATGGAACTAACCGGCGGACGACTCAGCTATCCCTGCGTGATATTTATAGACGAGGAGCAAAACATAATCCAGGCAATACCCGGCTATTTGGAACCGGATAAATTCTCGATTATTTTATCCTATTTTGGCGAAGAACATTATAAAGATACTCCTTGGCATGTTTATGAAAAGGAAAAATAGGATCTTAACCTAGTTTTATACCAAAGAGATTATTTGTGGTACAGGATTTCATAAATACCTGCTATACCCTGTCCTCCACCTACACATGCAGAAACCATAGCATACTTCTCCCCCCGACGAATAGCTTCATTAATGACCTGGATCGATAATTTAGCACCCGTGCAGCCGAGCGGATGACCTAAAGCAATTGCTCCACCATTGACATTAACGGTACGTATATCCATATTAAGTTCATTGATGACTGCACAGGCCTGTGAGGCAAAAGCTTCATTGAGTTCAGTTACCTGAATGTCGCTCATCGAGAGGTTAGCCATTTTAAGTGCTTTTGGAATAGCAGCAACTGGCCCCATTCCCATATATAATGGATCTACTCCGGCTACACTACAAGCTATTAATTTTGCAAATGGCTTAAGGTTATATTTGTTTACAATTTCATCACTTACTACGAGCACAAACGCAGCTCCGTCTGACATCTGACTTGAATTACCGGCAGTGACTGACCCACCAATGGCGAAAGCTGGTTTAAGACTACCTAAAGCTTCCAGGCTTGTATCACGGCGAATCCCATCATCTTCAGATACAGTATACTTTCTATTTTTTCTTTCGTCATTTTCGATATAAACTTCCTCTACCTCTATGGGCACAATTTCATTGCTGAAGGATCCATATTCCTGAGCCTTGGCAGCTAGCTGGTGTGAACGCAAAGCAAACTCATCTTGCTGGTGACGGCTGATACCATATTTTTTGGCTACTGCCTCAGCAGTTAGTCCCATTCCAATAATAGAATCGGGATGATCCTTAGCTGTTTCATAGTTTGGAGCAAATTTATATCCTGTCATTGGAATCATACTCATACTTTCAGTTCCACCAGCAATATAAATATGACCAAAGCCTGCTCTGATCTTAGCACTTGCTATGGCAATAGCTTCTAGTCCAGAAGCGCAATATCTATTAACAGTCATACCTGGTACGCTCTCTCCCAAGGCACGCATAGAAATCAACCTTCCGATCTGTAGTCCTTGTTCACCTTCTGGATTAGCACAGCCCACGATACAGTCATCCACTAGTGCAGGGTCAATATCCGGCACATGTGACATCAGATATTCAATAACATTGACAGCCAGGTCATCACTCCTCATTCCTCTCAAGCCACCTTTACCAGCTTTAGTTACGGGTGTACGGAAACCTTGAATTACATATGCATTTTGCATTATTCATTTTTTTTTAAAGTTACTTAATCAAATGCAAAAACTCATTCCTCGTCTCAACATTTTTAAATTCTCCAGTAAAAGCTGAAGAAGTAGTCAGGCTATTTTGCTTCATTACCCCACGCATCATCATACACATATGTGCAGCTTCGATCACCACTGCCACACCATATGGGTTTAATGCTGAATCAATTACCTCCAGTATATCACGCGTAAGTCTTTCTTGCACCTGTAGTCGTCGGGCAAACACATCTACTATTCGGGGCAATTTACTTAATCCTACAATGTATCCCTTAGGAATGTAAGCAATGTGTACTTTTCCAAAGAAAGGCAGCATGTGATGCTCACACAAGGAATAAAATTCAATATCCTTTACGATGACCATTTCATTATAATCTTCTTTGAACAGAGCAGATTGAATTATTTCCTTAGCATTTTGCTTATATCCGCTTGTAAGAAAGTCCATTGCTTTCGCAGCACGTTCCGGTGTCTTAAGGAGACCCTCTCTGGTGCTATCTTCACCCAGGTCATTTATGATTCCGGCGTATTTTTCAGTGATAGACGAGATTTTCTCTAATTCTTGATTTGTCATATTTTAATTGTCAATCTATGTTATTAATACTTAGCAGGACATCATCAACCTAGAAATTCCGCATAAATAGAATCCGATTGATGAAATCCAACTGAATGTAAAGTCGCTTGAGTAAGAAATGGTTGCAATTGATTCAATAAGGCCCTGTACACAAACTGTATGTTAGGAACCCCTGACAATATGGAGTGGAGCATATAATTATTTCCCTGCCAGTTTTTGTAATAATATTTAACAGAATCATGTTTATTTTTCTCCTCAGACCATCTATCCATATACATTTTAAAAGCAGCCTCAAATTTCTCTCTCCTGGTAAGGTGTATCATTTAGCATTATAAAATCAATTACCGAGTTGAAATGTCAAAGATATTATTCTTTAATAAAGTCGAATTATTAATCTTTGTACTCTGAAAAATAAAACTCAATTTGACGATATTAGAATTTATTGCTGCTTTTTTCGGTGTAGTTAGTGTGTGGTACAGCAGGAAAAATGACATACTGGTGTATCCTACGGGACTGGTAAGTGTCATATTGTATATTTATATTTGCTTTCATGCAGATTTATATGCGGATGCAGCTTTAAACGGCTATTATACACTGATGAGTTTGATTGGTTGGTATAACTGGGTACAAAAGAAAGAGGAAGAATTTGTCTTTCCTGTAAGCTATAGCAATAAGAATGAATGGATGTATGGATTGAGTGTATTTGTGTTTATCTCTACTATTTTATACTATTTCTTGTCTCACTTCACTAACAGTACAGTGCCAGTCGGTGATGCAGTAGTATCAGGAGCCTCAGCAACAGCTATGTGGTGGATGGCCAGACGTAAAATAGAAAGTTGGTATGCCTGGTTATTGGCTGATGTAATAGCTGTACCTCTCTTCTATTATAAGGAATTATATTTTACTGTGGGACAATTTTTAATATTCCTGATTCTCGCTGTACTGGGTCTGATACATTGGATTAAACTTGAAAAAATTCATGCTGAGACCGATCATAAAAGAACCAAACTGACTCCTAATGCTTAAAATCTCCATAATTGGGGTAGAATCAACTGGAAAATCAATGTTAACTGAACAGTTAGCGTCATATTTTCATGCACCATTTGTAAAGGAATATGCCAGGGATTATCTGGAAGTAAATGGCTCACCATACGAATATGAAGATTTTATCAACATCTCACATGGCCAGGCGCAGCGAGAGGATAAGGCAGTACAGAATCACAAAGATGAAAAGTACTTATTTCTTGATACTGATGTTCTTGTCTTGAAAATTTGGGCAGATGTTGTCTATGGAAAAAATGAATCATGGTTAGATGAGCGATTAAACAATGAACTAGCAGATTTATATTTATTACTTAGCCCAGACATTCCCTGGGTAGATGATGGGATGCGCGAATATCCTGATCTAAATGAAAGAGAGCGAATTAATGAATTGTATATTAACCTATTAAATGATCTCAGTTGTAATTATTCTTTAATATCAGGAAGTGAATATTCAGATAGATTTGATCAAGCGGTTTCATCCATAAAGAGATTCTCAGATTTAGTGCTTGGTGGATAATGGTTTTCTGAAGAAATTTCTAAATTTCTTGAAGGATACCAATACTACAAAAAAGACAATTAGTCCAATAATAATCGGTATCAAAAATGAAAGTACTGTTATTACTATGGTCATAACATTTTCGATAGTAGCATAGAATGGATTTGTGGTTCCAGCGGATAAGGTAGTAGATTTTAATCTGCCAATTCCGACTAATCCATTTATAGTGACTGCGGTAGATCCACCTACAATAAGGCCAAGTACTTTATCCATATACAATGGCATATCAGGCAAAATAGATGCCATACTAAGTAATCCTGCTACGAATACTAAAGGTACATTTACCACATCCAGAATATGGTCGATCAATGGAATATAATATGCAGAAATCTCTATTACGGTAGCAGTGATTAATATGATTAGGGCAAGATTGCTATCTAACCAATCAACGTGGTATGAGGTATCTAGTAAATGAAATCTTTGATTTACGGCGATTAAAAGTAATGGCAAAAACATTCGAATTCCACAGGCAGCACTAAGGCCAATTCCAAGGCAAAATGCTATAAGCCAATGGATATCCATCTCAAGAAATACTAAATTCTGTCAAAGTAGTACATATTATATCTATACAATCACTTAATTGTGATGGGGTCATAACCAGAGGCGGCGCAAATCGAATAATATTGCCGTGTGTAGGCTTAGCCAACAAGCCTTTATCTGCCATAGAAAGGCAAATATTCCAGGCTGTCTCACTATCGGGGGAATCATTGATCTCAACAGCCGTCAATAATCCTCTTCCCCTAACTGCGGAGACTAATGAATTAGTTTTTTGAAACTTCGACATTTCTTCAATGAAGATTCTTCCCAACATTTCTGCATTCGAAGCCAGATCTTCATCCAGCACAACCTGCATAGCTTCAGTAGCCACCGCACATGCCAATGGATTTCCACCAAAGGTAGATCCGTGCTGACCGGGTTTTATACAGAGCATGATGTCATCATCAGCCAGCACTGCGGAGACTGGTAATACACCACCAGAAAGTGCCTTTCCTAAAATAAGAATATCCGGTCTGATATTCAAGTGATCACAAGCCAACATTTTCCCTGTTCGGGCAATACCGGTCTGAACCTCATCAGCCATAAAAAGAATATTTCTTGCTTTACATAGCTCAGCAGTCTTAATCATATACTGATCATCAGGAACAATAACTCCTGCTTCACCTTGTATAGGTTCTAGCAGGACTCCGACAACATTCGGGTCCTCACAAGCTAGTTCCATAGCGTGCAGGTCATTGTACGGCACGGTAACGATGCCAGGAAGAAATGGACCAAAATTCTCGCGTGTATCTTCATCTGTTGACATAGTTACAGCAGCGAGGGTGCGGCCGTGAAAATTTCCTGAAGCTGTGATTATTTTAGCTTTTCCATGGGGAACTCCTTTTACCTCATAGCCCCATTTTCGAGCGAGTTTAAGTCCGGTTTCAACGGCTTCAACCCCTGTATTGACGGGTAATAGTTTTTCATACCCAAAAAGTGAAGTCATAAACTCGTAGTAGGGCCCCAATTGATCATTGTAGAAAGCTCTTGATGTCAAAGTTAGGTTTGCTGCTTGCTCTACCAATGCCTTTGTAATCCGTGGATGACAATGCCCCTGGTTCACTGCGCTATAAGCAGACAGGAAATCATAATATTTCTTTCCCTCCACATCCCACACGTGTACGCCCTTACCTCGACTTAGGACTACAGGAAGAGGATGATAGTTATGAGCACCATAATTGCTCTCCTGGATTATGAAATCTTCGGCATGAACATTAGTTGTTGTGAACATAAGAATAAAATAAAATAATCTAAAAAATTAAAGTGCTTTCTGCAATTGTGCTTCAAGGTCAACGCGAGGATTATCCGCTAGTATTTTCCCATCTCTACCTATGAGAAAGGTGCGAGGAATGGAAGTCACCCCGTAATCACGAGCCGGAGCACACTCCCACTTCATCAGATCACTAACATGGTTCTTCCAGATGAGTCCATCTTTTTGTATAGCCTCAGTCCATCTGGTTTTTTGTCCCTCCAGACTACCTGCCAGTTGATCAGCAGGCAACTTTTGTCTTGACCTACTATCAAGTCCATCCAATGATACACTGTAGACGGTGAAGCCTTTATCTTTATATTTATTATATATCTCAACTACGTGAGGATTAGCCTGTCTGCACGGGCCGCACCAACTCGCCCAAAAATCCAGTAATACTACTTTACCTCTGAGACTGGAAAGTTTAATTATGTTTCCGGAAGGATCTGGTAAAGATATCTCAGGAGCCATGTCACCTATCTTAAAGTTACCCTGAGGTGATGGAGGCTGAGCATTTTGGTTGATAAGTTGTTTAAGTGATTGCTCATACATTGGAATATATTCTGACTGGGGATCAAATTTCTTAATTTTATCTATGATGCCTCCAAGTGTAGCTACGGCTTCCTTTGGGTTATTTTGCATTCCTACGAACACCATCTGAATAGCTGCATAAGGATTTTTTGCTTCTTCTATCGCTTTCTTGACACCATCTGCATCTAGCGCCTTATTTACTATTTTATTGACGAAGGAGAAAAATTCTGCAGTACCTACTGACCCTGTGGTAACAAATGCTAGATTGTTAAAATCTTCCATTGTACCATTAATTGTTATCGCATTTTCATTTCCATCGACTATAATGGGCAGATACTTTTGCTCTATAGTCAATTTATATATGCCCTTCTTTAAGGCAGTATCACTCTTTAGAGTAAATTTTCCATCTGCTGAAGCGGTTGCTTTGGCAACTTCATTATATTGGTTTTGAGTACCCCAACGTTCGAGTTTGACTTCTTTATTTTCAGCACCCTTAATTTCACCGGTGACAGTAAATCCATTTTTAGTTGTGTTGCAGGCAAAAAAGACTTGGATAAAGCTTAAGAAGAATAGAAATACAAAGGTTTTTTTCATTCGTGTTTTGTGTTTATTGTGTGATAAGTTCGCTCAAATGATTTTCGTAAATATTTTTATATTCATTTATAGAGCCAAATTTAATACTATTGATGGAGATCATTTTAGATGTCACCATACCTAAACGTAAATAATCAATTTTTAGTGAGTGAATTTTTTCCATAACCACTTCTGCATTTTCTGCTGAAAATGAGACTACCACTCTGGATTGACCTTCACCAAACAACTGTGCATCAAGCCTCAATGTGTCAGGAAGATTGATATCAAACCCAAGTTCATGTTTATAACAGCATTCTAATAAACATTGGAACAGGCCGCCTTCTGAAAGATCGTGTGCATTATGAAGCAATTGTGATGTATTGAGCTCGGTAATGACCCGATGTAACTTTAATTCTTCATCCACTTTGAAGTAAGGAACCGGTGAAACTGGTCTCTGGTGAATAAACCTAAGGTATTCTGAAGAGCCCATATCATCTGTCTGAGTCCCGATCAATAAAATTACATCACCGGATGCCTTAAAAGATAATGATTGAAAATGACTTATATCATCCATCAGGCCCAGCATACCGATCGTAGGGGTGGGAAATATAGGTTCTGTAGTACCCTCTAATTGAGTCTGATTATAGAAACTGACATTTCCACCCGTTACGGGTGTTTGTAGTGTACGGCAGGCATCACCCATTCCTTTGATGACCTCCACGAACTGATAATACACTTCAGGATTATAAGGATTTCCAAAATTAAGACAATTAGTTATTGCTACTGGACGTCCCCCTGCGCAGATAATGTTCCTCGCCGCTTCATAAACTGCTATTTGTGCGCCAGTATATGGATCGGCATACACAAAGGTTGAATTACAATCCGTGGTAGCTACAAGCGCCCGATTAGTGTTTTTTATTCTGATCACTGATGCGTCAGAGGCTTCACCACCAAAAATGGTATTGGTTCGAACCATAGAATCGTATTGCTCACTTATCCAGCGTCTTGAGAGCAGATTAGGTGAAGATACAAGTTCTCTCGCAGTGCCGACAATATCCTCAGGCTCAGGGATAAGCTCATTAGAAAAACCATCTAACTGATCAAGATATTTGGGGCGGGTAAATTCACGATCATAGATCGGAGCTCCTCCGCCAAGTACCAGACTATAAGCATTTACCTCTGCTACTTTGTCGCCTTCGAAATAAAATTCCAACATACCGGAATCAGTTACCACTCCAATGTCGGTGCAAGGTAGGTCCCATTTGTCAAAAACTGCAACGAGGTCTTTTTCTCTTCCCTGATGGCAAACGATGAGCATTCTCTCTTGACTTTCAGATAATAGCAATTCAAAAGGAACCATATTCCTTTGTCGTCTTGGCACAAGACTAAGGTCAATGATCATTCCTGCCTCACCTTTTGCACTCATTTCTGAGGTGGAGCAAATGATGCCGGCCGCGCCCATATCCTGCATTCCCACTATAGCACCTGTCTGTATAGCTTCTAGTGAAGCTTCAAGTAATAGTTTTTCCTGAAATGGGTCACCTACCTGTACAGAGGGAAGATCCTCTGCACTATCTTCATGCAAGTCTGCAGAGGCAAAGGTGGCACCATGTATCCCGTCTTTTCCGGTAGCAGCTCCAACGATAAATACTCGATTGCCTACTCCTGTTGCTATTGCTGAGACAGTTTCACCTATTTTGACAACACCGATCGACATTGCATTAACCAGGATATTTTGATTGTAGGAAGGGTTGAAAAAAGTCTCACCTCCCACAGTTGGAATACCCAGGCAGTTGCCATAGTCTCCTATTCCATGGACTACACCTTTTACAAGGCGGCGCATGTGACTGGAATTCAAGTCGCCAAACCTGAGCGAATTCAAAGCTGCTATCGGCCGAGCCCCCATAGTGAAGATATCACGATGAATACCTCCGACACCTGTAGCTGCACCTTGATAGGGTTCCACTGCTGATGGGTGATTGTGACTCTCTATTTTAAATGCACAGGCTAATCCATCTCCGATATCTATCAGACCTGCATTTTCTTCACCTGCTTCAGCTAAGAGCCCCGGACCACTTCTAGGGAGAGTTTTAAGGTACTTTATGGAATTTTTATAAGAACAATGTTCAGACCACATCACCGAATATATGCTTAATTCATTAAAATTGGGCTGGCGGCCCATGATTTCAATGATTAAATCATACTCTGATTCGGTAAGGCCTAAATTGGTTGCAGTAGCAAGATTAACATCAGTCATGAAATTATCCGGAATCAATTAAGCCATAAAGGTAGCTTGAAATATTATATAGTCAAATAAAAAATATGTTGCTCTCGGGCAATTATTTGGACTGCATATACCTTTCGATGTATTTTCCTATGATATCATATTCCAAATTGACAAGATCACCCGGATGTAAGCTGTGTAGATTGGTTACTTTCCAAGTCAGCGGGATAATGGCTACATCAAAAAAAGTTTCCTGAAGATCAGCAATAGTTAGACTAATACCTTGTAGGCAGATAGATCCCTTATTTACCATAAGACGAGCTTTGTCAGTCGGATATGTGATACGTAGGCGAATGTCATCTGAGTGGTGTCTTATACTCTCTACCTCCCCACGACCATCTACGTGACCCAGTACCATATGTCCATCAAATCTATAATCTGCACGCATAGCCCTTTCTACATTGATGAGCGCACCTACTTGCCATCTGGATACAGCAGTCCGATCAGTCTGATCTATCACCTGTACCTGATATGTGTTGTACTCTACCCGGACTACTGTCAGACAAATACCATTATGACTGACGCTCTCCCCTATCTTTAATTCTTCTGCAAATGCTGCCGAGAGAGTATAAGTGAGAAGTTGTGGAGACTCTGTGATTGCCTCTACACGCGAGGTACATTCTATAATTCCGGTAAACATAGTTATCTTATAATTTCAATATATCCAGATAGAGTTTCAATTAATAATTCACCTGTATTTCCGGGACCAAAAGAATACACATTGCAAGTATAATAGTATGTACCATCAGGCACCTGACTTCCATTATTATCTGAACCAGTCCAATTTATATTGGGATCATTTGTCGAAAACAATTGATTTCCCCAACGATTGAAAACTTTAAAGTCAACTTTTGAAATGAACTGATATGGAAAAGGCTTAAAAATATCATTGCTTCCATCACCATTCGGGGTGAAGGCATTTGGTAGTTTATAGACCGGACAATTCTCCATACATACTATATTGCTCGGTTCACTTACGTTGCCTATTGAGTCAAAAGCTACAATCTCATAACAACCGGCGAGTCCAAACTCAACAGAAAAATGGTCATAACTAAGAACTTGTGGATCTGTGATTCTCGTGATTTCTTCCCGATCAGCACTTTTATTTTCACGATAATAAATAATGTATCCCCTTACATCACCCTGTGTCCCACATATAGAGTCAGGATTAGTCCAGAGCAGATGGTTAGATAGATTTCCGATGATATTCACTTTACCGCAATCATTCACTACTTGCAAGTGTGGCGCACATGGCGGCATTGAATCAATCGGAATAGCACATACGTCTTGTGACCAATTAATCAGGGGCTCGGGAATGTAAGAAAGATTATAGGTCCCAAATGATTTGACTTTATAACAATAGGTCTCACCGTTGCTTCTATCAGAATCAATATATTTCCTAGCCGTCGTAACACCTATTGAATCAAATTGGCCGGTTGTGTTTTTCCTAAAAATTGCATAATTATAATTTGAGAAAGGCACAAATTCCTCCCAGGTCAAAATCACTTTCTCATCTATTCCTACCGTTGTTAAAAAAACAGAAGAAGCTGAAGTAGATTTACTATGCATCTGCAAAGGAGATCCATAGTGCAGCTCTATCAGATACTCATAGGGCATTACTTTAGTATTCAGGAATGTATCAACAAATGAAGTAGTCACTGCGTCTAAGAAATGCACCGACATAAATCGGGCTCCCGGTATCTCTGTAAAACTATTATTTCCTATTCCCGGACTGCGCTTGAGAATATAAGTGTAAGGGCCCGGAAAACTCACAGTATCAAAGGTTGTTGGTTGCGGGAGCGCCCACTGGATAAACATCGAGCCATTCTGAGCCGTATTTACTACGGACACATTTGTGATCAGACAGATATCTATCTCCTGACGGGCACATGCTTCCATGGAAGCAAGACTACTGACTTGATTGTAAGGAAATCCACCTGAAGTAGTGCGAGCAAAGATGGCTTCGACTCTGTAACAATAGGATTTACCTTTTTCTATATTGTTGTCTTTGTAAAAATAGCCCATAGCATCCTTATCTTGAATACTATAAGCTATGCGTGTGTAGCCCTGACCCTGCAAGCTGGGATTGCAAGTATCTACCTTGAAGCTGGAGCTGTTGACCTTGCGCCAAATATTAAAGCCACGGAAAAACCGATTGCTTGTATTTTCACAGGAATATGGAGCATCCCAAGTCAACCTGATGTGGTCACTCCCTGCGACAGCTTTCAAATTCTCGGGAGCGGGAGCTATGACTTTTATCCTAAGTGTTTGCAAGTCTGATAAACCACTAAGTGTATCATTCTGACTAAATTTATTATCAACAGCTTTAAATATTACTGAATAATATTGAGAATTGACCGCATCACATGAAGGCGTCCATTCAAATATCCCTATCACAGGCGCGTCCGCATACCCTGAAGGGGCAGTAAAAGTGGCCGTCTGAGTAGCTAAGACCAGCGGTCCACCTAAAGCAGTCAGTTTAATTTTCTGAGCGGGCATATCATTATCGGTCGCAATCACTGTCAGTCTAAGTGGTTGACCGGCAATGATACAAGTATCACGCAGAGATGAGATCTCCGGAGGTGTGTTCTTGCAATTATCCAAAATCAAAATTTGCATGTCTCTGATCATTGAATTAATTAAGATTCCTTGACGGTATTCTTTAATAAGAATGGCAATATTATACTCACCTGCCAATTGAGGTGAGTTCCAGACAAAGTCACCGGTAACCGGATTTAATCCAATATTATTATTTGGTCCAGGAGCTACTTGATTGGGATACAGATAATTAGGGACATCTGATTGAACAAATTGCTTGGGTACAATGAGCTCGTATGCGATGCTATCCTGATCATGATCATCGAATGCATTTGGATTGTGTATAAAAATCTGTCCGACGCATCCTACATCTATGGGTGGTTGCAACAAGATAGGAGAACTATTATATCCCTGAAATTGAGGATTAAGCAAAGTAAAGGTAGTCTCGATATGAAAAGGAATATTTTCGGAGTTGGGTGGATTAACATTTAAAATCCCTGCATTGCGATTGGGATCAGTTACACTCATGGTAAATTGTGAAATAGAAGGATAAGTGTGCTCCGATACGTACAAGTTGTATTTTGTGTCATTCCCAATGAAGACTCCTTCACCACCGCCATTGGAGCGAACTACAAACTGTCTAGTTCCATCGCCCCATTCCATCTGAAGTGAGTCACGATCGGCATCCACTGAGCTAGCTTTAGTATAGGTAATAATGGTAGCCCTGACTCTTAGATTACCTATCTGTTCATAGATAATCTCACCGGCTCGATTGTGAGTCGCAAATGCCGTCACTGGTAATAATACCATCAGACAACTAAGAAAACTAATCAGATTACGATTCAATGGGTTCACCATTCAAATATAAACGAAATTATAATCCTAATTCAGATTCCTCTTCTTAGAAAAATACAATCTAGGATAACCAATGTACCACTCAACGAGCCAATCTGTTGTATTTTATAAGATAAGACGCATTTTTATTAAAAAAAATAGCCCGAATCAACTATCATTTTAGCAGCGATTTTTCGGCGTAGCACTTTTACATTGACGGGTTCTTTTTTTGTAAATCTCTTGACACCCATCAACATTATCTTCAGCTCATCGCCACTTGCAAAAGAAGACAACGCATCTACTGCATTCTTGGCTATTCGATCCTGTGCATCATGGAAGTACACTTTCATAATGGCTTCCTTTTCTTCCAGGGCATCATCTCCGGCAAGTAATAACTCCTGTAATCGGCATAATGTAGATTCAAGATTAAACACATCGATCATGATGTCAGCTATATTTAGTATGATCTCCTGCTCATTCTTTAGATCTAATTTTCCATCCATTTGGTATTTTGCTGCAGCACCTGCTACGACTAGAAGCACCTTTTTATATTCACCTAGTGCTTTCACTTCAGCTCCATATTTACCTTCCGGGGTTTCCATTTTTGGCATTCCAGTGAGTTCTTTCTGTACTTCCCAGGCAGGACCTACCATATCCAACTCGCCTTTTATGACGCGGCGAAGCAACATATTTATCATAAGAAGCCGGTTGATCTCATTCGTTCCTTCGTAGATTCTGTTTATCCTGGTATCCCTATATATCCGAGCAGGCAGGAATTCTTCTGAATATCCATTGCCTCCATGGATTTGAACTGTTTCATCGACTACGTAATCAATGACTTCACTACCGTAGATTTTAGCGATAGCGCACTCTATAGCATATTCTTCAGCTGATTCCAATAATGCTTTTTCATATGGAGTACCTTTTTCCAGTTCAAAATTTTTCCAATTCTCTATCAGATTGGCAATGCGATAAACAGTGGATTCCAATACAAATGTCCGTATTGCCATTTCTGACAACTTAAACTGGATAGCACCAAAAGAAGAAATCGGTACACCAAACTGATGCCGTTCGTTAGCATAGGTAGTAGCTAAAGTAGAAACATGCTTAGAGCCACCACACACCAATACACCCAGCTTGAAGCGACCCATGTTGAGTACATTAAAAGCGATTAAATGACCCTTTCCTATCTCTCCAAGCACATTCGCTACCGGTACTGGAGCATTTTCAAAAAATATCTGGCGCGTCGAAGAACCTTTTATTCCCATTTTCTGTTCCTCGGCACCAAGTGTTAGGCCTGCTGTGTCCCTATCGACAATAAACCCGGTAAACTTGTCTCCATCTACCTGAGCAAACACAATAAATACATCTGCGAAACCCGCATTCGATATCCACATCTTCTGTCCGGTCAAAAGGTAATGAGTGCCCGCTTCATTTAGTATTGCTTTGGTCTTAGCACTTAGTGCGTCACTACCTGATCCCGGCTCCGTAAGACAGTAGGCGGCTTTCAATTCGCCATTACAAAGACCTGGTAAGTACGATTGCTTTTGCTGTTCTGTACCAAAGTAGAGGATGGGCAACATTCCTATACCTGTATGTGCACCAAAGGTGGTGCTAAATGACGCATCTCCGCCACCTAATTCCTCAGATATAATAGCATTGATAATAGTATCAAATTCTTGCCCTCCATATTTTTCCGGCATATGAGCACCGATGAGCCCAAGTGCAGCTGCTTCTTCTACTAACTTAGGTTGCTCTTCTAATTTGCTTCCCCTTATCACTACTTCTTGCCGAATAAAAGAACGGACAGAGTCCCTGACGAGACGTTGTTCTTCATTCATTTTCTCAGGGATGTATTGTCCATCACTGCTGTATTTCTTAACTAGAAATTCACCGCCTTTATATTGACTTTCCATATCATTATAATTTTTACACAAAAATACCCCAGAAAGGTATCAATAGCAAATACAGTGACCCACAAAAGATTTGTTAACAATTTATTGCCAAATATTAGATGGTTTTTTGCAGTTATTGTCCAAAATACCAAATTATGTTCTTATATTATAATTTTATATAATATATTCTCATCAATCTTCCTCTGGAATTTCTCGTCGAGTTTGGAGATAGTTTCTCCATTTATCCAGAAGTAAGGTCATATCTTCCGGAATAGGGCAGTCAAAAAACATTGCTTTCCCGGTAGTAGGGTGTGTAAATCCCAGAGTTCGAGCATGAAGCGCCTGACGTGGGCAAATAGAAAAACAATTCTCGACAAATTGTCGATACTTAGTAAATATGGTTCCTTTTAAGATCTTCTCACCTCCATATCTGTCGTCATTGAAGACTGGGTGGCCCAATGCCATCATATGTGCCCTGATCTGATGAGTGCGGCCTGTCTCAAGACGACAAGAGACCAAGCTGGTATAGTAGAATCGCTCCAAGGTCTTGTAATTAGTAATCGCTTTCTTTCCTATATCAGATTCGTCAAAGACCATCATCTGCATTCGATTATTGGGATTTCGCGCCAGATTATTTTCGATTTTCCCGGCTTCAGGTTCTATTTCGCCCCATACGAGTGCATTGTATTCACGCTCTACTGTATGATCAAAGAATTGTTTTGCCAGGTGGGTCATCGCATACTCATTCTTGGCAATAAGTAATAGTCCTGAAGTATTCTTATCGATACGGTGCACTAAGCCGGGTCGATCAGCATCATTTCCGGCTTTAACGGGAAGATTATATTTAAAATAATGTGCAAGAGCATTCACCAGAGTACCGGATTTATTCCCCAATCCGGGATGAACGACCATGCCTGTGGGCTTATTTAAAACCATAACATCGTCATCCTCATAGATGATATTCAATGGTATATCTTCAGGAAGAACGCCTGTATTTTCAGCAGGTGGATGCGGCAATACAATAGAAATCTCATCTTTAGGTCGCACCCTATAGTTTGGCTTGACAGGAACAGAATTGACTAGGACATTGCCAGCTCTGATAGCTACCTGAATCTTATTGCGAGATATTTGCTGTACGCGATCAAAGACAAACTTATCAATGCGCACAGGAGACTGGCCATTATCTACTAGAAAGGAATAATGCTCATATAGATCATCTCCTCTACCATCAGGTAGCAGATCATCGAGCTCTTCATCAGTTTTTAACATTGAGACAAAATTGATAAAAATAATTAGTTTGCGCATCTTTTTTAAAAATTGGCTTTATGAATAAAATCTCATTGGACACGATCTGCACAGCGGAAAACTATAATCCACCGCCACAGAAAGCGCATTCTATGCCACTCTACGCCACTTCTTCCTTTGATATAAATGGTCTGACTGAGAGCACTGAACTTTTCTCAGGAGGAAAGCAAGGATATATGTATTCTCGATATGGCAATCCAAACACTGTCGCTCTCGCAGAAAAACTAGCGGCATTGGAAGGGTGGCAACTGGAAGGGGCTACTTCTGCACTCATGACAGCTTCCGGCATGGCCGCAATTACTGCAGCCGTAATGGCTATAATGACTCCGGGGTCAACATTAATATCACACACCGGGCTATACGGAGCTACAAGTGAGGTTTTTAATCTATTGGCGGATAAAGTTGGCTTTAATATCGCTTGGGTCGACTTCAGCGATATGTCAGAAGTAGAGAGAATATTAGAAAGCAATGTGGTCAATATGATCTATGTCGAAACTCCATCTAATCCCTTACTGAATTGTGTAGATCTAAAGTTAGTGAGTGAAATAGGAATAAAACACGGTGCCAAGACTGTAGCGGACAATACCTTCGCTACCCCACTGATCCAGCAACCACTTTCGTATGGAATAGACGTGGTAGTGCATAGCACCACCAAGTACCTGGCGGGTAATGGCCAAAGTATTGCCGGAGCAATCATCACCCGAGATCCTGAGCTATATATAATTCTGGAAAAACAAATAAGGCTGATGGGAAGTCATTGCTCGCCTTTTGAAGCCTGGATGACATATCATGGATTGAAAACCTTAGGACTTAGATTAAGAAAACAAGTAGATAATGCCACTCAAATATTTAAAGCATTGACCCAGATGGACCAAGTAACAAAAATCTATTTTACCGGTGATCCCACTCATCCACAAGCAAACCTCATAAAAGCTCAAATGAGACAACCTGTGCCTATGATATCATTTGAATTAAAAGCAGGTTTGTCAGCGGCTAATCACTTCTTTGATAAAATTCAATTAATCAGACAAGCCACTACATTGGGAGATATCAATACTATCTGCCTGCATCCTGACACTTCTTCACACCGGAATATAGCACTTCGGGAAAAGCAAAAAATAGGAATAACACCCGGTTTGATCAGATTATCTGTTGGAATCGAAGATTTAATAGATCTTATAGGTGATTTGAATCAAGCAATTAAATGAACAAGAGTTAGAATACTCAGTATAGTAAAAAAAAGCCACCAAATTCTAATTGGTGGCTTTTTCATTTACATTATTCTAAATCCAGAAAGTCAGTCTTCATCTGGTCATATTCTTCTGCAGTGATCTCACCGCTTTTTCTCATATCATACAATTCTTGTAGATTTTTGACCTTTGCCTTAATATTTTTGGACTTCGGAGTATTAGCCTTTTTAACAGTTTTCTTAGTCTCTCTTTTGATATCTGCCAATGTTTCCTCAGTCGCTTCTACTAATTTTTTGCCTGTAGATTTTATTTCCTCTTCTGCATCATCTTTAATTTTTTTAGCGTATTCCTTTCCCTTCTCAAATTTTTCATCATAGAACCTTTTAAAGCTTTTCCAATCAAAGTCCAAAAAAGTTCCTCCATCTTCGAAATGGCGCTTGAACACTTCACCCAAAGCATAAGATGTCGCACCTGAAAAAGCTGATACCGCAACACCACCAACAATAGAGCCAATAAATGGAATCATTTTAGTTACCATCCTACCTCCGATCCTAGCTATCCCGCTAGAAGTAAGAGCCATGATAGCTGCCTTCACCTCAGTATCCTTGAAGGAAATATCATATAGTTTACAAAGTCGGCGAATCATTTCAAGCTGAACTGCACTTACTGCGAAAAAGTCTGCTACAGGAATCGGAATTAGACCTGCACCTGCAGAATACATGACGAACTTGCGTATAATAGCATCAGCCTCTCTTGATCTCAAATCATTTTCTTGAATTTCTGACATATTTATAATTTTTCTTTTATAAACTGAGATATCTGCTCATTGGTTGCCGATTTAAGGGTATTTAATAGATTTATTAGATTAATATGTATTTTTAGCCCCTTAACAGCAGTTTTAAAATTGATCATTTGACAAATGGATCCTGATAGTAATGGTAAGGTATTATACAAAACATCACGGCGAGTTGATCGAAATTCAGGAATATGCCATTCACTGTTGGGTAAATATTACCCCCCCGTTTTCACATGAAGAATTTGAGTATCTCTCAGAACGATTAAATATTCCTTCAGACTTTTTTACTGATCCTCTAGATATTGACGAACGTTCACGTTACGAACGTGAAGACTCCACTAAGTTAATAATCATCAATAGCCCTGTACTCAATGAGACTGAAAAAGAGAGTGAAGCAGTATATATCACGATTCCGGTAGGCATTATCTTTACACCGGAAAGTGTGACTACGATCTGCGCTATGGAGAATCCAGTGTTAGATTTATTTTTAGAAAATAAATTAAAGAACTTCGAACCGTCCAACATTGAAAAATTCATTCTCCAAATTATGGAGCAAAATGTCTATCGATTTATTGCGTGTCTAAAAAAACTAAATCTCAAGCGTAATATGCTGGAGCAAGAGCTTTATAGTTCTTCCAGAAATTCAGAACTTTGGCAGATGCTGCGAATAGAGAAGAGCTTGGTCTATTTTGTCAACTCTCTAAAGGCCAATGAGTTACTAAAGGTAAAAATGAAGAGAATTGATTTCTTAGGATTGGGCTTAAGTGAAGATCTCGAAGAGATATTTGAAGACTTAATTATAGATAACAGTCAGGCCTTGGAAATGTCGAATGTCTATACAATCATCACAAGCAGTACGATGGAGACTTTTGCCAGCATCATATCGAATAATGCTAATGAGGACATCCAGCGCCTTACCTTCTTTACCATACTATTAATGGTTCCCTCAATTATCACAAGCTTTTTTGGTATGAATGTCGAACTGCCCTTCGCCCATAATTCGTACAGTTATATTTTTATTATCATCTTTTCAATAGTAATCGGATATGGATTAGTATACGTACTGAGAAGATATAAAATATTCTAAGAACTTACTTTCGCGCAATTGTCATAGAATCATTTAATAATTGCAAATCAGCTTGTTGAATGATGTAACAAGAATCGTTTTGCGAAGTTACAGGTATCG
Source organism: Saprospiraceae bacterium (assembly GCA_035426385.1). Classification (GTDB taxonomy): domain Bacteria; phylum Bacteroidota; class Bacteroidia; order Chitinophagales; family Saprospiraceae; genus Parvibacillus. The sequence continues at coordinate 48,388 of DAOLZQ010000006.1, forward strand.
CCTGTGTCTTTAGGATAAATTCTTCTCCGTATAGATTATTACCCGCTGGTTGCTGATCGATTATATCCGACAATCCATTTGACCACAACAGGGTCATCCCCAACAGGCCAACAAGGAATAAAAATATAGAAGGTAAAAATTCTTTCATGGGATTAAAAATTAGTTTACAAAGGTATACATATTATTCTTAATCATAATATGTTTTATTTTTAAATTTAAAAAAATATTTATATTTACAGTTAAACTGACTCCAAATGAAGCATTCCAAGCTACTTTACCTTTTGACATTTTATCTCCTAGGTTCAAATAATCTACAAGCACAGTTTGCCGAAGGATGCGATGGTATAAGATACGCCAGCACACAATTCACCTCGATCTCCAAGATAACCGTAGAATATGCAACTGCTATTCCCGAGAATCAACAGCTCAGTGTGGATATCTATCAACCTATTGGTGACGTGGTCCAAAAGCGTCCGATGATCATTCTTGCTCATGGAGGTGCATTCTTTGCAGGAGACAAAGCGGACATGCAAGCTCTGTGTGAATCATTTGCAAGTCGAGGCTTTGTCACTGCTTCAGTCCAATACCGCTTGTTTACAGGGTTTCCATCGAAAGAAATTTTCCAAAGTACCACAGTAAAAGCTATCTCTGACATGAAAGGCGTCTATCGTTTCTTTAAGAATGATGCGGCGACAACAAATCTTTATCATATCGATACCACTAAAATGATGATCGGGGGGATATCTGCAGGAGCCATTACCGCTCTACATATGGCATATTTAGATGAGAATGATGTAGTCGCTCCTGAATTACTTAGCATCATTAATAAAAACGGGGGCTTCAGAGGCAACACCGGAAGTGCAGATAATCTGAAGCATTCCACGTCTGATATATTTGGTGTGATTAATCTCAGTGGAGCTATGGTCTCAAATGATCTTTTGGATGAGGGTGAACCAATGCTAATGAGTATGCATGGTGACAAGGATGATGTTGTACCAATAGACTCTGCCAATGTCTTTGGCTTAATATATATGTATGGCTCCAGGTATCTAACTTCAGAAGCTAACCGAAAAAACATTCCTAATATACTAGAAGTAGTCCCGGGGGGTGGACACACTAATATATATACAGACCCTATCTTTCTATCGAACGTTGCTAATTTCAACCAGGAGGCAATAGAGTTGTATTATCCAAGATTATGTGGCTTTAAAGCTGCGGTTCATTCCACCCACCAAGAGAATTTAGTAGGAAATGTTTGGCCTACCCTAACATCATCAGAACTGAATCTAGAATTTACCCGTACTGTAAATGATCTAATAATCTATAATGCAGCAGGTGAATTTATATCTAAGTATAAAATCAACTCTGACCACTATAAGTTGAATTGCTATAGTTTGACTCCAGGTATGTATTATGCTATCCCTCAAGCAGGAGGAAAATACTTTAAGGCTATTAGCTTTATAAAACGATAAAAATTTATTTTGATTTCGTAATGCCTTCAAAGAGCCAGCTGGCTATCAATTGCCTATAGCTACTCTCAATAAGTCTTTTCTGATCGTTGGGGTTTTGAATATTTCCAATTTCCACAAAGAGGGCCGGAGGATGCGAGTATTTCAATACATATAAATCACGCCCTTTGACGGTGCCAGTGTAAGCAGCGTCACTAGTCTTGCGTGTTTCAGTTGAAAATGTTTCCTGCGTATTGAGTGCCATTCTCATACCAGCATCTGAGCCTTCAAAATAATAAAAATGCACATCAAGTGAGACATTCTCAGACCTGGAGTCCACATGGATACTTATAAATTTCTGGTCTGTTATGCCTTGCTTCTTGTAGGTATTATACATTGAATTAACGTAATTAATTCTTCCACGCAACCGAAGTATTTGGTTGAGGGGTATATCTTCATTTTTCCCCTGTCTCTCATCCTTATCACAAATCAAATATTGGTCATCTCTGATGCCATCGTTCGGGTCTGTGACGATAAAATGCACTTTAGCGCCACGCATTACTAATAACCTACCCAGCCTCAATGCTACATCATAGGCGTATTCATCTTCACAACATACATTGCCTTCAATACGGGACATTGCACCCGGATCAGGTCCCCCATGTCCACCTTTCAAGTAAAAGACCTTGTTTTTCAATGATTCATCCTTCAGAGGCACCCTACTGTACTTAGCACCAAAAAGTGGATAGTTGACTTCCTTACCTGAATAGATCGGCTCATCTGTGGGCTTCGATAGGATAAGAGTGGGATTCTCTTGTGTTTTTCCATCGTCGGGAAAGGGGTTTGACATAATAGTTGTCTTAGCCGGATCACTGCATTGAAATATATGATAGGGTACCCAAAGATCTTTATCTTGAATAAAATATACTTCTTTGATCTTTGCAAAAAGGAGATCTTTGTTGTATTGCTCTATCATTCGTGCCCTGGGAAGATCCGAATTATTGATAGTGGTGCGAATCGACTTAGCATTGTAAGTGTATCTACGTATGGGCATTTTGTAGTCTTTTCCCAAAATTAAAGATGCGTTCGGAGATAGATTATTTAGTCGATAGAATTCTTTAAGATTACAACTGTATTGATCCAACTTATACTTACGTAACATAGAATATACGCCTTCTCCTTTTGCAACTTTAGCTACGACGTATTCCTGAGCATACAGCTCAGGTGAAATTAGTCCCAATAGAATAAGGAGAATTAACTTTCGAAAATACATAATATCACGGTAACCACAAGCAAATATATTAAAACTAATCATTATATATATGAAGCTACTATTTACTTTCTCTCATGTCACACCAATCTGTACCTTTGAGTGATGAATAAGATCAAGGCTTTACTTGGGAAAGATCTGCTGGTAGAATTTCGAAATACATTTTCTATCAGCTCAGTATTACTATATGTTTGTGCCTCTATATACGTAATCTATGCCTCCTTTATTAATATCCAGCCTCAAGTCTGGAATGTACTTTTCTGGATTGTATTTCTTTTCATTTCAGTCAATGCGCTGATCCGTACTTTCAATCAAGAACAAGGAAGCAGGACACTATATTATTATCAGTTAGCAGCCCCGGTGCATGTATTGATTGCAAAGTTGGTGTACAATACAATAATGCTTTTCGTACTGGGACTGCTGTCCTATTTCTTTTTCGCTATTGTAGCCGGAAATCCGGTGCGTAACTTTGGGTTATTTATCCTATGTATCGCGATGGGGAGCATTGGGTTCGCCTCCGTATTTACCTTTGTGGCTGCCATTGGAGCCAAGACCGGCAATGGTCAAGTTCTCACAGCCATACTGGGATTTCCTTGTGTACTACCGATTTTATTGGTTAATCTAAAATTATCCGCTAATGCTCTGGCTCTGATCCAGGATACAGCTTATACAACTGATATAGTCATTTTGGTTTCAATAGAGGTGATTTTAGTGGCTGTTTCAATTATATTATTTCCATATTTGTGGCGGGAATAAAATGTACTCATGATAAATCAAAGTTGGTTCAAAGTAATTACCATTGTCCTGATAGTGTATGTTTTCACTGCCGGCATGCTGAGGCCCTTAAATCCCGGAATTTTAGAAATAGATCAACAGAGTGCTGTAGCCGGAAGTGTATGGACAGCCAATGTGCATACTTATAATACTCACCTATCTACTGCTGAGAGCAAGGCCTGGCTCAAACTGGAAGACAATAGTTTCATCCCCGCAAAAAGTTTTATCGCAGAAACAGATGAAAAGGCAATTTTGACATTTAATATCCCATCTACCTTAACAGGTAGTAAAAAAGTAGAGGGCGCTACACTGATCATTTCAAATGACCAAGACGGAAGTTTTATCCGACCTTCTTCCGTAGTCATACGCAGTGATAGTGCACAAAGCACGAATACCCAAAATTGGAGTACCTCAGAAATATCAGGGTTAAAACAGGCTCATGTTAAAGGATTTCCCTTCAGATTAATATTAGAAGAGACCATTCGCAATATATTCTATCACGTCCCTTTGTGGTTTGGAATGGTGATGCTCTATCTTTTCGCAGTATTTTTCGCAATTAGGTTTCTTTTTAAACAAAAAGAAGAAGACATCTTAAAATCATACTCACTTAATAGTGTTGGTTTCCTCTTCGGTATATTAGGCTTGCTTACCGGTTCTGTTTGGGCAAAAAATACCTGGGGAACTTACTGGACAGGTGATATAAAGCTCAACATGACGGCTATAGCAATGCTGATCTATGCTGCTTACTTCATATTATGGCGCTCATTTAAGGATGATATTGTACGCAATCGTATCGGAGCAGTCTATTCTATATTTGCTATGTGTACTCTTATACCCCTTATATTTGTCATACCGAGGCTTTACGACAGCCTACATCCGGGAAACGGTGGAAATCCTGCATTGGGCGGTGAAGATCTGGACAATACGATGCGGACAGTATTCTATCCAGCTGTGATTGGCTTTACCCTTCTGGGACTCTGGCTAAGTAACCTATTATATCGCATAAAGAAAATTGACTCCCATCTCAATGGATGAAAAAATAAAATATCATTGTTTTAATTTTGACAAAATTATGTTTGCCCAATAAATTAATAGTTATCTTTGATTTGAAAATGAAGATAGTTCTCGTAAAGTTTAAAAATAGTCTTTTGACAGCCCTTTTTTTGTCACTAGGTCTAAGCCTTGAAGCACAGACCGGAACAACCTCTTTGTATCAGAGTGGCAAGATATATGTTGTAGTCATTGTAATAGCCATTGTATTGGCAGGGTTCTTTCTATACCTCTTCAGAATAGATAAAAAAATCAAAAAAATAGAAGATAAAATCAATTATCATGAGTAATCCAAGACCAAGTTTTTTCGAAAGTGTAAGTAGGAATTTTGATAAAGCAGCTCTTCATACCGGACTGCCAAAGGGCTTACTGGATCAGATAAAAGCTTGTAACGCAGTTTATCAGGTAAACTTCCCCGTAAAAGTTGGGAATGAATATCAGGTAATCGAGGCATATAGAGTTCAACATAGCCATCATAGACTCCCTACTAAAGGAGGAATCCGCTATAGCAGTCACGTCAACCAGGACGAGGTCATGGCGCTAGCTGCTCTGATGACATATAAATGCGCTATTGTGGACGTACCTTTTGGAGGTGCTAAAGGTGGTGTTAAAATCAATCCAAAGGACTATACAGTCAAGCAATTGGAAAAAATCACTCGTAGATATACGACAGAATTAATCCGAAAGAACTTTATAGGCCCTGGCATTGATGTACCGGCTCCGGATTACGGAACAGGGGCCAGAGAAATGGCTTGGATAGCCGATACTTATATGACTATGCGACATGGAGATATAGATGGCGCAGCTTGTGTCACGGGTAAGCCTGTAACGCAGAATGGAGTTAAAGGGCGTGAAGAAGCTACGGGCAGAGGTGTTTATTATGGTATCCGGGAATTCTTCAATAATAAAGAGGATTGTAAAAAACTTGGACTTACCACCGGTGTAGCCGGTAAGACAATGGTTTTGCAAGGCCTGGGCAACGTCGGTAGTTTTACAGGGAAAATTTCACAAGCAGAGGGTGATATCAATATCATTGCGGTTTCAGAATATGAAGGTGCAATATATAGCGAGAAAGGAATCAACATACAGGAGTTGATTAAATTTAGAAAAGAAACCGGAAGTATCCTCGGATTTAAGGATACTAAAACGCTTGAAAATAGATCTGTTGCACTAGAGTTGCCTTGTGATATTCTGGTACCTGCTGCACTAGAAAATCAAATTACTGCTGATAATGCTCCTCGTATTCAAGCAAAAATAATCGCAGAGGCAGCTAATGGCCCTGTAGCAGGAGATGCGGAAGAAATCTTATTGAACAAGGGAATTATCATCATTCCCGATATGTTTTTGAACGCCGGGGGAGTTACAGTTTCTTACTTTGAATGGTTGAAAAACCTTTCACATATGCGTTTCGGGCGTATGGAAAAACGCTTTGACGAGAATTTGTATGAGAATTTTGCATCTGTTGTTGAAAGTATGACTGGTAAGAAAATTAATCTTTTACAGAGAAATATATTGACCAAAGGTGCCGATGAAATTGATTTGGTAAGGTCGGGCCTCGAAGAAACAATGGTAAACTCATATCAGGATATCAGAGAATTATGGAAAAGAAAACGCGCTGTCAAAGACATGAGAACTGCAGCTTTTATTCTAGCCTTAAACAAAATTAGTAGTGATTATCTTGCATTGGGGATTTTTCCTTAATACATATTTTATTTTTATTATCTTTATACATTATTAATTTGGTTTTATGCATAATCATTCGGAAAACAAGCTTGACAAGATCGATCTGAAAATACTAAGAATATTACAAGCTAACAGTAAGATCACTAATCTAGATTTATCAAAGAAAATAGGTTTATCTCCTGCTCCTACTCTGGAAAGAGTAAAGAAACTGGAATCAACTGGAGTCATCTCAAATTATCATGCTGCAGTGGATTCTATGGCGTTGGGACTTAATGTGAAGACATTTGTGCTCGTCTCTCTAGCGTGGAAAATGAAGAATGCACTTGATAAATTTTTAGAAAAAATTAAAAATATCCCTGAGATCACTGAATGTTATATCATCACAGGTGAGGCAGATTTTCTGATGAAGATCGTGTGTAAAGATATTCCGGATTATGAGCACATACTCTTCAAAACTCTAAGTCAGATCGAAGAAATAGAAAGACTCAAGACCCTTATGACACTTTCAACAGTCAAGGATTCCAAAATTCTTCCTTTTGAATATGAATAAGTAAAGACTGAATTGTCTAGATCTTCTTCACTTTCACTACTTCAGGAAATTCACGATACTGAATCACCCTCTCAGCTCAGGGGATATCTCCTGGGATCTATTCATCTTTTTCATTCTTCATTTTTACCTCTAATAGATATTTGCAGCCAACTTATTCCAAGCTGTGTCAGCTATTGTGGCGAGATGGATCTTTCACTCATGGATCAGGAGATGCCATTATCTACCATTTTTATGGAACCCCTGGCAGGCCGGATAAAATGTTCCGCTTCTCAAACTAGGTTTTTATTAAAGAAGTTCAATATTAGTCTAGAACAATTGAATCATTATCCTCCTCCTGTGGCACTTAGTAAGGTATTTTCCAGTATAATGGAGGGTACAATAGAACCGGGTTCAGTTGATGCTGCCCTTACAGATATAGCAATGTCACATGGGTTGAAAATGATGGGTCTGGAAGCCTATGAAGTTCAGCAAAACTTAATGGCAGAACTCTCTGATTCGACGTTTTTGGAGCAATTAGAAAATATACTTCATAAGCCATTGAACTTCAGACGAAAGACATCAAAGTTGATAAAGAATTACGCAGCTAATGACCTTACAAAAATATACGCTCACGTAAAAAGGTCAAGTGGTCTGGATAAGCACAAGTTGGTATACCGACGCAATAAAGAGATGGCACTAAAGATGCATGATATTATAATGCATTCCACCGGCAATGTGTTTTTTTCCGTAGGAGCCGGACACTTGCCTGGAAACTATGGTATGATGCGATACTTAAAACAACACGGTTATAAACTGAAGCCGATTAACTTCGTTACTGACGGGAGCGCATCCTAATACAAGGACAGATCATTTCCTCAAGTGAAATTCCCCCGTGTTGAAATGTATCCCGATAATATGTATTGTAATAATTGTAATTATTCGGGTACAGAAAATACTTATCTTCTTTGGCAAAGATGAATGCCGAGCTCACATTTGGACGAGGAAGCATATATTTCACCGGATCTTTCATCTCCAACACATCTGATGGATCGTATTGAAGATTCTTTCCTACCTTATATCTGAGATTTGTAGTAGTCTCTCTGTCACCCACTACCCTACTAGGCGTCTTGACTTTTATAGTACCATGATCAGTGAGAATAAAAAGTTGTACGGGCCGCTCTGCCAGTTTCTGTAATGCTGTCCATAAGGGTGAATGCAGGAACCAAGAACGCGTCAATGACCGATATGCTTTTTCGTCCGCCGCCAGTTCTTTCAATACTTCCATCTCTGTCCGAGCATGGGACAGCATATCGATAAAGTTATATACGATGACACTTATGTTGTTATTACACAAGTTCATCACATTGTCTGCAAGATTTTTCCCGTGCTGACTATTCGTAACTTTAATATATTCAGATTTGATGGGTTTTCTGAAAACCCGGTTGATTTGATCTTCCAGAAAATCTGCTTCGTGCTGATTTTTGCCGCCTTCATCAAAGTCATTTTTCCACATATCTGGATATTTCTGAGAGATCTCATAAGGAGTCATACCTGCGAAGATTGCATTGCGACTATATTGCGTCGAGGTAGGTAAGATACTGCAGAAGGCCTCTTCTGATTCCAACTTAAATTGCTCAGCTATAATTGGCTCAATTGTCTTCCACTGGTCAAAGCGCAGATTATCCAATAATAAAATGATATTTGGATTGTTGTCATCCAGAAAAGGGAAAACCTTTTCTCTGAGGACATTGTATGACATGACAGGCGTCTTACCTTTTACAAACTCAACCCAGTCGATATAGTTTCGATCAACAAATTTTGAAAATGCAGCATTCGCTTCGCTTTTCTGGGAAGCAATAATTTCACTCATCGCAGTTGCATTCGATTCATCCAGCTTCAGTTCCCATTTGATAATTTCCTTATAGGTATCCACCCATTCGTCAAAATTCAGGCCACTATTGATAGCCATAAATATATTTCGAAACTGTTGCTGATAGTCTGAACTACTCTTCTCGCGAATGAGTCTCTTTTCGTCTGTGATCTTTTTTAGAGAGAGCAGGATTTGATTTGGATTGACCGGCTTTATAAGGTAATCTGCAATCTGAGAGCCAATCGCTTGCTCCATAATATGCTCCTCCTCATTCTTAGTAATCATAACTACCGGAATAGTGGAATTGATTGCTTTCATCTTTTCAAGTGTCTCCATACCAGACATTCCCGGCATACTTTCATCCAGAAACACTGCGTCAATATCCTTCACATTTACAAATTCTTCGAGTGCATCATAACCATTGGTGACAGAAATAATCTCATATCCTCGTTGTTCTAAAAAAATAAGCTGGGGTTTGAGTAAATCAATTTCGTCATCAGCCCAAAGAATTTTTACTTTTTCCATTAAAATAGTATTGATATAAAATCTATGTTTAAACGCTACAAAGTATATATATTGTTCTGTATGCGTACAATTACTGTCTATTTTTGAATTGGAAAGTACTTTGGACCCCAAATTCATCATTATCAGCTCGATTGACCGTAAAACTTATGCATTCTAATCCGGTAGAATAGAATATATGTGTCAGTGGTCGATTGAAAAAACCTCCGGAATTAGTATATACTGTTGGTACATAACCATTGCGTGAATTAGATAAGCCAGTGTTTGACCTAAAGTCCTGTAATTCCGCAGCCCATGCAACTGTATTGAATACACCTGTGACGACCTTATCGGTAGAATCCATGCTTACCAACTTTTCTAAAAAATTTAACTGCCCATCACGAGAATCTCTAGTTCCCTTGTCAATATTAGGTGAGATATAGGTACAATAAGTGTTAAGCAGCTTATCATAAATCTTACAATTCAGTCTGACTATAGGATACTGTTCATAATAGAAAGTGTCAATACTCAGCGTATTAAGCTTGCTAAAGATCAACAAGCCATACGCATCTATGCGCGGCAACTGAACTTTTAATGAGAAATGGGAAGCCATTTTCTCATTGATGACTGATTCCCAATCAGGTGTAAACTCCTCGAAAACAACAATATCCGGGTCATTTTTTAGAATATAACTAAATACTTTATCAGGATCAGAGTCTATATCTGAAATATTGCAAAGCGATACTCTGAACTTTGGTTGATTGTTCCGTAAGGGAGATTTTATCCTGGCATTGGTAGTTTCCTTCATTAGCAATGCGAGTGAAGCAGCACATAAGAAAGCTGTGACCACGAGGAAGCGATTTTCAAAAATTAAGAAGAACAATCCTATAATGATATAAGAAACCATTATTTGATTGACATAATCTACACTCCATTGAAAGGAGCTTACTTTCAATGCCACCAAATTCACAAATACACCCAGAACTAAAAGGCTGAAAGATACGACAGTAAATATTCTCTTAGTAACCGTATTTTTTATCCAGTTAGGCATGATTCCCTTTTAGGAAAATAAGAATAGGAAAAATTTAGTAGGTATCAATGCCTGCAAAGTGAAAATTACTCTCTATTTGCGCATTTTCATCAGAATCCGAACCATGAACTGCATTCTCTCCGACATTGCGCGCATATAGAGCTCGGATAGTGCCCGGAGCCGCATTGGCCGGATTAGTAGCTCCTATTAAAGCCCTGAAATCCTCAACGGCGTTTGCCTTTTCCAGGATGGCTGCTACGATAGCACCGCTGGACATAAACTCTACAAGTTCGCCATAGAAGGGACGTTGATGGTGCACTTCATAAAATTTACCAGCCCCTTGAGGAGTCATTCTGGTCATTTTTAAAGCAACAATTTTAAAGCCATTTTCGGTTATTAATTGAAGAATATTGCCTACGTGACCATCTTCAACCGCATCGGGTTTGATCATTGTGAATGTTCTGTTGTCAGCCATATTTTTAGTTAGTGTGGTTAATTGTATTTAAAAAAGAGCACAAAGATATATTTTCTTCCACAAGAATAAAAAAATAGCGACTTTTGCTGCCAATGGAGGGCATTCAGGAATTAAAAAACTTATTACACCAACCTCGTAATATTGTGATATTGTCTCATCGCAACCCCGATGGAGATGCAGTAGGCTCGTCTTTAGGATTAAAAAATCTGCTCAGTGGTGGGTTTCATACTTGTACAATAATCCTACCTTCTGAATTTCCAGATGAGGTAAGTTGGATGCGGGGCGCGAATGAGATAATAATCTATGATAAATCTACGGATATAGCAGCAGTTAAAGTGAAGGCTGCAGATGTCTTTTTCTGTTTAGATTTCAATGCTTTAGACAGAATCGACCGGCTTGGCGAGTTGGTAGAAGCTCAGCATAAACCCATTGTTACAATAGACCATCATCTATATCCACAAGATTTTTCTGAAATTCTGTTTTCGAAAACAGACGTAAGTAGCACCTGTGAGCTTGTATATTTGGTAGCCAAAGCCGCCGGCTGGGACCGCACTTTGGATAAAGACGGACTAGAAGCTCTACTTACAGGAATAATCACCGACACAGGGTCGTTTATGTATAATGTACACCCGTCAACATTTGATAATGTCAGTGAACTCACACATCGCGGTGCAGACATACATTATATTCAAGATAGACTGAATAATCACATAAAAGAAAAACAGCTGCGTCTATTGGGGCATTGCTTATCAAACAGGATGAAAATCTGGCCGGAGAAGAAGTCAGGCCTGATCTATCTGACCAAGACCGATTATCAAGATTTTAATATCATCAGGGGTGATACAGAGGGAATTGTGAATTACTTGCTAAAATTGCACGATGTGCATGTAGCTTGCTTCATTTCAGAACAGCCTAGTATAAATAAAATTTCACTTCGATCTAAAGGGAACTTTTCTGTAGAAAAAATGGCTAAGACTTATTTCAAAGGGGGTGGTCATAAAAATGCCGCCGGTGGATCAGCCTATGGAAGCCTGAGCAATATGATCACTCTATTAGAAAAAGCTATTGATGAAAATAAAAATGAAATAATAAATTCATATTAAAATTTTAATTAAACTATTCTTTATGAAGTACCAATTTATTGCGTTAATTCTTAGTGGGGCTCTGATTTTCTCCTATTGTAAAAAAGGAGGTACTGAAGCAGTCACCAAGCACGGATATAAATATCAGCTTTTCGAAACAGGATCAGGTAATAAAATCCAACCGGGAGATGTAACTTATCTTGCTGCTCAATTAATTCACGTTCAACGCGATGGCAAAGACTCTGTATTTTTAGATACAAGAAGTAATCCTATGCCATTCGAGTTTGTAATGCCGTTTGACTCACAGGTCACTACCCCATCACCTATAGTCGATATACTACCGTATATGAGAAAGGGCGACAGTGTTGTTGTAATGCAACCTATAGATTCACTTAAGAATCTGGAACCATTCATGAAGAGCTGGAAATTCATCAAGCATTCCTTCAAGGTTTTAGATATAATCAATGACAAGGACAGAAAAGTCGTACAAGATAAAGAAGCTGCAGTAGCAGCTCAGGTTGAGAAAGACATAAAGGCCTTCAATGATAACTCACTTAAAGATATGGAGACAACTCCAAGTGGAGTGAAAATACTTTTCCATGAAAAAGGAACAGGTCCCCTACCTAAGCAAGGCGAAGCTGTCAAAGTGCTGTATTATGGCGTGACTAGAAAGGACGGTAAATTGTTCGACAGTGCTTATAAGAAAGGTTCACCTTTTATCTTCCCTATCGGCGAAGGTCAGGTGATCAAAGGCTGGGAAGAAGGAATGGCCCTACTACCCAAAGGCTCAAAGGCAACCCTTTTCTTACCTGCTGAAGTAGCTTATGGCGAAAAAGGCGTTCCCACATTTATAGAACCCAATTCAGATCTGGTGTTCTATGTAGAAGTAATTAAATAATATTAACATATAGAGCAGAAGTACTTATTTACGTAGGTACTTCTGTTTTTACTTAAACTATCAAACGATGAATATCGATCAGCTTAAAAGTCTGGAGAACAGACTGGCTTCCCTAAGGAGGTATCTTTGACGTCGATAAGCGACTTTTCACAATAGAGGACCTCACTCAGGAGACCCTTTCAGAAACTTTCTGGAAAGAGCCTGTTCGTGCGGAAACTATACTTAAAGAATTAAAAGAAAATCAAAAATGGGTGGCTCGATTTACGGCAGCTCAAAATGCGATTGAAGAATTAGAAATTGGCTTGGAACTACTCAAGGAAGGTGCTTTCACTGAGACTGAGCTGGATGCCGCGTATGCTGATACTTCGGCTCTGGTAGAAGAGATGGAATTCAAGCGAACCATTACTAAAGAAGAAGACAGTCTAAATGCTATCCTCGAGATAAACGCAGGTGCAGGTGGTACTGAAGCCTGTGATTGGGCAGGTATGCTACTCCGTATGTACTCCATGTGGGGTGAGAAGAATGGTTATAAGGTGGTAGAACTATACAACCATGGCGGAGATGTTGCCGGCATCAAATCAGCTGGTCTGGAGTTCACCGGCGGCGAATATCCATATGGTATGTTAAAAGGAGAGAATGGGGTGCACCGACTAGTGCGTGTCAGTCCCTTCAATTCACAGGGAAAACGGATGACTTCATTTGCTTCTGTCTTTGTACAACCGATGGTGGATGACACCATCGAAGTGATTATCAATGTAGCTGACCTGGAATGGGATACTTTCAGGGCTAGCGGTGCAGGCGGTCAGCACGTCAACAAGACAGAATCTGCTGTTCGAGTCCGTCACTTACCCAGCGGTATCGTCGTAGAATGTCAAGCTGAGCGCAGTCAAATCCAAAACCGTGAAAAAGCAATGGTTATGCTGAAATCAAAGATTTACGAAATGGAATTGAAAAAGCAGCAGGCAGAAAGAGATATATTAGAATCCGGTAAAATGAAGAATGAATGGGGAAGTCAGATCCGCAGCTATGTGCTCGATGACCGTCGTGTGAAAGATCATAGAACAGGGTTTACCATGAATAATACGGATGCCGTCTTAGATGGTGATATCAGTGGTTATCTTAAAGAGTATTTAATGTGGGATGGTGACACTCCTGCCAGTAACGATCAATAACAATTATGGACATGGAAAATCAAAATATAGAAGAACCAGTCAATTTCCAACAAGCCTTTGATGAATTGACGGAAATATTAAAAACAATAGAAACCGGCAATCTATCAATTGATGGATTGCCGAATATCTTAGCTCGAGCAAAATTTTTAAACCAATATTGCGAAAAAAAACTCACCCAAATAGAATCAGAACTAAATGATCAAGCTTAGATTACTAAGGCTTTGTATTCGATAATTTAACTTTTGAAAGTTTTGCTGCTTCTTTTACAGCATCGTATGCATTGACATATCCCCCTGAAACACTGAGACTCTTAAAATCTACCATTAGTTTAGTTTTAGGATTAGCGACTTTGTTTTCTTCTTTAGAAGAAGACGCCATTAGCACTTGTTTTACTTGTACTGCAGTTAAGTTAGGGAAGTATGATCGAATCACTGCTGCCACTCCTGCAACCACGGGAGAGGCCATACTGGTTCCACTATTATTTTTGTATTTATTGTCCGGCATGGTGGCATAAATATCTACTCCGGGAGCAAAAATATCCACATTTTTAATTCCAAAATTTGAAAAGTCGGCTGGTTGTCCTCTAAAATCCATTGCTCCTACTTCAATCCAATTCGGAGCAAACTTAGATTTATTGAGGGGTGTCAAATAGGTGGCACTAGGAAAAGACTCTACTGAATCATTGTTCTCTGCGTTGTTACCGGCAGCATGTACTAAGAGTACATCATGATCGGCGGCATATTTTACAGCTTCATCAACATATTTTTTGCCTGGCGAAATACCTTTCCCAAAACTCATATTAATCACTTTTGCGCCATTATCCACTGCATATCTTATGGCGTTGGCTACATCCTTGTCTCTCTCATCACCATTGGGTACTGCTCGCACAGCCATGATGCGCACATTGTTTGCTATTCCTTTGATTCCGAGATTATTTGTTCTGTCTGCGCCAATGATGCCCGCTACGTGAGTACCATGACTGGCGTCCGGGCCCTTCACATCATTATTACCATAGAATCTCTCATTATAATCTTCAAAATTATCCTTAACTATGGTTTTTCGTGGATCGAAATCTATATTGTAACTGTAGTTTACTTCATTTGAATAGTGATCAATGGCTCCTTTCAGTTCTTCCATCATCAAGCTATTTAGTTGGTCCATGTTGTCGACTTTTATATCATCGGATGCAAGTACCTGCTGCAGAATCATCTTGCCCATGAGCAGATCCATATTGTCTCCAGCATCTAGAGTATCAATCAATTCAGGCGTCAATTTTTGATCTCCGATTTTAGTTGCTACTGCTTTCAACGGCCCTTCCAGCATTTGCTGAGTTTGTTTAAGTTGATCTAATTGAGCTTGTGCAAATTTGAGTGAAGTCTCTACTTTCTCTTTTGCCTTCAAAAATTGATCATATTCCTTTTTATCTTTAGATGAGATATCTTTCTCACTTTTACCCTCATATTTGCCCTTTAATGCAGCATAAGTTCGTGTCACTTCATAGGTATCACCTGAAACATTACCGATAAAATTCCAACCATGTATATCATCAACATATCCATTTTTGTCGTCATCGATACCATTGCCGGCTATCTCTTTTGGATTGACCCACATCACTGATTGCAGATCCTCATGCTGATAATCAACTCCGCCATCAATAACCGCTACTATGACCGGGACAGACTTCATGCCGGCCAAGAGGTCAGTGTAAGCTCTATCAATACCTGTACCAAAAATTTTGGTTTGACTAAAGTCTTCAGTAAACCAGTCTATGGGTGCTACCTGGGCTATAACCCGGCTCTGAATACAAAGTGACAATACAATAAGTAATACGAATTGGCGTATTAGAATAGAAATGGCTTTTTTCATTTAATTTGATTTGCTTTTAATTCAGATTATTGAACGTTAAACTTGATTTAAAATTCAGCAATGATAGTAAAAACTAAAACATTACGTATTTGTTAACATTTCCGATTATTAAAATTTCTTCATTCTTAAATTACTATGGATTGAGGTGGCTATGTATTGTTTTGATTTTTATAACTCTTCCACTGGGACTTAGTGCTCAATACCAAGAAGCGGGAGCTGGTGTGGGAGGCTCACTTTATTACGGAGACTTATCTCCTGATGCAGTCGGCAGCAACCTAAAACTAATCAGGCCTTCTATAGGATTTTTTTTCAATCAGCATTTCAATTCACGCTGGGGAGTTAAGTTGAGTCTAAATAATATGACTCTAACAGGTGACGATAAAAATTTAACTACTGCTACACGATCCAGAAATCTCTCTTTTAGAAGTAATATTTGGGAACTTGCCTTATGTCCTGAGATCAATTTGTTAAAGTTTGATCCATATGAAGGAAATTCATTTACTATATACATGAGTGCAGGAGTTGCCTTAATCCATCATAATCCTAAAGCTTATTACGCGGGGAACTGGTATAAACTTCAGCCATTAAGGACTGAAGGCCAAGGGCTAGCCTCTGATCCAAACACTAGGCCTTACGGCTTGTACCAATTCACCGTACCGATCACGGGAGGAATTAAGTATAGCATCAAAGAAGATCTAAATGTATTTCTGGAATTTGGGCCAAGGATTACTTTTACAGATTATCTGGATGATGTGAGCAATAAGTATGCAAACGAAGATGAACTTAGAGCAGCCGGTGGTGATATAGCAGTTGCACTATCATTCAGAGGCAACGAGATACGCACTGAACCAGTAGGCTATCCCAACCTTACTCAAAGAGGCGGAGCGGCGGTAAAAGATTATTACTTGAATGGCCTGATAGGCCTGAGTATGAATTTTGACAATCTCTTCGAAGGTATTTTTGGCCCCAAAGTGAAATGTCCAAAATTTTAAACTTTAAACAAATAGATTTAAATATTTTTTCATAAAATACTAAAATTCAGTACTTTTGTCACTTAAAACATAAATATGGCTACAGTTAAGTTTATCAATAAGCCCAATCTTTTCTTTGATTCTCTAAAAAATAAAGTAGAGAATTATTTTTCAACAAATAAAATTAGTTCTAAAGCAGGCAATCAGACATTGTTTACTAAGAGTTATATTTTGATAGCGCAACTAGTTATTCTCTATTTCCTGATATTATTTCTGCCTGTTCATTGGTTTTGGATCATGTTTTTATTTGGTCTACAGGGTATAACTTTAGCTGGTATTGGCTTCAATATGATGCACGATGGCGCACATGGATCTTTCTCTACCCGCAAATGGGTAAATGACGTAATGGCACATTCTTTAGATTTTATAGGTGGAAGTACCTTTATGTGGAAGACCAAACACAATGTAATCCACCATACCTATACTAATATAAGTGGAATGGATGAAGACATCAGCATTCCTTTTATGAGGACCACTGTAGAACAGGAAAAAAAGTGGTATCATCGATATCAGCACATTTATAGTGTAGCACTTTATTGTCTGCAATATATCTTCTGGGTATTTTTCTCTGACTTTAAAAAGTACTTTACGGGCAAAATCGGGGAGATCGCTTATCCTAAGATGAAGACTAAAGATCACATCATATTTTGGGTTGCTAAGGCATTTTCAATAGGTGTATTTTTTGTATTGCCTGTAGTGGTTTTAGGCCCATTACTTGGCATTCTAGGACTATTTTTCATGTGTTTGGTAGTAGGCTTATCTATTTCAATAATTTTTCAAATGGCTCATATGGTAGAGGAAAGACAATTTCCAGTGCCAGATCCGGTTACTCGTAAGATTGAAAATGAGTGGGCTGTGCATCAAATCTACACAACGGCAAACTTTGCGACAAAGTCTAAATTTATATCCTATCTGGTAGGTGGTCTAAATTTTCAGGTTGAGCACCACTTATTTCCACGTATATCACACATACACTATCCTGCCATAAATGAACTAGTAAAAGAAACATGTAAGGAATTCAATCTGTCTTATGGTGAATTTCCCTCTTTGCTTGGCGCTATAAAGTCGCATTTTAGATTTTTAAAGCAAATGGGCACAGCTTAAGGAGTTTTCTCAATTTAGTTTATCTTTAGGTTTGTAACTACAAATTGCTAGATAAAATACTTCAAGATGGGAAAAAGACTTGGCTTGATTGCCATTCTGTTATTTATAATTATTCAATGTATCAGTGCACAATATTCCAGAGATTCACTCTGGTTTAGAACACATTATACTAAGTCGGAGGAAATGATTCCCATGCGGGATGGGATTCACCTGTTTACTTCTATATATCGACCTATAGATACACTCACCAAGCATCCAATACTGATGGTTCGCACGCCATACTCCTGCTATCCATATGGTTTGGAAAATTATAAAAACTATTTTGGTAACTATTGGAATAATTATCTGCGTGCAGGATACATTCTGGTGACACAAGATGTACGTGGCAGATATATGAGTGAAGGCACATATGAGGATATAAGACCACTATGCCAAAGAGGATGTAATGGGAAGGAGACTGATGAAGCCACCGATACATATGACGCGATTGAGTGGCTAACCAAGAATGCACCGGGCAATAATGGCAAAGTAGGAATAACCGGAATCTCATATCCGGGATTCTACGCTACTACAGCTTCCGTCTCAGACCACCCTGCGCTAAAGGCAGTCAGTCCGCAAGCACCGGTCACAGACTGGTACAGGGGAGATGATTTTCATCACAATGGTGCTTTTGCACTAATGGACGGATTTGGCTTTTACCTCAATTTTGGTCAACCCAGGCCAGAACCCACTAGGAAGTATAAAAGCGTAATTAGTAAATTCTCTGATGATGCTTATGATTTCTTCCTTCGTCAAGGAAGTTTGGCAGATATAAAAGAAAAATATTATGGAAATACCATTCAATTCTGGAATGATTTATTTGCTCACCCAGATTTAGATACATTTTGGCAGTCTCGAAATCCTCTACCTCATCTAAAACAAATCAAACCGGCAATGATGGTGGTAGGAGGCTTGTTTGATGCTGAAGACTGTTATGGAGCATGGCATACATATAAGGCAATTACTGAACAAAGCCCTACAACAAATACGACTCTGGTGATGGGTCCCTGGTATCATGGTAATTGGGGAGGCAGAGGCACAGGTTCAGGATTTGGTAATGTGCAGTTTGGTCAGAAGACAAGTGAGTGGTATCAAAATGAATTCGAGTTTCCCTTTTTTAACTATTATCTGAATGGAGATCAAACTGCTCCCACAGGATCTAAAGCAAATATCTACTATACAGGTGAAAATCAATGGCACTACCTTAATCAATGGCCACCGGCGGGAACTAAAGAAAAAAAAATCTACCTGAGTGAAAACTTTACTCTCAGTATGAAGCCTGCAGAAAAAGCCAATGGTCAGGATACCTATATCAGCGATTCTAACAAACCAGTTCCTTATGTGCAAAATGTGGGTTGGGATCGCACCAGGGAGTATATGCTGGATGATCAGCGCTTTGCATCCACTCGGACAGATGTACTGACTTATGAAAGTGAAATATTACAACAAGATCTGACCTTTACCGGGCCGATAATTGCCGATTTATTTGTGAAAATATCCACCACTGATGCTGATTTTGTCGTAAAAGTTATAGACCGTTTTCCTGATGACTTTGCTGATTATTCTTCAGAAACGACACCTATGAGAGGATATGAAATGTTAGTCAGAGGGGAAATCATGCGGGGCAGATATAGGAATAGTTTTTCAAAACCAGAACCTTTCAAACCGGGAAAAGTAACCAGAGTGCAATACACCTTACCGGATATCGCTCATACCTTCAAGAAGGGCCATCGGCTGATTATCCAAATACAAAGTAGTTGGTTCCCTCTATTTGACAGAAACCCTCAACAGTTTGTCAATATCTATACTGCCAAGAAATCTGACTTTGTCAAATCGACTATCGATATCTTGCGCACTGCTCAGTATCCATCTGCAATCATCTTCCAGAGCAACTAAAATGACATAATTCATTGTCTACATGAACGAAATAATACCACCCACCCTGCTGGTCCTAATTCTTGTTTTATGGAGCATCATTTTCTGCCGCTATTTTTACAGGCAAAACAAATCTTCTAAAATGGGAGGCAAGATATCAGCACCTAAGGCGTTTTGGCTCGCTTATGCTTCATTTTACTATTTTGTTTTTTCATTATGGGTGCTTTTCTTCTTTACAGGGTCAAGGGGAGAAAGAAATACCCTTCTAGTATTTATTATCACCATATTCATCCGTCTCATCCTACAGCTTATCATCATGTTTAGATACCATGCATGGAGACCTTCTATTGGGATAAGTTTCAATCTCATTATGGTTTTAATCCTCACTTGGATGCTGATAAATCAAGGCGCCAAAGTATCCGGGTTATACACTCTCTATCTGGCTGGAGCAATATTTATATTGATTACAGACTCTATCTATGCTTATCTCTTTCATCGAGCCACAGGTCACTTAACCACTGGAAAGATGGCAATCTGGTTTGCTTCAAAAGAATCAAAATACTCAGGGATTAATAGGTTGACCCGCTTGGGTAATTTGGCACATTTGGGGTTTTTCATCTATATAGGTACTTGTACATTTACTCAGTTTCACTAGTTTTGGTGTCAGTTGCTACCTTTGAATTAATTAGTGGTAGTATTCAATAAAATACTATTAAAGCGCTAGTTTATAATGAAATATAAATTTGAAAGTTTACATTGAAAGTCGTATATTCACTAAATATTTCAAAGAATGATATTAACACGTTATTGCTCTTTCAGACTCATTTTCTATTTCTTCTTAAAAGTAAAACCGAGAATAATAACTGCAGTAAAAATATAGTGACCTTTTCATCAGTTCTATATCTGAATACATCATCACCTCTGATTAATAGAAATAAACCTTCCAATTGACGATCTCCTACTTTTTTAAGAGTCTAAAAGGTAGTTATGCACTTCCACCTTTGAGTGACCTACGTTGGCGGGTATTCTTATTATTGGGATCTTACCTGATAGCCGGAATTTTATTCTTGGGATTTGATAGGAAGCCTGAACAAATCGTTATTCTCATATTGGCAGGGGGATTATTGGATATGCTACTGATGTCTATATTTAAAAAGATAAAAGCTTTTCCATTATCCGCGATGATTTCTTGTTGTTCTCTGGCACTGATCTTAAACTGGTCGTATGATGCTTCGAACTTATTGCTGCCGGTATTTGTCTGTATGATCTCAAAATATGTCTTCACACTTAATGGTAGACACTTCTTCAACCCGTCCCTATTCGCTATCGTATTTTGTATTTTATTCGCTGATGACTTTATCTCACTAGCACCTAGTTACCAGTGGTACGGAACTGCAAATACGGCATGGATGATGATGTGGTTTTTACTGACCGGAGCGTTGATGCTATTTGTATTTAAGATCAATCGTCATTGGTTGATTCTTAGCTTTCTGATCACATTTGCTTTGCAGACATTACTGCGAGGCATCATAATGGAACATATCATTCCCTGGCAAACATTAGTAATAGGCTCACTTACCTCTCCGGCGTTCTATTTATTTACCTTCTACATGATCACTGATCCAGCAACAAGTCCTAAGGATAAAAAGAGCCAAATCATTGTGGGAATATCTATCGGAATATTGGATTTACTATTTCACCTTAAGTTAAGTTACTACACATTTTTCTTTGCAGGTTTTACAGTAGCTGCAGTTCGATATTTAATAGCACTATATACTCAATGGCGCGGTATGAGTTCAGTAGACTTATGGAATAATTTTAGATTTAACATCCCGCGATATTCAACCGCCTTATTATTTTCAATGCCTATATTCCTGTTCTATAATTATAAATTTAGCGAATCAAAAGAGGGAAATCAAGAATTTTACCTAAATCGAATTGAGGCTAATCACTCAGGTCTGGGTGGAGAAAAAAGCAAATTATTAGAAGAGGTGGACACGAGAGTAGCTCATGTAGCTAAGTGGATTATATCTGTAGGCGATGCAGCAGCAGTAGCAGACGTAGATCTGGATGGGTATCCAGACATTTTCCTAACTCAACCCTTGAAAGATGTAAGTTGGCGGGGGAAATTATATTTAAATCAAAAAGACTTTAAGTTCAAGAAAGTAGAAATCCCGGCATTAGAAAAATATTTGAGCGATCCAAAAAAATATGGTATTCCGGGATTTGCCTTTTTCTATGACATGGATAATGATGGAGATAAAGATCTATTTACCGGATTTGGATTCGGCCCGTCACACCTTTTTGAAAACAAAATAATCCCCGAAGGAAAATTATCTTTTGTGGAAAAGGAAGTGCCTTATTTGAGAGACAGCAATACCATTTGCCTATCTGCTAATGCACTAGACTTTAACAATGATGGATATTTGGATCTACTTATTAACAACACACTCGTGAATTACCTTCCACAGTATGAGACAGCTACGCCACTAAATATATTCAATCTGCCGCAACCTCAATATCCTGGAGATAGAAGAATGTTTCATTTCATGCATGAGAGTTGGCAGAATGCAAATAATGGAGGATTGAATCATTTGTTGCTTTACGACAGCAAGCAACAAAACTATACTGATATTCCGGCAGAGCAGTCAGGATTGATTGAAACCCGATGGAGTTTGGCGAGTACCACTACAGATATTAATAATGATGGTTTTACTGACCTATATATAGCCAATGATTTTGGACGAGATGATTGCTATCTCAATGATGGTGGCAAAAAGTTTGTCCGTCAGCAAGGCAAATTTTATGGAGATCTGGGCCTGGATACATACAAAGGAATGAATGCAACAGCAGCTGACTTTGACGGAGATGGAAAAGAAGATATATATGTGAGCAATGTGCACCATGCCATGCAAGCCGAGGGAAGCCTCTTGTGGTTAAACAAGACATCTACTCAAGATACACAAGCTCATTTTCTGGAAGCAGCTACGCGTATGAATGCATTGAATACACATCGCTTTGGATGGGGTGCTGCGGCATGCGATATAAACCTGGATGGTTGGCAAGATTTGATTCAGGCAAACGGTATGACCGACGACAGTTGGGATAAGAAGTATGCCAAACGCGAAGATTACTGGTATTATCAAGCGCAAATAGCTCGAACGGGCCCTGAGATACATAGTTATGCTGATAAATGGGCAGATATCAGGGGATGTAGTATCTACGAGAATGAACCAGACCGAATAATGCTCAATCATCAGGGACAGTCCTTCAATGATGTAGCGACTGCTGTAGGATTTGGACATTTAAAAAATACGCGTGGAGTTGTGGCAGCTGACTTCGACAATGACGGAGATGATGACCTACTTGTAACTGACCAATATGGTGCGCCTATACTATATAGAAATGATATCATCAAAAAATATTGGATTGGTTTAAGATTGGTAGGAAATGGCAACGAGACAGCACGGGATGCAGTAGGTACTAAAGTTTGGTTGAGCTATGAATCAAACAATAAAAAAGTAATTCAATACAGAGAGCAGAAGCTGGTCAATGGCTTTATGGCAATGGGCGATACCAGGATGTTATTCGGCTTGGGAAATAAAAAGAATATTGTTCAAAATATACGATTGAAAATTCAATGGCATAATGGCTATTTAGAAGAAATCAAAATTTCTGGTTTGAATCAGTATTATCAAATCAAAATGAAATAATTAGAACCAAAAATTAACTCTTTGACCAAAAATTATAGATTATCCTTATCCAGAAAAACCCGAACTTCCTATGGAGGTTTGTTAATCTTATGGCAACTATTTTTTAGTGCATTTTGTATTTACCTCTCTTTGCAGAATTCACTGCTGTTTTGGTTAGCGGGACAGATACTATTGGGAATTTCTCTGTTGCAATGGTTTTTTATTGAGCATGATTTAGGACATGGAACTTTTCTACCATCTCATAAGCTATCACAGGCCTTTGGCTTAATCGCAAGTGTTTTTACATTAATCCCATACACGCCTTGGGTAGATGTACATCACGCCCATCACAAATGGACTGGTTGGCGAGAAAAGGATCCTACTATACCTGCTCGAAAGTTGGAAGATCTGAGCCCCTTTACACGACACCTGATTGATTTCTTATGGAAATATTGGATCCCTGTAATTGCACTCACCTATGTAATCACTACTTTTTGGAATTTAAAAAAATTGAAAATCTATTTTCCAGAGCGGAAAAAAATCCGATCTCATCAATTGCAAATCGCATTTCTAATGATCATATATGTTGGATTAATTCTATTATTTGGCCTTACATTTATCAAAGTTTGGTTGGGTGCTTTTATAGTCTATCTGTTTATCTCAGACCCCTATTTATTAAGCCAACACACTCATCTTGAGTACAAAAATGCGCAGGAGGAACCCATCAAACCGGTGAGATATATTGATCAGGATACATATAGTCGAACTGTGCGTTTTCCGAATTGGGTTGAAAAATATATTTTCTATAATTCAAACAATCATGGGTTGCATCACCAATTTCCCTGGATACCTATATATGTTCTACATCAGCATAAAACAAAGAATGAAAACACAATAGATTGGGTACAATGGTTGTCCATTTCGAAAAAGATCCCGGGCCATATTTTGATCTACTCTGATCGAACTCATTCTGGATACAATATTTAAGACAAAAGCGAATATAATGAAAATTGAAAATAGCAATATGCAATGTAAAGCGGGATCGCTGAAAGACTATTGGTATGCTGCAGGGATGAGTAAAGAGTTTAAGGTAGGTCGGCAAGTACAACGTACTATTTTAGAAATTCCAATCGTCATCTGGCGAACCTCAGAAAATAAAATTACCGCGATGTTGGATCGATGCAACCACCGAAATGCGCCCTTAAGTGAAGGAAAGATAGTTGATGATTGTATAGTATGCCCTTACCACGGCTGGATCTATGATAAAAGTGGACAATGTGTGAGTATTCCCTCTGAAGGTAATCATCCGGAACGTATTCCCAATAAGCGTGTTGAGTCATTTCCAACAATTGACAAATATGGATTGGTATGGATATGGATGGGTGAAGACAAGATTCCGAACAAAGAACCATTTCCAATGCCCATTATGAAAGACCATGGCTGGAAATGGTATTATATGCGGACAGAATTTGAAAATAATGTAACTAATCTGGTAGAAAATTTCATGGATGTACCGCACACTGTTTTTGTTCACAAAGGGTGGTTCAGAGATAGAAAACAAATTCGCATCGGCGCCAAAGTAGAAAGAACAATTGACAGTGTATTAGTAAGCTACGATCAGAGCAATGATTCAATTGGGTTTTCAGGCTGGCTAGTCAATCCAAAGAAGTTACAGATGAAGCACACTGATAATTTTTATATGCCAAATAATACCAGAGTAGATTATATCTTTGGTGAGAACGAGCGAGGATTTATAATTACCAGTACATGCACACCGGTTCGTCCCTTCGAAACTATTGTATATACACTCATTTCTTACAAGTTCGGCTGGTTAACTTTTTTAGCAGGTCTATGGTTACCTTTCTATACTAGGAAAGTTATCAATCAAGACGTATGGATAATGAAGTTACAAGGTGATAATCTCAGAAAATTTGGAAATATCACCGATTACAAATCAACCCAATGTGATGCGATGCACTTATATATCGAATCACTAAGGGCATATGCTGAAGAGCCAGACAAACGTGCTGCTCCTAATCCGGTAAGTAAGGATATAGAATTTTGGGTATAAAGAAATCAAATATAATGCAGCAATTACTTAAATATACCTTGATGCCGATTAATGCACTCACACGTGTACAGCGAAGTGAAATGTATGCTCTAATGCAGGCAAACTATAATGAGATGAACGAATCCAACTTTCACAGTGATTTGGACAAGAAACAGTTTGTGGGAATAATTAGTGACACATCAAAGCACCTTCAGGGTTTCACCACCTTTGCCATTAATCCGGGAGACAGCGGCACTGAGCAATACAACATTTTATTTTCAGGTGATACTGTTCTCTCACCAGAACAGTGGGGCAGTCAAATAATGATGCAAGGTTGGTGCGAATCAGTTGGTAGTATTATCGCCTCTGACAGCAGCAAAGAGTGGTACTGGTATTTGATGTCAAAGGGTCACCGAACCTATTTGTATCTGCCTCTATTTTTTAAAGTTTTTTATCCTGCACCGGACATCTCTGAGGATAACATGCTTAAACAAATTACGGACAGGGTGTCAAGGATACTTTTCAGTTCTGACTGGTATCCGGATCTTGGTATCGTTCGATTCCCACACAGCCTCGGAGAGCTAAAGCCCGAATTGGTGGATGCTGCATATCAAAAGGCTAAGAGTAAAAATATCGGTTTCTTTCTGGAAAGAAATCCAGGCTTTTTCAAAGGCGACGAACTCATATGCCTGGCTCCTCTATTTCCGGATAATATGTTGCGCTCAGCGCGGGACTTTATGATCTCCGGTATGGAGCATCCCCTCAAAATAAATGTTTCGTAAGGATAAGAACTCTGATGAAAGCAGGATTTTACAACAGGCTTTGGTTATATTATCAGTTTGCTGAATACAAGCGATTTCGAGATAATTTAGATAACCTAAAACAGATACAGGCATTAAAATTTCAGTCCTATATAATTCAAAATAAGGATACTCGTTTCGGACTAGACCATAAATTCAAAGAAATCAGAAAGTACTCTGACTATAAAAGAAACGTGCCGATCATAGAAGATTATGACCAGATATTACCATATATCGATAGTATAGATGCAGGTAAGGAAAATATACTTTTCACAGATCAAACTGAATTCCTGGAAAGCACCTCAGGATCGACTTCAGCTTCAAAAATAATTCCTTATAATAAAGCGCTCAAGGCAGAGATACAAAGTGCGGTAGCGCCTTGGATGTGCTCATTATTTAAATATAACCAGGCTATATTCAGTGGCAAATCATATTGGTCCATTTCGCCACCATTAAAAAATATTGACCAGAAAGGAGGAAAAAAAGTAATTCTGAGTGACACCGATTTTTTTGACCCTATAGCTGCGCAGTTACTAAGTAAAATTATGGCAGTACCCTCAAGTTTAGGAAATATAAATAGGGCAACTACCTTCTATCAGCAGACTTGGAAGTATTTGCTTCAAGAAGAGACACTTAGCTTTATTTCTTGTTGGAGTCCTAGCTTTATCTTAAAACTATTTGATTTTTTGCAGGAGCACTTTGAATATATTATCAAAATATCTCAAATCTCAATTGCAAGAAGGAAATATCTCGAAGCACATTACCACGGACAAACTTTGGATCTTCCCAAAATATTCCCCAATCTACAATTAATCAGTTGCTGGCAAGATGGGCAATCTGCTATCTGGCAACCACAACTGAGAGAAATATCAGGACAAATTTTTATCCAGGGAAAAGGAGTGATAATGACAGAAGGAGTGCTCACTGTGCCCTACACTGCTGAGGACCCGGTGCTTGCATATTGTTCTCATTTTTTCGAATTTAGAGATCCTTCGGGAGAGTTGTATTTAGCACATCAGCTACAGAAAGGAACTCAATATGAAGTTATCATCACTACCGGAGGCGGATTATACCGATACAATACACATGATTTAATGGAATGCTGTGGTTATACAAAGTCTGTTCCTACTTTTAGATTTCTGGGTAGAACCAATCAAACTTGTGATTTGGCAGGTGAAAAATTGAGTGAATGGCAGGTAAATAAAATTTGTACTGAAATAATTAAAACCAATACTAGTATTAATTTTCTTGCTCTATATCCAGTTATAGGAGTTCATTCCGCATATTATACATTGTTATATGAATCAAAGGAAGAAATTAGCGAAGTTCACTTAAAGGAATACTTTTCTTCTCGACTGAATGAAAACCCCTATTATGTTCAGTCCATAAATACGGGACAATTAACGTCATTGCAAATACGGCAATTGCAACCCGGTAGGCACAAGGAAATAATCCAACATTTCCTGAATGTAAGCCAGATTCGTGAGGGTGATTTTAAAATGCCATTATTATTTCAACCGGGATTTCTAAAATCAGTAGTGGGATTCTGATGATTCATATAATCCCATATTCGTCCGATTTCGAGGAAGGAATAAAAGCATTGTGCCGGATTCCGGTATCTGAGCAGATACATATTTCACTGGAACGTGAACCTTCTTACCTGACTGGAGCACATGTCCAATGCGAAGTTCCACTAATCTATGTCGCACTAAGTGATGAAAGCCAGGTAGTAGGTGTTTGCAATATTGGGACGCGCAGATTGTGGTACCGACAGCAAATAATCTCAGTGCCTTATCTCTGTGACCTTAGAATAGATAAAAGATATAAAGGATTACAAATCCTGGCCCGATTCAGTAAATTGTATCTGGAAATGCATAGAGATGGAGCATACCCTGGTCAAACAATTGTCTTTTCTGACAATAAGCTCATGCTGAGTCTTATAGACAAGAGAAAACAGAAACCACACTTATTGTATTTCCCATATTACCACTCAGCCAGTATTTATATTAGTACATTTCTACGGAAGATCACAAAAAGACATACCTTACCTGAAGACTTCTCGATTATCAATGCAAGCAAGTCCAATTTAAATGATTTGCAACAGTTTATCGATAATGAAAGCTCCAAGATTGACTATTTCCCCTATTACAATTTAAAGGAGCTGAACCAGCCATATTATACAGGATTAAAACTAGATGACTATTTAATCTTGTATAAATCGGGTAACATCGTAGGTGTATGTGGTGTCTGGGATCAGTCCAAAATCAAGCAAACGCGAGTAGTCGGTTACACCCCAATCATCAAAAAATTCAGAAGGCTATATAATTTGTTTGCTTCAATTAGAGGAAAGATGAAATTACCTATTCTCGGTGAGAAGATTAATTACCTAAGCTTGCATACTATTCTAGTCCAAAATAGGAGTCCGCAATTATTCTCTTATTTACTCCATTATATACAGGAGTACAAACTCGAAGAAGAAGACCAATATCTTTTGATAGGCCTTGA
Source organism: Saprospiraceae bacterium (assembly GCA_035426385.1). Lineage (GTDB taxonomy): Bacteria > Bacteroidota > Bacteroidia > Chitinophagales > Saprospiraceae > Parvibacillus. The sequence goes on from DAOLZQ010000006.1 coordinate 77,132, forward strand.
TAAGCAAGATCCACTTTACAATAGTCTTAAAGAATTCAATATTGCCAGACAAATGACCGGACAATACTTTTATGTAACCCACAATGAAAAGACTGAGCTCAGCGTACAAAATAAATTTTATTATTTTGAAACTGCTCGCATTTAAACTCAGATCACCACTTAGGAAGCATTTGATGGGGTGCCTTCTAACTTCTTCACACTGGCAGGTCGGATTATTGACTACCTTAGCCTCTGTTATAATAGCATGAAAGAAACAGCTCTGGAAATATTACAGAAGTACTGGAATTATGAGCATTTCAGGCCTTTACAGCAAGAAATCATCCAATCTGTACTGGATAGGAAAGATACTATCGCACTTTTGCCTACCGGAGGTGGAAAATCGATCTGCTTTCAAGTACCTGCCCTCATGCAGGAAGGTGTAACTATAGTAGTCAGTCCCCTCATTTCACTCATCAAGGCACAGGTAAAGGATCTCCGAACCAGAGGAGTCAAGGCAGAAGCGATTTTCGCTGGAATACACTTCAGCGATATTCAGCGAATACTAAATAATTGTCTTCAAGGTGGCGTAAAGCTGCTTTATGTTTCACCAGAGAGACTTCAAACAGATATCTTTATCAATCATTTTCTGACAATGAAGGTATCTTATATTGCAGTAGATGAAGCACACTGCATCTCACAATGGGGATATGATTTTAGACCAGCCTATCTTCAGATCAAGGCATTGCGCGAAATGCGTCCTGAGGTGGTTTTCCTGGCTGTCACAGCTACTGCTACTAATCAGGTGATATCTGATATCAGTGAAAAATTATCTCTCGTCACAGCTCAGATATTCAGAAAGAGCTTTTATAGAGAAAACATTGCTCTAGTGATGCGGAATAGTAAAAATAAACGAGCAGACTTATTTAATGTCCTGAATAAAGTACCCGGTTCGGCGATTATTTATATGCGCAGTCGTGCCCAGACAGTTGAAATAGCCAAATTCTTACAAGAGAATAAATTTAGTGTAGCTCATTACCACGCAGGGATGGAAGCGAAAGATCGGGATAATGTGCAAGATAAATGGATGCGAGATAAGATCCGAATTATGGTAGCGACCACTGCATTCGGTATGGGCATTGACAAGCCGGATGTACGATGTGTCATTCATCTTGATTTGCCATCCAGTCCCGAAGAATATTATCAGGAAGCCGGTCGCGCAGGTAGAGATAATAGAAAATCATATTCTGCTGTATTCTACAATCAAAAGGATATATCTAAGCTCACCGACACACTGACTGAATCATTTCCGGACGAAAAACTGGTAATAGAAATTTACGAATTTCTCGCCATCCGCTACCGGGTTGCAATAGGAGATCAAAATTCCTCCTCTTATCCCTTTGATTTATATGGCGTAGCCAGGGAATTAGATATTAATTCAAGAAAACTGTTAAGTGCCTTAAAGATTTTGGAGTGGAATGGTTATTTATATTTATCGGAAGCCATAGAGTTTCCAGACAGAGTAATGATTTTGTGGAATAAACAAAAGTTATTTAGTCGCAAGACCGGAGACGAACGAACTACAGCAGTTATCGATATTTTACTCAGGTTATATGGGGGTATATTAAATCTACATACGAAGATTCAACTGACTGACATAGCCAGGAAGACAAACTTAACAGTAGATGAAGTACAGAAAATTCTGCGGACGCTTGATGCGGATGATGTTATTAGTTTTCAACCATCTAGAGACACAGCAATGATTTCCTTTGGAAACTACCGGCATAATCCAGAATATCTGAGGTTAGATATGACGCTGACTGAATTTATCAAAGAGCGCACTGAAGAAAAAGTCAATGCTATTCTAAGATTAGTGAATGCACCAATATGTCGTAATATTGTACTTCTCAATTATTTTGACGAAGAGAGAATTACGCCTTGCGGTAGTTGTGATATCTGCCTCGAGAATAAAAAAAGGGAACCTAACAAGGAAAAGATAATGGAATGCATTTCTTATCTAATAGCGAAATTAGATAAAGCATTTTTGGAACCCAAAGATTTACTCGAAGATGATTTTTATATTAAGAATAAACATGCAGTTGATTTAGCACTAGAATATTTACTGACAGAACAACGGATAAAATTTAGCCAATTTAAATTTATACTGAATGATTCTGAAAGATAGAAGAATTATTTTTTTCACTTTTGGTGATATTCCATATGACCAGAGGATGCTTCGGATATGGAAATCATTGTATTCTGAAGGAGCCATCATCGAAATATTTGGACGAGAATTATTTCCATGGGACACCTCTGAACTACCTTATCTGATAACCAGATATCGACCCATCTTTAAAAAGGGACCACTTGCCTACTTAGAATACAATTTGAGAGCAGCATTCAAATATCTATTTTCTAAAATTGAATTATTGTACTGTGCTGATCTGGATACTATGCCGGCGGGTTATGCATTACGGCTCGTCAAGAAATTTAAATGGTTGTATGATGCACATGAATATTTTTCTGAAACTCCAGAAGTAGTACGTCGGCCACAGATTAAAAAGATCTGGGAAATAGTAGCTGATCTTACAATTCCCAAAATAGATTCCGGTATCACGGTAAGTGAAGGATACAGCAGTCAATTTCTAAGCCAATATTCAGTTGACTTCACTATAATCCGAAATGTACCTTATAGAAAGGATTACAATTGCCCTCCCAAGTCAGATGCACCTTACTTGCTCTATCAGGGAGTACTCAACGAAGGCCGTGGCCTGAAAGAATTAATTGCGGCGCTTGAAAACACAGAATTTCAATTATTTATAGCTGGAGGTGGTGATTTGATCAACACACTTCAGGAGCAAGTCATAACTCAAGAATCGGGTAGCAAAATTCATTTTTGTGGAAAATTAATGCCTGCTGAATTAGACCAGTTTACTCAGTGTGCACAGATAGGCATCAACCTGCTGGAACATTTGGGTCAGAGCTATTATTACTCCCTCGCCAATAAGTTTTTTGATTATATAATGGCCTGCGTTCCACAACTCTGTATCAATTTTCCGGAGTATAAATTATTGAATGATAAATACGAAGTTGCCGTATTGATCCCTGATCTCAGTGTAAATTCTATTACGGAGGGGTTAGCCCAACTATCCGATGCAGATACCTATCAACGGTTGACCGATAATTGTAAATTAGCTCGCGAAGAATTAAATTGGGAAAAAGAAGAAACCAAATTGATCGGCGTATTTAAAAGGCTCTAATCCCAAACTAGCTTTTGATTATTTTCATTGAAAGTTGGATGGTTCCATTTCCATAAGTGAGGAAATAAATACCAGGTGGTTCAGCTCCAATTGAGACGACCACAGATTCAGCTTCGGTGATTTTTTGTCGCCTGAACAATACAGGCTTACCAGAAGAATTAACGATTTGAATATTGACATATTGGTCAATTAAAGCTAAAGGTAAAGCTGGAAGTTCGATGAGATCATTTGTAATGACACCAAGAATGGAGGACACTTCTGTTACTTTTCGATAGCCCAATTGGGCACATTCCTCAGGCTTTAATTCACAAAAACGAGTAAAAAATTCAGCTTGATAGAGTTGTGCTATTTGATAATCATGAATTATCAAAGTGTTCTCGTCATTTATGGTTTCCGCGGAAAAAGTCCAGTTGTATGAACCGGTAATGACCGTAGGGTCTGAAGTAGGTTGATCCGCATCGATGATACAATACTTATGGTGAAATAAGACACTGGTAGAATGTTCTACCGCATCCATCCCGGCATTCCGCATCAATTGTAGACTGTATTTAGAAGAACCAATATTATCCACAATCCCCCGAAAACTCACCCCTAGTTGGTACGCGTTGATCATTTTATTGGTGAGAAAATTGCTTGTGAGCGTGTACATACCCGACCATATAGAATAGTTGGCGGTGCTAAGCGCTTCTCCAATAAAATCCTGTGTATGATCACTAGGTGCAAAATACATCTCTATCGGAATACCTGCTATTACATATTGATGTGCAGTATTGTCTGTTTTAGTGTTTCCGCTTGGCGGGGAGTTTCCATGTATCGCGCCATCTGAACCCCACATTTCTTCAAACTCACGCTGGTAATTGATAGCTAGATCAGAATTCAGAATAAATAATACATTATTGGCATCACTACCTATACCTGTCCCTGTCAGATTCATTGATCCTGTCATGACTTCAGCTCTATTGGACAGTGTAGCATCCTTGATGATAAACTTATTATGCATGATACCATCACCTGATGAAGTGTACAATAGACTGAAAGGCAATGTTCGCTTTAGCGCCTGATTGCTGGTAGAGTTATCTGTGATATATCTTACCCGTACTCCTCTATTGACAGCACGGACGAGTGCATTTGTGATGTCTGATTCATTGTTATTGTAAACACATACATCCAGTGTAAATCTGGCTGAATCAATCATCTGAAGTACTCTCTGTTTTATAAGCTCACCTCCAGTCTCTATAGGCTGAGCGTAATTATGCTTATATGCAGGATCTACACTCTGAGTAAAATAAATCTCGAGCTTATCCTGAGCAGAAAGAGATGCTGTGAGAGCTATAATCAAGATAAATAAAAACAAAATACTTCGATTCATATACTATCAACGCAGTTAAAGTGGTCTGCATTTAGTCGGTAAAATTAACTCGTTTATCACATAGTAAGCAAATATTATCCAAAAACAAGTATTATGTATTGCATAATACAATCCATTACCCTTATATTTGCATTACATATTAAACTATTTAACTAATGGCAAACAATGAAAATCTGGCACGAGAGGCACTCAAGACAGAGAACACCAAGGCTCAAATGCGCAAAGGTGTCCTGGAAATGTGCATCCTGGGTGTTATATCCGGAGAAGAGTTATATACTTCTGATATCATCAAGAGACTAAAGGAAGCAGACCTGCTAGTAGTAGAGGGTACTGTTTACCCACTTCTCACACGGCTAAAAAACGGTGGCTTGCTCGAGTACAAATGGATCGAGAGCTCTACTGGTCCGCCTCGTAA